>NZ_JAUHPZ010000021.1:0-567 GCF_030418375.1 Demequina lignilytica
GCTCGAGTGTTCCAACCCCACGAAGGAGGCGTACTGATCAAGCAGCCAAGCTGCCGGCCATGTCGATGTTCCATCCATGAGCCCTGCCAGAACACATTCGGTCCTGGTGCAGGTCCTGACCAGCCAGATCCGCAGACCTGCCGGTAGGTGCTCCTTAGAAAGGAGGTGATCCAGCCGCACCTTCCGGTACGGCTACCTTGTTACGACTTAGTCCCAATCGCCAATCCCACCTTAGACAGCTCCCCCCCAAAAGGGTTGGGCCACTGGCTTCGGGTGTTACCGACTTTCGTGACTTGACGGGCGGTGTGTACAAGGCCCGGGAACGTATTCACCGCAGCGTTGCTGATCTGCGATTACTAGCGACTCCGACTTCATGAGGTCGAGTTGCAGACCTCAATCCGAACTGAGACCGGCTTTTTGGGATTCGCTCCACCTTACGGTATCGCAGCCCTTTGTACCGGCCATTGTAGCATGCGTGAAGCCCAAGACATAAGGGGCATGATGATTTGACGTCATCCCCACCTTCCTCCGAGTTGACCCCGGCAGTCTCCTATGAGTCCCCACCAT
>NZ_JAUHPZ010000022.1:0-514 GCF_030418375.1 Demequina lignilytica
AGCGCGACCTCCACATCGGGGTGGGCGTCGCGGTCGGCGTCCTCGGCGATGGTCACGCCCTGCTCGGGCAGCTCGACGGGCTCCACGCCGCACTGGAACAGGTCGGCGGCCCCGAGGTTCACCGCGCGGTCGATCGAGGGCACGTCGTCGCGATGCACCGGCCCGGCCGGATCCGGCGGAGGACGCAGCAGCTCGACCGCGACCGTGCCCGCCAACGCGAGCACCGCGACCGACGCCGCCGCCGACGCCAACGTCCGACGTGCCCGGCGACGATGCGCCCGCTCCACCAGACCCTCGGCGACACCCTCGGCACGCAGGTGCGCCCCCACGGCGGCCCCGCCGAGCTCCGCCGACCGGGCGATCTGCTCACGCAACGTGCTCATGACCGCCCCCTCTCCACCAGGGCCGCGTCCTCCTCGGACGGATCGAACCTCTCCCCCAACGTCGTCAACGCCTCCGACAGATACCGCTTCACGGTGCCCAGCGACACCCGCATCGCCTCCGCGATCTGCGC
>NZ_JAUHPZ010000023.1:0-512 GCF_030418375.1 Demequina lignilytica
CGTCTGGCCCGCCACGGCCTGGCCTGCACCGCGACGGACCTGCCCCTCGCGTCGGTGACCATGGTCGTCCGCATCGACGAAGCCTCCCTACGCGACCGGGTCGGACACGCCGACCTCGACGGATCCCCCATACCGCTGGATCCCGCGACGCTGCGCCGCATGGCCGCCGACGCGGACATCATCCCCGCCGTCCTCGGCACCCACGGCGAGGTCCTCGACTGGGGCAGGGCCCGGCGCCTGTTCACCAAAGCCCAACGCCTCGCCCTGACCGAACGCGACGGCGGCTGCGCGTTCTGCGGCGCACCCCCGGCCTGGACCGAGGTCCACCACATCCGCTGGTGGGGACGCGACACCGGCCCGACCGACCTCGCCAACGGCATCCTGCTCTGCCGCCACTGCCACCACACCATCCACACCCAACACTGGGACATCCACGCCACCCCCACCTCCGTCCACTTCACCCCGCCCGCCACCATCGACCCCACCCGCACCCCCAGGCTCGGCGGCCGCGC
>NZ_JAUHPZ010000024.1:0-496 GCF_030418375.1 Demequina lignilytica
GGAGTCCACGAAATTTCGTCTACGGGGGTCGCACCCTCTATGCCGGGCCTTTCAATGCCCTTCGACTATCACGCGGATTTGTAACTCCCTGAAGGATCGGCAGATCCCTCTCAAAGGTCCCACAACCCCGCATACGCAACGCCTGCCGGCTTGACACGTACACGGTTTGGCCTCTTCCGCTTTCGCTCGCCACTACTCACGGAATATCTCTTCCTGTCGGTACTGAGATGTTTCACTTCCCGACGTTCCCTCCACACGCCCTATGTGTTCAGGCGTGGGTCACTGGACATGACTCCAGCGGGGTTTCCCCATTCGGACATCCTCGGATCACAGCTCGTTTGCCAGCTCCCCGAGGCTTATCGCAGGCTACAACGTCCTTCTTCGGCTCCTGCTGCCAAGGCATCCACCATGTGCTCTTAAAAACTTGACCACAGATACAAAGATGCTCGCGTCCACTGTGCAGTTCTCAAAATACGGGCAGTCCCACCCCCACTCC
>NZ_JAUHPZ010000025.1:0-385 GCF_030418375.1 Demequina lignilytica
GGACCTGATGGCCGCCCGACGCGGGTCGACCCGCGCTGAGGCGTTCCGGCTCCTTGGCGTCGGTCGCCTCCTCGAGGACGCCGAGAACGCCGCCGCAATCGACGAACTCGACAACGGTGACACCGACACCCCCAACCCCCACCCCGACGGCGCCCCCAACCCCGACCCCGACGGCGCCCCCAACCCCGACCCTGATGGCGACCCCGACCCTGATGGTGGTGGTGACCCTGATGGCGACGGTGAGCCTGACCCTGACGAGGCGACCCCCGACCCGACACCGACTCCCACGCCGCCGCCGCCGCGGCATCCGCATGTGGCGGCGGCACTGGCGGCAGGGGACCTGTCGGTCGAGGCGGCCTCGCAGATCACCGTGATGCTCGACGCG
>NZ_JAUHPZ010000026.1:0-379 GCF_030418375.1 Demequina lignilytica
GGCGTCGAGCATCACGGTGATCTGCGAGGCCGCCTCGACCGACAGGTCCCCTGCCGCCAGTGCCGCCGCCACATACCGATGCCGCGGCGGCGGCGGCGTGGGAGTCGGTGTCGGGTCGGGGGTCGCCTCGTCAGGGTCAGGCTCACCGCCGCCATCAGGGTCACCACCACCATCAGGGTCGGGGTCGCCATCAGGGTCACCGCCGCCATCAGGGTCAGGGTTGGGGGCGCCGTCGGGGTGGGGGTTGGGGGTGTCGGTGTCACCGTTGTCGAGCTCGTCGATTGCGGCGGCGTTCTCGGCGTCCTCGAGGAGGCGACCGACGCCAAGGAGCCGGAACGCCTCAGCGCGGGTCGACCCGCGTCGGGCGGCCATCAGGTCT
>NZ_JAUHPZ010000027.1:0-334 GCF_030418375.1 Demequina lignilytica
CCGTCACCGTTCGACTTGCATGTGTTAAGCACGCCGCCAGCGTTCGTCCTGAGCCAGGATCAAACTCTCCGTAAAAGAATGTTGGAAAAACCAGACCCCCAAAAGAGCCCAGCAACCACCATTACGAAGCGAGTCAAAGACTCTGTTTAATCTCTGGCATCAAAAACAACTGACTCGTTGTCATTTGATTACCAAAGGAATCCATCCCCCTGAAACCAGGGAGGACGGAGATTGTTAATGCATTTGGCATCGACAATGTGGCACACTGTTGAGTTCTCAAGTTTCGGACGCGCACCGACTCGATCCCTTTTCAGGACCTCGCTCGGGGCAACTC
>NZ_JAUHPZ010000028.1:0-332 GCF_030418375.1 Demequina lignilytica
GCCCGCGACTCCTCCCGCGCCTGACCCGGCATGACCCGCCGCCACAACGCCTCCCGACGCATCCGATCGATATGCATCGTCCGCATCGTCCGCCGCACATACTGCTCCGCCTGCGCCGGCACCTCGAACCGCGTCCGCCGCGCGAACACCCGCACGATCGCGTCCTGCACCAGCTCCTCAGCCTCCGACTGCGACCCCGTCAACACATACCCATAGGCACCCAGACGATCAGCAGCGACCTCCACCATCGCCACCAACACCTCGTCCGCAGAGCCCATCCACTCCCCCTCCCGACACCAGCACGAACGAACGGACCATCTGGTTGTGCCGGC
>NZ_JAUHPZ010000029.1:0-281 GCF_030418375.1 Demequina lignilytica
CGGTACGACAACGATCGTCCGCGTCGTCAGTACGACGGCGATCGCGGCCCGCGTCGTGATGGTGACCGTCCGCAGCGTTCGTTCGATGGTGACCGTCGTCCGCAGCGTGATGGCGAGCGTCGGTACGACAACGATCGTCCGCGTCGTCAGTACGACGGCGATCGCGGCCCGCGTCGTGATGGTGACCGTCCGCAGCGTTCGTTCGATGGTGACCGCCGCCCCCAGCGTGATGGTGAGCGTCGGTACGACAACGATCGTCCGCGTCGTCAGTACGACGGCGA
>NZ_JAUHPZ010000003.1:0-344581 GCF_030418375.1 Demequina lignilytica
GCGCCGCGCCCCGGCCCTTCGGCGTCGCGGCGCTGCTAGGCGCAGGGCGTCGCCGTGAACGTCACGGTGTCCGAGCCCGTGTCGCGGTAGAGGGTCAGCGCGACGAACAGGTCGAAGCAGAGATCGCCCTCGCCGGCGGCGAGCACCCCGATCGGCAGGTCCTCGCCGCGGATCGACGACCCGATCTGGCCGATCGCTCCCCCGCCGTCGTCGCTCGACGCATGCCCCGAGGCGATCAGCCGCCGCGCGTCCCCGGCGCAGCTCACCGTCCCCGACTCGTCGGTCGCCAGCGCGTCCTCACACGAGCGCGACACGGTCCACGCGAGCTCGGCCTGGGTCGACGCGGTCCCGCCGGCCTCTCCGCACACCTCGTGCACGTCGAGCAGCAGCTGCGGGTCGCTCAGCGCCGCGTCGACCTCCGCCCCGCCCGCCGCGGCCTCCCACAGCATCCAGGCCGGGATGTCGCTCTGCTCTCCCGTGAGGGTGCCCTGGAGCGTCCAGTCGACGCAGGCGCCGCCGGGGAGCTCGGCGGTCCCCGAGGCGTCGACGGTCCGGCTCACCGGCTCCGTCGGCAGGGTCGCGGCGATCACCGCGACCGTGCCGATCGCGCCCGCGGCGAGCACCGCGACGGCGGCACCGATCATGACGGGTCGTGACAGCGCCATCGCGGCCTCCAGCCGACCCGTCGCGCGGTGCGGGACGCACCCCCCAGGTACGCGGGTCCTGAGGCGAGGCTAGCGGCTCGGCCCCGTCAGGGCCTGTCCTGGTCGCGCACGGTCGACCGGGCGGTGGTCACCGGGCTGTCGGCGGGCGTGCCCTCGCGCACCTCGGGCGGGGCCGCGCCGGCGTCGCCCGCCACGACTCGCCCGGTGCTGGCGTCGCGATGGTGCGCGCCCAGCCAGGCGGCGCACATCAGCAGCACGCGGTTCACGTAGTCGACGAAGATCAGGAGCGTGAAGATCGCCGCGAACGGCGCGAGCACGGGGTTGTCCGTGACGCTGCCCACCAGCAGGCTGATGGCCTGCCGCAGGATGCCGATCGCGAGCGCGGAGACAAGCACCACCCACAGGAGCCGCTTGGACCAGCGCGCGCCGCCCAGCAGGATCATCGCGAGCGCGACGAACAGCATGTCGGCGATCAGCGCCGCGAAGGCGCCGATGGTGCGGATGCCCCACGTGGGCACCGACAGCCCGACAAGCGACGCGAACCATTCGGCCGCGTTGGACGCGACCACCTGGATCGCGAGCCCGACGACCGCGATGACGACGAGCAGGAGCAGCGCGAGCAGGTCGCGCAGCTTGCCCTTGACCGGGGAGGACACCTCCTGCCCGAGCATCGTCCTCAGGCTGGTGCGGAGCCCGCGCACGTAGCGCGAGGCGGTGTTGATGAGGATGAGGAAGGAGACGATTCCCACGAGCCCGGCGGACACGCCCGTGGCGGTCGACGAGCCGAGCGAGGCGGGGTCGATCAAGCCGGCGGTGTCGTCCGTCTTGATCAGGCCCGGGACCACCTCGCCCAGGTACTCGACCATCGAGGTGCGCAGCTCCTGGTTGCTCGCGACGAACACGGTCGCGACGGTGGTCGCGATGACCAGGCCGGCGGCGACGGAGGTCAGGGAGAAGTAGGCGATCCCCGCGGACAGCACCATGCCGTTCTGGGTGGTGAAGCGGGTCGCGGCGCGCCCCCAGGAGGACCGGTCCCAGCGCCCCTTGAGCATCTTGCCCTGCGAGACGAGCTCGCCGGCCCTCTCCTTGAGATCCGTGTCCTCGCCCGACATGCCCCTCCTTAGCGATGGAGCGGCGGCAGCAGCCCCAGTCGATCGTAGATCCGGTCCAGGGTCACCTGCGCGATGGCGGATGCCTTCGACGCGCCCTGGGCCAGCACCTCGTCCAACCGCTCGGGCGACTCGATCCATTCCATGGCGCGGTCACGGATGGGCGTCAGGTAGTCGACCACGATCTCGGCGAGGTCGACCTTGAGGTGGCCGTACATCTTGCCCTCGTAGTCGGCGACGATCTGATCGATGGCCCGTCCCGAGAACGCCGAGTAGATGGTGAGCAGGTTCGAGACACCTGGCTTGCCCTCGGGATCGAAGCGGATCACGGTGTCCGAGTCCGTCGCGGCGGCCTTGATGTTCTTCGCGACCTTCTTCGGGTCGTCGAGGATCTCGATGAGACCCTTGGGCCCGGAGAACGACTTGGACATCTTCTTGGTGGGCTCCTGCAGGTCGAAGATCTTCGCCGTCGCCTTCACGATGTGCGGCTCCGGCACCACCACGGTGCCCTCGCCGAGCCGCGTGTTGAGCCGCTGCGCGAGGTCGCGCGACAGCTCGAGGTGCTGGCGCTGGTCCTCGCCCACGGGGACCACGTTGGTGTCGTACAGCAGGATGTCGGCGGCCATCAGCACGGGGTACGTGAACAGGCCCACGTTGGTGCCCGACTCCCCCACCTGCGCGGACTTGTCCTTGAACTGCGTCATCCGGCCGGCCTCGCCCATGCCGGTGAAGGTCGACAGCACCCAGGCGAGCTCGGCGTGCTGCGGCACGTGCGACTGCACGAACAGGAGCGACCGGTCCGGGTCCACGCCCGCCGCGAGGAACTGCGCCGCCGTGACGCGGGTGCGCCGCGTCAGCACGTCGCGGTCCGGGGCGACCGTCAGGGCGTGCAGGTCCACCACCGAGTAGATCGCCTCGTGGGTCTCCTGGAGCTTCACCCACTCGACGAGCGCCCCCAGGTAGTTGCCGAGCTGGAGGGAGTCGGAGGTCGGCTGCATGGCCGAGAACACGCGGGTCATGCGCCCATTGTTCCAAACCTCAGGACGACCCCCGCACCCCTGCCCCACCCGACTGTCCGGGAGGACGGGTCGCGTCAGGTCGCGTCGGCGTCGAAGGGCGCCTTGCCCGGCGTCGCGGGGGACGATGCGCGCGGAGCCGCCGCCGCCCGGGGTGCGGGCGACGACGGCTCGGACAGCGCGTCGCGGACGATCCGGCGGGGGTCGTACTGGCGCGGGTCGAGCTGCGACCAGTCGACGTCGTCGCCGATCTCCGCCTTCACCGAGGCCTTGGAGTCGCGCAGCAGGTCGCGGCCGCGCAGCACCCACTCCCGCAGCTGACGCGCGTACTCCGGCATCCGCTCGGGCCCGATCACGACGATCGCGACCAGGACGAGGATGAGGAGCTCGCCGCCGTTGATGTCCAGCATGCGGCCTATTCTGACGGGTCGGGCAGAGATCCGCCAGAATCCTCCGAGCTGTCGGACGATCCGCCCGAGTCGTCGTCGCCGTAGGACACCTGCGTGTTGGCCGTCAGGGTGACCGCGATGTCCTGTGTCGAGCCGTCGCGCTCGACGGTCAGCACCACGGTGTCGCCGGGCGCCTTCGCGCGGATGGCCACCACGAGCTCGTCGCCGCGGGTGACCACGCGGCCGTCGATCGCGGTGATGATGTCGCCGGGCTCGATGCCCGCGAGGTCGGCGGGACCGCCGGCGACCACGGCGTTCGCCGAGTCCGCGGAGTCGACCACCATGACGCCCTCGCCCGTGTAGCGCGAGTCGAGCTGCACGCCGATCACCGGGTACGTCGCCTCACCGGTCGCGATGATCTCCTCCGCGGTGCGGCGCGCCTGGTTGGACGGGATCGCGAACCCGAGGCCCACGGAGCCCGCCTGCTCGGTGCTCGAGCTGGACAGGGACGCGATCGCGGAGTTGATGCCGATGACCTCGCCGGCGGAGTTGATCAACGGGCCGCCCGAGTTGCCCGGGTTGATCGCGGCATCGGTCTGGATCGCGTCGATGTACGCGCTCGAGCTCGTGTCGCCGGCCGTGACGGGGCGGTGCAGCGCCGAGACGATGCCGGTGGTGACCGTGGACTCGAGGCCCAGCGGGGAGCCGACCGCGATGACGTCGTCACCGACCACGAGCGCGTCGGAGTCGCCGAGCACGAGCGGGGTCAGGCCGGTCAGGTCGATCTTGATGACGGCGAGGTCGTAGTCGGCCGTCGAGCCCACCACCGTGGCGGTGTGCTCGGTGCCGTCGCTCATCACCACGTTGACCGTGGCGCCGCTCGCGGCGTCCGCGACCACGTGGTTGTTGGTCAGGATGTAGCCGTCCTCGCGGATGACGAAGCCGGAGCCCTCGGACGCGACCTGGCCGTTCTCGAGCATCTCGATCGACACGACCGACGGCATCACCGCCGCGGCGATCGCGGCCACCGTGTTCTCGTCGGTGCTGGAGATGGTCGAGCTCGACGACGTCGGGAGCGTCGAGGCCGTGCCCGCCGACGTGGTGGTCGCGGCCGCGCCACCGAGGGTCTCCTGGTAGGCCCAGGCACCGCCGAACCCGGCGGCGCCGCCGAGCACCAGGGCACCCGCGGCGATCAGCGCGACGGTGGAGCGGCGGAGCCGGCCCGGCTGGGGCGCGGCCGCCGCCTGGGCGGAGCCGGCCGGGGGCTCGGTCGGCGGGAGGAAGGGGTCCGATGCGGGCGCCGCAGGAGTGCTCCACGCGGAGAAGTCGGGACGATGCGGGGCGGGCGCGGGGGTCGCCGCCGCGGCCGGCGCCGAGGGAACGGCCATGACGGGCTCCGCCGGCGGGTAGGAGGGGCTCGGCGGGAGCTCGACGGTGGCGTTGGTCGCGGGCGCGGATGCCTGCGCACGCGCCTCCCGGTCGAGCTCGACCGTCTTCTCGAGGCCGTCGCGAGGGGTCTCGGCGGGGGTGGCAGACTCCTCGCCGGAGCCGTTCGTTCCGCGCGGAGGCGCGAAGGGGCTGTCGTTCATCTCTACTTCCCTTGGGGCTACTTGCCGGTGAGGGCGTCGACGAAGACGCCCAGGCCGGACATGATCTGGTCGGCGGCACCGGGCTCGCCGTCCTGGGGGAACGCGATCGCGACCTCCTGCAGGGTCCCCTCGGTGCAGTGGCACGTCAGGAACACCACATGCTCGCCCGCCTGCCATACGATGCGAGTGGGGGTGGATCCGATCACGTAGGCGTCGATGCCGTCCAGCTCCAGCACCGGCGCGCCGACGACGGAGGCGGGGTTGAGACGACCCGCGAACTCGACCACCTGGACGCTGGTGGAGCCGGCCAGGAGCGCGGCCGCGAAGTAGGTGATGCCGGACTCCGTCACCTTCTCGCCCCCGCCCACGGGGACGAGGCCCGAGTCCTCCCACTCGGGCTGGAGCCAGCCGTCGACGCCGTCGCCGGAGAGCATCGTCGCCCGGTCGACCTGGGTGACGCTGACCGATCCGTCCTCGGACGAGGCGGAGAGCTCGGTCGTCACGTCCTGCGGTGCACCGGCCACGTACGCGGCGCCGAGCACCGCGACGAGCAGCATCGCGAGGGACATGGTCAGCACGACGGGCCGGCGGTCACGACCGCGGGCGGCACGCGCGGCGCCGGCCGGCTCCTGCTGCGCCATCTGCTGCATCCGCTCGCGGTCCAGCAGCTGCCGCGCGAACGCCATGTCGATCCCGCACTCGGAGGAGTTCAGCGCCTCACGGGCGGTACGCAGCTCGTTCCAGCGGGTGGTGCACTCCTCGCACCCCGAGAGGTGCGCCATCGCCTCCGCCGCCGCAGCGGCGGGGAGCCTGTTGTCGAGCAGGTCGTGGACTCGCTCGCCCAGGTGCTTGGCCGTCACACGGCGCTCCTCGCGGGGGCGCGGTGGGCGAGCGACTCGCGCAGCCGGGCGCGGGCGCGCGAGAGGCGCGAGCGCACCGTGCCCATCTTGATGCCGAGCGTGGCGGCGATCTCCTCGTACGACAGGCCCTCGATGTCGCTCAGGACCACGGCCGCGCGGTACTCGGGCGGCAGGTCGGCGAGCGCCGCGATGATGTCATCGCCCAGGTTCGACATGTCGAAGGCGTCCTCGGGCTGGCCGGAGCGCTCGTGACGGTCGAAGCTGTCCGACGTCGCGACGGTCGCGTCGTCGTCGGCCATGAAGTCGAAGCGGATGCGCTTCTTGCGGCGCATGCGGTCGAGGAACAGGTTGGTGGTGATGCGGTGCAACCAGCCCTCGAACGTGCCGGGCTTGTACTGCGACAGCGAGTTGAAGACGCGGACGAACACGTCCTGCGTGAGGTCCTCGGCATCGTGCTGGTTTCCCGTCAGGTGGTACGCCAGGCGGTAGACCCGCCCGGAGTGCTGCTCGACGATGCTCTCCCAGGTCAGCTCGGGCGCGGCGGCAGGGGCGATCTCGGCGACCTCGATCGCTTCCGTTCCGGTCATCTGAGCCCTCCTCTTGTCTCGCTCAACGGGTCGACGCCCTTCCATGTTCCCACCGCCTCCTGAGAGTTGCCTGAGACCCCCGATACGCTGGTCCCGGAACGGGAGGTCCGATGAGCATCGAGGCAGCGAACTGGGCGTACGCGGAGGACTTCATCGCGGAGGACCGCGTGCTCCTCGAGGCGCGCGACGTCGCCGACGAGCTGGGCTGCGCGCCCGTGCTCCCCGGCGCCGGGCGGGCGATGCAGGTCCTCGCCCGGACGATGCGGGCGGCGACGGCGGTCGAGATCGGCACCGGGGCCGCGGTGTCGACCACCTACCTGCTGCGAGGCATGGCCCCCACCGGGGTCGTGACGAGCATCGACGTCGAGCCGGAGCACCACAAGGCGGCGCGACGGACCCTCACGGCCGCGGGATTCGCACCCGAGCGGGCGCGGCTGATCACCGGCCGCGCTCTCGACGTGCTGCCGCGCCTGACGGACGCCGGCTACGACATCGTCTTCATCGACGCCCGGAAGTCCGAGTACCCCGCGTACCTCGAGCACGCGATGCGGCTGCTCAAGCCGGGCGGGCTGCTGCTCATGGACAACGCGCTGTGGCACGGCCGCGTCGCGGACCCCGCGCAGCGCGACCAGGACACGACGGCGGTGCGCGAGACGCTGCGCACGGTGCGGGAGGACGAGCGGCTCACCACCGCCCTGCTCACCGCAGGCGACGGCCTGCTGGCCGCCGTGAAGGGCTGAGGCGCCCGACTACTGGAGGGCGCCGTGGAGCGCGTCGCCGAGCTCCTTGACCTCGTCCGCCGTGATCTCGACCACGAGACGACCGCCGCCCTCGAGCGGGACCCGCATCACGTAGCTGCGGCCCTCCTTCACGACCTCCATGGGGCCGTCACCGGTGCGGGGCTTCATTGCAGCCATCGTGTGGGTCTCCTCGCGTGGAAAGTGCGCCGCCCCTCGCGACGCTTGTGCAATTCTACGCCGCGCCGGGAGCGTGCCCAAAATCGCCGTGACGAGAACGTCAGGGGTTGTCGCGGGTGAGGGAGACGACGTGCTCGACGGCCTCGAGCGGGTCGTCGGTGACCCGGATGAGGTCGAGGTCGGCCTCGGAGATCTTGCCCTCCGCCGCCATCGTGTCGCGCAGCCATCCGACCAGCCCGCCCCAGTAGTCGCTGCCGAGCAGCACGATCGGGAAGCGTTGCACCGTCCTGGTCTGCACCAGCGTCAGCGACTCGAACAGCTCGTCGAGCGTCCCGAAGCCGCCGGGCAGCGCGATGAAGCCCTGGGCGTACTTCACGAACATGGTCTTGCGGGCGAAGAAGTAGCGGAAGTTGATGCCGAGGTTGACGTACTCGTTGACACCCTGCTCGAACGGCAGCTCGATGCCCAGGCCCACGGAGATGCCGCCGGCATCCGCGGCGCCCTTGTTCGCGGCCTCCATGCAGCCCGGGCCTCCCCCGGTGATGACCGCGTAGCCGGCCTCGACCAGCAGGCGTCCGACCTCGACGCCGGCGCGGTACTCGGGCGAGTCCGGCGCGGACCTCGCCGAGCCGTACACCGTGATCGCGTTGCCGATCTCCGCGAGCGCGCCGAAGCCCTCGACGAACTCGGACTGGATGCGCATCACCCGCCACGGGTCGCCGTGCAGCCAGTCGATGTCCCGCTGCGAGTCGAGCAGGTGGCCCGCGGTGGAGGTGGTGGGGACGTTGCGGCCGCGCAGCAGCACGGGTCCCTTGCGGTACTCCTTCATGTCGCTCCTTGTCGGGGTCGGGTCACGCGGTGAGCCAGGCCTCCAGGCCCGCGCGGCACAGCCGGATCTGATCGGCCGGGCAGCGTTCGTCGTCGGCGTGCGCGAGCTCGGGGTCTCCGGGGCCGTAGTTGACGGCGGGCACACCGAGCTCGCCGAAGCGCGCCACGTCGGTCCAGCCCTGCTTCGCCCGGGGCGCCGCGACCCCGGTCGAGGCGACGGACTCGACGAACGAGGCGGCGAGCGCGGCGTCGAGGCCGGGCCGGGCCGGGCCCGACAGGTCGGTGTAGACCAGCTCGTAGTCGTCGAGGCCGCTGGAGGCGACGAACTCCTCGAGGCGCGCCTGCGCCTCGCCGAGCGTCCAGCACGGGGCGAAGCGGTAGTTCACCGTCACCACGCACGCGTCCGGGATCACGTTGCCCGCGATCCCGCCCGCGATGCGCACGGCGCTGAGGCCCTCCCGGTACTCGAGCCCGTCGACCACGAAAGCCTCGGCGGGACGCGCGGCGAGCGCCGAGAGCAGGGGGGCGGCGCGGTGCACGGCGTTGACGCCCTTCCACGCGCGGGCGGAGTGCGCGGCACGGCCGTTGATGCGGACCTCCGCGCGCATCGTCCCGTTGCAGCCGCCCTCGATCACGCCCTCCGTGGGCTCGCACAGCACCGCGAAGTCCGCCTCGACCAGCTCGGGGCGCTCGCGCACCAGGCGGCCCAGGCCGTTGCGGTCGGCCTCGACCTCCTCCTGGTCGTAGAAGATCCACGTGATGTCGCGGGACGGCGCGGCGACCGCCGCGGCCAGGGACAGCTGCACGGCCACCCCCGCCTTCATGTCGACGGAGCCGCGCCCTGCGAGCTCGCCGTCCTCGGTCCACCAGCCGGGGACGTTGCCCTTGATGGGGACGGTGTCGAGGTGACCGGCGATCGCGACGCGCTCGGCCCGGCCGAGCGCCGTCCGCGCGACGATCGCGTTGCCCTCGCGGATCACCTCGAGGTGCGCGCAGCCGCGCAGCGCCTCCTCGACCGCATCCGCGATGCGGTCCTCGTTGCCGGAGACGGAGGGGATGTCGACGAGCGCCTTGGCCAGCTCCTCGACGGGGGCGCTCAGGTCCAGGTGCGTCATGGTGCCAGCCTAATCAGGGCATCGTCCCCTCCCCGCCTCGACCCACCCCCGCCGGACACTCCGCACGGAGTCCGTCCCGGGTCGACGGCGTGTCGCCGTCGGAGACCGCTCCCACCGCGGCGTGTCGCCCCGAGATCCGTGCGCAGTGATCGGAAACACGGCCGGGCGGGCTGAACTACCCTGGTGGCCATGACTCGACCCGCCTTCGGATTCGGCCTCGCGACCATCGACAACAACGGGACGGTGCTCGACACCTGGTACCCCTCCCCCGCCCTCGGCGAACCGAAGGCCCGCGCGACGGCGCCCGCCCAGCTCAAGGCGGCCGAGCGCACCGACGACCTCCGCGACGTCCAGATCCGGCTGGTGAAGACCGTGATCGACCTGGACGAGGCGCCCGCCTCGGTCGAGGACGCCTACCTCCGCCTCCACCTGCTCAGCCACCGCCTGGTCCAGCCTCACGGGCTCAACCTCGACGGCGTGTTCGGTGCCCTGACCAACGTCGTGTGGACCTCCGACGGCCCCTGCGCCATCGAGGGCTTCGAGCAGGTCCGCCTGCGCTACCGCGCGTTCGGGAAGCAGCTGACCGTCTACGGCGTCGACAAGTTCCCGCGCATGGTCGACTACGTGGTCCCGTCGGGCGTGCGCATCGCGGACTCCGACCGCGTGCGCCTGGGCGCGCACCTCGCGGAGGGCACCACCGTCATGCACGAGGGCTTCTGTAACTTCAACGCCGGCACGCTCGGCCACTCGATGGTCGAGGGCCGCATCTCGGCCGGCGTGGTCGTGGGCGACGGTTCCGACGTCGGCGGCGGCGCCTCGATCATGGGCACCCTGTCGGGCGGCGGCAAGGAGATCATCTCGATCGGCCGGAACTCGCTGCTGGGCGCCAACTCGGGTCTCGGCATCCCGCTGGGCGACGACTGCATCGTCGAGGCCGGGCTCTACGTGACCGCCGGCTCCAAGGTGCTCCTCGTGGGCCAGACCGACGACGACGGGAACCCGCGCTACGTCAAGGCGCGCGAGCTCGCCGGCCAGGACGGCATCCTGTTCCGCCGCAACTCCGTCTCGGGCGCGCTCGAGGCGGTGCAGCGCCAGGGCAAGGGCGTCGAGCTCAACGCCGCGCTGCACGCGAACTGACGTGTCCCGCGGTCGTACCGCGGCGGCGTTCGGGGTGCTGGTCGCGGCCGCGGGGGGCGCCGCGGCAGGCCTCTACCTCTGGTCCGAGCAGCGGCCCGCGGAGCCGCCGACCTTCCGCTGCAGCGCGGTGCTCGGCGAGTCGACCTCGACCCTGACCGCCGAGCAGGCCGGCTACGCCGCGCTGATCGCCGCGGTCTCCGAGGGGCGCGACCTGCCCGCGCGCGCGACCACGATCGCCCTCGCGACCGCGATGCAGGAGTCCTCGCTGCGCAACCTCGACTACGGCGACCGCGACTCGCTCGGCCTGTTCCAGCAGCGGCCCTCGCAGGGCTGGGGCACCGAGGCCGAGGTGCAGGACCCGTACTACGCCACCGGCAGGTTCCTCGACTCGCTGGTGCGCGTCGACGGCTGGCAGGACATGGAGGTCACGGTCGCCGCCCAGCGCGTCCAGCGGTCGGCCTTCCCCGACGCCTACGCGCGCTGGGAGACGCTCGGCCGGATGTGGGCGTCGGCGCTCCGCGGCCAGACCGGCGGCGTCTCCGTCACCTGCGACGTCGGCGAGGGCGACGGCACCACGCCTCAGGACTTCGCCGACCGCATCGACGCCGACTTCGGCGAGGACGTCTACGCGGTGCGGGTGCTCGACGCGACCGACGACGACGTCTGGCTCGACGTCGCGCCCACGGTGGACGATGCGGCGGCACGGGACGCCCTCGCGTCCTGGGCCGTCGCGGTGGCGGCGGAGGAGTCCGTGGCCGCCGTCTCCGTCGGCGGCGAGGGATGGACCGCGGCGGACGGTCTCGGGCCGGTGGACGCCCCGGCGGGCGCGATCGGAGCGGCGATCCGGCTCACGCTGGAGACGCCGCCCGGCTGAGGCGCGTCAGGACCCGCCCAGCTCGCCCTTCATCTTGCGGTACTCGCGCTCGATCCGCTCCTCGCTGGGACGGCCCGCGCCCGGCAGGAACGCGGCGGCCGCGGAGAAGGCGAGACCGATGCCCATGCCGAGGATGGGCCAGGCCGGCCAGAAGTAGCCGCGCCCGTTCATCCACCAGATGAGGATGAACATGGCCCACAGGACCACGCACACGACCAGGAACCAGTAGAAGCCGTTGCGGGCCTCCACCCGGCGCTTCGCCTCGCGCCGGAGAGCAGCGTCATCGACGTCCATGTCACGCTCCTCGCGTCGGAGGGGACTCCCCTCCACAGTGACACGGGACGGCGCGACGTGCAGGTCAGCGGTCCTCGAGGCTCACGTAGTCGCGCTCGACCTCGCCCGTGTAGATCTGGCGCGGGCGGCCGATCTTGGTGCGCGGGTCGTTGAGCATCTCGCGGTAGTGGGCGATCCAGCCGGGCATCCGGCCCAGGGCGAACAGCGGGGTGAACATCGCCGTCGGGAACCCCATCGCCGAGTACAGCAGGCCCGTGTAGAAGTCCACGTTCGGGTAGAGCTTGCGCTCGATGAAGTAGTCGTCGGACAGCGCGATCTCCTCGAGCCGCTGCGCCATCTGGAACGTCTCGTCGGAGCCGCCGAGCTGGGTCAGCAGCTTGTCCGCGGTCTTCTTCACCACGGCGCCGCGCGGGTCGTAGGACTTGTAGACGCGGTGGCCGAAGCCCATGAGGCGGGCGCCCTCGGCCTTGTCCTTGACCTTGGCCACGAACTGCTCGATGGTGTCGCCCGACTCCTTGATCTGGTCGAACATGCGCAGCGCCGCCTCGTTCGCGCCGCCATGGAGTGGGCCCGAGAGCGCGCCGACGCCGGCCGCGACCGAGGCGTAGATGTTGGCGTGCGACGAGCCGACGATGCGCACGGTCGAGGTCGAGCAGTTCTGCTCATGGTCGCCGTGCAGGATCAGCAGCAGGTCGACGGCGCGGCGCACCGCGGGGTCGATCTCGATCTCGCCCGACTCCGGGGAGAAGGCGATGCGCATGAACTCGTCGACGTAGTGGCCGCCGCGGCGCGGCTCGATGAGGTCCCCGCCGCCGGCGCGGCGCTGGAGGTAGGCGATCACGGTCGCCGACTTCGCGAGCAGCAGGACCGTCGCGAGCTCGATCTGCTCGGGGCTGCGACCGACGGACTCCGGGTAGAACGTGCTCAGCGCGCTGATCGCGCCCGACAGCACGGCCATCGGGTGGGCGTCGCGCGGGAAGGCCCCGAGGAAGGTCTTGATGCCCTCGTGGACGTGCATGTGGCGCGCGACGCGGTTGTTGAGAGCCGTCAGCTGGTCCTGGGTCGGCAGCTCGCCGTGGATGAGCAGGTAGGCGACCTCGAGGAACGTCGAGTTCTCGGCGAGCTGCTCGATCGGGTAGCCGCGGTAGCGGAGGATGCCGGCGTCGCCGTCGATGTACGTGATCGAGGACTCGCACGAGGCGGTGTTCATGAAGCCCGGGTCGACGGTCACCAGCCCGGTGTCGCGGAGGAGGGTGGCCACGGAGACGCCGTCGTTGCCCACGGTCGCGCGCTCGATGGGAAGCTCGCGCGTGCTGCCGTCGACAGTGAGCCTTGCGTCTACCACGTGTGCCATATTCTCCCCTTCGAAAAACGCACCCGATCGCCGTTCTTGAGCGTCGGTTTACCGATCGTTTGCGAGCCTACTAGAAGCGGAGGCGACTCCCGAATCACTGGCGGTGAGCGCGATGCGGACGTGCCGCCTCGCGGCCTCGCCGTAGAAGGCACCCGGAGCCGCCAGTATGCCGTGTTCCGCCAGGAAGTCCAGGGTCTGCCAGCAATCCTCGTCGCGGGTGGCCCACAGGTACAGGCCTGCCGTCGAATGGTCCACGCGGAAGCCGGCCGCCTCGACCGCGGGCTTCAGCAGGTCGCGCCGGCGCCGGTAGCGCTCCTTCTGCTCGGCGACGTGCGCGTCGTCGCCCAGGGCCACGGTCATGGCCGCCTGCACGGGCGCCGGCATGATCATGCCGGCGTGCTTGCGCACCTCGAGCAGCGCGGTCACCACCGCGGGATCGCCGGCCGCGAAGGCGGCGCGGTATCCCGCGAGGTTCGACTGCTTCGACAGCGAGTAGACCGCCAGCACGCCCTCGTGCGACGAGCCGCAGACGGCGGGGTCGAGGATCGAGGGCACCGGGTCGGAGGTCCACGCGAGCTCCGCGTAGCACTCGTCGGAGGCGACCAGCGCGCCGATCTCGCGCGCGGCGGCGACCACCTCGGCGAGGTGCGAGGCGCCGGCCACAGCGCCGGTCGGGTTGGACGGCGAGTTCACCCACACGAGCCGCACCGAGGTGTCGCCGCGCCAGTCGTCGACGTCGTCGGTCGCCAACGGCGTCGCGCCGGCGAGCCGCGCGCCCACGTCGTACGTCGGGTAGGCGGCGCGCGGGTGCACCACCACGTCGCCCTCGCCGAGGCCGAGGTACGCGGGGAGCATCGCCACGAGCTCCTTGGAGCCCACGGTCGGGAGCACCGCCGCCGGGTCGACGCCGGGGGCGTGGCGACGCCGCGCGAACCACGCGGCCACCGCCTCGCGCAGCGCGGCCGTGCCGTGCGTGGTGGGGTAGCCCGGCGCGTCCGCGGCGGCCGCGAGCGCCTCGCGCACGATCGCGGGGGTGGGGTCGACCGGGGTGCCGACCGAGAGGTCGACGAGCCCGTCGGGATGCGCGGCGGCGCGGGCGCGGTACGGCGCCAGCGAGTCCCACGGGAAGTCCGGCAGGGAACCCGGGCGCAGCCCCATCGGGCCGGTCAGCCGTTCTGCGCGGGGAGCGACTTGATGAGGTCGTGATCGTGCTCGATCAGGCCCATCTTGGCGGCGCCGCCGGGCGAGCCGATCTCCGAGAAGAACTCGACGTTCGCGTTGTAGTACTCGGACCACTTGTCCGGCACGTCGTCCTCGTAGTAGATGGCCTCGACGGGGCACACCGGCTCGCAGGCGCCGCAGTCGACGCACTCGTCCGGGTGGATGTAGAGCATCCGCTCACCCTCGTAGATGCAGTCGACCGGACACTCGTCGATGCACGCCTTGTCCTTGACGTCGACACACGGCAGAGCGATGACGTAGGTCACGGCGCCTCCTCCATCCTCGGGGTCATCAGGATGCGGTCATCATACAGCCGCGACCGCCGCCACCAGACGCCCCGATACCCCGCACGGTACCGGCATCGTCCCCGCTAGACGCACTTCACGGCGTTGTCCGGACGGTACGTCCAGGTGAGGCTCTTCCTGTCCACGAGCTCGCCGTCGACGTAGCGCTCGCGCGTGTTGGTGATGGTGAAGCCGTCCTCGCCTCCGGGGTAGGCCTCGCAGTCCGGATCGTCCAGCTCGACGGTCGTGATGGGCGTGACATTGGTGCGCGCCGACGCGGACGTCTTCACCGTGTAGTACGGCGTCGACCAGATCTCGACGGTGAGCTTGGCGTCCTCGATGTACGCGCTCATCACCAGCGAGTAGGGGGTCGAGTTCTCGAAGACCATGTTGATCGAGCCGATGAACAGGGTGCTCTCCCGCCCCGCCGGGTAGCGCTGGAAGTACACGGAATGGGGACGATGCGCGATGTCGTCCATGCCCGCGAAGTAGCCGGCGTTGTACGCGGTGGTGGAGACCTGCGACAGGCCTCCGCCGTAGCCCTCGGTGTGGATGCCGTTGACGATCACGCCCGCCTGGTAGAAGCCGTTCTCCCCGTTGATCGGGGACAGCACCTCGGTGAGGTCGAAGCGCTCCCCCGGCTTCACCACGGTTCCCGTGATCAGCTCCGCGCCGCGCGCGAGGTTCTTGGTCCGGATCGGGTCGTACGGGACCGGGGTGCTGAAGGTCGAGACGATCTCCTTGAAGTCGTCGACCCCCAGGTCGTCGCTCGTGACGGTGGCCTCCGTGTCGCGGTACGGCAGCGTGCCGACCCGGTCGGCGGACGTCGCGGCGGCGACGACAGCCTCGCCCAGGGCGTCGGGGTCGATCGCGCGCCCGGTGGTCGAGTCGACCACCGTCAGCTGGTGGTCCGACGTGAAGCTGAAGGAGGCGGCGCTGGGGTCGCTCACGAGCGCGGGGTCCGCGCGCTCGAGCTCGGCCGCGATGGGCGCGCCGTCGATGACGAGCCGCAGCTCGCCTTCCTCCGCGACCACCGTCGCGTTCTCCACCATCTGCTCCGACGTGACGGTCGCGTCGCCGTTCTCGCCCGACATGAGCACGTCGGCGGCCAGCGTGGTCGCGTTGAGGTCGGCGGCGAAGCCCTCCGCCTCGGCTGTGGTGACGGCGGGCTCGAGCGGCGCGGCGACCACCTCGACGGCGTCGACGGGCCACGCCTCCGCCACGATGTCCGCGCTCGCCTCGGTGTCGACTCCCTCGCCGTCGACACCCGGCGTGACCGCGGCGCCGGTGGAGGAGACGGTGACGACCGCGTCCTGAGGCTCCGCCACGAGGTTGTCGGCGACCGCGTCGACGGCCGCGACCAGCGCGTCGCGGTCGACGCCGGTGACGGGATCGACGTCGACCTCGGCGCCGCTGAACGCCCGCATGATGCGCATGGGCGACAGGCTGAAGGACAGCAGGGAGTCGACCGTGGCGGCGGCGTCCGCGCTCAGGCCCGCCTCGGTCGGGTCGATGAGCGTGCCGCGCTCGTCGATCGTCAGCGTCACCGGCGCGTCCTGCACCTCGGCGAAGGCGGGCTCGAGCGCCGCGACCGCGGCGGCGCGCTGGAGCCCGCCGATGTCGACGCCCAGCACCCGTGTGCCGTCGGGCACTCGCGCGGAGGCGTAGAAGGCCGCCACCACGTATGCGCCCGCGACCATCACGAGCAGGCCGAACGCGACCCAGCGACCCCAGTGGCCTGACGCGGCGGGCGGCCCGTCCTCGTCGACCGGCGCCTGGTCCTCGGCGGGATCGTCGTGCCCGACGCCCGCATCGTCCCGCGACGCGCGAGCCTCCACGTCGACGGCATCGTCCTCGGGCGACTCCTGCAGGTACGGCTCGACCTCGGTGTCGCGGTCGCCCCCCTCGCCCCGCGTCATGCGCGGACTGCCTCGTCACGTCCGAGGAGCAGCGACCGCGGGAGGAAGGCCGCGACCACGACAGCGACCGACCCGCCGATCACCCAGCCCAGGCCGAGCGCGTCGACCGCGATCAGCGCCGACCCGCCGGGACCCTCGCCCGCGAGAGGCACCGTGACCAGCATCCAGGCGCCCGCCAGCACGCCCAGCCCGGCGAAGCCTCGCCACGTGCGGGCGAACACGCTCGCCACCCCCACGAGCAGCACGCAGAGCGTCAGCCCGACCCAGCCGTACGAGCGATGCGCGCCGCCTCCCACGAGCGCCACGATGGCACCGAGCAGGGCGATCACGACGTACGAGCCGATGATGCGAGCCATGGAGCCCATGGTAGGGGCGGGGGTCAGGCGTTCTGGCGCTTGGCGCGCGAGGCCGCGCGAGCCCGCTCGGTGCCGTCGAGGATCACCTTGCGGATGCGGACCTTCTCCGGCGTCACCTCGACGCACTCGTCCTCGCGGGCGAACTCGAGGGACTCCTCGAGCGTGAGGCGGCGCGGCGGGGCCAGGCGCTCGAGCTCCTCCGCCGTGGACGAGCGGATGTTGTTGAGCTTCTTCTCCTTGGTGATGTTGACGTCCATGTCCTCGTTGCGCGAGTTCTCGCCGATCACCATGCCCTCGTAGGTGTCCTCGGTGGGACCGACGAAGAAGGTGCCGCGGTCCTGGAGGGCCATGAGCGCGTTCGAGGTGACCGCGCCGGCGCGGTCCGCGACGAGCGAGCCGTTGGTGCGGTACTCGATCAGACCCGCCCACGGCTCGTAGCCGTGCGCGATGGACGAGGCGATCCCCGTGCCGCGGGTGTCGGTGAGGAACTGGCTGCGGAAGCCGATGAGGCCGCGCGCGGGGACGATGAACTCCATGCGGACCCAGCCGGTGCCGTGGTTCGACATCGACTCCATGCGGCCCTTGCGCGAGGCGAGCAGCTGCGTCACGGCGCCGAGGTGCTCCTCCGGCACGTCGATGGTCATGTGCTCCATGGGCTCGTGCAGCTTGCCGTCGACCTCGCGGGTGACCACCTGCGGCTTGCCGACCGTGAGCTCGTAGCCCTCGCGGCGCATCTGCTCCACCAGGATCGCGAGCGCGAGCTCGCCGCGGCCCTGGACCTCCCACGAGTCGGGGCGCTCGGTCGGCAGCACGCGGATCGAGACGTTGCCGATCAGCTCCTTCTCGAGGCGGTCCTTCACCTGGCGGGCGGTGACCTTGGCGCCCTTGACGCGGCCGGCCAGCGGCGAGGTGTTGATGCCGATGGTCATCGAGATCGCCGGGTCGTCGACCTGGATCAGCGGCAGCGGACGGGGGTCCTCGAGGTCCGTGAGGGTCTCGCCGATGGTGATCTCCTCGATGCCGGCGACGGCGACGATGTCGCCCGCCTTGGCGGACTCGGCCGGCACGCGGTCGAGGCCCTTGGTCTCGAGCAGCTCCGTGATCTTCACCTGCTTGATGGAGCCGTCCTTGCGTGCCCACGCGACCTGCTGGCCCTTGCGGATCTCGCCGTTGTAGACGCGCAGCAGCGCGAGGCGGCCGAGGAACGGCGAGGCGTCCAGGTTGGTGACGTGCGCCTGGAGCGGCGCGCCCTCGTCGAAGGAGGGCGCGGGGATGCGCTCCATGATCACCTTGAACAGGGGCTCGACGGAGTCGCCGTCCGGGAGCGTGCCGTCCGCGGGCTGGGCGAGCGAGGCGATGCCGGCCTTCGCGGAGGCGTAGACGACGGGCACCTCGAGCAGCGCGTCGACGTCGAGGTCCGGGACCTCGTCCTCGAGGTCGGAGGCGAGACCCAGGAGCAGGTCGTGCGTCTCCTCGACCACCTCGTCGATGCGGGAGTCGGGGCGGTCCACCTTGTTCACGACGATGATGACGGGCAGCTTGGCCGCGAGCGCCTTGCGGAGCACGAACCGGGTCTGCGGCAGCGGGCCCTCGGACGCGTCCACGAGCAGCACCACCCCGTCGACCATCGACAGGCCGCGCTCGACCTCGCCGCCGAAGTCCGCGTGGCCCGGGGTGTCGATCACGTTGATGGTGACGCCCTCGGGACCGGCGGCCTCGCCGGTGTACCGGATCGCGGTGTTCTTCGCGAGGATCGTGATGCCCTTCTCGCGCTCGAGGTCGCCGGAGTCCATCGCACGGTCCTCGACATGGGCGTGGTCGCCGTAGGCGCCGCCCTGGACGAGCATGGCGTCGACGAGGGTGGTCTTGCCGTGGTCGACGTGGGCGACGATCGCGACGTTGCGCAGGTCGGAGCGCAGGGGCATGCGGGAACTCGTTTCGTGTCTGGGATTCCGGTCCGACGTGGACCGGGGGACATTCTACCGGCGCGAGGCGTCGGCGGCGATGCCCGCGGGCTCGGCGCCCGCGACGGGGCGATCGGCCTCGATCCCTTCCCCGGCGGCAACCTCCGCGAGCACCGCGGCCGGGATCGCGTCGGGCATCGCGTCCGGCACCTGCTGCGGCGTGATCGCGGTGGTCTCCGCGGCGGGCTCGCCCAGCTTCACCAGGATGACCCCACCGAGGATCAGCGCGGCGCCCGCGAACTGGATCGGCGCCGGTGCCTGCCCGAGCAGGAGCCAGGCGAACGTAGCCGCCGCGATGACCTCGGTGAGCGACACGAAGGACCCGAGCCGCGCGCCGAGGCGCCGCGTCGCGGCGATGCCCGCGACGTAGGCGATCGCCGCGGTGACCACCCCGAGGACGCCGGCCGCGACCCACCACGGCACCGCGAGGGGCAGCAGCTGGACCGCGCCGAGCACCGCCGCGAAGGGCACCAGGCCGGTCACGGCGGCGACCGCCAGGACGATGCTCGCGACCACGAGCCCGCCCCACGCCAGCATCACCGGCGGCAGACCCGTCGACGTGTCGCCGCCGATGACGAAGTAGACCGAGGCGCCCACCATCGCGAGCATCGCCCAACCGACGCCCACCAGGTCGACGGCGCCGGCGCCGCCGATCAGGTCGAGCAGCAGCACCATGCCGGCCATGGCGAGGAGCGCGCCGCCGAGCGTGAGCGCGCCCGGGCGGCTGCCCTGCGTGACCCACATCCAGCCGATGACCACCACCGGCGCCATGTACTCGATGAGCAGCGCGACGCCGACGTCCAGGTGGCCGACCGCCATGAAGTAGAAGAGCTGGCAGCCCGCGACGGCGAACACGCCGTACGCGACGATCGTGGGCCACGTCGAGCGCAGCAGATGCCACCGCCCCCGCATGGCCAGCACCGCGGGGACCGCGAGCGCGACGGCCGCGATCGCGACGCGGATCAGCGTGGCGGCGCCCGCCGACCAGCCGGCGTCGAGCAGGCCTCGCGCGAGCGAGCCGGAGGCACCGAAGGACGCCGCGGACACGAGCGCGAAGACGAGGCCCTGCCCGAGGCGGCCCCGCGCGACGTCATGAGTCAAAGCAGTCATGACAGATGACACTAGATGTCGTTTGGTAATGTGTCAAAATGACGTTCGCCAATGACACCGCGGAGGCGCTGGAGTCGGGCGTGTTCCTGTCGAACTCCGAGCTCGAGCCGGACACGCTCACGACGCTCGACGACCTGCTCGAGTTCTTCGAGCGCTTCGAGTACACCGGCAGGCGCCCGACCGCCGCCGACCTCGAGCCCGTCCGCGCGATCCGCACCCCGCTGCGCGAGCTGTTCCTCGCATCGCGGGACCAGGCCGTGCCGCTGGTCAACCGGATCCTCGCGGAGCAGCACGCCGTGCCGCGGCTGGTGCGCCACGGCGACATCGACTGGCACATCCACGCGACGGACGAGCAGGGCCCGTTCCACGCCCGGATCCTGGTCGAGACGGCGATGGCGATGATCGACGTGATCCGCGGTCACGAGACGCAGCGGTTCTCGCGGTGCGCCATGGAGGACTGCGAGGGCGTGGTGCTCGACCTGTCGCGCAACCGCTCGCGCAAGTACTGCACCGTGACGTGCACCAACCGCGCGGCCCAGGCCGCGTTCCGCGCACGCCAGGACTGAGGGACGCCACCGTCCGGAGGGGCGACCCCGGCGGCATGGGACCATGGAGCCCATGCAGACCTATCGCGCCCGTTCCTCGCAGATCTGGGGCTGGACGGCGGTCGGCACGGGTGCCGTGATCGCCGTGTGGCACGTCATCGCCGCGGGGCTGGGGAACGCGCAGGGCGGGCTCGGCGTGGGCGCGGGGATGATCGCGCTCGGCCTCGCGGCGTTCCTGCGGCCGCACGTCGCGGTGACCGACGACCGCGTCGAGATCCACAACATCACCCAGGTCGCCACCGTGCCGTTCTCCCGGCTCGAGGGCCTCGACACCCGCTGGAGCCTCGAGGTGCGAGGAGACGACGGCCGCAAGGCGGGCGCGTTCGCCGCCCCCGCGCCCGGAGCAGCCCAGTCGCGACGGATCGAGAAGCAGGTGGCGCGCGAGTCGGAGTCGGGCGTGCCGCCCCTCGCCGGGCGCGCCGGCGACGCGACCGGGACCCCGTCGGGGGACGCCTCCGCCATGATCAGGGCCCGCTGGGACGCCTGGAGGGCGGCGCACCCGTCGGGCGACCCCGCCGGCGAGGGTCCGTCCGTGCTGCGCCGCATCGACCCCGTGGGCCTCGGCCTCGCGATCGGCGGCCTCGCCGCGGCGGCCTGGGGGCTGCTGCTCTGAGCTAGCCGTCCGCCGGCGTGCCCGGCGAGTGCGACTCGAGGAAGTCGTACAGCTCGCGGTCGTCGATCCCGGGATAGGTCCCCTGCGGCAGCGGGGAGAAGATGTGCGCGTGGACCCGCGCGCTGGCCCACGCGCGCCCGTGCCAGCGCTCGACCGCGCCCGGCTCGGGGCGGCGGCAGCAGGTGAGGTCCGGGCAGCGGGACGATGCGCGGTGCCCGGTCTCGCGCCCGCGGAACCACTTGGACTCCTGGTAGGGCACGCCCACGGTGATCGAGAACTCGTCCGAGTCGCCCTGGCCGGTCTGGGTCGCCTCGAAGAACGTGCCCTTGGGAGTGTCCGTGTACTGGTAGTACTCCGTGGTGCGGGTCGACCGTGAGAACGCGTTGCGCGCGCTCCAGTGGCGGCACACCAGCTGGCCCTCGGTCGAGCCGGTCGCGTCGACGGGCAGCGGCAGCCCGTCGTTCTCGTACGCGCGCATCACCGAGCCGTCCCCGTCGACGCGGAGGAAGTGCACCGGGATCCCGAGGCGCGACGTGGCGAGGTTGGTGAACCGCAGCGCGGCCGCCTCATGCGTGACGCCGAACGCGTCGCGCAGATCCTCGATGGCGATGTTCCGCTCCTGCTTGGCCTCTTCGAGGAACGCGATCGTCGGCCCGAGCGGCATGAGGCACGCGGCCGCGTAGTACGAGGCCTCCTGACGCTGGCGCAGGAAGTCGGCGTAGTCCGTCGGCTCGCCGTGGCCGAGCACCAGGTGGGCCATCGACTGCAGCGCCAGCGACCGCAGCCCGTGGCCGCCGGGGATCGACGCCGGCGGGAGGTAGATCCGGCCGTTCTCCAGGTCGAGCACGCAGCGGGCCGAGTGCGGCAGGTCGCCCACGTGGACCAGGTCGAGCCCCATCCGCTCCGCCATGAGGCTGACGGTGCGGTGGGTAAGGGCGCCGCCGCGGTGACCGACGGCCTCGACGTCCCTGCTCGCGAGGGCCTCGATCTCGGGCAGGTGGCTGTCCACCGCCTGCATCGCGCGCCGCTGCCGCGTGTTCGCGCGGCGCGCCTCCTCGGGGGTGGCGATCGCGAGCCGCGCGCGCCGGTCGAGCTCGCCGTGCAGGCCGACCAGCGCGCGCAGCACGTCGTCCGCCATGCCCTTCGAGGGGCGCACCGTCGGGAGGCCGAGCTCGCGGTACGCCGCGCGCGACTGCGCGCGCTCGAGGTCGATCTCGAGCGCCGAGCGCTCGTCGGGCGGGGACTCGTCGAGCAGGTCGGCGACCGTGACGCCGACGGCGCGCGCGAGGTCCGTCAGCAGGGTGAGCCGCGGCTCCCGCCGCGCGTTCTCGATCAGCGAGAGCTGGCTCGGTGCGACGTCGATCCGCGCGCCCAGCTCCTCGAGGGTCAGCCCGGCGGCGGTCCTGAAGTGACGGATGCGGCGCCCCAGCGTCGGAAGATCGGCCATGAATCTTGACACTAGCGAAAGATCGGCCAAACTTCACGCAAGATTCGACCCTCGAGTGCGGCCAAGCCGCCGTAGCGTGAGTCTCAAGCCGCAAATTTCAGCGGATCCGACCTCGAAGGGGAGCGATGATGACCGTCATCGAGCAGCAGATCCTGGGCCTCGACGGCCTGCCCGCCGGAATCGACCCGTCGATCGCCGCCTGGGTGGGCCGCATCGCACGGCTCACCGACCCGGAGCGCATCGTGTGGTGCGACGGCTCGATGGCCGAGCGCCAGCGGCTCATCTCCACGCTGGAGAAGGCGGGCACGCTGACCCCGCTCAACCCCGAGCTCCGCCCGGGCTCCTACCTCGCGCGCTCGAACCCCGACGACGTCGCCCGCGTCGAGTCCCGGACGTTCATCTGCTCCGAGCATGAGGAGGACGCCGGCCCCACGAACAACTGGATGGATCCCAACCGGATGCGCGCGACCCTGTCCGAGCTGATGGCGGGCGCCATGCGCGGACGCACCATGTACGTGGTGCCCTTCTCGATGGGCCCGGTCGGCAGCCCGCTCGCCCGCTACGGCGTGCAGGTCACCGACTCCCCCTACGTCGTGCTGTCGATGGGCACCATGACCCGCATGGGCGCCGACGCGCTGCGCCGGATCACCCCGGGGACGCCCTGGGTACCGGCGGTGCACTCGGTGGGCGCGCCGCTGCTTCCCGGCCAGGAGGACGTGCCGTGGCCATGCAACGAGACCAAGTACATCGTCCACTACCCCGAGACGCGCGAGATCTGGTCCTACGGCTCCGCCTACGGCGGCAACGCGATCCTGGCCAAGAAGGCCTTCGCGCTGCGCATCGCGAGCGCGATCGGCCAGGACGAGGGCTGGATCGCGGCGCACATGCTGCTGCTCAAGGTGACCAACCCGGACGGCCGCGTGTTCCACGTCGCCGCCGCGTTCCCCAGCGCCTGCGGCAAGACCAACTTCGCGATGCTGCAGCCCACCATCCCGGGCTGGACCGTCGAGACGCTCGGCGACGACATCGCGTGGCTCGCGCCGGGCCCGGACGGCCGCCTGCGCGCCATCAACCCCGAGGCGGGGTTCTTCGGCGTGGCGCCGGGCACCGGGCGCGGCACCAACCCGGTCGCGATGGACACGCTCGAGCACGACGTGGTCTTCACCAACGTCGCGCTCACCGACGAGGGCGACGTCTGGTGGGAGGGCATGACCGACGAGGTCCCCGACCACCTGACCGACTGGCTGGGCAAGGACTGGACCCCCGACGCGTCCACCCCGGCCGCGCACCCGAACTCGCGCTTCACCGTCGCGGCCGCGCAGTGCCCGACCATCTCGGACGACTGGGAGGACCCCGCCGGCGTCGTCGTCGACGCCGTCATCTTCGGCGGCCGCCGCGCGACCAACGTCCCGCTGGTGTCGCAGGCACGGTCCTGGGACCACGGCATGCTGATGGGCGCGACGCTCGCGTCGGAGCGGACCGCCGCCGCCGAGGGCACGGTGGGCGAGCTGCGCCGCGATCCCTTCGCGATGCTCCCCTTCTCGGGCGTGCACATGGCCGACCACTGGAAGCACTGGCTCGAGGTCGGCCACGCCGCCGAGGTCGCCGGCGGCGCCCCCGCGGTGTTCCAGGTGAACTGGTTCCGCAAGGGCGCCGACGGCCGGTTCCTGTGGCCCGGCTTCGGCGAGAACATCCACGCGCTGAAGTGGATCCTGGACCGCATCGACGGCACCGCGGAGGGCGCCGACAGCCCGTTCGGCTACGTCCCGGCCGACGGCGAGATCGACCACGCCGCCGCGGGCGTCGAGGACGCGGACTGGGCCGCCCTGTTCGCGATGGACAAGGACGCCCTGACCGCCGAGGCCGACGACGCCGCCGCCTTCCTCGACTCGTACGGCGGTCGCGTGCCCGCCGAGATCCGGGCCGAGCTCGCGGAGATGCGCGCGCGCATCGACGCGCTCGACTGAGACCCTCCTCCTCGAGGGGCCTGCGGGGGGCGACGCTAGACGTCGCCCCCCGCAGGCGCGTCCGACCCCGCCACGCGCTGACGGATCAGGTCGAGCTGATCGGAGGTGTAGCCGCCGTCGCCGACCACCTGGATCCACGCCTCCAGCGTGGTGGAGCCGTAGCGGTGCCCGTCGCCGTCGGGGCCGGCGAGGTCCTGCATCGAGTCGACCATGGTCTGCAGGCCCGTCACCAAGGGGAACCACTGCATGTCCGGATGGATCCCGTCGTTGCGCTGGCCGTCCTCGAGCCACTCGGGCTGAGACCACAGGATGGGCAGGCCGGCCCACACGATCGGGTCCTTGCCGTGCTGCAGGAAGGCGACGCGCGGGCGCTCCCACGGCCCCCCGGCCTCCGCCAGGTCGATCCCCTCGTTGAACCAGCGGAACGCGATCCCGTCATCGAGGACGGGGCGGCCCACCGGGGAGCCGGCGTCGCGCGAGGCGGTGAGCTCGGCGTTCATCGCCGTGCCGTACGGCGTGCCGGCGAGCACCACGCCGTCGCCGTACGCGCGGAGCGCCTCCGCGTCCTCGAACGAGTCCTGGACGGCCCGCGATCCGAGGCTCAGGCCGTAGACGAACAGCTCGGGACGGTCGGCCTCGGGCACCGCCGCCCACCAGTCGTGCACCGCGTCGAGCAGGGCGGAGGTCGAGTCGCGGTAGGCACCCGGGTGGAAGGTGTACGACTGCCAGCTCTCGGCGACGGAGTACTGCATCGTCACCAGCGCGGTGTCGCCGTGGAGCAGGTACTCGAAGGAGTCGATCGCCTGCCGGTCGAGCCACCCGGTACCAGTGGTCGCGGCGACCAGGATGGCGCCACGGTCGGCGGCGCCCAGGCGATCCAGCTCGGACACCGCGGCTGCGGCATGGTCGTCCCAGCCGCCGGGCTCGTCGACTCCGACGTACACGCGGATCGGCTCCTCCGCCTCGGTCTTCGTGAGCGACCCGATGTCGTGCGCGGAGGGGCCGCCCGCGAGGATCGACCGGCCCTCGTGTCCCGTGAGGTCCCAGGACAGCGCGCTCTCCGGGCCCGCCGAGCGGAACTCGCTCGCCGGCTCCTCCGCCCCGCCCGAGGCGTTGTACCGCTGGTAGCTCCACTCGGTGTAGGTGCCGAAGCCGTAGATCGCGGCGCCCACCACGGCGGCGATCACCACGGTGACCACCACCATCGCCGAGGGCATGCCGAGCCATCGCCAGTGCTCCTCGCCCGGTGCGAGGCGACGGGCGAGGCGACGCGTGACCGCGGTGACCCCTCGCCCGAACGCCAGCAGCGCCGCGGCCGTCATCAGCGCGACGCCGAGCGCGACCAGGCCGTCGACCACCCCGGGCCGGGGCGCGCCGCCCGCGCCGGCCAGATCGCCCTGGGTGCGCGCCCACAGCCGCGCGAGCGGCACCGACCCGCCGACGGCCGCCACGCCCAGGATGATCCACGCGGCCCGCGGGACCCAGCCCTCCGGCGGCACCCTCACCAGGGCGGTGATCGCCACCCCGAGGGCGGTGCCGAGCGCGTACCCGATCGCGAAGCACACACCCGTCAGGACGCCCTGCTCGTACGGGAGCCGCGGGAGCAGGCTCGGGGTGGCGGAGAGTGCCGCGAGGATCAGCCCCGTCGCGGTCCCTGCCAGGCTCAATGCCCTCATGAGCCGGAAACTAGCACGCGGAGGTACGGTGACCTGGGAGCGCGGCCCCGGCCCGCGCATCGTCCAGGCGACCGAAGGAGCGACCCATGGGAGCGGACACGTTCTCCGATGACGAGAAGGCGGCGATGAAGGCCGCGTCGACCGAGGCGAAGCGCCGCCGGTCGACCAGGAAGGAGGAGCTCGCCGCGGCCGACAGGGCGGCCTGCGAGGAGGCCATCGCGGCGATGGAGCCGGACGACCGGGCCCTCGCCGAGCGGGTCCACGGGATCGTCGCCGACGTCGCTCCCGAGCTCGCGCCCAAGACCTGGTACGGGATGCCCGCATATGCGCGCGACGGCAAGGTGGTGGTGTTCTTCAAGCCGGCGCACAAGTTCAAGTCGCGCTACGCGACGCTCGGCTTCGAGGAGCGCGCCACGCTCGACGCGGGGTCGTTCTGGCCCACGTCCTACGCCGTGACGGCCATCGACGACGAGGTGGCCGCGAGCATCGAGGAGATGGTCCGCCGCGCCATGGGGTGAGGACGATGCGCGCCGTCAGGCCGTCGCATCGTCCCCGTCGGGCGCGACGAGCGCGCGCTGACGCGCCGGGTAGAGCGTGCGCACGAGCACCACGGCGATCGCGCCGCCGAGCAGCTGCATCGCGATGAACATCGCCACCGATCCCGGCGCGATCCCCGCGAACGTGTCCGACAGCATGCGCGCCACCGTCACGGCGGGGTTCGCGAAGCTGGTCGACGACGTGAACCAGTACGCGGCGGCGATGTAGCCGCCGACCGCGAACGCGACCGTGCGGCTGCGGTCGCCGCGCACCGAGCCGAAGATGATGAGCACCAGGCCGACGGTGGCGACCACCTCGGCGAGCCACTGGCCCGCTCCCCCGCGCTCGGTGGTCGACACGGAGACGGCCGGCAGCTCGAACATCAGGTTGGCGAGCACCACGCCCGCGGCGCCGCCCGCCATCTGCGCGGCGATCAGCACCAGCGCGTCGCGGGTGCCGATCAGGCCCAGCACGCGCTCCACGAGCGTCACCACGGGGTTGAAGGCCGCGGAGACGGGCTGGAGCGCGATGATGAGGGCGATGAGCGCGGCGCCGGTCGCGATGGAGTTCTCGAGCAGCTGCAGCCCGACGTCGTCCGACAGCCGCGTCGCCATGATCCCGGAGCCGACCACCGCCATCAGCAGGAAAGCGGTACCGACCAGCTCGGCGACGGCCTTCCGGCCCAGGTGCGCGGTCATGCGCACATCCTGCCAGCCGCGCGGGCCGCGTCCGGCGTGTTCACCGGACGTTCACCCGGGCGGGCCGGGCTCAGCGACCGAGCAGCGCGGCGCGCTCGCGCCTGCGCGCGGCCTGACGGTCGGGATCCGGCAGCGGCGCGGCCATCAGCAGCTTCTGGGTGTACGGGTGGACGGGATCGGTGGTGACGCGGTCGGCCGGCCCGGTCTCGACGATCTCACCGTGGTACATGACCGCCACCTGGTGGCTGATGTGCCGCACCACCGCGAGGTCGTGGGTGATGAAGAGGTAGGCGACGCCCGTGCGCTCCTGGATCTCGATGAAGAGGTCGAGGACGCGCGCCTGGGTCGACAGGTCGAGCGCCGAGACGGGCTCGTCGCACACGATCAGGCGCGGGTCGAGCGCGAGGGCGCGGGCGATGGCGACGCGCTGGCGCTGGCCGCCCGAGAACTCGCGGGCCAGACGGTCGCTCGCCGAGTCGGGCAGGCCGACGCGGTCGAGCAGGTCCTTGACGCGGCGCTTGGCCTCGGCGGGCGCGACCCCGGCGATGGTGAGCGGCTCCGCGAGGATCTCGGCGATCGTCATGGAGGGGTTGAGCGAGGAGTACGGGTCCTGGAAGACCACCTGGATCTCGCTGGCGAGCCGGCGGCGGGCGCGGTGGTGCAGGTGCGAGATGTCCTTGCCGTCGTAGGTGACGGCCCCCCCCGAGACCGGGGCGAGGCCCAGCACGGCGCGCCCGAGGGTGGTCTTGCCGGAGCCGGACTCGCCCACGAGGCCCATGGTCTCGCCGGGGCGGATGTCGAGCGAGACGCCCTTGAGCGCGCGGAACGGCGCGGCGCGGAAGCCCTTGCCGGGGTACTCGACCACGAGGTCGACGATGTTGAGGAGCGGCGCGGTCACAGCCGGGCCTCCTTCCTGGTGGTGCCGTATGGGGCCCGCGCGGGGCCCTCGTCGAGGATCGAGTCGAGGAGCGACCGGGTGTAGGGGTGCTCCGGCGTGCGCAGGATCGTGCGCACCGGTCCGGACTCCACGAACAGCCCGTGCTGCATGACGGTGACGCGGTCGCAGAGGTCGGCGACCACGCCGAAGTTGTGGGTCACCAGCAGCATGGCCATGCCGCGCTCCGCCTGCAGGTCGCGCAGGAGGTCGAGGACCTCGGCCTGCACGGTGACGTCCAGCGCCGTGGTCGGCTCGTCGGCGATGATCAGGTCGGGATCGGTGGAGACGGCCCCGGCGATGAGGACGCGCTGGGCCATGCCGCCCGAGACCTCGAACGGGTAGGCGTCGAACGTGCGCTGCGGGTCGGGGATGCCGACCCTCGCGAGCAGCGCGAGCGCCTTGGCCTTCGCCTCGGCCTTGGACATCCCGAGCCCGACGCGCAGCGGCTCGACCAGCTGATGGCCGATCGTGAAGGACGGGTCGAGGTTCGACATCGGCTCCTGGGGGATGTAGCCGATCCGCGTGCCGCGGATGGGAGCGTAGGCCTTCTCCGAGCCGCCCGCCAGCGCGGTGCCGTCGAAGTCGATGGTGCCCGCCGTGACACGCCCGCCGCGAGGGAGGAGGCCGAGCACCGAGAACGCGGTCTGCGACTTGCCGGAGCCCGACTCGCCTATGAGGCCGTGGACCTCGCCGCGACGGATCGCCATCGAGACCCCGTGCACCACCTCGATGCTCGACCCGTCGGGCTGGTCGTAGGCGACGCGGAGCCCCGAGATCTCGAGGAGCCGCTCGTCGGCGATCGCGGCGGTCGCGGCATCGTCCGCGTGCACGATGACCTGCGGGGCCGGCGCGGAGTCGACGACGTCCGCCTGGGCCGCCTTGCGGCGGCGCCGGCGCCCCACGGGCGTCGAGCGCTCGAGCTCGTCGCGCATGGCGTTCGCGAGCAGCGTGAGCGCGATGGACGTCAGGGCGATCGCGAGCGACGGCCACAGCATCAGGTGCGGCGCGCGGTAGATGTTGACGAACGCATCGTTGAGCATCTGGCCCCACGTGGGCACGTTGAGGTCGCCCAGGCCCAGGAACTCCAGGCCCGCCTGCACCGCGATGGTCATGCCCGCGACGATCGCGGACTGCATGATGATGGGAGCGCGCACCACCGAGAGCACATGCCGGGCGATGATGCGCAGGGACCCGAGGCCCGAGACGCGGGCGGCGTCGATGTACAGCTCCTGCCGGACCGCGGTGACGGACGAGTGGACCAGCTTGTAGTAGGCCGGCGAGATCAGGAGGCCGAACACGACCATGGCGAGCCAGATCGAGGACCCCACGACCGCGCGCACCGCGAGCAGCACGACGATGCCGGGCAGCGCCATGACCACCGCGGTGCCCCACGACGCGACCGTGTCGAACCAGCCGCGGTAGTAGCCCGCGATCAGGCCGGCCACCACGCCGAGGATCAGGGCGGTCACGATCGCGACGAGCGCCGCGGCGATGGAAATCTGGGTGGCCGCGAGCAGGCGGGAGAGGACGTCACGTCCCGCGGAGTCGTTGCCGAGGACGTGCTCCGCGCTGGGCGTCGCGAGCACGAGCGAGATGTTCGCCTCGTTGGGGTCGTACGGAGCGATGCGCCCGCCCAGGGCGGCGACGACGGCCACCACGGAGAGGACGACGAGCGAGAACAGCGCGACGGGACGACACACCAGACGCGCCAGGAGATGCTGCCGCGCGGCGAAGGGCGCGGGGGACGATGCGACGGAGCTCACGAGAGCCTCACCTTCGGGTTCAGCGCGGCCTGGCCGAGCTCGATGAGCAGGTTGACGATGACGACGATCACGGCGGTCGCGACCACCACGCCCATCACCACGGGGATGTCGCCGCCGCCGGTCGCGGTGACGGTGAGCTGGCCGATGCCCGGCAGGGCGAACACCTGCTCGACGATCACGGCGCCGCCGAGCAGTCCGACGAACTGGACACCGAGGACCGCGAGCGCGGGTCCGCCCGCGTTCCTCAGCACGTGCTCGTAGACCACTCGCGTGAGCCCGAGCCCGCGCGCTCGCAGCGTGCGGACGTAGTCGCGGGACATCGCGTCGATCACCGAGCCGCGCACCTGCTGGGCGACCGCGGCGATCGCACCCAGCGACAGCGCGATGACCGGCAGGGTGATCGAGTTCACCCACCCCGAGAACGACTCGCCGATCGGCGTGTAGCCGGTGGCGCGGAACCACCCGAGGTCGATCGCGAACCAGATCACGAGGTACAGCGCCACGAGGAAGCCCGGGATGGCGAAGCCGATGACGCCGACGAGCTGCACCACCGAGTCGACCCAGCCGCCGCGGCGCGCGGCGAGCACGCCGAGCCCGACCGACACGACCGCGGCGATGACCGTGGTGCAGATGACGAGCGACAGCGTGACGGCGAGCCTGCTGCCGAGGCTGACCGCCACCGACTGGCTCGTGACCCACGACACCCCCAGGTCGCCCGAGAGCGCCGAGGTGAGCCAGCCGGTGTACTGACCGATCAGCGGCTGGTCGAGACCGAGCTCGTGCGCGAGCTGCGCGACGGTCTCCTCGGTCGCGTTCTGGCCGAGGATGCGCCGGGCGATGTTCCCCCCGCCTGCGTAGAGCAGGGTGAAGGAGATCATCGACACGGCGAGGACCAGGACGGCCCCCGCGAGGAGCCGGCGGACGATGAAGGTGAGCATGGTGTCTTCCCACGGGTCGATTCGAGGCGGACGCGGGATGCACGGTCCGGGACCGCGCCCCATCGCAACTGCGCAAAAACTGTTGTGCGACGTTGCCTATGGAACCAGCGAGATGTTTCGTGACTGTTAATCGGCTGTAAAGATCAAAGGCGTCCTTCCTTGCGGCACCGGCTGTCAGCAAGTGCCCTGGAAAGAAGGCTTATCGGGGCAATGCAAAGGGATTCGGACGCAAATCACCAGGTAGTCGGGCGGTCCCGACTCCCGAGCGCGGCGAGGGCGCGAAACGTAACAACTGCGCAACATAGCGCAATGTATAGTCCTGGTATCGGCACACCACCTCAGGAGCCCTCATGCGCATCGCCATCGCCGGATTCGGCCACGAGTCCACCATGTTCACCACCTACGAGACGCCCTACGAGTACTTCCACCTCCACCGCGGTGCGGAGCTGCTCGCCGAGTACGACCTCGAGGCGATCCTGGGCGACTGGAACGAGGGCATCGAGTGGCTGCCGACGCTGCGCGCGCAGGGCGCGGCGGGCGGCCCCGTGGAGCCCGAGGCCTACGACCGCATCGAGGCGGAGATCCTCGAGGGCCTCGCGGCGGCCATGCCGCTCGACGGCGTCTACCTGGACATGCACGGGGCCGCGCACGTGGTCGGCCGCGACCACGCGGAGGAGCGCATGCTGCGCAAGATCCGGGACCTGGTGGGTCCGGACTGCATCCTCTCGATGTCGATGGACCCCCACGGCAACCTGAGCGAGGAGCTCGCCTCGATGGTCGACCTCGCGACGTGCCACCGGTACTCGCCGCACACCGACAACCAGGTCTCGCGCGAGCGCTCGATCCGCAACCTGGTCGCCGTGCTGCGCGACGGCCGACGCCCGGTCCGGGCCTGGGTCCGCGTGCCGCTGCTGCTCCCGGGCGAGCGCACGTCGACGCAGGTCGAGCCCGGCGCGACGGTGTACGCGCTGGCGGAGGAGGCCTCCCACCGTCCCGGCGTCATCGACGCCGGCATGTGGGTCGGCTTCGCGTGGGCGGACGAGGACCGCAACGGCGCCGCCGTTATGGTGACCGGCGACGACGAGGACGCGGTGACCGCCACCGCCGCCGAGCTCGCCCAGGCGTACTGGGACGCGCGCGAGCGCTTCGAGATCGTCGCCGAGCACGGCACCTGGGACGAGGCGCTGGACAAGGCGCTCGCCGCGGACACCCCGCGACCGCTGTGGATCGCGGACGCGGGCGACAACATCACGGCCGGCGCCTCGGGCGACCTCACGTTCGCGCTCACGCGCACCCTCGAGCGGGAGGACTTCCTCGCCAGCGGCCTGTCGATCGTGTTCGAGGGCATCTGCGACCCGGAGTCCGTCGCGGCGGCCGTCGAGGTCGGCGTGGGCGGCGTGCTCGACCGCGCTATCGGCGCCACGGTCGACCACCGGTTCTCCCCCGCGGTCGCCGGGCCCTGGACGGTGCTCGAGCTGGTCGAGGGCCTCATGGGCGAGGGCGTCGTCGGCGCCGTCGTCGACAACGGCCAGGTGCACGTCTCCCTCCACGTGAGCCGCGTCAAGTTCACCAGCCTCGACGACCCGTCCGCGTGGCGCCGTCCGTACCGCGTGTGGCACGACGTCACCGGCTACGACGTGGTCGTCGTGAAGAACGGCTACATGTTCCCCGGCCAGAAGGCGCTCGCCGCCTCGACCTTCATGGCGCTGACCCCGGGCGGCACCGAGCTCGACTTCTCGCGGCTCGACTTCCAGAAGGTCTGGCGACCGATCTTCCCGCTCGACCACGACTTCGTCCCCGACCTGGCGCCGCGCATCCTGCCCGGCATCACCGCCTGAGATCAGTTCAGCGCGAGGCCGCCCAGCGGCGCCGCGCCAGCAGAAAGGAACACCCATGAGCAACCCCTGGGGGGTCACCCTCACCACCATCGACCTGCCGGAGTTCGAGCTCCCCCGCGAGATGCCCGAGATCCCGGCCGAGACGTACGCCGCCCGTGTCGAGGCGCTATACGCCGAGATGGACCGTCGCGGCCTCGACGCCGTCGCGGTCTACGGCGACCGCGAGCACTTCGCGAACACGGCCTTCCTCACGGGCTTCGACCCGCGGTACGAGGAGTCGCTGCTGATCTTCGTGCCCGGCCGCACCCCGACCTTCCTGGTGGGCAACGAGTCCGTCGGGTACGCGAGCAAGACGCCGTACCCGGTCGAGATCATCCGCCAGTCGAAGTTCAGCCTGGTCGGGCAGCCCGACCCCGACGACGTCGAGCTCGTCGACCAGCTCGCAGCCGCCGGCCTCGGCGCGGAGTCGGTGCGCAAGGTCGGTCTCGTGGGCTGGAAGTACTGGACCGGCGCCAGCACCTCCGGCTGGATCGACGTCCCCCACTTCATCGTCTCCGAGCTCGCCACCCTCGCGGGCGAGCTGGTCAACGCGACCGACATCTTCACCGACCCCGACTCCGGTCTGCGCCTGCACAACGACGTGGACCAGCTCGCGTACTTCGAGTTCGCCGCCTCGCACGGCTCGCAGGCGATGCGCCGCCTCATCTCGGGCATCCGGCCGGGCATGACGGAGCTCGAGGCCTCCAGCCTCATGAACCCGATCATGCTGCCGTTCAACTACCACCCGACCATGCTGAGCGGCGACCTCCACACCTCGTGGGGTGTCGCGAGCCCGACCAGCCGGGTGATGTCCGTGGGCGAGCGCGTGTGCGCGGGCCTCGGCTACTGGGGCTCGAACACCGCGCGCGCCGGATACCTCGCCGAGGACGCCTCGCAGATCCCCGCGGACCAGCAGGCCTACGTTGAGAAGATCGTGGCCCCGTACTACGCCACGGCCGCCGCCTGGTACGAGACCATCCGGATCGGCCTGACCGCCGGCGAGCTGTACGACGTCACCGCGAGCCGCATCGGCGACCCGTACTACGGGGTGTTCCTCAACCCCGGCCACAGCATCCACCTCGACGAGTGGCCCGTGTCCGCCGTCAAGGAGGGCTCGACCACGGTCTTCACGTCGGGCAACGCGCTGCAGCTCGACATCATCCCCGGCACCGTCTCGGGCATGCAGAACTCGCAGATCGAGGACGGCATCATCCTCGCCGACGACGCGCTGCAGGCGTCCCTGACCGCCAAGTACCCCGCGATGATGGCGCGCGTGCAGCAGCGCCGCGACATGCTCGCGAACGTGTTCGGCATCACCCTGCACGAGTCGGTGCTGCCGCTGTCGAACACCGCCGGATACCTGCCGCCGTTCTGGCTCTCTCCGACGACGGCGATGGTGCGCGGCTGACCTCAGACCGACCCGCCCCTGCTGCCGCTCCCCCGCATCGTCCACCCGCTCCCGATCCCCAGGAGGCCACCATGCACATCGTCATCGCCGGATTCGGCACCGAGTCGAGCACATTCTCACGCCACGTGATGCGCGCCCAGGACTTCACGATCCACCGCGGCGCGGATCTCGAGGGGCTCTACGACCTCGAGGAGGCTGCCGGCGGGACCGAGGTCCGCTGGACCACCGTCATGCGCGCCTACGGCGGCGCCGGCGGACCGGTGGATCCTGACGCCTACGCGGCGTTCCGCGGCGAGATCGTCGACGGTCTCGCCGCGGCGCACGATGCCCGCCCGCTCGACGGCATCTACCTCGACCTTCACGGTGCCGCGCATGTGCCGGGCATCGAGGGGGCCGAGGAGGACCTGCTGCGCGGGATCCGCGACGCCGTCGGCGACGGCCCCGTGATCTCCGTCTCGATGGACACCCACGGCAACTTCAGCCGCGAGCTGGCCGCGCTGGTCGACCTCGGGATCTGCTTCCGTCACGCGCCCCACATCGACGCCTTCGCGGTGCGCAACCGCGCCGTCCGCAAGCTCGTCGAGGTGCTGCAGGACGGGCGCCGGCCCCTCAAGGCGTACGTGCGCATCCCGCTGCTGCTGCCGGGCGAGCGCACCTCGACCGTGGTCGAGCCCGGGGCGACCGTGTTCGGCGCGATCGAGCCGTCCGCGGACCGCCACGGTGCCGTCGACGCCAGCCTGTGGGTGGGGTTCGCCTGGGCGGACGAGGCGCGGGTCGGGGCGGCCGTCATGGTCACGGGGCATGACGAGGCCGCGATCACGGCCTGCGCGCGGGAGCTCGCGAGCTCCTACTGGGACGCGCGGGAACGGTTCGTGCTGAGCGCCGATCTCCACGGCCCGTGGGACGCGGCGCTCGACCACCTCCTCACCTCACCGCCCGCGCCGATGTTCATCAGCGACTCCGGCGACAACGTCACCGCGGGCTCCGCGGGCGACATCACCTACGCTCTCGAGCGGACGCTCGCGCGTGAGGACGTCCTCGCGAGCGGCGCGCGCATCCTGTTCGCCGGGCTCACCGATCCGGCCGCGGTGGCCGCGGCGGTCGCCGCGGGCCCGGGCGCGCGGCTGCGCGTGGCCGTCGGTGCCGGGATCGACGACCGCTACGGCGCCCCGGTGGAGCGCGACTGGCTGGTGGTGCGCACCGTCGACGGCGTGCTCGGCGAGGGCGCCGTGGGCGCGGTGCTGCGCACGGGCACGATCGACGTGATGGTCCAGTCCGGGCGGTCCTACTTCGTGGATCCTGCGGTGATCGGCGGCATGACCGGCCGCCGGCTCAAGGACCATGCCTACATCCCGGTCGACGGGTACGACGCCGTGGTGGTGAAGAACGGCTACCTGTTCCCCGATCAGGCCGCGAAGGCGGCGAGCTGGTTCATGGCGATCACGCCGGGTGGCACCGACCTGGACATGGACCGGCTCGCGTTCTCCCGGGTGTCGCGGCCGATGCATCCGCTCGACCGCGACGTGCGCGCGGACCTCACGCCCGAGATCCTGCCGACGCGCAGCTGAAGCCCGGTCCGGCTGACGGGGCGCGCGGCGGGCCCCGTCAGCGGGACGGCGCGGCCGCGGAGCGGCCGATGACCAGGCGCACGGGCACCGTGATGGACGACGCCTCGCGCCCGGGGCTCTCCCACCGGTCGAAGAGCAGCTCGAGCGCGCGCCGCGCGATCAGCTCCGACGCGGTCCGCAGCGTCGTGAGGCGGGGGGAGACGTGGCTGGCGCCGGGCACATCATCGAACCCCACGATCGACAGATCCCCAGGAATCCCGATCCCCAGGTTCCGCGCCCCCGCCATCATCCCCAACGCGATCGCATCCGACGCCGCGAACACCGCCGTCGGACGCTGCGGAGCCGCCAACAGATGCGACAACGCACCGATCCCGAACTCCTCCGAGAAATCCCCCGCCAACGAGAACTGCGCCTCAGGATCCAGACCCGCCCGCACACACGCATCCACGAACCCACGCCGACGCTCCCGCACCGACGCCAACGACTCCGGACCCGTCACCAACGCGATCCGCTCATGACCCAACGCCGCCAGATGAGCCGTCGCCTGATACGCCCCCGCATAGTCATCCACGACCACCGTGTCCACCGGCGGCGCATCCACCAGAGCCTCATCGATCACCACCACCGGCATCCCCGACCCGATCAACCGCGCCAACGCAGCATTCGACGTCGTCGACCCCGCATACACGATCCCCGCCAGCTCCTTCGCCGCGAACAGCTCCACATAATCCGCCTGACGGCCCGGTCCTCCGGCGGCTGAGGCGAGCACCACGGACACGCCGTCGGCGTCGGCGAGGCGCACGATCTCGTCGGCGATCCTCCCGAAGTACTGGTCCCCGAGGCTCGGCACGATCACGCCGATCGGGCCGGGACCCGTGGAGCGGGGCGCGGTCGCGACGCGCTCGAAGCCCGTGCTCGCGATCGCGTCGCGCACCCGGGCCTCCGTGCCGTCGCTCAGCCGGAGGCGGCCGTTGAGATACCGCGACAGCGTGGACGTCGCCACGCCTGCCACGGCGGCCACCTCGTGGAGCCTCACGGCCCGGTCCTCCGGCGAGCGCTGCATCGTCCCCCCTGGTCGTCGTCCGCGCGCCGCGTCAGCGGTACGCGCGGAAGTAGCGCGGCTCGATGGTGGCGGCGCCCGTGAGCTCGCGCTCGGCGCGGCGGGCCCAGTGCGGGTCGCGCAGCATCTCGCGACCGAGCAGGACCACGTCGGCCTCGCCCTCGGCGACGATGCGCTCGGCCAGGGCGGGCTCCGCGATCATGCCGACGGCGGCGGTGGCGATCTGCGCGCCGGAGCGCACCGTCGCGGAGCCGGGCACCTGGTAGCCGGGCGACGGGTCGTACTCGACGCCCGCGATCAGCCCGCCGGACGAGCAGTCGATCATGTCGACGCCACGGTCCTTGAGCCGGCGCGCGAGATCGGCGCTGTCGGCGGCGGTCAGGCCGCCCGGGGCGACGTCGTCGACCGAGAGGCGCACGATCAGCGGCATCGAGTCGGGCAGCTGCGCGCGCACGGCGTCCACGACCTTGAGAAGGAGCAGCTCCTTGTCCTGGCCCCACTCGTCCGTGCGCGGGTTGGTCACGGGCGAGAGGAACTCGTGGACCAGGTAGCCGTGAGCGGCGTGCAGCTCGACGGCGTCGAAGCCCGCGACCGCGGCGAGGCGCGCGGCGTTGCCGAAGTCCGCCACCACCTGCTCGAGGTCCGCGGTGGTGCCCTCACGCGGGATCTTGTAGGAGCCGAAGGCCTCGCCCGAGGCGCCGATGGTCTCCCACCCGCCGTGCGCATCGTCCGCGATCGACCCGCGCTCGTCGCGCGGGTCGATCGCGAGCGCCCGGTACAGGCTGCCCTTGCGGCCGGTGTGCCCGAGCTGGACCGCGATCGCGGCGCCCGCGCGGTGGACGGTGTCCGTGACCACGCGCCACGCGTGCGCGTGCTCCTCTGTCCACAGCCCGGCGTCCTTCGCCGAGACCCGGCCCTCGGGGCTGACCCCGGTGGCCTCCGTGATGATCAGGCCCGCGCCACCCAGCGCGAACTGCCCGTAGTGGGCGGCGTGCCACGCGTTGACGCAGCCCGACTCGTCGTCGACGGCGAACATGCACATCGGCGACACCCCGACCCTGTTGCGCAGCTCGAGATCGCGCAGGCGGAGCGGAGCGAACAGCGCCGAGGTACGGGTGACAGCGGTGGTGGTCATGCGGGTGCTTCCTGTTCGTGGGGTGGTCTCGGTGCGGGCCCGCGACGCCAGCGCGGCGCCGGTCCAGGGCCCGGAGGGCAGCATCAGCGGGCGTGGAAGGCGCCCGAGGCGCGCCACTGCTCGAGCGGGTTCGCGGTGCGGAACTCCTCCGCGATGTGGCCCATCGTCGAGAACTGGATGCCCGGCTTCGACTTGATGTGCTCGAGGAGGCCGTCGAGCATGCGGATCGAGCGGCCGCGGCCGATGACCTCGGGGTGCATCGACAGCACCCACATGCCGCCGGGGCACTCGTCGTAGGCGAAGTCGAACTCGGCCTGCCAGATCTCGCGGACGGCGGAGGGCTCGCGCTGCGCGTCCGAGAAGCCGGGCGCGAGCTCGAGCAGCGGGTAGTCGTCGAGCGCCCAGGAGAACGGCAGCTCGACGATGTCGATGCTGGTGCCGAACTGGTAGGGACCGTCGTGCGTCCAGGAGTCGCCCTCGCGCATGTAGTACGGCAGGTAGTCGGAGCCGAGCAGCGAGCTGTCGTACCGGATGCCGTGCTCCTTGAGCAGGTCGATCGTCGCCGGGCCGAACTCGCCGGACGGGGCACGGTAGCCCGCAGGGGTGACGCCGATGCGGGCGAGCTGCTCGAGGCCCTTGTCGAAGATGCGCCGCTCCTCCGCCTCGGTGGCGTCCTTGAGGTTCTCGTGGACCCAGCCGTGGTGACCGACCTCGTGGCCGGCGTCGACGATCGAGCGGCACAGGTCCGTGTACGCGTGGATGGTGTGGCCGGGGATGAAGAACGTCGCGGTGATGTCGTGCTTGGCGAGCAGGCCGAGCACGCGGGGCAGCGCGTAGGCGCCGAACTCGCCGCGGGAGACGCCCGGCAGCGTGTGCGTGCGGTCCTTGATCCAGCTGGACAGCGCATCGAAGTCGAACGTCAGCGCGACGTGGAGGCGGGGGGCGGGGCTGTCGGCCATGAGGTGCTCCTTGCGGTGATGAGGAAGTGCGCGATGCCTGATCTGGATCGGCACCGGCGCGCCGGCTGCGCATGACGCAGTGGTGCTGTTTCGCTACAAAACCAGAGCAATGTTGCGCATGATTGCGCGGCTGTTACCGGCATGTAAAAACTTACAGGTGTCCAGGACCCCCGGAACGGCCCGATTGAGGGCCATCTGGGCACGAACGGGCACCGCGTTCTGACCGCGACAGGCATGCGCGATAGGGCTCTTTAGCAGGGCTTATGCTTGTCCGGCGGCTTGATTTCGGCAGAAAGTGCCCGATACGGCCGACAGCCGCTCAACCCCAAGTGACAACTAGGTTTCTTCGCAAAATCCACACATCATTGCCCTCGTTCTTTGCTACGGTGGCGGCACCCCGGCGGTCAGACCAGGCGACCGCGGGCGATCCCAAGGAGAGAACTGATGTCTCGAATTCACGCAACGATGGCCACGGCCGCCGTCGCTGTGCTGGCGCTGGCCGGCTGCGCGGCGAGCGGATCGGACGCGGGCGACAGCAGCGCGACCACCGATGGCGGCAGCGGCATCACCGAGCTGCGGCTGGGCGTCACCACGCAGCCCGCCACGCTCGACCCCGCGGGCGGCGCCTGGGGCGCGCGCTCGGCCTTCTACCAGGCGGCCTACGACACGCTGATCCGCCAGACCGCGGACGGCGAGCTCGAGCCCATGATCGCGTCGGGCTGGGAGCTCAGCGAGGACAGCCTCACGCTGACCCTCACCATCCAGGACGGCATCACCTTCACCGACGGCACCGACCTCACCAGCGAGGACGTCGTCGCCAGCCTCCAGCGCTTCAAGGACGGCACGTCCGAGAACGCGGGCGACCTCGCCGACGTGTCCGAGATCACCGCGATCGACGACTACACGGTCGAGCTCACGCTCAGCGCGCCCAACCCGGCGATCCTCTACATGCTCTCGCGCACCGCCGGCCTCGTCGCCAGCGCCGACGCGATCGAGGAGGGCGTCGACCTCGCGACCGAGACCGTCGGCTCCGGCCCCTACATCCTCGACACCGCTGCCACGGTGTCCGGATCGAGCTACGTCTACACGGCCAACCCCGACTACTGGGCTCCCGAGCTCCAGAACTTCGAGACGCTCGTCATCAACGTCTACGACGAGCAGACGGCCGCGCTGAACGCCATCAAGGGTGGAGACATCGACGTGGCCCGCCTCACCAGCAACTCCAACATCCCCGAGATCGAGGCCTCGGGCTGGAGCGTCGTGGGCAACGAGCTCGACGTGTTCGGCCTCCAGCTGTACGACCGCGGCGGCGAGATGAGCGAGGCGCTCGGCGACGTCCGCGTCCGCCAGGCGATCAACTACGCGTTCGACAAGGAGGCGATGCTCGAGGCGCTCGAGTCCGGCTACGGCACCGTCACCGCCCAGGTGTTCCCGTCGACCTCGGAGGCCTTCGACCCGGCGCTCGACGAGTACTACACCTACGACCCCGAGAAGGCCCTCGAGCTCATGGCCGAGGCGGGCTACGCGGACGGCCTGGAGCTCTCGATGATGAGCACCGCGCTGCTTCCGGACGCCCTCTACACGCTGATCGCCCAGCAGCTCGCGGAGATCGGCATCACGGCGGTCTACACCGACCCGGGCGCCAACCTGTTCGCGGACCTGCTCGCCCCGAAGTTCCCGGCCGCGTACTTCGGCCTCGAGCGCAACACCGACTGGCAGCTGATCCAGTTCGCGCTCGCGCCCACCGCGACCTTCAACCCGTTCCACTACGAGGACCCGCAGGTGAACGAGTACATCGAGACCATCCAGTACGGCGACGCCGAGACCCAGGCCGCGACGGCCGCGGAGCTCAACGCGTACATCGTCGAGCAGGCGTGGTTCGCACCGTTCTACACGGTGCAGGGCTCGGTGGCCGTGAGCCCCGACTTCACCGTCGACATGCTCGTGTCCAACTACCTGCCGGCCGTGTACGACATCGCGGCGGCCTGATCCCCCGCTCCTCCCGAGCACGAGGGCCCCGTTCCGATCGGAACGGGGCCCTCGTGGCGTTCAGGAAGAGGTCAGGCGCTCGGAGGCGCCGACGACTCGCCGACCACGAGCACCACCGGCGTCACGGAGCGGCGCACCGGGGCGTCCGGGTCGTCGATGCGCGCCGAGAGCATCGACAGCGCGGAGCTCGCCATGCGGTCGAGCGGCGTGCGGATGGTCGTGAGGCGGGGGGAGACGTGGCTGGCGCCGGGCACATCATCGAACCCCACGATCGACAGATCCCCAGGAATCCCGATCCCCAGGTTCCGCGCCCCCGCCATCATCCCCAACGCGATCGCATCCGACGCCGCGAACACCGCCGTCGGACGCTGCGGAGCCGCCAACAGATGCGACAACGCACCGATCCCGAACTCCTCCGAGAAATCCCCCGCCAACGAGAACTGCGCCTCAGGATCCAGACCCGCCCGCACACACGCATCCACGAACCCACGCCGACGCTCCCGCACCGACGCCAACGACTCCGGACCCGTCACCAACGCGATCCGCTCATGACCCAACGCGGCCAGATGAGCCGTCGCCTGATACGCCCCCGCATAGTCGTCCACCACCACCGTGTCCACCGGCGGCGCATCCACCAGAGCCTCATCGATCACCACCACCGGCATCCCCGACCCGATCAACCGCGCCAACGCGGCATTCGACGTCGTCGACCCCGCATACACGATCCCCGCCAGCTCCTTCGCCGCGAACAGCTCCACATAATCCGCCTGACGGCGGACCTGGTTGAAGGTCGAGGCGATGAGGACGGCGAGGCCGAAGGAGTCGGCGCTGCGCACCACGTTCTCCGCGATGCCGCCGAAGTAGGCGTTGCCGATGCGGGGCACCACCAGGCCGATGACGCCCTTCGAGGACGACGAGCGTGACGACCCCGAGGTCCGGGAGTACCCGACCTCCTCGATCGCCTGCATGACGCGCGACTCGGTCTCCGGGCGCAGCTCGAGCTGGCCGTTGAGGAAGCGGGAGACCGTCGAGACGGCGACCCCGGCGCGCTCCGCGACATCGTGGAGGCTCGGTCGCCGCGTGGATCTCAGTGCTTCGTTGGCCATGCGCCCCATCCTTGGAATCGGTATCCGCACAAACGTAACGCACGTGTTGCACGTGTGCGACCAGGCGCGGCGTAGGTCACACGGGTGGGGTTGCCCATTGACCGTTGCGCATTGTTGCGCAATACTCTGATGTCATGTTCCAGAGCGCCTCACACGGTCGCGCACATGTGCGCGAGACCGTTGCGATCGCCGCGGTCGCCTCCAGCGCCCTGCTCGCGTCGCTCCTCCAGACGATCATGACGCCGCTCGTCCCGGTGCTTCCCGGCGTCTTCGACGCGAGTGCCGCCGCGGTCTCGTGGGTGCTCACCGCGGCGCTGCTCGCCGCCTGCGCGACCGCGCCGATGACCGGCCGGCTCGGCGACATCCTGGGCAAGAAGCACGTGCTCGTGGGCCTGCTCGCGGTCATCGCGATCGGCTCGGTGATCGGCGCGCTCTCGACCTCGCTCGGCGGCGTGATCACCGCCCGCGCCTTCCAGGGCGTCGGCCTCGGCGTCATGGCTCTCAACGTGGGCGTCCTGCGCGACACCGTGTCACCCCAGCGGCTCACCGGCGCGATCGCCTCCGTGAGCGCGAGCAACGGCATCGGCGGGGCGCTCGGCCTGCCGCTGTCGGCCACCATCGGCGAGCTGTTCGACTGGCACGGGCTGTTCTGGCTCGCCAGCATCCTCGCGACCCTGTGCGGCGTCGCGATCATGGTGTTCGTCCGCGGCGGCAACCGCCGCACGCCGGCCCGGTTCGACTGGGCGGGCGGCGTGGTGCTCGCCGCCGGCCTGACGTCCGTGGTCCTCGCGATCTCGCAATGGCCCGAGTGGCACGCGTCGGTGTGCGCGCCGATGCTCGGCCTCGGGCTCGGCACCCTCGGCCTCTGGGCGTGGCTGCAGCTGCGCACCCGCGATCCCCTCATCGACCTCCGGATGGTCTTCCGCGGCCCCGTGCTGATGGTGAACCTCATCACGATCATGAGCGGCTTCACGTGGTTCGCCATCCCCGGCCTGGTGGCCCGCCTGCTGCAGAGCCAGGACGGGTCGGGCCCCGGGCTCGACCTGGACATGATCACGGCGAGCCTCGTGATCATCCCCACCGGCCTCAGCATGCTGCTCGGCGCGCCGCTCGCGCGTCGGCTCATCGCCCGGTTCGGCACCCGCACCGTCATCCGCACCGGCTCGCTCCTCACCGGCGCCGCCTACGTGGTCGGGCTGATCTGGATGGACCACCCGTGGCAGCTGTCGATCGTCGCCGGCATGGTCGGCATCGGCTCCGTGATGATCTTCACCTCCGCGGCCCTCGCGATCGTCGGCGCGGTGCCCGTGCACGGCACCGGTGCCGCCAACGCGGTCAACTCCGTGCTCCGGTGGCTCGGCTCGACCGTCGCCGCCGCCGTGCTCGGCGCGATCCTCGCGGGCATCGCGACCTCGTACGACGGCATCCCGGTCCCCACGGCGCCCGCGTATCATCTGAGCTTCATCCTCGCGGCCGCGGCCGGCCTCATCGGCTGGATCCTCGGCGCCTTCCTGCCCCGGCATCGTCCCCTCCCCCAGCGCGCCTGAGCGCCCGACCACCGGAGTCCCCATGCGCACCCCTCTGAAGGCCCTCCTCTTCGACCTCGACGGCACCCTGGCCGACACCGAGCCCACGTGGCTGGCCGCGAAGGCCGCGGTCGCGCGACGTCACGGCATCGACTGGTCCGAGAGCGACGGCATCGCGTCGATCGGCCAGGCCACCGAGGTCTACAGCGCCGAGTTCGTGCGCCGCGGCGCCACCGGCTCCGTGCGCGACGTCGGCGATGAGATCTCCGCGGAGGTCGCCCGCCGGCTCTCCCAGGGCGTCAGCTGGCGCCCCGGGGCCCTGGAGCTGCTGCTCGCCGCCACCGCGGAAGGAGTCGCGACGGCGCTGGTCACCATGTCCTACCGGGGCATCGCCGAGACCGTCCGCGCGCAGGTACCCGGACGGGCCTTCGACGTGATCGTCGCGGGCGACGACGTCAGCCGCTCGAAGCCTCACCCCGAGCCCTACCTCACGGCGCTCGCCGCGCTCGACGTCTCCCCCGCCGAGGCGGTAGCGATCGAGGACACGCAGTCCGGGGCCTCGAGCGCCGAGGGCGCGGGACTGCGCACCGTCGTGGTGCCGTCGCACTCGCCGGTGGTCGCGGCGCCCCGGCGGTGGATCACCGACTCGCTGAGCCTGGTGGACCTCCCGATGCTGCGGGCGCTGCTGAGCCAGGAGCAGGAGCTCGCGGAGGTCACCCGCGGTACGCGGTGACCTCGATCTCGATGCGCATCGCCGGGTCGATCAGCCCGCACTCCTGCATGGTGGCCGCGGGCCGCACGTCTCCGAACCAGCGACGCAGGACCGGCCAGCAGGCCTCGAAGTCGGAGGCGTCCGGGAGCAGGTAGCGCACCCGCACCACGTCTGACATCGCGAAGCCTCCCTCCTCCAGCGCCGCCGCGATGATCGCGAGCGCCGCATCGGCCTGCCCGGCCGGGTCGGCGCTCGCGGTGCTGGTGGTGCCCGACACGAAGCACCAGTCCCCCTGGACCACCGCGCGCGAGTACGCGACGCGCTCCTCCCAGGGGCCGCCGGAACCGATCAGCCTGCGCTCGCTCATGGGGCCGATGCTCTCATGCCCGCGGAGGCCTTCCGCGGGCAGAGGCGCTCTGGCAGGGTGAGGCCATGACTGCGGGAGCGCGCGGGGACGGCGGACGGTTCAGGCTGCTGCCGATGAGGCCGCGGGACCCCGGCGAGGAGCACCGCGCCGCCACGCCGCTCGAGCTGTTCTTCGACCTCGTGTTCGTGGTCGCCGTCAGCATCGCCGCGTCGGAGCTCCACCACGCGCTCGCCGAGGCGCACATCGCGAGCGGCCTCGCCGGCTATCTGCTGGTCTTCTTCGGAATCTGGTGGGCGTGGATGAACTTCACGTGGTTCGCCACGTCCTTCGCGACCGACGACTGGCTCTACCGCACGCTCGTGGTGCTGCAGATGGCGGGCGTGCTGGTGCTCGCGGCGGGCATCGGCCCCGCGTTCACCGAGGGCGACCTGGTGCTGCTCGTGCTCGGCTACGTGGTGATGCGCGTGGCGATGATCGCTCAGTGGCTGCGCGCGGCCCGGCGAGCGGGAGACGTCCGCACCACCGCGCTGACCTATGCGGTCGGCATCGGCGTGCTCCAGGTGCTCTGGCTCGCGATGCTGCTCCTCCCGGACTCGCCGTTCCGCGCCGCGGTGGTGGTAACGCTGATCGTCGCGGAGCTCGCCGTACCCGTGGTCGCGGAGCGACGCTCCCCCACTCCCTGGCATCCCCACCACATCACCGAGCGGTACGGGCTCTTCACCATCATCGTCGTGGGCGAGAGCCTGCTCGCCGCGTCGAACGCGATCATCGAGGCGCTGCATGGCGGCGAGGATCTCGCCTCCCTCGCCTCCCTGGCCGCGCTGGCGCTCGTGATCGCCGCCGCGCTGTGGTGGATCTACTTCTGGCCGCCGCACCACCTCGAGATCGGGTCCTTCTGGGGCGCCCTTCGCTGGGGCTACGCCCACTACCTGGTGTTCGCCTCCGCGGCGGCGGTGTCCGCGGGGATCGAGGTCGAGATCGACGCGATGACGGACGAGACGCATCTCAGCGAGGCCGCCGCATCGTTCACCGTGACCGTGCCGGTCGCGATCTTCATGCTGGTGATCTGGTGGATCACCGTGCGGCACCACGCGAACCGCGCGGTCCACGTCGCGGTGCTCGGCGGGGCGGGGCTGGTGCTCGCGGACCCGCTGCTCCCGCTGCCGTTCGCGGTGACGGCGATCGTGCTGGTCGGCGTCGTGGTGGTGCTGGTGCTGAACCCGCCTCAGGCGGGCCGTGCCGAGACCGAGCAGCCGCTGGTCGAGGAGGACGCGTAGCCAGCCCGCCTCAGGCGAGGTTGATCTGCCAGGAGACCCCGAAGCGGTCGTTGACCCAGGCGAAGCGGGAGGAGAATCCGTAGCCGTCGAGCGGCATGAGCGTCGCGCCACCGTCGGCGAGCGCCTCGACCAGCCGCTCCTGCTGCTCCGGCGAGCCGGCCTCGATCCAGATCGACAGCGACGGGGTGAAGCCGAACTCATGGTCGATGAAGCTGTCGGAGACGTAGAACTCCTGGCCCGCGATGCGGAACCGGCCGCGCATGATGGTGCCCTCGGGCGCGGGACCGCCCGGCGGGTACTCGTCGAGATCGAGGATCTCGCCGTCCTCGAACAGCGAGGTGTAGAGGGCGACGGCCTCACGGCCGACGCCACCCTGGAACATGAGGAACGGGATCGCCTTGTCGGTCATGCCGCGAGCGTAGCCCGGGCTCGGCGCCTTCACACGGCGGGGCGGAGGGCCCGCCCTACCGGCGTCGAACCCGTGCGCCCGCGCCGGACCTGAGTGCCGCGCGTGTCCCCGGCACGGACACCCATGCCCGGCCGGCGCGCGCGACGGGTCAGACGTTGAACCTGAACTCCACCACGTCGCCGTCCTGCATGACGTAGTCCTTGCCCTCGATGCGGACCTTGCCGGCCGCCTTCGCGGACGCCATCGATCCGGCGTCGAGCAGGTCGCCGAAGTGGACCACCTCGGCCTTGATGAAGCCGCGCTCGAAGTCGGTGTGGATGACACCGGCGGCCTGCGGCGCGGTCCAGCCCTTGCGGATGGTCCACGCGCGGGCCTCTTTGGGGCCGGCGGTCAGGTAGGTCTGGAGGCCGAGCGTGTCGAAGCCGACCCGCGCGAGCTGGTCCAGGCCCGACTCGTCCTGGCCGTTCTCCGCGAGCATCTCGCGGGCCTCGTCCTCGGTGAGCTCGACGAGCTCCGCCTCGAACTTGGCGTCGAGGAAGATCGCCTCCGCGGGCGCGACCTGGGCCGCCAGGGCGGCCTTCTTGTCGGCGTCGAGCAGGCCCGCATCGTCCGTGTTGAACACGTAGATGAAGGGCTTGGCCGTGAGCAGGTTGAACTCCTTCACCTCCGCGAGGTCGAGCTTCGCGTCGGCCGCGCCGGCGCTCAGCGCCTTGCCGGACTCGAGGATCTCCTTCGCGGTGGTCGCCGCGGCGAGGAGGTTGGCGTCGGCCTTCTTGGCGCGCACCTCCTTCTCGAGGCGCGGGACGACCTTCTCCAGCGTCTGGAGGTCCGCGAGGATCAGCTCCGTGTTGATGGTCTCGATGTCGGAAGCCGCGTCGACCTTGCCGTCGACGTGGATGACGTCGGGGTCCTCGAACGCGCGCGTGACCTGGCAGATCGCGTCGGCCTCGCGGATGTTCGCGAGGAACGCGTTGCCGAGGCCCTCGCCCTCGGAGGCGCCCTTGACGATGCCCGCGATGTCGACGAACGACACCGTCGCCGGCACCTCGCGCTCCGAGCCGAACACCTCGGCGAGCTGGCCCAGGCGGGCGTCGGGAAGCGGGACCACGCCGACGTTGGGCTCGATGGTCGCGAACGGGTAGTTCGCGGCGAGCACCTCCGCGCGGGTCAGGGCGTTGAACAGGGTGGACTTGCCCACGTTGGGCAGGCCGACGATTCCGATAGTGAGAGCCACGGGGGACGAGTCTACCGGCGACAGGTCCCGCACCGTCCCCGAGGCCTACCCTGAGGCCATGACGTTCGACGAGATCTTCAACCCGGGCGCCGGCCACGCGCGCGAGCAGGAGGCCGTCGACAAGGTCCGCCCGGCCACCGAGGTGGTCGGCGAGGCGCCGCCCTTCCCCGACGATGCGGAGCAGGCCGGGGTGGTGATCCCGCCCCTCGACCCGGTGGCGCCATTCGAGCCGAAGCGTCGCCGCGCATCGTCCTGACGCCGCCTCCGCATCGCCACGCGTCGACGGGACGATGCGCGGATACAGCACAGCGCCCCCGGAACCGTCGGTTCCGGGGGCGCTGAGAGCGTGTCGCGCTAGTTGCCGAACTCGATGCCCGCGCCGGGGATCGCGTCGAGCAGTCGCTGCGTGTACTCCTGCTGGGCGTTCTCGAAGATGTCGTCCGTGGAGCCGGCCTCGACGATCTTGCCGCGCTCCATCACCGCGACCGAGTCGGCCACCACGCGGACCACCGCGAGGTCGTGGGTGATGAAGAGGTAGGTCAGGCCGAGCTCCTCCTGCAGGTCCGCGAGGAGCTGCAGGATCTGGGCCTGGACCAGCACGTCGAGGGCGGAGACCGCCTCGTCGAGCACCACGACCTCGGGCTTGAGCGCGAGGGCGCGGGCGATCGCCACGCGCTGGCGCTGACCGCCGGAGAGCTCGTTCGGGTACCGGTGGGCGAGCTCGGCCGGCAGCGCCACCTGCTCGAGGAGCTCCTCGACGCGGGCGTGACGGCTCGCGCGGTCGCCTACCTTGTGGACCTTGAGCGGCTCCGCGATGATCGCGCCGATCGACCGCTGCGGGTCGAGCGAGGCGTACGGATCCTGGAACACCACCTGCATGCGGCGGCGCAGGTCGAACAGCTGCTTGGCGGAGGCCTTCGCCATCGACTGGCCGCCCACGGTGATGTCGCCACCGCTCGGCGGCTCCAGTCCGAGCACCAGGCGCGCGGCGGTGGATTTGCCCGAGCCGGACTCGCCCACCAGCGCCAGGGTGGTGCCCTTGTGGATGTCGAAGGAGATGCCGTCGACCGCGTGCAGCGGCTCCGACTTGAAGCTCCCGCGACGGATCGAGTACGTCTTGCGCAGGTCCTTGACCGAGATCATCACCGGCGCGGCCTCGACGGCGGCCTCGGTGTCCTCGTGACGCTCGGCGAGAGCGGCCATGTCGAGCTCGTCCGCACCCTCGGCGACCGGGAGACCCGCCGTCGAGTGGATGCGGCGCGACGCGAGCGACGGGGCCGCCGCGATGAGCCGCTTCGTGTAGGGGTGCTGCGGGTTCTGCAGGATCTCGAGGCTGGGTCCCGCCTCGACGATCAGGCCCTTGCTCATCACGATCAGCTTGGACGCGCGCTCGGCGGCGAGGCCCAGGTCGTGGGTGATGAACAGCATCGCCGTGTTCTTCTCGCGCGTGAGCGACTCGAGGTGATCCAGGATCACCTTCTGCACGGTCACGTCGAGGGCCGACGTGGGCTCGTCCGCGATCAGCAGCTTCGGGTCCGCGCCCAGGCCGATGCCGATCAGCACGCGCTGACGCATGCCGCCGGAGAACTGGTGCGGGAACTGCTTCATGCGACGCTCGGCGTCGCCGAGGCCCGCCTGCTGCAGGACCTCGATCGCCTTGGCCTCGATGTTCTTCTTGCCGGTCGCGACGCCGTTCGCACGGATCGCCTCCCGGACCTGGAAGCCGACCGACCACACCGGGTTGAGGTTCGACATCGGGTCCTGCGGGACGTAGCCGATCACGCCGCCGCGGACGGCCGCCATCTTGCTCTCGTCGTAGCGGGTGATGTCGGCGCCCTCGACCTTGATCGATCCGCCCGAGATACGGCCGTTGCCGGCCAGCAGCTTGATGAGCGCCGTCGCGGTGGTCGACTTGCCCGAGCCGGACTCGCCGACGATCGCGACCGTCTCGCCCGGGTAGATGTCGAAGGACACGCCGCGGACGGCGTGCACGTCGCCCGTGCCGGTCTTGAACGTGATCTGAAGGTCGTCGACCTCGACCAGGGGCGCGTTGGGGTCCGCGGCCGGCTTGCCGGTCGTGGTGGTCTCCACGGTGATCTCCTCGGTCATCGGCGCGCCCTCGCCTTCGGGTCGAGCGCGTCACGGATCAGCTCGCCCAGGATGATGAAGGCGAGCACGGTGACGGTCAGGGCCAGCGACGGCCAGAAGAGGGCCATCGGCGCGACGCGGATCGACGACTGCGCCTGCGCGATGTCGTTGCCCCACGACATGGTCGAGGAGCCGAGGCCGATTCCCAGGAAGGACAGGGTCGCCTCCGCCGTGATCGCGGCACCCAGGGCGATCGTGAGGTACACGATCACGGGGGTGAGCGAGTTCGGCAGCACGTGACGGACCAGCGTGGAGAACTTCGACCGGCCCATGGCCTCGGAGGCCATGACGTACTCGAGGTTCTTCACCTGGAGAACCTCGGCTCTCAGGATTCTCGCGAGGGACGCCCACGCGAATCCACCGATCGCGAGCGAGATGACGAGCACGTTGCGCTGCGGCATCACCGACATCACGACGACGGCCGCGAGGAAGTAGGGGATCGCGAAGAAGATGTCGCCCACGCGGGACAGGACCGAGTCGATCCAGCCGCCGTAGAACGCCGCGAGCGCGCCCATCGGGATGCCGATCACGGCGGTGATGAGGACGACGAGCAGGCCCACGGAGAGCGAGGTGCTCGCCCCGTAGACGATGCGGGCGTACACGTCGCAGCCCTGGCGGGTGAAGCCGAGGGGGTGGCCCTCGGTGGGGGCGCCGTTCGAGTTGGCGAGCTGGCAGTCGTTGTTCGGCAGCGTGTCCGTGAACAGCGACGGGAACAGCGCCGCGAGGGACACGACGGCGACGATCGCGATCGCGATGTAGAACAGCGGACGGCGGCGCAGGTCGCGCCAGGCGTCGAGCCAGAGGTTGGACTTGCGGTCGCTGAGGCGGACCTTGTCGACCTCCCCGCCCTCGTTCGGGTCGGAAGGGGCGACGTAGTGCTCGGTGATGCGGTCAGACATAGCGGATCCTCGGGTCCAGGACGGCGTACAGCAGGTCGACCAGGATGTTCACGATCACGTACATGATCGTGAGGATGGTGACGAAGGTCACCACGGTCGCGTTCTCGCCGCGGGTGATCGCGTCGAAGAGCACCTTGCCGATGCCGGGGATGTTGAAGATCCCCTCGGTGACGGTGGTGCCGGCGATCAGGGCGCCGAAGCTGGCAGCCGTGTTCGTGATCACGGGGATGAGCGAGTTGCGGGCGACGTGGACCCCGACGATGCGGCCGCGCGTCAGGCCCTTGGCCGAGGCGGTGCGCACGTAGTCGGCGTTCTGGGCCTCGATGACCGAGCCGCGCATGAGCCTCATGCCCGTGACGTAGATCGTCAGGGCGATCACGAGGGCTGGGAGGAACATCGCCCCCCACGTCGCGTTCGCGCCCACCGTCACGGGGGCCCAGCCGAGCTTGATGCCGATGAAGTACTGGGCGAGGAACAGCGCCACGAACGGCGGCACCGAGCTCAGCACCAGCGCCACCACCAGGTTGGTGTTGTCGATGATCCCGCCCTTGCGCAGGCCCGAGATCAGGCCGATGATCACGGCGAGCAGGAACTCGATGACCACGGCCATGACGACGAGCTTCAGCGTCACCGGGAAGGCGCGGGCGAAGACCTCGCTGACCTCCTGGCCGGAGAACGTCACGCCCAGGTTGCCGGTCAGCAGATTCTTCAGATACAGCAGGTACTGCACGAAGAACGGCTGGTCGAGGTTGTACTGCGCACGCACGGCCTCGAGGACCGCGGGGTTCGGCGTCTTGTCGCCGAAGAGCGCGAGCACGGGGTCTCCCGGCATCGAGAAGACCATGAAGTAGATGAGGAAGGTCGTACCCAGGAACACGGGGATCGCCTGGAGAAGTCGGCGCACCACGTACATCAGCATGGGCGCGCTCCCTTGAATTCAAGTGTGGAGAACATGAGAAGGCCGATTCTACTGGGACGAGGCTGGGACCCCCGCTCGTGGCAGGATACCCGCCGCGTTCTCCGCTGATGGCGGGACGCGGGCGCTCGTCCGGACGTGCGACGGCCCGCCCCGCGCGAGGCGGGACGGGCCGTCGATCCGCTTAGTTCTTGGTGATCTCGTAGAACAGCGGGACCGAGTGCCAGTCGAACACGACGTTCGACACGGTCTCGGCGTAGCCGCCGGTCACGTTCGAGTACCAGAGCGGGATGGCGGGCAGGTCCTGGAACAGGACCTCCTGCGCCTCCTGGAACTTCTCGATCGCGGTCTCCGGGTCGGAGGCGGTGCGGCCCTCGTCGATCAGCGTGTCGAACGCCTCCGACGAGTAGTCACCGTCGTTCGAGCCGGCGCCGGTGTAGTACAGCGGGCCGAGGAAGTTCTCGAGCGACGGGTAGTCCGCCTGCCAGCCGGTACGGAACGCGGTCTCGATGACACCGTTCGAGATGTCGGTGCGGAACTCGGCGAAGGTCGGGTAGGGCGCGCCCTCCGCCTCGATGCCGAGGGTGTTCTTGATGGAGTTGACCACCGCGTCGACCCAGGTCTGGTGACCACCGTCGGCGTTGTAGCCGAGCTGGAAGGTACCGGTCCAGGCGTTGATCGCGTCGGCCTCGGCCCACAGCTCGGCGGCCTTCTCCGGGTTGTACTCGAGGACCTCGGAGCCCGGGACGGAGTCCGACCAGCCGGAGATGACCGGCGAGGTGAAGTCCGAGGCGGGGGTACGGGTGCCCTGGTAGATCACGTCGGTGATCTCGTCGCGGTTGATCGACATCGACAGCGCCTGGCGACGGAGGTTGCCCTCCTCACCCGAGAAGTGCTCGAGGCGCTCCGGGATGGTGAACGACTGGAAGATCGCGGCCGGCTGGTTGACCGCACGGTCGCCCAGGTCGGTCTCGAACGTGGCGATCGCCGAGTCCGGGATGCCGTCGATCACGTCGACGTTGCCGGCGAGGAGGTCGGCGTAGGCCGCGTCCTGCGTGGCGTAGAAGACGATCTTCAGACCGTCGTTCGCGAGCTCGCGCTCACCCATGTAGTCGGGGTTCACACCGAGCTCGATCTGGACGTCGTGCTGCCAGTCGGCCGCGTCCGCGAGGGTGTAGATGCCGTTGCCGACCGGAGCCGCGCCCCAGGCCGCCTTGTCCTCGGCCTCGAGGAACGAGTCGGGCATCGGGTAGAAGGCCGAGTAGCCCAGCGACAGCGGGAACTCGGCGTTCGCGTTGGCCAGCGTGATGGTGAACGTCAGGTCGTCGACGACCTCGAGGCCCGACATCTCGGGAACCGACTCGTCCCAGCTGAAGCCCTCGATCTGCTCGAAGAAGTAGCTGTTGTAGGCGAGCTCGGCGTTCGCGAGGTCCGCGCCCCAGTTCCACGCGTCCACGAAGTTGTGGGCGAGCACGGGGGTGCCGTCGGTGAACGTCCAGCCCTCCTTGAGGGTGACGGTGAACGTCTGCGAGTCATCGCTGGTGATCGACTCGGCGACCTCGTTGTGCGCGGCGCCGTCGCCGTCGTAGTAGACCAGGCCGGCCCACAGGGCGTCGACGATCTTGCCGCCGCCGGTCTCGTTGGTCGCGACCGGGATGAGCGGGTTCTGGGGCTCAGAGCCGTTGGTGATGATGATGGCGTCGCCGGTCGAGGCGCTGCCGTCGGTGGAGGCCGAGGTGTCGGTCTCCGAGCCGGACGACGAGCAGCCCACGAGGACGAGGGCCGACGCGGTCGCGACGGTGACGCCCCCCAGCACGGACTTGCTGATCTTCACTATTCCTCCTGTTTCGCCCGGCTGCCACCGGGCTGGGATAGGCGGAGGCCCGGGTCTCGGACCGCCGACTGTTGTTGCACGCAGTGAACGTGCGACCCCGATAGGGTAAACAATTGCGCGTTAACGAAGTGTTTCGCGGGTGCCCACCGTCGGGATTTGTGACCCAATAGTAATCAGCCCACACGTGTAAGCGCTTGCATGTGACGCATCGCACAACATCCCGCCGCGCCCTGCAGGAAACCTGCGCGGGGTCGGAGATGTCAGACCCCCGTGCCAGGCTCCCCTCATGGACCAGATAGTGCTGTTCTCCCTCGGACTCGCTCTCGGAGGCATGGTGGGCGCCGCCGTGATGAGCCGCCTGGCCACGCGCCGGCAGGATCGCGAGCGCGCGCGCAGCCGTGCCGAGCAGGAGGCGCTCCGCCAGGAGTTCCGGTCCGTGAGCGCGGAGGCGCTGCGCGCCAGCCAGGAGCAGTTCCTCGACCTCGCGCAGGAGCGCCTGAGGCGGTCGGAGCAGGAGGGCGGCGCGGCGCTCGCACGACGGGAGCAGGCCGTGCGGGAGATGGTCGAGCCGCTCTCGCGCAGCATCGAGACGATGCGGGCCCAGACGGTGGAGGCCGACCGCGCCCGGGCGGCGGGACAGGCGGCGCTCGGCGAGCAGGTCCGGCAGATGATGGCGGCGACCGAGCGCGTGGGCCGCAAGGCGGACGACTTCATCAACACGCTCCGCCGTTCCGACGTGCGCGGCAACTGGGGCGAGGTCCAGCTGCGCCGGGTGGTCGAGCTCGCCGGCATGGTCGAGCACGTCGACTTCACCGAGCAGGAGGTGGTCCGCGATGGCGAGGGCCGCAACCTCCGCCCCGACATGACGGTGAGGCTCGCCGGTGGTCGCAGCATCGTCGTCGACTCCAAGGTCGCGCTCGTCGCCCTGCTGGAGGCGTTCGAGACGGAGGACGATGCGGTGCGCGCCGAACGGCTCCAGGCCCACGCCCGGCACGTGCGACGGCACGTGGACGACCTGAGCGCGAAGCGCTACTGGGAGCAGTTCGCCTCGGCACCCGAGTTCGTCGTCATGTTCGTGCCCTCGGAGGCCTTCTACCAGGCGGCGCTCGAGCAGGACGGGTCTCTGCAGGAGTACGCCTACCGGAAGGGCGTGGTGATCGCGACCCCGACCACGCTGGTCGCGATGCTGCGCACGGTCGCGCACGCGTGGCGCGAGGAGGCCCTCGCACGCGACGCGCAGCAGGTGCTCGCGCTGGGCAAGGAGCTCTACGAGCGCCTGTCGACGCTCGCGTCGCACCTGGGCAAGGTCGGGAAGGCGATCGATCAGGCGGGACGCGCGTACAACTCCACGGTCGCGTCGCTCGAGTCGCGCGTCCTCGTGAGCGCGCGGCGGTTCGGCGAGATGCAGCGGCTCAGCGATGAGCTGCCCGAGGTCGACCAGATCAGCACGGACGCGCGCGAGCTGACCGCTCCCGAGCTCGTCTCCGGGGCACCAGGTTCCCCGCAGGAGCCGGCGGCGCGAGAATAGGGGCCGCCACTTCCCCGCACGGGGTGGGGCCGTGACGGGCGGCGCAGCTCAGGCGCGAAGCGCGCGCTCGGCCTCCTTGGCCTTGAGGTCGGCTCGGATCTCGCGAGGAAGGGAGAACATGAGGTCCTCGGTCGCGGTCCGCACCTCCTCGACCGTCTCGTAGCCGCGCGCCGCGAGCGCGTCCAGCACGTCGCGCACCAGAATCTCGGGCACGGAGGCGCCGGAGGTCACGCCGACCGTGGTGACGCCGTCGAACCAGGCCTCGTCGATCTCGCTCGCGCGGTCGACCCGGTACGAGGCACGTGCGCCGGACTGCAGCGCCACCTCGACCAGCCGCACCGAGTTCGACGAGTTCGCCGACCCGACCACGATCACCAGGTCGCACTCCGGGGAGAGCTTCTTCACCGCCACCTGGCGATTCTGGGTCGCGTAGCAGATGTCGTCGCTCGGCGGATCCTGGAGCGCCGGGAACCGGTCGCGCAGACGGCGCACGGTCTCCATCGTCTCGTCGACCGAGAGGGTGGTCTGCGACAGCCACACCACGTTCTCCGGGTCGGGGACCTCGAGGGTGTCGACATCGTCGGGCGAGTTCACCACGATCGTGTGCTCGGGCGCCTCGCCCGCGGTCCCCTCGACCTCCTCGTGACCGGTGTGCCCGATCAGCAGGATGGTCCGCTCGTCGCGCGCGAAGCGGATGGCCTCCTTGTGCACCTTGGTCACGAGGGGGCAGGTCGCGTCGATGGTCTGCAGCGAGCGCCGCTCGGCCGCGGCACGGACCGCGGGCGACACTCCGTGCGCGGAGAACACGACGCGCGCACCCTCCGGTACCTGGTCCGTCTCGTCCACGAAGATCGCGCCGCGGTCGGCGAGGGTCTCCACCACGTACTTGTTGTGGACGATCTCCTTGCGGACGTACACGGGCGCCCCGTGGAGCTCGAGCGCCTTCTCGACGGCGATCACGGCGCGGTCGACGCCGGCGCAGTACCCGCGAGGAGCGGCGAGCAGGACACGCTTGGTGCTGGTCTCGGGCATGGTCTCCATCCTACGTGGCAGGCTGGGGCGCGTGACCGAGACGCCCGCGCCCCTGTCCTCGCCCCCGGGGGACAACGAACGGGCACCGCTCACGCTTCCCGCGACGGCGGCGGACACCAGCGCGGAGCGGCCGTGGCCGGTCCGGCACCTGTCCCCCAAGATCGCCGACTACATCGCGCGGCTGCCCGCGGTCTGGGTGGAGGGCCAGGTCCTCAACGTCAAGCGCTGGCGCGACCTGGTGTTCCTCACGCTGCGTGACACGGACGAGCACATGTCGCTCAGCGCGACGCTGCCCGCCAAGGCCGTCGACGCGCTGGGCACGGACCTGACCGACGGCACGCGAGTGGTCATCCACGCGAAGCCGCAGTGGTGGGCCAAGCAGGGCACCTTGCAGATGGCCGGCCGCGACGTGCGCCAGGTGGGTCTCGGCGACCTGCTCGCGCGGCTCGAGGCTCTCAAGGATGCGCTCGCTCGCGAGGGCCTCTTCGACACGGACCGCAAGGTCCCGCTCCCGTTCATCCCCCGCACGGTGGGCCTGGTGTGCGCGACGCAGGGCGATGCCGAGCACGACGTCGTCGAGAACGCGACGCGCCGGTGGCCCGGCGTGCGCTTCGAGATCCGCCGCGTGACGGTGCAGGGGGCACGTGCGGTCCCGGAGACCACCGCGGCCATCCGCGAGCTCGACGGCCTCGACCGGGTGGACGTGATCGTGGTCGCGCGCGGCGGCGGATCCTTCGAGGACCTGCTGCCGTTCAGCGACGAGGCGCTGGTGCGAGCCGCGGCCGCGTGCGCGACCCCGCTGGTCAGCGCCATCGGCCATGAGAAGGACAGCCCTCTCCTGGACCTGGTCGCCGACTACCGCGCCTCGACCCCGACCGACGCCGGCAAGCGCATCGTCCCCGACGCGGCGGCCGAGGCCGCCGGCATCGCGCGAGCGCGGCAGTCGATGGCCGGCGCGCTCGCCGCCGGGATCTCGCGCGAGCGGCAGGCCCTCGCGGCGCTGAGGTCGCGTCCCGCCCTCGACCGGCCGGGCACCATGCTGGAGGCGCGCGCCGTCGAGGCGGCGCGGCTCCGCGCGGACGCCGGTCACGCGCTGGTCAGGTCCCTCTCGTCCACCGAGGCGGAGCTGCGCGAGCTCGCCGCCGGCGTGCGCGCCCTCAGCCCCCTCAGCACGCTCGAGCGCGGCTTCGCCGTGGTGCGGGACGCCGCCGGCGGGATCGTCCGCGACGCCGCGCAGGTCGGGCCGGGCGACGCCCTGCGCATCCGGGTCGCGCGCGGCGAGATCGCCGCCGACGTCTCCGGGACCTGACCGCGGAGGGTCAGCCCTTCCCGAGCAGGGCGTCCAGCGCATCGTCGCGCACCCGGTGCGCCGCGACGATCGGCGCGCGCTCGCCCACCGAGGCCGGGTGCGTCGGCGGGAACGCGGGGACCTGCGCCGCCGCGGCCGGCGCCGCGGGGGCCGGAGCCGTCGTGGCGCCGTACCGCTTCGCCTCCGCGAGGCGGGCGCGGGCGTGCTTCGCGTACTCCTTGTGGATCTGCCGGCCCAGACGGGCGATGACCGGGTCCGGGACCGCGGGATTGCCGATCAGCGCGTAGATCACGTCGACGTTCTTGTCCTTCGCGAGGTCCTCGAACAGCTCGACCGGGATCCCCTGGCGCGGGTTGCTCGCGACGCCGATCCGGACGTCCGCGTTGACGTCCTGCGCCAGCTTGAGCAGCGTGATGATCGGGGTGCCGGGGTGGGCCGCAGCCGCCGCGCGCACCTTCGCCTCGGGAGAGCGCGCGAGCGTCGCCAGCTCGCCGTCGCTGATGTTGCCCGCGAGCGCCTTCTGCGCGCTCTGCAGAGCCGTCTGCTGCCCGTTGCTGTCGCTGAACATGTCCACCTCGTCGTGTCTCGTTCTCGATGCGTGCTGTGCCTCATGGGACGGGGCATCGCACGGGTTATGACGCGACTAACGGCGCGAGATCGCCTCGACTTGAGGCCATTCGGTAGCGTCGGGCACGTGACTGACGCGACGAGCCCGCTCGAGACCCCGGTGGACGACCTCTCCTACGAGGAGGCCCGCGACCAGCTCGTCGGGATCGTCGCGCGGCTCGAGGCGGGCAGCGCGACGCTCGAGGAGTCGCTCGGGCTGTGGGAGCGCGGCGAGGAGCTCGCCGCCCGCTGCCAGGCGTTGCTCGACGGCGCCCGCGACAGGATCGCGGCCGCACGCGGCGTCGATGAGGACGATGCGGACGCCGGGATCGTCGGAGTGGCGGCGACGGACGACGAGGACTGACGCCGGAACGTCGCGACAGGGGTCCCCGGGCCCGCGCCTCCGTGCAAGAATCGGCGCCATGACAACGGAGTTCCGCATCGAGCACGACACCATGGGCGAGGTCCGCGTCCCGGCCGACGCCCTCTACCGCGCGCAGACGCAGCGCGCCGTCGAGAACTTCCCCATCTCGGGGATCGCCCTCGAGCGGCGCCACATCGAGGCGCTCGCGCGGGTCAAGAAGGCGGCCGCCCGCGCGAATGCGGAGCTGGGCGTCCTCGACCAGGGGATCGCCGATGCGATCGTCGCCGCCGCCGAGGAGGTCGCGGGCGGCGCGCATGACGCCCACTTCCCCGTCGACGTGTTCCAGACCGGCTCCGGCACGTCCTCGAACATGAACACCAACGAGGTGATCGCGACGCTCGCCACCCGCGCGCTCGGGGCGGATGTGCATCCGAACGACCACGTCAACGCCTCGCAGTCGAGCAACGACGTCTTCCCGACCTCGGTGCACGTCGCGGCGACCGCGGCGCTCGTCGGCGACCTGATCCCCGCGCTCGAGCACCTCGCGACCACGCTCGAGGCGAAGGCGGAGGAGTTCGCCGACGTCTTCAAGTCCGGCCGCACCCACCTGATGGACGCCACCCCGGTGACGCTGGGTCAGGAGTTCTCCGGCTACGCGGCCGCCGTCCGCTACGGGGTCGAGCGCCTCCTGGTCGCCCTCCCCCGCGTCGCGGAGGTCCCGCTCGGCGGCACCGCGGTCGGCACGGGCATCAACACGCCCGCCGGATTCCCGCAGCGCGTGATCGCGCTGCTCGCCGAGGACACCGGCCTCCCGATCACCGAGGCCCGCAACCACTTCGAGGCGCAGTCCGCGCGCGACGGTCTGGTCGAGGTCTCCGGCGCGCTGCGCACCATCGCCGTGTCTCTCACCAAGATCTGCAACGACCTGCGGTGGATGGGCTCGGGCCCGAACACCGGCCTGGGCGAGATCGCGCTGCCGGACCTCCAGCCGGGCTCGTCGATCATGCCGGGCAAGGTGAACCCCGTGGTCCCGGAGGCCGTCCTCATGGTCTGCGCGCGCGTCGTGGGCAACGACGCCACCGTGGCCTGGGCGGGCGCGTCCGGCGCCTTCGAGCTCAACGTGCAGATCCCCGTGATGGCGCTGGGCACCCTGGAGTCGATCCGGCTGCTGTCCTCGGCCGTCCGCGTGCTCGCGGACCGCACCGTCGCCGGCACCGTCGCGAACGTCGACCGCGCCCGCTTCCTCGCGGAGGCGAGCCCCAGCATCGTCACCCCGCTCAACCGGGTGATCGGCTACGAGAACGCCGCCGCGATCGCCAAGCACGCCGTCAAGAAGGGCATGACGGTGCGCGAGGCCACCGTCGACCTCGGGTTCGTCGAGCGCGGCGAGATCAGCCTCGAGCAGCTCGACGCGCTGCTCGACGTCACCACGATGGTGGGCCGCTGAGAACACGCCGCTGACCAGCGCCTATATCGCCCCCGGGACGTAGGTCCCGGGGGCGAGGTACGATTGAGGGCGATTTTCCACGCACCGTCGCGGGACGGCGACGCGGGAACACGGCGGACCTCTCCCGCGGTTCCCCCTGCAGGAGGTTCCCCATGTCCCGGACACGCGTTCTCATCCTCGGAGGCGGCTACGTCGGCCTCTACACCGCGCTCACCCTCAAGAAGAAGGCACGCGACAAGGTCGACATCACCGTGCTCGACCGGCGGCCGTACATGACGTACGCGCCGTTCCTGCCGGAGGTGGGCGCCGGGTCCATCGAGCCTCGCCATGCCGTGGTGCCGCTGCGCCGTGAGCTCCCCGAGGTGCGCGTGCTCCAGGGCAAGGTCGACTCGATCGTGCACGCCGACCGACGGGTGACCGCGACCACCGACCTCGGCGAGGAGCTCGTGGTCGAGTACGACGAGCTCGTGGTCGCGCTCGGGGCGGTCTCGCGGACCCTGCCCATCCCCGGTCTGCTGGAGTTCGGCATCGGCTTCAAGTACGTGGAGGAGGCGATCAGCCTGCGCAACCGCGTCCTGGGGCGCATCGCCCGCGCCGCGACCACCACCGACGCCGAGCTGCGCCGCAAGCTCCTCACGTTCGTGTTCGTGGGCGGCGGCTTCGCCGGCGTCGAGGCCTTCGCGGAGACCGAGGACATGGCCAAGGCGGCGCTGCGGTACTACCCGGAGCTGTCCCGCTCGGACCTCAACTTCGTGATGGTGGAGGCGGCGCCGCGCATCCTGCCCGAGATGGGGCCGGAGATGGGCGCGTACACGGTGACGGAGCTCGAGGATCGCGGCATGCGCGTCCTTCTCGAGACCCGCCTCGAGAGCTGCGTCGGCGGCCACGTGGTGCTGTCCAACGGCGAGGAGTTCGAGGCGGACACGGTCGTGTGGACCGCCGGCGTCAAGCCCTCGCCCGTGATCCAGGCGTCGGACCTGCCGCTCGGCCCCCGCGGTCACGTCAACACGGCGGCGACCCTCCAGGTGATCGACGACTCGGGCGCGCCGATCGGCGGCGCCTGGGCCGCGGGCGACTGCGCGCAGGTCCCGAACCTGGTCGAGGGCGAGGGCGACTGGTGCGCTCCCAGCGCCCAGCACGCGGTCCGTCAGGCGAAGCACCTGGGCACGAACCTCGCCCGGCACCTCGCGGGCGACCCGCTCGACGAGTACAAGCACAAGCACCTCGGCGTGGTGGCCTCGCTGGGCCTCAACAAGGGCGTCGCGACCACCATGGGGTTCAAGCTGCGCGGCTGGCCGGCCTGGGTCATGCACCGCACGTACCACCTGCTCGCGATCCCGACCTTCAACCGCAAGGCCCGGGTCGCCCTGGACTGGACCGCGGCGGTGTTCTTCCGCCGCGACCTCGTCTCGATGGGCCGCATCCAGGAGCCGCGCCGCGCGTTCGAGGAGGCCGCGCGCTCCTAGCGCGAGGCCTCGCCCCACCTCCGCCGCCGGACGCTCCGCACGGACCTGGCCTGGACACGCCGGGTGCAACCCGCGCATCGTCCCACCCCGACGGCGTGTCGCCGTCGATTCCGTGCGGACTGTCCGGTGGAGCGGGGTGGGTCAGCCCTCCGACGCGACTGTGGGCTTGGGCGCGCGGCCCAAGCAGCAGTCGGTGGGGCACACGTCCTGCCACGGCCCCAGGCCGGTGAGCGCCTCACGCGAGCGCGGCGTGCCTCCGGGGGTCACGTGGCGCTCCTCGACCAGGTCGATCAGGCCGGAGACGAACGCCGGGTCGATGCCCACGGTCGGCACGCGCACGGCCGCCAGGCCCCGCTCCGCGCACGTCTCGAGCGCCTCGTTGTCGAGGTCCCACGCGACCTCCATGTGGTCGGACACGAAGCCGACCGGGGAGATCACCAGGCCGGTCACGGACGCGGGCAGCGCCTCGATCGCGTCGTTGACGTCGGGCTCGAGCCACGGCACCTCGGGCGAGCCCGAGCGCGACTGGAACACCAGCGACCACTCCGCGGTCGGGAACTCGTCCGCGACGGCGTCCATGATGAGCGCGGCGACGGCGCGCTGCTGCTCGACGTACCAGCCGCCGCCGGCGAACCACTCGTCCGCGCCGCCGGTCGGCACCTCGGTGCCGTCGGGCCGTGCCTCGCGGGGACCGGAGACGTCGGCCGCCGCGGTCGGGATCGAGTGGGTCGCGAACATGACGTGCGGCGCCGCGCCGTCCCCCTGCGCCGCGAGGTTGCGCAGGCCGGCACGCACGGCGTCGATGTTGGGGTTCACGAAGCCCGGGTGGTCGAAGTACTGGCGCACCTTGTCCAGCTCGAGCTCTCCCGTGAGCCCGGTCTCCTCGAGCGCGGTCGCGAGGTCCTCGCGGTACGCCCGGCAGCCCGAGTAGCTCGAGAACGCGGTGGTGACCAGCACCAGCACCTTGCGGTGGCCGTCCGCGTGGAGCTCCTTCAGGGCATCCGCGAAGTACGGCGCCCAGAAGCGGTTGCCCCAGTACACCGGGAGGTCGAGGCCGCGGGCGGCGATCTCGGCCTCCAGCGCGGCCTTGAGGTCGCGGTTCTGCTCGTTGATCGGGCTGATGCCGCCGAAGTGGCGGTAGTGGTGCGCCACCTCCTCGAGCCGCTCGTCGGGGATGCCCCGGCCGCGGGTGACGTTGCGGAGGTAGGGGATCACGTCCTCCTGGCCCTCGGGGCCGCCGAAGCCGGCGAGGAGGATCGCGTCGTAGGTCGCGGCGGGCAGGGTGCGGGACGATGCGGCGAGCGGCGGCAGGGCGACGGCCTCGGTCATGACGCGAGCACCTCCACGGCCTCGGCGGTGGTGATGCGGCGGCCGGTGTAGAAGGGCAGCTCCTCGCGCACGTGGCGGCGGGCCTCGGTGTAGCGGAGGTCGCGCATCATGTCGACCAGCTCGGTGACGTCGTCGGCCTCCATCGGCAGCAGCCACTCGTAGTCGCCCAGCGCGAAGGCGGCGACGGTGTTCGCGACGACCCCCGAGTACTTCGCGCCCGCGATGCCGTGCTCGCGGAGCATGACGGAGCGCTCCTCCTCGGGGAGCAGGTACCACTCGTAGGACCGCACGAACGGGTAGACCGTCAGCCAGTCGCGCGCGCGCTCGCCGCGCAGGAAGCCCGGCACGTGGCGCTTGTTGAACTCGGCGTCGCGGTGCACGCCCGCGGCGGACCACGTGAGGGTGGTCTCCGCGAGGAGCTCGGTGGCGCGCAGCTCGCGCAGCGCGAGCTGCAGGTCCTCGAGGACCGGGCCGTGCAGCCACAGCATGACGGTGCCGTCGGCGCGCAGCCCGGAGACGTCGTAGATGCCGCGCAGGACCACGTCGTGCTCGGCGAGCTCGGTGACCGCGGAGTCGAAGTGCTCGACCACGTCGGCGAGGTCCTCGTCGGGCGCGTGCAGCAGCCCGTCGAGCACGGAGAACAGCGTGAAGCCGTGAGGGGAGTCGCTCATGCGCCCCATCTTCCCCCGCCGTGCGCCCCGGGGCGAAATCAGCTCCCCGCTTCTCCCCTCCCCCGGACGCTCCGCACGGAATCCGCGGCGACACGCCGCGGCCGGCCCGCGCATCGTCCCGTGGGCGCGGCGTGTCGGGATCAGCTCCGTGCGGGCTGTCCGGGGGTGGGGCGCTGCTCCGCGCCGACGATCGCGGCGAGCCCGCTCAGCCCGGCCGCCGATCCGACCAGCTCGAGCCCCGGCAGCGGCGCCCTGTCGGGTACCCGCGCGGGGGACGCATCGTCCCACACCACCGTCCGGGACGCGCGGACCTGCGGCGGCGCGAGCGGCACGCCGAGCAGCCGCGCCGCGTCGTCGAGCGCGTGCGCGGCGACGTCCTCGTCCGGATCGGGCAGGGCGTAGGAGAGGCGCACGACGTGCAGGCCGTCGGCCGCCTCGCGCAGCCACCGCCACTTCGCGGTCGCGTGCGTGAGCGCCTTCGCGCGGGTCACGCCATCCGTCGCGAGCACCCCGGTGCCGCGCGGGGCGGCGTCGAGCGCGGGCGCGTCGAGCACCAGCGTCACGAGCGCGACCCGGCGGGCCGCAGCCTCGGGTGCGGTGTCGAGCGCGGGGACCAGGCGCCCCGCCACGGCAGCGGTGGTGGCGAGGACCAGCGTGTCCGCGGTCATGGTGCCGCCGCCGGCGCGCACGTGCCACGCGCCGTCCGCGCGCACGACCGACTCCGCCTCGGTGCCGCCGAGCAGGCGGACGCCGTCGGCGAGCGCCGCGTCCGCGAGCGCCTGCGCGATGCGCCAGATGCCGCCTCGCACGCCGAGCACGGCCGACCCGGCGGGCGCGAGGGCACGCCGGCGCTCCGCCAGCGCGGTGAGGCTGCCCGCGGCCCGCAGCTGAGCAGGCAGGGTCGGGTCGATCGCCGCCAACGGCAGCTCGTCGAGCGGGCGCGAGTACACGCCCTGCAGCACCGGCGCCACGAGCATCCGCGCGACCCGCTCTCCCAGCCGCGATCGCACCAGCGACCCGACGGTCGCATCGTCGGCGACATCGCCGAGCGGACGTCCACGCTCGAGGGCGGCGTCGACCGCGGCCGCCCAGCCGATGACCCGCCGCACGTCGGGCTGCAGGGGGCGCGTGGGGATGCCGAGCCAGCCGGTGATGGGGAGCGCGTACGCACGGTCGGGGCTCACCACCCACGCAGGTCGGCGGGTCGGGGCGACCAGGTCGCCGCCGAGCCCGAGACCGCGCGCCAGGTCCGCGACCGCGGCGCTGCGCGTGGCGAAGGACTCGGCGCCGGCGTCCAGCAGCAGCCCGTGGACCTCGTGCGCGCTGACGCGGCCGCCCCAGCGATCCGCGGCCTCGAGCACCGTCACCTCCGCCCCGTCGCGCGCGTGGCGGCGCGCGGCCAGCAGACCGGCGACGCCGCCGCCGACGACGATCACGCGTGCCGGCATGTCAGCCGCGCTCGTGGACCAGGTCGACCACGCGCTGCAGCTGGTCGGGATCCGTCTCGGGCGGCACCCCATGGCCGAGGTTCACCACGTGGCCCGGGGCCTCCGCTCCGCGCGCGAGCACGTCGAGCACGTGGCTCGCGAGCACGTCCGCGGGGGCGTCGAGGCGCGCGGGGTCGACATTGCCCTGGAGCGGGTAGGCCCCGCCGAGCAGGCGGGACGCCGCGTCGAGCGGCAGCCGGTAGTCGACGCCCATGACCGTCGCGCCCGCCTGAGCCATCGGGGCGAGCAGGTGCGAGCCGTGGGCGGCGAAGTGGATGCGCGGCACCGGCAGGTCGGCGACCGCGTAGAGGGCGGCGGCGGAGAAGGGCAGGCACGACTCCTCGTAGTCGGACGCCGCCAGCGAACCGGCCCACGAGTCGAACAGCTGGACCGCGGAGGCACCGGCGAGCACCTGCGCGCGGAGGAACAGTCCGGCGGCTCGGGAGGTCCACGCGCTCAGCGCGGCCCAGACGTCGGGCGCCGCGAGCATGAGCCGTCGCGCGCCCAGGTGGTCGCGCGACGGGCGGCCGTCGACCATGTAGGCGGCCAGGGTGAAGGGAGCGCCGGCGAAGCCGATGAGCGGGGTCTCCCCGAGCTGCGCCGTGGTGAGGCGGACGGTCTCGCGGATCACGTCGAGCGCCGTGTCGAAGGCGCCCCTGTCGCCCGGCTCTCCCAGCTGGGGCAGCGCCTCGACGTCGTCCATGGTGCGGATCGGCCGCTCGAACACCGGTCCCACCCCGGGGGCGATGTCGACGCCGACCCCGGCGAGGCGCATCGGCACCACGATGTCGGAGAAGAAGATCGCCGCGTCGACGCCGTAGCGGCGGACGGGCTGCAGCGTGATCTCGGTCGCCAGCTCGGGCGTGAGGCAGGACTCCAGCATGGTGGTGCCGCGGCGGGCCTCGCGGTACTCCGGCAGCGACCGGCCCGCCTGCCGCATGAACCAGACGGGACGATGCGCGGGCTGCTCTCCGCGCAGCGCGGCGAGCAGCGGCGCGTCAGCGACGCGCCCGTCGGCGAGGGGATGGTCCGGGGCGAGCAGGCTGGGGTCGGGGGTCGCGGACGACGGATGCATGAGGACGATTCTGCCCTGCCGGGGTCCCGTGTCAGAATTGTGCGGTGCCTCTCCTGTCCCTGGTGGCCAGCCACCGCAACCGCGACCTCGCGATCCTCGAGCAGCTGCAGGTCGGCGCCGACCGCCTCGCGGCCGAGCTCGTGGACCGTCATGGCGCGGTGACGGGTGCCGTGGTGCTGCCGACATGCAACCGCTTCGAGGTCTACGTCGAGGCGGAGGACCTGGAGACCGCGCGGCACCAGGTGGTCGAGGCGATCGCCGAGCTGAGCCAGCTCGACCCCCGCTCGGTCGAGGACTCGCTGATGCCGTTCGAGGGCGACGATGCGGTCCAGCACCTGCTGTCCGTGACCTCCGGCCTCGAGTCGATGGTGGTGGGCGAGCGCGAGATCTCCGGCCAGGTCCGGCGCGCGCACCTCGACTCGCAGCGCCGGCACCACATCACCCCGCGGCTCGACCGGCTGTTCCAGTCGGCGCTGAGGACGTCGCGCGTGGTCGCCTCGTCGACCGGCCTGGGCACCTCGGGCCGCTCCGTCGTGTCCGTCGCCTTCGACCTCGCCTCCGACACGGTCGAGTGGGAGGACGCCCGCGTGCTGCTGATCGGCACCGGGGCGCTCGCCGAGACGGCGGTCGGCGTGCTGAACGGCCGCGGCGCCCGGATCTTCGGCGTCTACTCGCCGTCGGGCCGGTCCCTCGAGTTCTCGGTCCGCCACGGCATGGACGCGATCACGGCGGCCGGCCTGGAGATGGCGATCCGAGAGGCCGATGTGGTGGTGACGTGCTCAGGCGGGGAGTCGGTGGTGGTGACCTCGCCGCTGGTCGCCGCCGCGCGGCACGGCATCGACCACCCGCTGACGATCGTGGACCTCGCGCTCCACCGCGACGTCGCCCCCGGCGTGGCCGGCCTGCGCGGCGTCACCGTGATCGGTCTCGACCAGGTGGGCGAGCACGCCCCCGGCGAGTCCGTGGGCGCGATCGAGGCCGCGCGATCCATCGTGGCGCACGCCGTCGCACGCTTCGGGGACGGCGAGACGGCCCGCTCCCTCGACCCCGCCGTGGTGGCGCTCCGCGAGCATGTGTTCGGGCTCCTCGAGCGGGAGATCGCGCGGATCCGACCGGCGTCCGGCGCCTCGCCCGAGGCGATCGCGCGCGCCGACGAGACGGAGCAGGCGCTGCGTCGCTTCGCCAAGACCCTCCTCCACACTCCGACGGTACGGGCGCGCGAGCACGCGCAGGCGGGCGAGTCGTCGATCTACCTCGATGCGATCCGCGCCCTGTACGGCATCGACGTGGCGGTGCCGGACGACGCGTGCCCGGCTCCGGCGATCGACGCGGACGGCGCATCGTCGACCACCTCGACGGACGCCATTTAGCCAACGTCCGCGTTGCTTTAATCGCTCGCGATGGGCTAGGTTAGGCAAACCTTCCCTGAAGCACGATGTCCGTGCGCCCCGTCCCGAGGAGTCGAATGCGCACGCGCGCCCTTGTCACGCTCGCCGCCGCCGCGGTGCTGCTCGTGGCCGTCGCGTTGTCGCTGGCGATCGGCTCGCGCAGCATCGACCTCGGCACGGTGTGGGAGGCGATCGTCCGGTACGACCCGACCGATCCCCTGCAGCAGATCGTGCGGGAGCTCCGCGCGTCGCGCACCGTCATCGGGCTGCTCGCGGGCGCCGCGCTCGGCGTGGCGGGCGCGCTCATGCAGGCGCTCACGCGCAACCCCTTCGCCGACCCCGGCCTGCTCGGGATCAACGCCGGCGCGTCGCTCGCGGTGGTGCTCGGCCTCTCGACGGGTCTCGCCACGGGCTTCGCCGCCCAGGTCCCGCTGGCGTTCATCGGCGCGGGGCTCGCCGCCGTGATCGTCTACGCGATCGGCGCGCGAGGCGCGGCCGCCGGCGCACCCGTGCGGCTCGCCCTCGCAGGCGTCGCGCTCACCGCCCTCATCTCCTCGGTCACCTACGCCGTCCTCATGGTCGACGACGCGACGCTCGACCAGTTCCGGCTCTGGGTCGCCGGCTCGCTCACGGGCCGACAGGCGGACGACGTCGCCGCGCTCGTCCCGGTGGTCCTGGTCGCGATCGCGGCGGCGCTGGTCGCCTCGCGCCAGCTCGAGGCGGTGGCGCTCGGCGAGGACACCGCCCGTTCGCTCGGCGTGCGCATCGGCGGGGTCCGGACGGTCGTCATCGTGCTCGTCACGCTGCTCGCGGCCGCCGCGACCGCCGCGGCGGGACCGATCGTCTTCGTCGGCCTCGCCGTGCCCCACCTGGCCCGCGCGCTGGTGGGCGCATCCCTCCCGTGGCTCGTGATCGTGAGCGCGCTCGGTGGCGCGGCGCTGATGCTCGTCTGCGACGTGGTCGGGCGGGTGATCGCGCCTCCGGGCGAGATCGGCGTCGGCATCACCACCGCCTTCATCGGCGGCATCATCTTCGCGCTCATGGCGCGACGCATGAAGGTGGTGGAGCTGTGAGGATCCTGCGCCTCGGGCCCCTGGGCATCACCACGCACCGCCGGACCTTCGCGGTCGGGCTGGCGCTCCTCGCCCTCCTGGCCGCGCTGCTGCTGTTCGCGCTGTCCGCGGGCAAGGCCGACATCGGCGTCCTGGACTCCCTCCGCGCCGCGGTCGGCATCCCCGTCGGGGCACCGGCGGACTTCATCGTCGGTCAGGTCCGCGCGCCGCGCGCCCTCACCGCGGTGCTGGTCGGGGCCATGCTGGGGCTCTCGGGCGCCATCCTGCAGTCGCTCACGCGCAACCCGCTCGCATCCCCCGACTTCATCGGCATCAGCATGGGCGCCGGCACGGGCGCGGTGCTCACCATCTGGCTCGTCACCGCATCGTCCCTCTGGGTCACCGCCGCCGCGGCGGCCGCCGGGGCGCTCGCGACGGCCGCGCTGATCCTCGCGCTGTCGTGGAGGCGCCGGGGCATCGTCCCCCTCCGACTGATCCTCGCGGGCATCGCCGTCGGGTTCGTCGCCCAGGCGACCACCCAGTACCTGCTCACGCGCATGGACGTGCACGACGCGGGGAACGCCCTCGCCTGGCTCGTCGGCACCACCACGGGCCGCACCTGGACGCACGTCACCGTCGCCGCGATCGTGATGGCCGTGCTGGCGCCGATCGTGCTGTGGAACGCCCGCGCGCTGCGGACCATGGAGATGGGCGAGGACACCGCGCGGGGGCTCGGCATCGCCGTCGGGCCGGCCCGCGCCACCCTCGCCGTGTGCTCGGTGCTGCTCGCCGCCGGCGCCGTCGCCGTGACGGGCCCGGTCGGGTTCATCGCCCTGGTGGCGCCCGCGCTCGCGCTGCGCGTCACCCGCAACGCCGGGGCCACGCTCATCCCGTCCGCCCTCATGGGCGCCACCCTGCTGCTCGCCGCCGACCAGCTCGCGCAGCAGATGCCCGCCACCCTGCAGTTCCCCGTCGGCATCTTCACCGCCGTCGTGGGGGCGCCGTACCTGCTCTGGCTGGTCTGGCGCGCATCCCGAGGAGGTCCCGCATGACCAGACTGGAGACCCGCGGCGCGGTCATCGGCTACGGCGGCGCGCCCATCGTGCGCGGCGTGGACGTGGCCGTGCCCGACGGGCAGATCACCGCGATCGTCGGACCCAACGGCTGCGGCAAGTCGACCCTGCTCCGGGCCCTGGTCCGGCTGCTCGAGCCGAGCGAGGGCACGGTGCTGCTGGACGGCGACGACATCCACCGCATCCCGACGCGCGAGGTGGCGCGCCGCGTCGGCCTGCTCCCCCAAGCGCCCATCGCGCCCGCCGGGATCACGGTCAAGGAGCTCGTGGCGCGCGGACGGACGCCGCATCAGAAGGTGCTCCGGCCGTGGAGCGCCGCCGACGAGACCGCGGTGATGTCCGCGCTCCACTCGACCGCGCTCACCGAGATCCAGGACGCCGTGGTCGACGAGCTCTCGGGAGGCCAGCGGCAGCGCGCCTGGATCGCGATGGCGCTCGCGCAGGACACGCCGCTGATGCTGCTCGACGAGCCCACCACCTACCTGGACATCGCCCACCAGTTCGACGTGCTCGACCTGCTCCACCGCCTCAACAACCGGCAGCAGCGCACCATCGTCATGGTGGTGCACGACCTTCACCAGGCCGCGCGGTACGCCCACCACGTGATCGCGATGCACGACGGCGAGGTCGCCGCGTCCGGCGCGCCCGCCGAGGTGTTCACCGAGGACCTGATCCGGCGCGTCTTCTCCCTCGAGGCGCGCGTGCTTCCCGACCCCGTCACCGGCACGCCCCTGGTGGTGCCGGCGCACGGGCCCGGCGGGGCGCGCGACCACGGCCCCGACCCGCGACCCACCCCCTGACGTCCCTTCACCCCAGCCGTCCAGGCACCGTTCCCCAGGAAAGGAAACCCATGATCACCTCCACCCAGCGCCGCGCCGCGGCGATCGGGATGGCCGCGGTCGCCGCGCTCGTCCTCGCCGCCTGCTCGTCGGGCACCACCGACGCCGAGGCGACCGAGAGCGCCTCCCCGGCGGAGACCGCCACCGAGGCCGCCGCCTTCCCGGTGACCCTCGACACCGTGATGGGCGAGGTCACCATCGACTCCGAGCCGCAGCGCGTCGTCACGCTCGGCTCCCACGAGCACGAGTACCTCTACGCGCTCGGCGTGGCCCCCGTCGCGGTGCCCGAGTCGTGGCAGGACTACGAGCTCGGCACCGGCCCGTGGGCCGTGGCCGACATGGAGGCCGCGGGCGCAACCCCAGAGACCTTCGTGCCCGGCTCCGGCACCTACGACGCGGAGCTCATCGCGTCCTTCGAGCCCGACCTGATCGTCGCGACCTACCCCAACCACACCATGACCCAGGAGGAGTACGACCTGCTGTCCGGCATCGCCCCCGTGGTGACCCGTCCCGCGACCGGCTCCGATGGCGTGGAGACCGTCGAGTGGGGCGTCTCGCTCGCGGACGAGCTGACCCTGCTGGCCGCCGCCACCGGCACCTCCGACACGGCCATCGAGATCCTCGCGGACATCGACGCCGAGTTCGCCGCCGTGCGCGAGGCGCACCCCGAGTGGGAGGGCCTCACCTCCCAGGTCGGCGGCTTCTACGAGGGCCAGGCCTTCGTGTACGCCGCCACCGACACCCGCAACCAGTTCCTCGCGAGCGTGGGCCTCGACGTCACCGCCGTCGAGGGCACCGACGCCGCGTGGCTGCAGATCAGCGCCGAGCAGCTCGACACCGTGCTCGGCGACCTCGACTCCGTGGTCTGGCAGGTCGCGACCACGCCGGAGGCCAAGGACTCCCTCGAGGCGCTGCCGCTGTTCGCGTCGCTCAACTCGACGACCACCGGCGGCAACGTCTGGCTGACGGACACCGTGCTGGAGGGCGCGTTCTTCGCGAACTCGCCGTCCTCGATCGCCTACACGATCGAGCACATGGTGCCGCTGCTCGAGGCCGCCCTCGACGGCGACCCGGCCACCGAGGCCGCCGCCTGACCCACGCCGCACGCAGCGAGGCCCCGCTCCCCTCTCGTGAGGGGGCGGGGCCTCGTCGCGTGTCGGGACGATGCGGGCCGGGCTAGAGGTCCAGGCGCTCCAGCATGTCCGTGACCAGCGCGGCGACCGCCGAGCGCTCGGAGCGCTCGAGGGTGATGTGCGCGAACAGCGGGTGACCCTTGAGCGCCTCGATCACCGCCGCGATGCCGTCGTGGCGGCCCACCCGCAGGTTGTCGCGCTGGGCGACATCGTGCGTGAGCACCACGCGCGACTGCTGGCCGATGCGGCTGAGCATCGTGAGGAGCACGTTGCGCTCGAGCGACTGGGCCTCGTCGACGATCACGAAGGCGTCGTGGAGGGAGCGGCCGCGGATGTGGGTGAGGGGCAGGACCTCGAGCATCCCGCGCGCCATGACCTCCTCGAGCACCTCGCCGGAGACCATCGCGCCGAGCGTGTCGAAGACCGCCTGCGCCCACGGGTTCATCTTCTCGGCCTCGGAGCCGGGCAGGTAGCCCAGGTCCTGGCCGCCGACCGCATAGAGCGGGCGGAACACCATGATCTTCTTGTGCTGGCGGCGCTCCATGACGGCCTCGAGGCCCGCGCACAGCGCGAGAGCGGACTTGCCGGTGCCGGCGCGGCCGCCCATGGACACGATGCCGACCGACTCGTCGAGCAGCAGGTCGATCGCGATCCGCTGCTCCGCGGAGCGGCCATGGATGCCGAAGACCTCCTGGTCGCCGCGGACCAGCCGCACCGAGCCGTCGTCGGTCACGCGGCCCAGCGCGCTGCCGCGGCCGGCGTGGATCACCAGGCCCGTGTGCACGGGGAGCTGCGCGAGGTCCTCGCCGCAGTCGGCGGGGTGCGGGGCGGGCAGCGACTCGTGCTCCCACAGGGAGGCCATCTGCTCGTCGGTCAGCTGGATCTCGCGCATGCCGGTCCAGCCGGACTCGACGGCGAGCTCCGCGCGGTACTCCTCCGCCTCGATGCCCAGCGCCGAGGCCTTGACGCGCATCGGCAGGTCCTTCGACACCACCGTGACGGAGTGGCCCTCGGCGGCGAGGTTCGCGGCGACCGCGAGGATGCGGGTGTCGTTGTCACCCAGTCGGAATCCCGAGGGCAGCACCTCGGGGTCGGTGTGGTTGAGCTCGACCCGCAGGCTTCCGCCGGTCTGGTTCACCGCGACCGGCTCGTCCAGCTTGCCGTGGAGGACGCGCAGCTCGTCGAGCATCCGCAGCGCCGACCGGGCGAAGTACCCCAGCTCCGGGTGATGCCGTTTCGCCTCGAGCTCCGTGATGACGACCACGGGGAGGACCACCGCGTGCTCCGCGAAGCGCTTCATCGCTCGCGGATCCGACAGCAGGACGGACGTGTCCAGCACGAACGTGCGGACCTCCGTCTCCAACGCCGAGTCGGTGGAGGTGGTGGGGACGGTGCTAGGCGAGGTGGTCAACGGTGCTCCCAGCGAATCAGGCCGCAGGGCACCGAGCGCCCTGCGGCGGTCGGTTACGTCGGCTCGGGTCCGGGTCGACGTCGTGTTGTTACCACGAGGCCGACGCTACGCCCGGAACGGCGGGAAGCGGGAGAGGATCGCCCAATTGTTCACACGTTTGTAACTCGCATCCCGCGCCCGGGCGTGTCCCCTCCCCGTTGCTCCGCACGGTTCGGGCGACGACCCGCCGGACCCCGCCCGCGCATCGTCCCTCGTGGCCGGCGTGTCGGGGACGAAACCGTGCGGAGCATCGCGGGGGACCGGGGTGCGACGATGCCTCGCCGCGCCCGTCAGCGGCCGAGCCGGCGCTCGCGCTGGGAGAAGGCGCGCAGCGCGCGCAGGAAGTCGATGTGGCGGAAGTCCGGCCAGTACGCCTCGCAGAAGTAGAACTCCGAGTGAGCGGACTGCCACAGCAGGAACCCGCCCAGGCGCTGCTCCCCCGACGTGCGGATCACCAGGTCGGGATCCGGCTGCCCCTTGGTGTAGAGGTGGTCGGCGATGTGCTCCACCGAGAAGCTCTCCGCGACCTCCTCGAGCGAGTGGCCCGCGTCGACCCCGGCGCGCAGGAAGCCGCGCACCGCCTCCGCGATCTCGTGCCGGCCCCCGTAGCCCACGGCCACGTTGACCTGCAGCCCGGGCGCATCGTCGGTCCGGACCACGGCCGCCGCGAGGCGGGCGGCCGTGTCAGCCGGGAGCAGCGACGCGTCGCCCACATGCCGCAGCCGCCACCGGCCGTCGTCCGCGAGCCGCTCGACCGCGGCGGCGATGATCTCGAGCAGCGGCGCGAGCTCCTGGGGGTCGCGCGCGAGGTTGTCGGTCGAGAGCATCCACAGCGTCACCACCTCGACGCCCGCCTCCTGCGACCACTCGAGGACCTCGGTGATCTTGTCCGCGCCGGCCTGGTGGCCGTGGGCCGTGGACGCGCCCGACTGCTTGGCCCAGCGGCGGTTGCCGTCGAGGATGACGCCGATGTGGCGGGGAGCCTGGCCCTCCCGCTTCAGGGTGCGCGCCAGCCGCTTCTCGTACGTTCCGTACAGGAGCGATCTGAGTGCCATCGACATCCGTTCTCGGGGGGCGGCAGGGGCCGAGACCACCGTACTCCCGCGCCGTAACCTACGGTATCGTAGGTTCATGGCTGAGAACCTCCCCGTGCAGGGCAAGCCGCTGATGCGCGGCTGGCTTCACCTCGGAGCGGCGCCGCTCGCGCTGGTCGCCGGGCTGGTGCTGACGGCGGTCGCGCCGACGCTCCCCGGGCGCATCTCCTTCGCGATCTTCACCCTCACCGCGGTGATGCTGTTCGGCACCTCCGCCGTCTACCACCGCGGCAACTGGTCACCGAAGACCCAGGCCGTGCTGCGGCGCATGGACCATGCCAACATCTTCCTGATCATCGCCGGCACCTACACCCCGCTCACGGTGCTGCTGCTCGACAACCCGGCGAGGACCTGGGTGCTCGCGATCGTGTGGGGCGGCGCGCTGCTCGGGCTGCTCTTCCGCGTGCTGTGGCTGGGCGCCCCGCGGTGGATGTACGTGCCCATCTACGTCGCGCTGGGCTGGGTCGCGATCGGGTTCATCAAGCCGTTCTACGAGGCGGGCGGCATGGCCGTGGTGGTCCTCGTGATCGTCGGCGGCCTCTGCTACACCGTGGGCGCCATCATCTACGGCACCAAGTGGCCTCGCGGATCGACCCGGTACTTCGGGTTCCACGAGATCTTCCACTCACTGACGATCGCCGGGTTCGTCTGCCACTTCATCGCCGCCTCGCTCGCCGCCTTCGCCGTCGCCTGACGGCTCGGGGGACGATGCGGCGGTCGCCTGCACGTCGCCTGCCGCGGCGGCCTCCGCCGCCTCCTTCGCCGCCTGCGCCCGCACCTTCCTGAGGTGCCGGCTGAGCGACAGGAACAGGATCACGCCCGCGATCACGAGCCCGAACGTGGCGAGGAACGCGAGGAATCCCGGCCCGCCGCTGAAGTCTGACGACATGTCCACCCTTCTGACCCGACTATCCTGCCTCATCATGAGCACCCCGCCCGCCGATGAGGCCGCCGCGTTCGAGGAGGAGTCCTCGGCGCTGCCCCGGCTCAGCGCCCGCGGCTGGGTGCTCGTGTCGCTCGGCCTGGCCGCGCTCATCGGCATCACGGCCTGGGTCGCCGTCCAGATGCAGTCGCAGCCGGTGCGGTGGAAGGACGTCGGCTTCACCGTCACCTCCCCGACCGAGGTGACCGCGACGTACGAGGTGTACCTCTACACCGACGCGGGCGCGACATGCACGGTGCGGGCGCTGAACGATCGCTTCACCGAGGTGGGCGTCGCCGCCGTGCACGTGGACCGCGCGGACGGCGCGGAGCAGCGGCTGACCACCCCCGTGGTGACCACCGAGGAGGCGACCACGGCCACCGTCCAGGGCTGCGTCGCGGACGGCTGACGCGCATCGTCCCCGCCGCGCCCGGCGACGCGCGGACTTGGGTGCCCCCGTGGGCGCTTGCTATCCTCACCTATCCCATCCGTGAGGAGAACGACGTGACCGAGACCACCGGAACCTGGCTCACCCAGGAGGCGTACGACCGCCTCCAGGCGGAGTACGACGACCTGGTGAACGTGGGCCGCGCCGCGATCGCGAAGGAGATCGACGAGCGCCGCCAGGAGGGCGACCTCAAGGAGAACGGCGGCTACCACGCCGCGCGAGACGAGCAGGCGAAGATGGAGGCGCGCATCGAGGAGCTGCGCCGCAAGCTCGCCAACGCGCACGTCGGCGAGGTGCAGTTCGACGGCACCATCGCCGCCGGCACCGTGGTGACCGCGTCCGTCATGGGGCGTGAGATGCGCTTCCTCGTGGGTTCCCGCGAGATCGCCGAGGGCACCGACCTCGACGTGTTCAGCGCGCAGTCGCCGCTCGGCGCCGCGCTGATCGGCCTCAAGGCCGGCGAGACGACGTCCTACCAGGCGCCCAACGGCAAGGAGATCGCCGTCGAGGTCATCTCCGCGGAGCCCTTCGGCGGCTGAGCCCGCGCGCCGCGGACGCTCAGCGCCGCTGCAGCAGCACCACGGCCTCGTAGTGCGTGGTGTGCGGGAACATGTCGAGCAGCCGCCCCCGGACGGGCACCAGCGAGGGCATCGCCGCGAGGTCGCGCGCGAGGGTGACGGCGTTGCAGCTGGAGTAGACCACCCGCGACACGCCGCTCGCCTCGAGCCACGCCGCCAGCTCGACGCCGATGCCGCGTCGTGGCGGGTTGACCACCACGACGTCGGCGACCGCCGGCTGCGACGTCGCCCACGCGACGGCGTCCCCCACGACGAAGGTCGCCCCGTCTGCCCCGGCGACCCCCGCATCGTCCATCTCCGCGGCGCTGAGCCGCGCGCTCGCGACGGCCTGCTCGCTCGCCTCGACCCCGGTGACACGGCGCCCCTCGCGCACGCAGTGGAGCGCGAAGCCGCCCACGCCGCAGTAGAGATCCCACACGGTGGCGGGCGCGGACTCGTCGACCCAGCCGGCGACCTGCGCGTAGAGGTCGCGCGCGATCGCGGTGTTGGTCTGGAAGAAGCTCTGCGGGCGCAGGTGCAGCGCCACGGCGCCCAGCTCCATCGTGAGGGACGCGCGCTCCGTCAGCACGATCTCGCGCTCGCCCTCCGTGACCGCCTTGTGCTCGGGCAGCACGTTCAGCGTGGCGACCGCGAGCGCGGGCAGGCGCTCACGCAGCCACGGCAGGTGCTTGACCAGACGTGCGTGCGCCTCGGTGGACCGCATGACGAACCGCACCATCAGGTCGCCGGACGGCGCCAGGGTGACGATCACGTGCTTGAGCTCGCCGCGGCGCTCCGGCACGTCGTAGGGCTCGAGCCGGGCGCGGGTGATCAGCTCCGCGAGGACGGGGAACGATGCGGAGAGCGGCTCCGGGTAGAGCGGGCAGCCCCGCAGGTCGACGCCGCGGCCGGCCGGGTCGAGGATGCCGATGGTGGGCGCGTCGACCGAGCCGGCGACCACCATCTTCGCCTTGGTGCGGAAGCCGGACTCGGCGCTCAGCAGCGGGGGCAGCCACTCCGGGCGAGCACCGGGCGCGCCCTGGGCGACCAGCCGCTCGAGCCCGGCCTGCTTGTCGGCCACCTGCACCGCGTGCGGCGTCTCGATGAGCGTGCACGACCGGCACCGCCCCGAGTCGTAGTAGTCGCAGCGCACCCGTGGAGTCTAGGCGCGCGCAGGCGTCCGCGGCTCGGGAGTCACCGGGCACGCGCCGACGGGACACCGAGCAGCGTCGAGGTCGCCGCGAACTGGCGATCGTTGCCACCCTGCAGGTAGTTCGTCTCGGCAAGGCCTCGCCCCTGCGAGAACGGGAGGTAGGGGAAGTTGGCGGGCGCGTCCGCGAGCTGCCGGATCGGGATGCCCTCCTTCCGCGCGACCATGTAGAGCCAGATGTCGTCCGCGCGTGGCGCGGAGTCCTCGAACTGCCTGCCGCGAGCGCGCAGCGCCGCCTGCATCCGCGGGTTGTAGAGCACGCCGCTGACGCCGGTCGGGAAGACCTCGGGACCCGGTACGTCGGTGCGGCAGTCCGGCCACGTGTGGTACGGCGGCAGCGTGCCATCGGCACCCGCCGCCGGCACCATCCGTGCTCGGTAGGCGATGTTCGCCTCGGGCATCTCGCGATGCGCCCGCGCGAGCCCGGCGAGCCAGGTCACCGGGTAGATCGCGTCGTCGTCGGAGGTGACGAGCGCGAGGCCGTCGGGCGCATCGTCATCGCTCACGTACGGGAAGTACTTCTTGTGGGGCCCCAGGTCCTCGCAGGCGCGGAGCTCGAGGCCACGCGAGATCAGCCGGCGGATCGCTCGCGGCGGCGAGGCCCGGAACTCGGGGTCCTCCGACCAGAGGATCAATCGGGCGGGCCGCAGAGAGCCGCGCGCGATGGACTCGATCACGAGGTGCACGTGCCGGAGCCGGCTCCCGTAGCTGGTGAGCGAGACGACGCAGGGCGAGCCCGGGTCGCAGACGCTCCGCCGAGACGTCAGATTGGCGACGCCGAGCCCGACGGCCGCAGGAACCGCACCCAGACCACGCATGCGCACCACCGCAGGCCTGAGATACCTCTTCGCGACGTCCCTCACGCTCATGCTCGCCCCCTCCCGCGCCATCGCCGCCGTGACTCAGATCCCTGGCAGACCCCCGTCACCCTGAGCTGAACCGTTGGGACGTCATCCTGGTCCCGAGCATCGGCGGCGATCGTCCCCGATACGCCGTGCATTCGCGAGCATAGCCCGCGGGCCCGGATCGGCCCAGGGGCCCGTGGCGACCCACGCCCGCCTCGGCGAACGTCCCGCGGTCCACGGCCGGGGCGAGGGCGGACCCCGCCGGGCGATGCGACCGACGCACCTTTTGACCTGGTTTGCACCCCCATGCCTGTGCAATGATCTGCTGAGGACAGCAGGGCTCGCAAGGGGGTGCGCGCAGATGCTTGTGGCAACAGTGGCGACGTGCGACGGCGGCGCATCCGTCGATCGAGACGAGTGCGGACGGCCGACCCGGACGCGGGCCAGTGACGATGGCTGAGGACGACGCGCTCTCGAGACGCCCCCTCGTCTCGGTGGTCGCACCGGTCTTCAACCCCGGGGAGGAGCTGGGCGACGCGCTGCGGAACATCGCGTCGCTCACATACCCCGAGCTCGAGGTGATCCTGGTCGACGACGCCTCCACCGTCCCCTCCAGCGCATGGGGAGCGTTCGACATGACGAGGCCGGGCACGCGGCGGATCGTCGAATGGATGCGTCTGCCGGAGAACGTGGGGCCGGCAGGGGCACGCAACGCGGGGCTGCGAGCCGCCTCCGGCGAGTACGTGTGGTTCGTCGACTGGGATGACGAGTGGGACCCGGGCATCCTCGACCGCCTCGTGGAAGAGGCGGAGTCGACCGGCGCGGACTTCTCCATGTGCCGCGGGCGATGGCAGATCGGCGCGGAGGAGGGCCCGCCCACCGACGGCCATGACGCGCCTACGGTGATGGACAGGGAAGGCGCGTTCCTCCAGCTGCTCCACGGCGGCATCCGCGGCTACCTCTGGACCAAGCTGTTCAGGCGAAGCGTCCTGGGGGTCGATCCCTTCGCGCCCCACGGATACATCGAGGACTTCTTCGTCGTGGCAGACGTGGTGGACCGCTGCGAGACGGTCGCGTCGATCCCGGAGACGCTGTACCGGCACCTGGTCCGGGCCGGGTCCCTCAGCAACTCCAAGGATCCGCAGCTCCATCATCTCGAGGAGGCGAACGCGCACGTGCGCCAGCTGGCGGCAGGGTTCCCCCAGACGCCGGCGCTCAGGCGCGGGTTGGCCCATTTCGAGCTCGAGTTCGATCACATCGCGCGGGCGACCACGGCGCTTCGGCTGTGCTCCGACGCGCGCGCGAGGGAGGTGCTTCGCGGGATCCGCCGCCAGATCCGGAGCCGCGATGTGCTCCTGGTGCTCCCGATCGCACCGGGAACGGCGTCGAGGGCGACCGCCATCAAGCTCGCGGGGCCGTACTTCCTGGAGGTGCGCGCGGCGGCTCGGTCCCTGAAGCGCCTGGTCCGGCGGGGCGGTCGAGGCCTCCGGCACCCGGACGGCGCACCGGCGGCGAGCGGCGCGGCAGCCTAGGCGCGGCTACGCCTCGGGGCCCTGCTGCTCCTGGGTGCCGCGCGGCTGGTCGGCGCCGCGGTGACGGCGCACGCGGATCTCGCCGGTGCGCGCGATCGCCTCGCGGGCGCGCCGGAGCGCGTCCTTGGGCTGTTCTCCGAGCACCGTGATCTCACCGGTCCCGTCCCCGGGGTCGTCGACCTCGTACTCGGAGCGCAGGGCGCGCGCGAACGCGTAGGCGAAGGAGACGATCGGCACCGCGATGACCGCGCCCACCAGGCCGAGCAGCAGGGTTCCCGTCGCGACGGTGAGCAGGATCGCCAGCGGGTGGAGCGAGGCGGCCTTGCCGAACAGCCAGGGGTACAGGATGTTCCCCTCGAGCTGCTGGACCAGGAGCACGATCCCGACCATGATCAGCGCCTTCACCGGGCCGCCGTCGACCAGTGCGACCAGCACCGCGATCGCGCCCGAGATGGTGGCGCCGAACAGGGGGATGAAGGACAGCAGGAACACGAAGATCGCGATGGGCAGCGCGAGGGGGATGCCCAGGATCCACGCGCCGAGACCGATGCCGAGCGCGTCGATGAACGCCACGAACACGCTGGTCTCCGTGTAGCGGCGCAGCGTGAGCCAGGCGGTCATGCCGGCGCGGTCGACCTTCTCGCTGCGACCGCGCGGCAGCAGCCCGACGAACCACAGCCACAGCCGGCGCCCGTCCTTCATGAAGAAGAAGAGGGCGAACAGCGCGACGATCGAGCCCGCGAAGAGGGAGCCGAGCGTGCCGGTCACGGACGCCGCCCCGCTCGCGACTCCCCACGCGTTGTCCTGCAGCGTCGACGTCGCGTTCGCGATGACCTGGTCGATCTGCTCACGTGACATGTGGATGGGGCCGTTGACCAGCCAGTCGAGGAACTGGTCGAAGCCCGCGAGCGCCGCGTCGCGCAGGTCGCCGAAGCCCGCGACGATCGAGCTGCCTGCCGCGACCCCGAGGCCCAGCACCACGACGACGAGCGTCAGGATCGCGAGCAGCGCGCCCCCCGTCCGCGGCACCCCCCACTTCTGGAGCCGGCTCACCATCTGCTCGAGCGGCGCCGCGATCAGCAGCGCGATGCCCAGGGGGAGGACCACCGAGGACAAGGTGGTGAAGCCCTGGAACAGGACGAGCAGAACGATGCCGACGACGATCAGTCGCCAGCCCCACGCCGCGGACACCCGCAGCCAGACCGGCACGTTCTCGGTGACCACGTCGGCTGGAGGGGCGTGAGACGCATCGTCCTTGTCGGGCATACCGTCACACTAGTGCGGCGGCGCGGAACATCGGCGGACCCGGACGCGTTCGTCCTGCGGAAGGGAGCAGCGATGCTTGGACTCGACAAGATGACCCTGGTGACCCCCGACAAGGCCCTGCCCGGGCGGGACGCCGAGATGCAGATCACCGACCGCCACGTGGTGCTCGGGAGCCCGCTCAAGGGCCCGTGGCCCGAGGGCCACGAGGTGCTCTACGTGGCGATGGGCTGCTTCTGGGGCGCCGAGCGCATCTTCTGGCAGATCCCCGGCGTCCACTCGACCGCGGTCGGCTACATGGGCGGGTGGACGGCGAACCCGACCTATCAGGAGACGTGCACATCGCTGACCGGCCACACCGAGACGGTGCAGGTGGTCTACGACCCGGCGCAGGTGTCGCTGGACACCCTGCTCGCGGCGTTCTGGGAGAACCACGACCCGACCACCCCGAACCGGCAGGGCGGCGACATCGGCACCCAGTACCGCAGCGCGATCTTCGCCACCACCGACGCGCAGCTCGAGGCCGCGAAGGCGTCGGCCGCGCGCTACCAGGAGCGGCTGAGCGCCGGCGGCTACGGCCCGATCTCGACGCAGATCGACCGGGTCGCGGACGCGGGCGACGGGCGCTTCTACTACGCCGAGGAGTACCACCAGGGCTACCTCGACAAGAACCCCGGCGGCTACTGCAACCACGGCTTCTGCCAGGTCAGCTTCGCCTGACCCCCGACCCCGCCCCCACCCCCGGACACTCGGCACGGGACAGGTCCAGGGTCGGCGGCGTGTCGGCCCGATCGGACCGGTCTCGACCGGCGTGTCCCCCGGAGATCGGTGCGGACTGTCCGGTGGGCGGGGCGGGACGATGCGGGGAGCGACCCCGGCCCTGACAGCACGACGGCCCCCGACCTCGCGGTCGGGGGCCGTCGGCGCGTCGGATGCTAGTCGCGACCGGAGAACAGCGCGATGAGGCGCAGGAACTCGGTGTAGAGCCAGACGAGCGTGACGATGAGGCCGAAGGCGGCCTTCCACTCGAGCTTCTTCTCGAGGCCGCGCTTCACGCCGTTGTCGATGAAGTCGAAGTCCCCGATGAGCGAGATGCAGGCCAGCAGCACGGCGACCACGCCGATGATGGCGCCGAGCGGGAAGCTGAGACCGCCGATGCTGATCTCCACCGAGCGTGCGCCGAAGGCCCCCATGTCCGGGTTCAGGAACATGATGCCGATGTTCACCACGCTGAACACCAGGTAGGAGATCGCGCCGATCATGAAGATCTTCTGCATCTTGGCCGTGTAGCGCACCTTGCCGGAGCGGTACAGCCAGAGGCACACCATGAACGTGATGCCGGTGGCGAGCAGGGCCTGGACGCCCGCGCCGGGAACCTCGAAGTAGGTCTCGATCCACGCGGTGAGCGCGCCGAGGAAGACGCCCTCGGCCGCGGCGTAGGTGCCCACGAGCCCCACGCCCGGGGTGCGCTTGAAGGCGGCGATGAGTCCGACCACGAGCGCCAGGATGCCGGCGCCGAACGCGAGAAGCATCGCGCCGGGCTGCTCGGCCACGTAGAAGTAGGTGCCGGCGCCGAGGCCGAGGGTGACCAGGCCGAGGCCCACGCCCTTGTTGACCACGCCGCGGTACGACATGCGGTCGTCGGCGTAGCCAGGGGTCGCCGACGGCGCCTCGTACTGGCGCTGGAGGTCCTCGGCCGTGGACTGCTGCGCGAGCAGGGGGTCGGCCTTGAACTCCTTCGAGCTGCTGAACACGGGACTTGCCACGAATGCCTCCTTGGATTGGCGCCCTCAGTCTACCGATCCCCCCTCGGGCCCGGTCCAGACGCCTTGCCTGATCAACGCGGGAACCACCCCCTCTGCTCCAGCGCGGCACGGGCCACGGGTTGAGGCACCGAGTCGCGCCGATTTGGTTCCGCTTGCTTTTGCTTGGTTTTTGTTTCTGTGGTTTCATGTGGATATTGCACCCCCGGAGGACGCAGACGAAGGAGTCGGGATGTACGCGACGGAGCGACAGCAGCGCATCCTCGCCCAGGCGCGCGACGACGGCCGGGTCGAGGTGGCCGCGCTCGCCGAGGACCTCTCCGTCACCCCCGAGACCATCCGCCGCGACCTCACCGCGCTCGAGCAGCGCGGCTCCGTGCGCCGCGTGCACGGAGGCGCCATCCCCGTCGAGCGCCTGGTCGCCGAGCCGACCCTCGCGTCGCGCTCCGCCCACCTGCCCGACGTGAAGCGCCGCATCGCCGCGCGGATCATGGACGAGCTCCCGGCGGGCGGCACCATCCTGCTCGACGCGGGATCGACCACCCACGCGCTGATCGACCTGCTCCCCGACGACGCGACCTTCACGATCCTCACGAACTCGATCCCCGCCGCTGCCGCCCTCGCCGGTCGCCCCGGACTCACGCTGTACGTGCTGGGCGGACGGGTCCGCGGTGTCACGGCGGCCGCCGTGGGCGACTGGGCCTCGGCCGCCCTCAAGGGCGTCGTGGTCGACGTCGCCGTGATCGGCACGAACGGGATCTCCGCCGCCCGAGGCCTCACGACGCCCGACCAGGCCGAGGCCGAGATCAAGCGCGCGATGGTGACCTCCGCCCGCCGGGTCATCGTCGCCACGGACTCCACCAAGGCGGGCGACGACCATCTCCACCGCTTCGCAAGCCTCGCCGAAGTCGATCTGGTGGTGACCGATGCCGACCTCTCCGAGGACGTGCTGGACGAGCTGCGCGAGGCCGGACCTGAGGTGGTGACCGCATGATCGTGACCCTGACCCCGAATCCCAGCGTGGACCGGGCGGTGACGCTGGACGCGCTGGTGCGCGGCGAGGTGCTCCGCGCGAGCGACGTGCGCGTCGACGCGGGAGGCAAGGGCGTCAACGTCGCCCGCGCGATCACCGCACAGGGCGGCGATGCCATCGCGGTGCTCCCTGTCGGCGGCCCGGAGGGGCACCTGCTCGAGGAGCTGCTCGACGCCGCGGACGTGCCGCGCCGCTCCGTCGCGATCACCGGATCCGCGCGCATGAACATCTCCGTGCTCGAGCCCGACGGCACCACGACCAAGCTCAACGAGCCCGGCCCCGAGCTCGCCGAGGCCGAGGTCGAGGCGATGCTGGACGCGACGCTCGAGGCCGCCGCGGGCGCCGCCTGGGTGGTCGGCTGCGGCTCGCTCCCGCCGGGCGCGCCGGTCGATCTCTACGGCCAGCTGGTCGCACGAGTGCACGCCGGCGGCGGGAAGGTGGCGATCGACAGCTCCGGGCCCGCGCTCGCCGCCGCCGTCGCGGCCACCCCCGACCTCATCAAGCCCAACCACGAGGAGCTCGAGGAGCTCGTGGGCCGCGCGCTTCCGACGCTCGGCGACGTCCAGGACGCCGCCCGCGACCTGGTCGCCCAGGGCATCGGCATCGTCTGCGTGAGCCTCGGACGCCACGGCGCCCTGCTGGTCACCGCGGACGAGCTGCTCCACTCCTGGGCCACCATCACCACGCCGCTGTCCACCGTCGGCGCCGGCGACTGCATGCTCGCCGGGATGCTCCACGGGCTCACCCGTGGCCTCGACCACGACGATGCGCTCGCTGAGGGCGTCGCCTGGGGCGCTGCCGCCGTCACCCTTCCCGGCAGCCGCGTCCCTCACCCTGAGGATCTTCACGGGATCCCGGTGGACCTCACCCACTCCCCCGACGCCGGCACGACGCTGGCAGAGAACTGACAGGAGAGGAACTCCCATGTCACTCATCAACGAGCAGCAGGTGATCCTCGGTCTCACGGCCGACGACCGCCACGCCGCGACGCGCGCGCTCGCCGAGACGCTGGTCGCCTCGGGACGGTGCACCGACCTGGACCAGTTCGTCGCGGACGTCCGCAAGCGCGAGGAGACCATGGCGACCGGCCTGCCCGGTGGCATCGCGATCCCCCACGCCCGCTCCGCCGCGATCACCGAGCCCACGCTGGCGTTCGGGCGGCCCGCGGAGGGGATCGACTGGGCCGCGAAGGACGGTCCGGCCACGGTGATCTTCCTGATCGCGGCCCCCGAGGGCGCGTCCGAGGCGCACATGCAGGTGCTGCCCAAGCTCGCCAAGGCGCTCATGAAGAAGGAGTTCAAGGCCGCGCTCGCCGAGGCCACCTCCGAGGACGAGGTCGTCGCGATCGTCGAGGCCGAGGTCGGCGAGGCGCCCGTCGCGACGCCCGCCCCCACCCCGACGCCCGCGCCGGCCGCCGCTGCCGCGGCGACGGAGCCGGCCGAGGCTCCCGCCGCATCGTCCGGCCTCACGCTGGTCGGGGTGACCTCCTGCCCCACCGGCATCGCGCACACCTACATGGCGGCCGAGGCGCTCGAGCGGGCCGCCAAGGAGGCGGGTCACACGATGGTGGTCGAGACGCAGGGCTCGGCGGGCGCGACCCCGCTCAGCGCAGCGCAGATCGCCGAGGCCGACGCCGTGATCTTCGCCCACGACGTCGAGGTGAGGAACGCCGACCGCTTCGCCGGCAAGCCGATCATCGACGTGGGCGTGAAGAAGGCGATCTCCGACGGTCCGCTGCTCATCAGCCAGGCGGTGGACAAGGCCGCCGAGTGGAAGGCCGACCCGTCGAAGGCCGCCGCCGCTCCCGCTGCCACCGGCAGCCTCGCCACCAAGGTGGACGAGAAGGCCGGCATCGGCACCCGCATCCGCCAGTGGCTGATGACCGGTGTGAGCTACATGATCCCGTTCGTCGCCGCGGGCGGAATCCTGATCGCGTTGTCGTTCCTGGTCGCCAACCAGGTGATCGAGGAGAACGCGCAGCAGGAGATCGTCAGCTACTACGTCGGGTTCGTCGACCCTGCCGTGTCCTCGGCCGCCGACTACACGCCGGACCCGTACAACCTCGCCGCGAGCTTCGACGCCACGTCGATGGTCTACTGGGCGGCGCTCATGTTCGTCATCGGCGGCGCGGCGTTCGGCTTCCTGGTGCCCATCCTCTCCGGGTTCATCGCGTTCGCGATCGCGGACCGTCCCGGACTGGTGCCCGGCATCGTCGGCGGCTTCATCGCGAACACGATGGGCGCCGGATTCCTCGGCGGCATCGTCACCGGTGTGCTCGGCGGCTTCGCCGCGAAGTGGATCTCGTCGTGGAAGGTCCACAAGGGCGTCCGCGGAGTCATGCCCGTCGTGGTGACCCCGCTCCTCTCTCTCCTGATCACCGCCGGGCTCTTCATCACCCTGCTCGGCAAGCCGATCGTCGCCGCGGCGACCGGTCTCACCGAGTGGCTCAACGGCATCCCCCCGGAGCAGGCCCTGATCCTCGGCGCCATCCTCGGCGCGATGATGGGCTTCGACCTCGGCGGCCCGGTCAACAAGGTCGCGTACTTCTTCGCGACCGCAGGCCTCGCCAGCGCCGGCGCGGTGTCCGGCTCGACGGAGCTGAAGGTCATGGCGGCGGTCATGGCGGCCGGCATGGTCGCCCCGCTCGCGATGGCGCTCGCCACCGTGGTGCGCCCCAAGCTCTTCTCGGAGCCGGAGCGGGAGAACGGCAAGGCCGCGTGGCTGCTGGGAGCCTCGTTCATCTCGGAGGGAGCGATCCCGTTCGCCGCCGCCGACCCGTGGCGCGTGATCCTGTCCTCGGTGATCGGCTCGTCGGTGACCGGAGCGCTCGCGCTCGCGTGGGGCACCGAGTCGCCCGCCCCGCACGGCGGCGTCTGGGTCGCCGCGCTCATCACCCACTGGTGGCTCTGGATCGCCGCGATCGTCATCGGCGTGGTCGTCATGACGTCGATCGTGCTGATCCTCAAGTCCCGCGACCCCAAGCTCGCGACCGTCGACGCGGCCGCGACCGTCTGACAACCCCCAAGAAAGAAGGAGATCCCTCATGGCACAGCGCACCGTTGCGATCGGCTCGTCCGTCGGCCTCCACGCCCGTCCCGCCGCCCTCTTCGTCGAGGCCGCGCAGGAGACCGGTCTGGACGTCGAGATCGGCCGACCCGGCCAGGACGCCGTCGACGCCACCAGCATCCTCGGCGTGATGGCGCTCGGCGCCAAGCACGGCGAGGAGGTCGTGCTCACCGCCGACGGCGACGGCGCGGACGCCGCGCTCGACTCGCTCGTCGCGCTCCTCGAGCGCGACCTGGACGCGGAGGGCTGACATGTCCGGCGAGACGTTCACCGGCGTGGGAGTGAGCCCGGGGACGGCTGCGGGTCCGGTGGTGCAGGTCGCGCCTCCGGTCCGGCCGCCGGCGGACGAACCCACCCCGGTCGACGCCGCCGCGGCCACCGACCTGGTGCTCGAGGCCTTCGCCTCGGTCGCGAAGGACCTCGACGCCCGGGCCGAGGCCGCCGACGAGCACGCCGCCCCCATCCTCAAGGCGACCGCCCTGATCGCCCGCGACAAGGGCCTCGCGAAGGCCGCGGGCCGCCAGGTGGGCAAGGGCAAGGGTCCGGCGACCGCCATCGCCGCGGCCGTCGACGAGTACGCCGCGCAGTTCGAGGCGCTCGGCGGCTACTTCGCGGAGCGGGTCACCGACCTCCGCGACGTGGGCCACCGCGCCGTCGCGGCCGTGCTCGGCGTCCCCGCTCCCGGGGTGCCGTCCCTCACCGGCCCGTCCGTGATCGTCGCGGAGGACCTCGCTCCCGCGGAGACCGCGGCGCTCGACCGCGCCAAGGTGGTGGCCATCATCACCGCGGCCGGCGGCCGCACCTCGCACACCGCGATCCTGGCAGCCCAGATGGGCATCCCGGCCGTGGTCCAGCTGCACGGCGCCACGTCGATCGCCGAGGGCACCACGGTCGCCGTCGACGGCGACTCCGGCGAGGTCACCCTCGAGCCCGACATGGAGCTCATCGAGGCGCAGCGGGCGCGCCGCGAGGCGCTCGCCGCCGCGCTCGCGGAGGTGACCGGCAACGGCCTCACCAGGGACGGGCACCCGGTCAACCTGCTCGCCAACATCGGCGGGGTGGACGATGCGGTGGCCGCCGGCGCCACGGACGTCGAGGGCGTCGGGCTGTTCCGCACCGAGTTCGTGTACCTGTCCGCGCAGACCATGCCGACCGTCGAGGAGCAGGCCGAGGTCTACCGCAAGGTGTTCGAGCAGTTCCCGGGCCGGCGCGTGGTGGTCCGCACCCTCGACGCTGGCGCCGACAAGCCGCTGGCGTTCGCGAACCTGGGCGACGAGGAGAACCCGGCGCTCGGTCGTCGCGGCCTGCGCCTGTGCGAGGCGAAGCCGGAGCTGCTCGACTCGCAGCTCGAGGCGCTCGCCGTCGCCGCCAAGGAGACCGGCGCCGACGTCCGCGTGATGGCGCCGATGGTCGCCACGGCCGACGAGGCCGCGTGGTTCGCCGAGCGGGTCTACGCCCACGGCCTGCCGAAGGCGGGCGTGATGGTCGAGGTCCCGGCCGTCGCGCTGCGATCGAAGCACGTGCTCGCGGAGGTCGACTTCGCGTCGATCGGCACGAACGACCTGGCGCAGTACACGATGGCGGCCGACCGCATGGAGGGCGAGCTCTCGCATCTGCTCGACCCGTGGCAGCCGGCCGTGCTCGACGTGGTGGCCGCCGCCTGCGACGGCGCGGACCACAACGGCAAGCCGATCGGCGTGTGCGGCGAGTCCGCGGGCGACCCGTACCTGGCGCTGGTGCTCGCCGGGCTGGGCGTGCGCAGCCTCTCGATGGCGCCGTCGAAGGTGCCGGCGGTGCGGCTCGCGCTGTCCAAGCACACCATCCAGCAGTGCCGCCAGCTCGCGCACCTGGCGCTCGAGGCGCGAGGCGCCCACGAGGCTCGCGAGGCCGTCCGGGCCGCGGCGAACGAGGAGCTCACCGCCATCCTGTGAGCCTCTGACCTTCGCCCGACCCCCCACCTCGGGGTTCTCTCTCCCTCCCCGAGCCGACGGCCGGGGCACCCGCTGACGAGCGGGCGCCCCGGCCGTCCTGTCGTCCCCCGTAGACTTGCCTCCTTCCCCAGCGACGAGCCCAAGGAGACGTGTGTCCGCGACCGCCCCGCTGCTCGACGGCATCTCGATCGAGATCACGGCCCGCGACGCGGCGACCCTGCCGACCGCGGCATCGTCCCTCCCGGCGGGCACCCGGGTGCACGTGACGCACCTCGGCACCGAGGAGCCCGCCGCGCGCGTCGAGGCCGCCGGCGCCGCGCGCTCGCTCGGACTGGTGCCGGTCCCCCACGTCGCGGCCCGTCGCGTGCCCAGCGAGGCCGCGCTGCGGCAGCACCTCGCGGCGCTGACCATGAGGGACGCGCACCGCCGCATGTTCATCATCGGAGGCGACCCGGCCACGCCCGCCGGCCCGTACGCCGATGCCGAGGCGCTGATCCGTGGGGACGTGCTCGCCGACCATCACGTCGAGGAGGTCGGGTTCGCCGCGTACCCCGAGGGCCACCCTGCGATCGCGTCGGACGTGCTGTGGGCCTCGCTGCTGCGCAAGCAGGACGCCGTGCGCGAGGCCGGCATGGCGGGGCTGGTCGCCACGCAGATGTCCTTCGACGCCGACGCGGTGCTGGCGTGGATCGCCGAGGCACGGGCGCGCGGACTCGAGCTCCCGATCCGGGTCGGCGTGCCCGGGCCCGCGAGCGTCGCACGCCTGGTGGGATTCGCACGCCGCTGCGGGGTCTCCGCCACCGCATCCATCGCGAAGAAGTACGGGTTCTCGCTGACGTCGCTCATCGGCTCGGCGGGGCCGGAGCGGCTCGTGGGCGACCTGGTCCACGGGCTGTCGCCCGCGGTGCACGGGGACGTGTCGCTGCACCTGTACACCTTCGGGAACCTGGAGGCGTCGGTGGACTGGATCGCGCGGGCGGAGGCGCTCCCGGCCTGAGCGGCCCGCGGCGCTCAGTCCAGCGGGCGGCGGAGCACGTCGCTGTCGAGCGCGGTGCCGTTCAGCTCCGCGTACAGGTGGCCGTCGGTGACCGAGACCGTGAGAGCGTTGCGACGCCCGACCAGCGCCGCGGCCGCGTCGATGAAGCCTGGGTCGAAGCTGACGAGCTCGATCCGCTCCCGCTCGTGGATCCGCTTGCCGTCCCAGCGGGCCAGCACCTTGGCGGGGTCGTGCTGGGTGTACACGACGGTCCGCTCCGCCAGGCGCGACCCGCGGTGCAGGCGCTCCGCCTCGGGCTGGCCCACCTCGATCCACGCGGTGATCAGCCCGGTCAGGTCGCGCACCAGCACCGCCGGCTCCTCGGTGGTGGAGATGCCCTCGGAGAACGCGATCCCCTCCGCGTGCTCGAGGCAGTACGCCAGCACGCGGGTCATCATGAACGCGCCGGTCTCCGAGGGATGGCGCGCGACACGCAGCGACAGGTCCTCGTAGACGCCGCGGTCGACGTCCGCGAGCGTGATCTCGAAGGTGTGGACGGTCGCGCCAGCTGCCATGGCGCACCAGCCTAGGGGCTGGCCGGCACCCGCCGCCCCGCGCCGCCGCCTCGGTCCCGCGGCCGTGGCGCCACGGCCCCATCCCCCGAAATGGAGGCTCGGCGCACGAAACCCTCGGGTTGCGGTCACCGAGCGTCCATTTCGAGAACGGGGCGGCGGGGACCGGGCCGGGGCGGCGGGGACGGGGCCGGGGCGGCGGGCACGAGGGTGGAGCGGCGCGGCGGGCGTCTCGGCGGTGCCCCCGGCGGGGTTCGAACCCGCACTGGACCGGGTTTAAGCCGGCTGCCTCTGCCAGTTGGGCTACGGGGGCGGGACGATGCGCGGGTCGGGCCCGGCGCGAGCGCGCGGGCTCAGGCCCGCGAGGCTAACAGCGGCTCGGCCACCGCGAGCGCGAGCCCGTCCAGGATGTCGTGCTCCGACGTCACCACGTGCGGCAGCTCGCCCCCGGCCGCCACCACCGCGTCGCGCACGCGCGTCATCACCGTGCGCCACACGAGCGCGCCCGCACCGATGACGTCGACGCGGCCGGGGTGCATGAACCCGAGCGCGGCCCGCTCGTGGCGCGAGGCGACCAGCAGCTCGTCGCAGGCGCGGATGGCGTCCTCGATGGGCAGCACCGCACCGTCGAGCGTCTCGGAGTCGTACTCGGGCAGCCCGAGCGCGTGCGCGGTGACCGTGGTGACCGTGCCGGCGAGGCCGACCAGCGTGCGGGTGCGTTCGACCGGGACGCCCTCGAAGGCCGCGTCGAGGGCGGCGTGGATGTCTCGCTCGGCCGCCTCCACCTGAGACGTCGAGGGCGGGTCGCCCTCGAGGTGACGCTCCGTCATCCGCACGCAGCCGACGTCCATGGAGTGGGCCGCCTCGGGCGCGTCAACGCCCAGCACCACCTCGGTCGACCCGCCGCCGAGGTCGATCACCAGGAACGGCGCGTCGTGAGCCGGGTCCAGCACGGCGGTCGCGCCGCGGAAGCTCAGCGCGGCCTCCTCCTCGCCGGAGATCACCTCGGGCGTGACGCCCAGCCGACCACGGACACCGTCGAGGAACTGCTCGCGGTTGCCGGCGTCGCGGGTCGCGGACGTCGCGACGAACCGGATCGACTCCACCCCGTGCTCCCGGCACAGCGCCGCGTACCCGTCGACCGCCGCGAAGGTCCGCGTGAGCGCGGCCGCCGAGAACTCGCCGGTGCGGTCGACCCCCTCGCCCAGACGCACCACCACCATCTCGCGCACCACGTCGGTCAGCTCGAGCGAGCCGTCCGCCCGCGCGGCCACATCGGCGATCAGCAGCCGGATCGAGTTGGTGCCGCAGTCGACGGCGGCGACGCGTGCCACGTCCTCAGACCTCGACCGCGCAGGTGCAGCGGTCCGGCGTCCACGCGTGTGCGATCAGGGCGAGCGCCTCGTCGCCCAGCGGGTTGACCCCGGGACCCGCCGCGAGCGCGTGCCCGACGAGCACGTGCAGGCACTTCACGCGGTCGGGCATGCCGCCGGCCGAGATCCCGTGGATCTCCTCGACGTCGCCGAGCGCGTAGCGCTCCTCGAGGTAGCGCTCGTGCGCGGCCCGGTAGGCCGCGGCCAGCTCGGGCTCCTCTCCCAGCCGCGCCTGCATCGTCTTCATGACGCCGTCGGCCTCGAGCGTCGACACCGCGCTCACCGCGTCGGGATGCGTCAGGTAGTACTGCGTCGGGAACGGGGTCCCATCCGGCAGCCGCGGCGCGGTGTGGACCACCGTCGGGTTGCCGCAGACGCAGCGGGCCGCGACCGCGACCACGCCGCGGGGCACCCGCCCCAGCTGGGCCTCGAGGACGGCCAGGTCACGGTCGGTCGCGGGGGTGTCGGTCACCCGGGAGAGTCTAGTCGGCGTCGCTCGTGGCCGGGGCGGGCTCCTCCTCCGCCGCGGCCTCGCCCGCGATCGAGCCCCACACGCGGGTGTACCAGACGCCGTCCTCGGTGCCGGTCGACTCCTCCTCCGCGGCGGGCGATCCCTCCGCGGCGCCCGCCACGGTCTCGGGGTCGATCACGCGGTACGGGGTCTCCCCGGGGAACACGAACGCGAGACGCTCGCGGGCCTGCGCGACCACGTACGCCGGGTCGTCCCAGCGCGCCGCCTCCGCGCGCAGATCCTCGACCTCGACCTGGGCCGCCTGGGCCTCCGCGGCGAGGTCGGCGAGCTCCTCCTGCTGGCGGAAGTACGAGCGCAGCGACGGCAGCACCACGGCGGCGGCGAGCACCAGCACCCCCGCGAGCACGGCGATCCGCCACGACGCCGCGGTGAGCCAGGAGCCCCGTGCACGCGCCGGCTCGATGCGGTTGCGCGTCTCGGGCCCGCGCGCATGCGTGGTGGGCCCGCCGGGGCGCGACGAGGCGCGGCCCTTCGGGATCCTCACCCCACCGGTCGCCGGCCCGTTGCGCTTGGGCGGCCGTGCGCCCGCCCGCACGCGGGGCTCCGCTGCGGGCGCCGCGGCGGCCGGGGTGCGGGCGAAGCGCGCGCGCAGGTTCGCCAGCGCACCGGCGGGCGCGGACGGCTCGTGGTGGCGGGCGGGCGGGGGCGTCGGCGAGGACGATGCGCGGGGAGACGCGGGCCGCGCCGGGCTCGGCGCGGGACGGCCCTGGTGTGCGGCGGCGGACGGGGCCTTGGCCGGGCCGCGCGCGGCGCTCGTCGCCGGGCGCTCGGCCTTCGCCGTGCCGCGCGCGGGCCGCTTCGCAGCCTTCTGGGCGCGGGCCTGCGCCTGGGAGCGCTGATCCGCCTGCACCCGTGCCCGGCGCTCGGCCGCGCTCGAGGTGGGGCGGGACCTGCCGGTGGGCGTCGCCTTCCGGCCACGGCCGGGCGCCGGCGGGACCATGGGGACCTGGACGGTGCGGGCATCGGGGCCCTCGACCGCATGCCAGCCGCGCGCCGCGGCGTCGGGGACGCGCGGCTCGTCGGGACCGGAGGCGGAGCGCACGGGGACATTGTCGCCGCCACCGGCCGGGTCGGACCGCTGCCGCGGCAGCGAGTCGCTGGATTGCCCGGGCCCACCCCACGGACGCTGCGCACGGAACTCGGACCGACACGCCGAGTCTCGCGCCGCATCGTCCCGCGACACGCCGGGCAACCGGGACGTGCTCCGTGCGCGCTGTCCAGGCATGGGCGCGCCGGGGGGCGAGGCGGAGCCGGCCCCGGAACGCGGAACGGGCGCGCCTCCCGTGAGGGAGACGCGCCCGTCCGTCAGGCTGTCAGGCCGCCTTACGCGCCGTAGCGGCGCGGGAACGCCGACTTGCCGGCGTACTTGGCGGCGTCGTCCAGCTCCTCCTCGATGCGGAGCAGCTGGTTGTACTTGTTGATGCGCTCGCCGCGGGCGGGGGCACCGGTCTTGATCTGGCCGGCGTTGTATGCGACGGACAGGTCGGCGATGGTGACGTCCTCGGTCTCGCCCGAGCGGTGCGACACCATGGCGGCGAAGCCCGCGCGCTGCGCCATCTCCACGGCGTCCGAGGTCTCGGACAGCGTGCCGATCTGGTTGAGCTTCACCAGGAGGGCGTTCGCGGCCTTCATGTCGATGCCCTTCTTGAGGCGCACCGGGTTGGTCACGAACAGGTCGTCGCCGACGATCTGGGTCTTGTCGCCCACCTTGGCCACGAGGCCGGCCCAGGAGTCCCACTCGTCCTCGGACAGCGGGTCCTCGATGGAGACCAGCGGGTAGTCGTTCACGAGGCCCTCGTAGAACGCGATCATCTCGTCGGGGGTCTTCTGACCGCCCTCCCACTGGTACGCGCCGTCCTTGAAGAACTCGGTCGCGGCCACGTCGAGCGCGAGCGCCACGTCGTCACCGGGGGTGAAGCCGGCCTTCTCGATCGCGACCAGGATCAGGTCCAGGGCGTCGCGGTTCGAGGGCAGGTTCGGGGCGAAGCCGCCCTCGTCGCCCAGGCCGGTCGCCAGGCCGCGCTCCTTGAGCACGGACTTCAGCGAGTGGTAGACCTCGGCGCCGGTGCGCAGGGCCTCACGGAACGTCGGGGCGCCGACGGGAGCGATCATGAACTCCTGGATGTCGACGTTGGAGTCAGCGTGCGAGCCACCGTTGAGGATGTTCATCATCGGGACGGGCAGCACGTGCGCGTTCGGTCCGCCCACGTAGCGGAACAGCGCGATGTCGGCCGACTCGGCGGCCGCCTTCGCCACCGCGAGGGACACGCCCAGGATCGCGTTCGCGCCGAGCTTGCCCTTGTTGTCGGTGCCGTCGATCTCGAGCATGCGCTGGTCGATCAGGCGCTGGTCGCCCGCGTCCATGCCGATGATCTCGGGGGCGATGTCGTCCATGACCGCGTCCACGGCCTGCTCGACACCCTTGCCCAGGTAGCGACCCTTGTCGCCGTCGCGGCGCTCGACCGCCTCGAACGCTCCGGTCGACGCGCCCGACGGGACGGCTGCACGCGCGAACGTGCCGTCCTCGAGTGCGACCTCGACCTCCACGGTGGGGTTGCCGCGCGAGTCGAGGATCTCGCGGGCGCCGACGGCCTCAATGCTGGCCATGATGCTCCTTCGCTTGGATGGATGTACCTCTAGGGAGTCTAGTCAGCGCACAGCGCACGCGCTGAGCGCCGTAGGTCCTAGTCCGATGAACGTCCGGTGTCCGCCGGACGCTGCTGCTCCGCGTCGCGGGCGGCCCCCTCGAACTCGCGGGTGGCGGCGCGCAGGGCGGCCTCGGCGTCGACGCCGGCGGCCTGCGCGCGCACGGCGAGGGCGAGCAGCTCGGCGCCGATCCGGGCCGCCGCATCGTCCCCGTCGGACGATGCGGGGGCGCCGGGGAGGACCACACCGGCGCGGTCGGCGCGGCTCGCGATCTTCTGCGCGCGGGCCAGGGCCGGCTGGTCCAGCGGGACGCCGTCGAACACCGACTCGCGCCGCTTGGTCTCCTTCTTTATCCGCTCCCAGCGGGAGTAGACCTCGTCGGCCGTGCCCGCCTCCGCGTCGGCGAAGACGTGGGGGTGGCGCTCGATCAGCTTGTCCGCGACGCCGTTCGCCACCTCGTCGAGGGTGAACGGGTCCTCGGGGTGCTCCTGCGCGACGCGGGCGTGGAACACCACCTGCAGCAGGACGTCGCCGAGCTCCTCGCGCAGATCCTCGCGGGTGCCGTTCTCGATCGCGTCGACCAGTTCGTAGGTCTCCTCGAGCGCGAAGCGCACCAGGGTCTCGTGGGTCTGCTCCGCATCCCACGGGCAGCCGCCAGGGGACCGCAGCCGGTCCATCACCTGGACCAGGCGGATGAGGCCCTCAGTCACGCGCCGCCCAGGACACGTCGGGCGCCGAGAACCCGGAGACGTCGGTGTACATGATGAACGTGTAGGTGCCGAGGCCCAGGTTCGACGCCTGCGTCTGCGCGTCGGCCATCGAGGCCGACAGCGCCTCCGCCGAGAAGTCGCCCAGGCGCGGGGAGAACAGCCCGGAGTCCTCGACGTCGGCGGCGATCTCGGCGAGCTGCGCCTGCGTGTCCTCGTCGGTGAGCGACAGGACGTACACCGCGAGGATCTCGCGCACCTGCTCGACCACCTCGTCGCTGATCTCCGCGTCGGTGACGCCCACGTACTCGAACCACGCGGAGGCGACGTTCGCCGCGACCCCCGTGGTGATCGGGCTGTCCGTGTCCTCCGTCGCGGCGACCGCGGCGGGACCGATCAGCGCGTACGTCGCGACCTGGTCGCGCGTCGGGGCGACGAGCCCGTCGCTGTCCTCCGCCCAGGCCGCGGCCAGCTGGTCGAGCCCGGCGGTGGTGAGCGTGGTGCCGTCGTACTCGGCGGCGACGCCGGGGGCGGCGCCCTGGCCGGGCACGGCGCAGCCGGCGAGCAGAAGGGACGATGCGGCGATCACGGCGAGGCGGCGACGGAACGACATGCGGCTCATCCTAGTTGCCGCCCGCGGGCGCGCGGACGCCCATGGCCGCGAGCACCTCGCGGACCCAGTCGAGCACGGGCAGACCCTCGACCGGCTTCCCGCCCACGCGCGCCGTCATGGGCGCGGGGACCAGCACCTGGCGCACCGCGGGCTTGATCAGCGTGCCCGGGTACAGGCGGGTGACGCGCATCGCCGCGGAGTCGGGCAGCTCGACAGGGCTGAAGCGGATCAGGCGGCCCTGGGACACCACGTCGTGGATGCCGGCAGCGCGCAGCTCGATGCGGACGCGGGCGACGGCGATCAGGTTCGCCACCGGCTCGGGGAGCGGGCCGTAGCGGTCGCCGAGCTCCTCGACCACGGCGTCCAGCGCATCGCCGCTCTCCGCGTCCGCGATCTTGCGGTACGCCTCGAGGCGCAGCCGCTCGTGGTCGATGTAGGCCACCGGGATGTGCGCGTCGATGGGCAGGTCGACGGTCATGGGGGCGCGCTCCTCCTGCTCCTCGCCGCGGAAGCCGGCGACGGCCTCGCCGACCATGCGGATGTAGAGGTCGAAGCCGACGCCCTCGATGTGGCCGGACTGCTCGGCGCCCAGCAGGTTGCCTGCCCCGCGGATCTCCAGGTCCTTCATGGCGACGGCCATGCCGGAGCCCAGGTCCGTGTTGGCGGCGATGGTCTGGAGCCGGTCGTGCGCCGTCTCCGTGAGGGTGCGGTCCGGCGGGTAGAGGAAGTACGCGTAGGCGCGCTCGCGGCCGCGGCCGACGCGCCCGCGGAGCTGGTGGAGCTGGGACAGGCCGAAGGTGTCCGCGCGCTCGACGATCAAGGTGTTGGCGTTGGAGATGTCCAGGCCCGTCTCCACGATCGTGGTGCAAACCAGCACGTCGTACTTCTTGTCGTAGTAGTCGACGATCACCTGCTCGAGCTGCTTCTCGCTCATCTGCCCGTGGGCGACCGCGATGCGCGCCTCGGGCACCAGCTCGCCCAGCTTGAGCGCCGCGCGCGTGATGGTCTTGACCGAGTTGTGGATGTAGAACACCTGGCCGTCGCGCAGCAGCTCGCGGCGGATCGCGGCGATGACCTGCGCGTCCTCGTGCGGACCCACGTAGGTGAGGATCGGGTGGCGCTCCTCGGGAGGGGTCGCGAGCGTGGACATCTCCCGGATGCCCGTGACGGCCATCTCGAGCGTGCGGGGGATCGGCGTCGCGGACATCGCGAGCACGTCGACGTTCGTCCGCAGGGCCTTGAGCGTCTCCTTGTGCTCGACGCCGAAGCGCTGCTCCTCGTCGATCACGATCAGGCCCAGGTCCTTGAACCGCACGGACCCCGTGATGAGGCGGTGCGTGCCGACCACCAGGTCGACGCTGCCGTCGGCCAGACCCTCGATGACCTCCTTGGCCTCCTTGTCCGTCTGGAAGCGCGACAGGGCGGCGACCTTGACGGGGAACTGGCCGAAGCGCTCGGCGAACGTGTCGACGTGCTGCTTCACCAGCAGCGTGGTCGGGCACAGCACCGCGACCTGGGTGCCCTCCTGGATGGCCTTGAACGCGGCGCGCACGGCGATCTCGGTCTTGCCGAAGCCGACGTCGCCGCAGACCAGGCGGTCCATGGGGACGGCCTTCTCCATGTCGGACTTCACCTCGTCGACGGTGGTGAGCTGGTCGGGGGTCTCGACGAAGGCGAAGGACTCCTCGAGCTCCCGCTGCCAGGGGGTGTCCGGGCCGAACTCGCGTCCCTGCGTCGCCATGCGCGCGCTGTAGAGACGGATCAGCTCGGAGGCGATCTCCTTCACCGCCTTGCGGGCCCTGCCCTTGGTCCTCGACCAGTCGGCGCCGCCCATCTTGTTCACGCTCGGGGCCTCGCCGCCGACGTACTTGGTGATGAGGTCGAGCTGGTCGGTGGGCACCGACAGCCGGTCGCCCGGCCCGCCGCGCTTCGAGGGCGCGTACTCGATGACCAGGTACTCGCGCTCGATGCCCCGCACCATGCGCTTCGTCAGCTCGACGAACCGCCCCACGCCGTGGGTCTCGTGCACCACGAAGTCTCCCGGGCGCAGCTGCAGCGGGTCGACCGCGGTGCGGCGGCGGCTCGGGACCTTCACCTTGGGTCCCGCGGCGGACGCGGCGCGGCCCGTCAGCTCGCTCTCGTGGAGCACCAGCAGCCTCGCGTCCGCGACCTGGTAGCCGCGCGCGTCGACGGAGGCGAGGACGGCGACCACGCCGGCGTCCGAGTCGTCGCCTCGCGCGGCGACGCGCGCCGGGATGTCCCGCTCCGCGCACTGCTCGACGATGCGGTGGGCGCTGCCGACGGACGCGGCGGCGATGGTGACGCGCCAGCCGTCGGCGAGGCGCGCCTTGATGAGGTCGAGCACGGCGGCGAGGCGTCCCCGGAAGTCCTCGATCTCCCCGATCGGCGTCGCGACGGCGGCGGCGGAGCCGAACGGCCCGATCGCGGTCCAGCCGAGGCCGTGCTCCGCGGCGGAGACCTCGACGTCCTCGAGCGCGAGGAAGCCGCCCTGCTCCCCCTGGGCCTCGAGCGGCGAGTCCGCGCCGGCCGCCGCGGACACCCACGCGGCCTGCAGGAACTCGGCGGCGGTGCGCTGGAGGTCCTCGGCTCGCCTCGCGAGGCGCTCGGGCTCGAGGGCGACGATGCGGGTGCCCGGCGGCAGGACGTCCGTCACCGGGGTGAGGCGCGTGAGCAGCACGGGGATCAACGACTCCATGCCCTCGACCGCGTGGCCGTCGGCGATGCGGGTGAGCATGTCGGCGGCGGTCGGGATCTGAGAGGCGAGGGCGGCGGCCCGGGCGCGCACCTCGTCGGTCAGCAGCAGCTCGCGGCACGGCGGCGCCCACAGCCGGCCGACCGACTCCAGCGACCGCTGGTCAGCGACCGAGAAGAAGCGCAGGGACTCGACCTCGTCGCCGAAGAACTCGACGCGGATCGGGTGAGGGTCCGTCGGCGGGAACACGTCGACGATCCCGCCGCGGACCGCGAACTCGCCGCGCCGCTCGACCATGTCGACGCGGGTGTAGGCGGCGGCCGCGAGCGCCTCGGTGAGATCGGTGAGGTCGCGCTCGTCGCCGACGCGCAGGAGCACCGGCTCGAGGTCGGCGAGCCCGGGCACCAGCGGCTGCAGCAGGGCGCGGAGCGGGGCGACCACCACGCGCGGGGCGGGGAGGCCGGACTCGGCCGCGGCCCGCTCGGGGTGGACCAGCCGGCGGAGGGTCGCGAGGCGGCGGGCGACGGTGTCGGAGCGGGGGCTGAGGCGCTCGTGCGGGAGCGTCTCCCAGCTGGGGAACGTGGTGACGGTCGCCGGATCCAGATAGGCCGTGAGCGCGCGGGCGAGCTGGTCGGCGTCCCCGCCGGTGGCGGCGACGGCGACGATGGGCGCGTCGGCGGTGAGCGCGGCGCGGGCGATGAGCGGCGCGGCGGCGGCCCCGGGCGCCTGGACGTAGGTCGCGTCGCCGAGGCGCGCATCGGCCCACTCCCCGAGCAGCGGGGCGAGGGGTGCGGCGGGCGCGGGTGTGGTCACGGGGCTCCTCCAGGGCATGCCGAACGACCGGGATTCTCCGGCGGGACCATCCTAGGCGGCGCCTCCGACGGCGGCCTCGGGTGCCGCGGCGGTGGTCGAGCGGACCACGAGCGTGGTGGCGAGCTGGAGCCGTCTGGCCGGTGGCCTCCTGCCCTCCGCGAGGTCCAGCAGCGTGGTCGCCGCGAGCATGCCCATCTCGCGGATGGGCTGGTGCACCGAGGTGAGGGGCGGCACCGCCCATTCCGCGAGGTACGTGTCGTCGAATCCGACCACCGAGAGCTCGGCCGGCACGGGGATCCCGAGCCGGCGGGCGGCCTCGAGCACCCGGAGCGCGATCACATCGTTGGCGCACATCACCGCGGTGGGCCGGGGCTCCGCGCTCAGCAGCACGAGCGCCGCCTCCGTCGCCCGGTCGACCGTGGACGCGCCGAGCACCACCGTCGGCTCGGGCAGGCCGTGCACGTCGAGCGCGCTGCGGCAGCCCGCGAGCCGCTCCAGTGTCGCGTCGTCGCCGCGCGTCCCACCGAGGAACGCGACGCGCCGGTGCCCCGACGCGACCAGGTGCTCGACGGCCTCGAGCGCACCCGCGTAGTTGGTGGATCCGATCGACACCGTCCTGCGACCGGGCCGGTGCGGCGGGTCGACGAGCACCACCGGCAGTCCGATGTCCTCGCACAGCGCCACGGCGGCGTCGCTCACCTCCGTGGCGACGGCGAGGGCTCCGACCGTGCCCCGCGCGAGGCACCGCCGCACCCACTCCTCGGTCCACGGGACGGGGCGGCCGTCGGGGACCGCCTGCATGATGTCGACCGAGAGCTCCGCGCCGCGCTCGTAGGCCGCCGTGCGGACGGACTCGAGCACCTGGGCCGAGTACGCGTTCGTGATGCCGTCGAAGACGACCGCGAGCGAGGCCCCCTCCGCGAACAGGCGCTTCGCGGTCGTGGGCACGTAGCCCACCGCCCGCATGGACGCGGCGACGCGCTCACGGGTGCCGGCCGCCACGTCCGTCCTGCTGTTGAGCACCTTCGACACCGTGGTGACCGAGACCCCCGCGTGCCTGGCGACCGCCGCCAGGGTGGGCCGTGCTCGACGCATCGTCCCTCCCTCGTTGGCACCCGGTGATCGAAAATCTTCCGGCGCCGCTCCGCTTGCCTCCACCTTAGACATCCGGCCACCCTGGCAGAAGTCATCATTTGATCGAAACTTTCCCCCAACGCGCGAGCGCACGGCCGAGCCCCGCGGCCATCACCCTCAGGAGCACCCCGATGAGCGCCACCCCGACCACCGCCGCCGACAGGACCGCGTCCTGGACCGTCACCACGCAGTCCGACGTCTGGTCGACGCAGGCGCCCGCCGCGCTCGACGCGCTCGAGGTGCGCGCGATGGAGGACTTCCCCTCCGTCATGATCCGCAGCTCGGAGCAGCGGCAGCGCGTCGACGGCTTCGGCGCCTGCTTCAACGAGCTCGGCTGGCGCGCGCTCCAGCGCCTGCCCGAGCCCGACCGCGAGGCCGTGCTCGACGCGATCTTCCTCCCGGGCGCCGGCCTCAACCTCACGCTGTGCCGGATGCCGCTGGGCGCCAACGACTTCTCGCTCGACTGGTACTCGTACGACGAGGTCGCCGGCGACCACGCGCTCGAGCACTTCAGCGTCGAGCACGACGAGGCGACCCTGATCCCCTTCATCCATGCGGCGAAGGAGCGGCAGCCCGACCTGCGCGTGTGGGCATCGCCGTGGAGCCCCCCGACGTGGCTCAAGGCCAACGGCCACTACGCGGCCGCGGAGCCGTTCCCCGCGTCGGGTGTCGAGAACGGCATCCGTCCCGACCAGGTCGGGCGGGAGGGCACCGACATGGCGCTCCTCGACGAGGCGCACCTGGACACGTACGCCCGCTACTTCGGCCGCTTCATCGAGGAGTACCGCGCCCGCGGCATCGACGTGTTCATGGTGATGCCGCAGAACGAGTACAACTCCCCTCAGGTGTTCCCCTCCTGCACCTGGACGCCCGAGGGCCTCGCCGCGTTCCTGCGGGTGCTGGGGCCGCGGATGGCCGCGCTCGGGGTGGAGGTCTTCCTCGGCACCACCGAGCGTCCCGACGCCCGCCTGGTGCTCGACACCCTCGCCGACCCCGAGGTCGCCCGCTGGGTGTCGGGCGCGGGCTTCCAGTGGGCCGGCAAGCGGGCGATCGCCGACGTCCGCACCGCGCGCCCCGACCTCGCGCTGTACCAGACGGAGCAGGAGTGCGGGGACGGCCGCAACGACTGGCGCTTCGCCCGCCACGCCTGGTCCCTGATGCGTCACTTCCTCACGAACGGCACGTCCGGCTACTGCTACTGGAACATCGCCCTCGACGAGGGCGGGGTGAGCCGCTGGGGCTGGGCCCAGAACTCGCTCGTCGTGGTCGACCCCGGGACCGGCGGCCACCGCTTCACCTACGAGTACGCGGTCTTGCGCCACGTCAGCGGCTTCGTCCAGCCCGGCGCCGTCCGTCTCGAGGCCTTCAGCTGGTCCGGGTACGAGAACCAGCTCGCGTTCCGCAACCCCGACGGCACCACCGTGATCGTGGTGCAGAACGACATGGCGGACCCGATGCCGTACGTGGTCTCCGTCGACCAGGAGGTCATGCGGGTGGTGCTGCCGGCCGACTCGCTCAGCACGTTCGTGCTGCCCGCCCCGGACGCCGCGGCCTGAGGATCGCCCGGTCCGTCAGCCCGCGACGGGCTCCTCCGCCGCGACCCTCGCCAGCAGGTCGAGCGTCGCGCGCGCGGACCGGGCCGCGGCATCGTCCAGGTGCTCGTCGAACTCGACTCCCCCGTCGCCCTGGCACATGTCCGACACGCAGCGGAGGGACAGGAACGGGATGCCGGACGCGGCGGCGACCTGCGAGACCGCGGCGGACTCCATGTCCGTCGCGATCACCTTGGGGAAGCGCTCGCGGATCAGGTCGACCGTCTCCGCGACCGCGAAGGCGTTCGCGGAGGCGAGGTAGCCCTTCTTCGCGCCCATCGCGACCGCGAGGTCGACCAGCGCGTCGTCCGACTCGTGGAACTCGGCGTGGCCGGGGACCTGGCCGTACTCGTAGCCGATCGACGTCGAGTCGGCGGACCAGTCGAGCGAGCAGCACGGCGCCACCAGGTCGCCCACCTGCACGTGACCGGGGATGCCGCCGCAGGTGCCGGCGGAGACGATCAGCGTGGGCGTGATCCCGCCGATCACCCCATGCGCGGCCAGGGTCGCGGCGCGGGCGGCCGCGACCATGCCGATGCGCGTCACCACCAGCAGGTAGGTGACGTCGCCGGACGTCACGAGCCAGGCGTCGTCCGGCGAGTTGAGACCCTCGTGGTGGTCGGAGAGGTCGAGGAATCCCTGGGCCTCCTCCGGCATCGCGACCAGCACGGCCGGGATGGAGGCGGCCATCAGCGCATCACCGTGAGGAGCTCGTCGGCGTGCGCCGTGAACTCCGTCACCGCCGCGCGCATCGCGTCGAGCGAGTGGTGCGCCCCCCACCCGCACTGCACCTCGTTCGCGGCGGGGACCTCCTCGAGGTCGAGCATCGAGGCCATGGTGGCGAGCACCAGGTCCTTGATCTCCTCGGGCGCGTGGTCCCCCGACATGATCAGGTAGAAGCCGGTCTGGCAGCCCATCGGACCGAAGTCGATGACCTGCGCGCTGTGGTCGCGCACGCACTCGGCGAACGAGTGCTCGATCGAATGGACCGCGGGCATCTCGAGATGGCCGACGTTCGGCTGCGTGAAGCGCACGTCGAACTTGGTGAGCACGTCGCCGTGAGGCAGCTCCTTGCGGTCAGCCAGCCGGATGAACGGCGCGGCCACGGCGGTGTGGTCCAGGTTGAACGACTCGACGTTCATCTTGCGTGGCTCGGTCACGGTGGATCCTTCGGCTCTGGGACGGCCTGACCAGCGTAATCCCCGCCCGCGCTCGGAGCCCACCGGCGCTCCTAGACTTGGACCCCATGACCGACCCGCATGCGACCGCCGAGCGGATCCTCCGTCGCTTCGCCCGCGAGACCAATCTGCTCATCTCAGGGCGCCCCGTGCGCGTGAGCGCCGAGGCCGAGGACACCGCCGTCGCGCTCGCCGTCGCGGGCATGGCCCGCGCGCTGGGCGCGCGTCTGGTGGAGGACGAGGCGACGAGCGCGGACGTCCTCGACATCGACGTGCGGGGCGACGATGCGGCGCTGTCCCTGGGCGGCGCGCCGCTCGCGAGCCGGGGTGACGCGGGCGGACGGCTCGACTTCGCCGCCGCGCACATGCCGGTCTCGACGGCGCTCGCGGAGGAGATCGGCGCGGCGGGCACCGTCCGCGGCCTGCGGGTCGGCGTCGCGATGACCCTCGAGCCCAAGACCGCGAACCTGGCGCTGCTGCTGCAGGCCGCGGGCGCCGAGGTCGCCGTGTACGCCCACCCCGACGAGACCGATCCCGCGGTCGCGGCCGCCCTGCGCGCGCGCGGCGTGCCCGTCGACGCCGACGCGACCCTCTCCGGCGAGGCCGAGCGTGCGGCCGCCCTCGCCTGGCTGCGCCGCGGCTTCGACGTGGTGGTCGACGACGGCTCCCACCTCGTGAGGCTCGCCCACGAGGCGGCACCGGAGCTCGTCGAGTCGTGGATCGGAGTCACCGAGGAGACCACCTCGGGCCTCACGCCGCTGCGCGCGATGGCGACGCAGGGGGCGCTGCGCACCCCGGTGGTCGCGGTGAACGATGCGGCGACCAAGACCGGCTTCGACAACCGCTACGGCACCGGGCAGAGCTGCGTGCTCGCGATCGCGGACCTCATCGAGCACGTCGACGCGACCGTCCGCGACCTGCCCGTCCTGGTGATCGGCTACGGCCCGGTGGGAGTCGGGGTCGCCGCGCACCTGCGCGCGCTGGGCGCCGAGGTCGCCGTCGCGGAGATCGACCCCGTGCGCGCGCTGCTCGCCGCGCACGACGGCTACCCGGTCGGTCGCGCCGAGGACCACGCGCCGGGCGCGCTCGTCATCTCCTGCACCGGCGCCCCCGGCACGGTGACCCGCGAGCTGCTGGAGCTCGCGAGCATCGTCGCGGTCGCGGGCGGCGTGCCCGGCGAGGTGGACCTCGACCTCGCCGCGCTCGAGCCGGTCGAGGTGGCCGGGCGCACCGTGGACCACCTCGACGTCGACGTCGAGCGCGGCACGCTCGTCCTGGACCGCGGCGGCTGCATCAACGTCACCGCGGCCGAGGGCAACCCGATCGAGATCATGGACCTGTCCTTCGCCACGCAGCTCGCCGCCATCCGGGAGCTCGTCGAGACCCGGCCCGGCCCCGGCGTCCACGCCGTGAGCGACGCGGCGGTGGCGCACGTCGCCGCCACCGCCGCCCGCGTGCGCGGCGTCGCGCTCGACGCGCGCCCCGCATCGTCCGCCGCGGCCTCGTCCGACTGGCACTCCCCGCGCTACCGGGAGGACCGCGCGTGACCACGATCGTCTTCAGCGCCGCCCTGGTGCTGCCCATGACCGCACCGCCCGTCCTCGACGGCGCGATCGCGGTGCGCGGACGGCGGATCGTCCACGTCGGCGAGCGTGCCTGGGTGGTCGAGGCCCTGCGCGAGAGCGGGCACGAGTTCACGGAGCATCGCTGGGACGGCGTGCTCATGCCGGGGCTCATCAACGCCCACACCCACCTGCAGTACACGGGCATGGCGTCGGTGGGTCAGGGTCGCTACACCGGCTTCGAGGACTGGGCGCTGGCGTTCAACCCGGTCTACGAGCGCGGCCAGGACTGGCGCGCCGCCGCGGCCGCCGGTGCCCGCATGGCGCTCGAGGCGGGCACCACCGCCGTCGCGGACGTGGTCACCGACCTCGAGGCGATGTACGCGCTCGCCGATGCCGGGCTGCACGGCATCACCTACTGGGAGGTGATGGATTGGACCAACGCCGCGTGGCGCGAGCGCGGTCGGGCCCAGGTCGAGGCGGCGCTCGACGCGCTTCCCACTCCCCCGGGCACCGGGCTCAGCCCCCACGCGCCGTACTCCCTCGAGATCGTGCCGCTGCTCGACATCCCCGACATCGTCCGCGAGCGCGGCAGCCGCATCCACATCCACCTGGGCGAGTCCGCCATCGAGCGGGAGTTCTCCCACACGGTGGCCGAGCCGTGGCAGCGCAAGGGACTGGGCTCGCTGTCCGAGCTGCGGTCGGCCGGCTACGGCACCTCGGCGACGGACTACGTCGACCACCTCGGCGTGCTGGGTCCCGACTGCCACATCGCGCACGGCGTCTACCTCTCCGCGAAGGACCGCGCGATCCTCCGGGCGCGCGGCACCTCCGTCGCGCTGTGCCCGCGCTCCAACGAGGTGATCGGCCTCGACGAGCCCCCGGTCGCCGCCTACCTCACCGAGGGCAGTCCGATCTCCGTGGGCACGGACTCGCTGTCGTCGGCGCCGAGCCTGGACCTCATGGGCGACGTGGCGGCGCTGTACGCGATGGCCCGCCGGCAGGGCTACGACCGCCCCGACCTCGCGGAGCGGCTGCTCGCCGCCGCCACCCACGGCGGCTCTCGCGCGATGGGCCTGCACATGGGTCCGGACCGCACCGGCTACCTCGCGGTCGGCGCCCGCGCCGACCTCGCGTTCCTCGACGTCCCCGTGGGCGACCTCGCGACGTCGATCGACGACCTGGCCCGCGCAGGCGACGGCCACGCCGTCGCCACCGTCGTCGCGGGTCGGCTGCGCCACGCCACCGCATCGTTCACCTCCCAGACCGGAGCGTCGCTCACATGACCGTCCCCGAGACCGCCGCCGCGCTGCACCTCGAGCCGCACCCCGAGGGCGGCTGGTTCCGCCGCACCTACACGTCCGAGATCCCGGTCGCGACCGCGGGCGGCGAGCGCCCCGCAGCGACGCTGATCCACTACCTGCTCGCTCCCGGCGAGCACTCCGCGTGGCACGTGGTCAGCTCGGACGAGATCTGGCTGTGGCACGGGCCCGGCCGTCTGGAGCTGTCGCTCGGCGGCCGGGGCGCTGAGCCCGACGAGGAGGCCACCCGGATCGTGCTCGGGCCGGCGCCGCTCGACGACGAGGCGGCCCAGGGCATCGTCCCTGCCGGGACGTGGCAGGCCGCGCGCCTCCTGGACGATGCGGAATGCCTGGTCAGCTGCATGGTGTCGCCCGGGTTCTCCTTCGCGGACTGGCGGCTGGCGCCGCCGGTAGACTAGGCGCCGCGCAGCCGACGACGGCGCGCCACTCCCACCCCGCAACTCTGCAAGGAGCACCCATGACCACCCGCGCCCGTGCCGCCCTCATCGCGACCGCCTCCCTGTCCGCGCTGATCATGGCGGGCTGCTCCTCGACCTCCTCGGACACCGAGAGCTCGGCGTCGAGCACCCCCGAGCCCACCGCATCGTCCGCCGTCGAGCTCGAGACCCTCACCGAGGGCAAGCTCACCATCGCGACCGGCGAGCCCGCCTACGAGCCGTGGGTCGTGAACGACGACCCGGCCTCGGGCGAGGGCTTCGAGGCCGCCGTGGCCTACGCCGTCGCCGAGGAGCTCGGCTTCGCCGCCGACGACGTGGTGTGGGTCCGCTCGAGCTTCGACTCGGCCATCGCCCCCGGCGCCAAGGACTGGGACCTCAACATCCAGCAGTTCTCGATCACCGAGGAGCGCAAGGCCGCCGTCGACTTCTCGTCGCCGTACTACACGACCACGCAGGCCGTCGTGACGGTCGAGGGTTCGGCCGCCGCCGACGCCACCACGGTCGAGGCCCTCGCCGGGCTCGCCGTGGGCGTGCCGTCGGGCACCACCTCGTACACCATCGCCGCCGAGGTGCTCGGCGAGGACAACCTCTCCGTGTTCAACTCCTCGGAGGACACCGTCCTCGCGCTCAACTCGGGCCAGATCGACGCGTTCGTGATCGACCTGCCGTCGGCGTTCTACCTCGCCGCGGTCGAGCTCGACGGCGGCGTCATCCTCGGTCAGTTCGAGGACGCCACCGGCGGCGACGAGTTCGGCTTCGTGCTCCCCAAGGGCTCCGCGCTGACCGAGCCCGTCACCGCCGCCGTGGACGCGCTCCGCGAGGACGGCACGCTCGCCTCGATCGAGGCCGAGTGGCTGTCGGACGCGGTCGACGTCCCGGTCCTCAAGTAACACCTGAGGCAGATCGACGATGACGGACCGGGCGGCCGTGGAGGCCTTCTCCCCGAGCGCGCTGGAGCTGGATCGCCGGCTCCACCGCCGGCGGGCCTCCCGCCGCTCGGTCCTCATCGCACTGGTCTCGACGCTGGCGTTCGCCGGGGTCGGGGGCTGGCTGGTGGTGACGTCCCCCGGGTGGGACGGCGTCCGCCAGATGTTCTTCAACCTCGAGATCGCGGCCGACTCGTTCCCGAAGATCCTCGAGGGGCTGTGGCTCAACATCCGAGTGCTGTTCTTCGCGACCATCGCCGTCGCCGTGGTGGCGACGCTGCTCGCGGTCATGCGCTCGCTGCGGGGGCCCGTGTGGTTCCCGCTGCGCGCGATCGCGACGGGCTACACGGACCTGTTCCGCGGGCTGCCGGTGCTGATCGTGCTGTACCTGGTGGGCTTCGGCGTCCCCGCGCTCAACCCCGAGACCCGCATCCCCATCGCGGTGCTCGGCACCGTCGGCATCTCGCTGTGCTACTCGGCGTACGTCGCCGAGGTGCTGCGTGCCGGCATGGAGGCGGTCCACCCGTCGCAGCGCATCGCCGCGCGCTCCCTGGGGCTGTCGCACGCGAAGACGCTGCGCATGGTGGTGATCCCGCAGGCCCTGCGCAAGGTCGTGCCGGCGCTGATGAACGACTTCGTGTCGATGCAGAAGGACGTGGGCCTGATCTCCGTGCTGGGCGCCGTCGACGCGGTGCGTGCCGCGCAGATCGTCACCGCGCAGACGTACAACTTCACCCCCTACGTGGTGGCGGGACTGCTGTTCGTCGCGATGAGCTTCCCGATGATCCGCCTGACCGACACCGTGTCGGCACGGATGGCGCGGCGCGAGCAGCAGGGAGGGACCGTATGAGCGCCTCCGTCCTCGAGCTGCACGGCGTCCACAAGCTCTTCGGTGACAACCACGTGCTCCGCGGCGTCGACCTCACGGTCGCATCGCACGAGGTGGTCGTGGTGATCGGCGCCTCCGGATCCGGCAAGTCCACCCTGATGCGGACCATCAACCTGATCGAGCGGGTCGACGACGGCCGCATCCTGCTCTCGGGTGACGACATCACGGCACCCGACGTGGACGTCGACAAGGTGCGCGCGCGCATCGGCGTGGTGTTCCAGCACTTCAACCTGTTCCCGCACATGCGGGTGATCGACAACGTCACCCTGGCCGCGCGCAAGGTCCACGGGATCGAGGCGTCCGTCGCGCGCGAGAAGGCCGTCGGGCTGCTGTCGACATTCGGGCTGGCGGAGAAGGTCGACGACTACCCCGACCGGCTCTCGGGCGGCCAGCAGCAGCGCGTCGCGATCGTGCGCGCGATCATGACGGACCCGGAGCTCCTGCTGCTCGACGAGATCACCTCGGCGCTCGACCCCATGCTGGTCGGCGAGGTGCTCGACCTGGTGCGCGACCTCAAGGCGCAGGGCTCGACCATGCTGATGGCGACGCACGAGATGAGCTTCGCCCGCTCGGTGGCCGACCGCATCGTCTTCATGCACGGCGGCCGCCCGCTCGAGGTGGGCCCGCCGGAGCAGATCTTCGAGGACCCGCAGCATCCCGAGACCCGCGAGTTCCTGGCGCGCCTCACGCACCGCTGACCCCGTCCTCCTCCCCCGCCCCCGCCCCCGCCCCCGCATCGTGCCGGGACAGTGAGTCCTCAATCCTGAGCCCCCGTGGCGCTCCCGGGACAATGAGTCCTCATCTGCTCACCTCAGGATCGGGGGCACCTCGCCCCATGAGGACTCAGCGTCCCGGCAGCGAGCTGCCGCGCGCGATATGAGGACTGAGTGTCCCGACCCCGTGAGGGGGCGGCGGCTACTCGTCGCCGTCGTGCTCCGACTCCACCACCGCGGGCAGCGAGGCGGTCACCACGGAGCCGTCCGCTCGCATGGTGCCGTGGAAGGCGGCCGCGTCGGGTGCCCCCGAGATGCGCGGGCCCTGGTCGGCGAGGGGCACCACGACCTCCTCGCCCCGCAGCACGCTCACGCGCTCGCCGCGCACCTCGACGGTCAGCCCCTGGCCCTCCTCGACCGTGAACCCGACGGACTCCTGCTTCACGGTGACGAGCAGCCGGGTGCCGCGCTGGGTGACGCGGAACCGCATCTCGGGCCAGCTGGCCGGGAGGCGCGGGTCGAAGGACAGCTGGCCCCCATAGTCGCGCATCCCACCGAAGCCGTGCGCCAGCGCCGACCACACGCCGCCGGCCGACGCCACGTGCACGCCGTCCGCGGTGTTCGAGTGCAGGTCCGCGATGTCGACGAACAGGCCGTCCCAGAAGTAGCGCAGCGCGAGCTCGTGGTACCCGACCTCGGAGGCCATGATCGACTGCACCACGCCCGAGAGCGTCGAGTCGCCGGTGGTGATCGGGTCGTAGTAGTCGAAGTCGGCCTTCTTCTCCTCGGCGGTGAACTCGTCGCCCTGCAGGAACAGCGCGAGCACCACGTCCGCCTGCTTGAGGACCTGGAACCGGTAGATCACGAGCGGGTGGAAGTGCAGCAGCAGCGGGCGCTTCTCGGGCGGCGTGTTCTCGAGGTCCCACAGCTCGCGCTCGTGGAACAGGGCGTCCTGCGGGTGGATCCCCAGGTCCTCGTCCCACAGGATCGCCATCGCCTCGGCGGCGGCGTCCCATTCGGCGACCTCGGCATCGTCCAGCCCCAGCCGCGCGACCATCTTGGCGTGCTGCTCGGGCCACATGCGCGCGAGCTTGCGGACCGACGCGGCGGCGCAGCGCAGGTTGAAGCGCGCCATCACGTTCGTGTACAGGTTGTCGTTCACCACGGTGGTGTACTCGTCGGGGCCGGTCACCCCGTGGATGCGGAACGAGGACCCCTCGGACTTGGTGGACCGCCAGAACCCCAGGTCCGCCCACATGCGCGCCGTCTGCACCAGGATGTCGATGCCCTCGCGCGCGAGGAACTCGTCGTCCCCCGTGGCGGTCACGTACTTGTCGATCGCGAAGGAGATGTCGGCATCGATGTGATACTGCGCGGTGCCCGCCGCGTAGTAGGCCGAGGCCTCCTCGCCGTTGATGGTGCGCCACGGGAACAGCGCGCCGTGCTGGGCCAGCTCGCCCGCGCGGTCGGTCGCCTTGGGGAGCATCCGGTAGCGGTAGCGCAGGGCGTTCCGCGCGATGCCGGGCGAGGTGTAGACGAAGAAGGGCACCACGTAGATCTCGGTGTCCCAGAAGTAGTGGCCCGAGTAGCCCGAGCCGGTGACGCCCTTGGCGGCGACCCCCTGGCCGTCGCCGCGCGCGGCCGCCTGCGCCAGCTGGAACAGGTTCCAGCGGATCGCCTGCTGGACGCGGTCGTCGCCGTCGACCTCGACGTCGGAGCGCTGCCAGAAGTCGGTCAGCCAGGCACCCTGGTCGGCGAACTGCTTGTCGACGCCCTCGGAGCGGACGCGCTCAAGCGTGCGGTGGCAGCGGTCGCCGAGCTCGCGCGCGGGCACCATGCGGGACGTGTGGTACGACACCACCTTGGTCAGCGTGAAGGTGCGGCCGGGCGCGGCACGGAACCGGAACACCTCCTTCGCGAAGTCGGGCTCGACCAGCCGGTCGCGCTCGACGTCGCCGTCGAAGTCGACGGTGTGCTCCATGGCCACCGCGATCGCCATGCCCGAGTTGCGGCACTTGTAGCCGACCAGCATGTGCTCGTCGTGCGCGAGGTGGAGCTTGGGCTCGAGCACGCGCTCGTTGAGCGCGTCCGACTTGCGGGGGTCGAAGCCCGCCTTGGTGCCCTCGGTGGTGCGGTACTCGTCCGCACCGGACTCCCGGTTGAGCAGCTGCGAGGAGACCGCGACGGGCGCCTCCTTGTCGAGCAGCGTCACCTCGAACGTCATGATCGCCAGGTGCCGCTGCGCGAACGAGACCATGCGCCGCGAGCGCACGCGGACGCGGTTGCCCGCGGGCGTGCGCCACAGCAGGTCGCGCGTCAGGACGCCCGTCTTCATGTCCAGCGTGCGCGAGTACTCGGGGAGGTCGGCCACGGACAGGAGCAGCGGCTCGTCGTCGACGTAGAGCCGGATCACCTTCGGGTCGGGGACGTTGACGATGGTCTGTCCGGTCCGGGCGAAGCCGTACGCCTCCTCGGCGTGGCGGATGCGCCACGTCTCGTGGAAGCCGTTGATGAAGGTGCCGTGCGCGTGGGCGTCGTGACCCTCCTCGATGTTGCCGCGCAGGCCCAGGTAGCCGTTGCCGACGGCGAACAGCGTCTCCGACGTCCCGAGGTCGTCGCTGCGGAACTCCGTCTCGACCAGGCGCCACGGGTCGGCGGGGAACCGCAGGCGGTCGACGTAGTCCGGCGCGCTGGTGTCCCCGAGCGAGCGCCGCGCCGCCTTCATCCGGGCACCACCTCTCCGAGGTCCGTCACCACGACGTCGGCCCCGCCGTCCAGCAGCTCCTCGGCGCCCGCACCGCGGTCGACCCCGAGCACCAGCCCGAAGTCGCCCGCACGGCCCGCCTGCACGCCCGACAGCGCGTCCTCGACCACCACGGCCGCCTCCTTGGGCACGCCCAGCAGCTCGGCGGCGTACAGGTACGTGTCGGGGGCGGGCTTTCCCGGGATGCCGTGGTCGGCGGCGACCTGTCCGCTCACCACGTGCTCGAAGCGGTGCGCCAGCCCCGCGGCGGCCAGCACCGCCGGCGCGTTGCGGGAGCTCGACACCACGGCCATGGCGCAGCCGATCGACTCGAGGTGGTCGAGCAGCGCGACGGAGCCGGGGTACGGGTCCACGCCCTCCTCCTCGAGGATCCGCGAGAACTCCGCGTTCTTGGTGTTGCCGATGCCGCAGACCGTCTCGGTGCCAGGCGCGTCGTCCGGCGTGCCGTCGGGGAGCGTGACGCCGCGGGACGCGAGGCACGCCCGCACGCCGTCGTAGCGCGGCTTGCCGTCCACGTACCGGAAGTAGTCGTCGTCCGTGTAGGCCGGGGTGATGCCATGCGACTCGAAGTAGTCCGTGAACATCCGTCGCCACGCATCCATGTGGACGTCCGCGGTCGGGGTGAGCACCCCGTCGAGGTCGAACAGCGCCGCACCGAACGATGCGCCGGGGACCTGGGGCAGGGTCCACGGGGTGGGCAGGGACGTCACAGGGGTCTCCCTCCGAGCGGGTTCTCAATGGAACGCGCGCACCCCCAGTCGAATCGGCGGCGCGCGCGGCACGTCCCCTCGATACTAGCCAGCGCCACGGTGGGTGTGTCGAGGCCGGATGACGGTCGACCGCGGTCGCACCGCTGGTCCTATGGTGGGGACATGGACACCGCGCTGCTCGAGCCGATGGGGGCCGAGGACCTGAGGGACGAGGCGATCCTCGAGCGCCGCCACCTCGACGGCGCGATCATGGAGGACGTCGAGGCGCGCGACATGTCGCTCCACGAGTGCCTGATCTCCGACTGCACGGCGGGCACGGTGCGCCTCCCGGGGCTGCGGACCACCGGGACCCGCATGATCGGATCCTCCGCCACGGCGTTCGAGATCGGGGGATGCTCCGTCTTCTCCGGGCGATTCGAGGGGGTGCGGATCGGCGTGGTCCGGGCGGACGGCTCGGACATCTCGGTCTTCCGCATCGAGTCGTCGCGCATCGACGTCCTGTCGATCCGCGAGTCGCGGATCCGCCGCGTGGACATCGTCGACTCGCGGATCGGGCTGCTCGATCTCACGGGGACCCGCGTGCGCGAGGTGGTCGTCGAGGGCGGCTCGATCGACGAGCTGATCCCGTCCCGCGGTCGCATCGACGGCTTCGACCTGTCGCACACCCGGATCGGACGGGTCCTGGACCCGGTGGGCCTGGGCGGCGCCACTCTCACGCGCCAGCAGGCCCTGGAGCTGGGGCCGGACCTCGCGGAGCACCTGGGCGCCACGCTCGTCGACTAGCGACGACGGCGACGAAGGCGCCTCAGCCCTTGGTGTGGAACCTCATCTGCGCCGCCTCGAGCCCGGAGGCGAGGATCGCCTCCACGGCGTCCGCCGCATCGTCCACCAGGAACGGCAGCTCCTTGCGCTCGACCGAGGAGAACGGCTTGAGCACGAACGCGGCGGCCTCCATGCGACCCGGCGGGCGGCCGATCCCGACGCGCACCCGCACGTAGTCGGGGGTGCCGAGCGCCTTGGTGACGTCCTTGAGGCCGTTGTGGCCGCCGGAGCCGCCGCCGCGCTTGATCTTCACGGTGCCGAACGGGATGTCGAGCTCGTCGTGGACCACGACCACGTCGGTGGGGGCGACCGAGTGGTACTTCGCCAGCGACGAGGTGGGGCCGCCGGAGACGTTCATGTAGGACATCGGCACGCCGATCACGACCGCCTCGCCCGCGAGGCGGACCGTCGCGGTGCGGGTATGGGTCTTCTTCGACACGGAGAGGGACGATGCGCCGCGGCGCGCGAGCTCCTCGACCACCATCTGGCCGACGTTGTGGCGCGTCTCGGCGTACTCGGGCCCGGGGTTGCCCAGGCCGATCACCAGGCTGGTCACGTGCGCGTCCTCTCCATGGGTCGAGCGGTGAGACGACGACGCCCGGCCCGCCCACAGTCGGGCGAGCCGGGCGAACATCGGTGAGAACCTACTCCGCGTCGGCCTCGGCGGGAGCCTCGGCGGCGGCGGCCTCGGCCTCCTCCTCCTCGGCGCCGGCGCCACGGGGCACCGAGATGACGACGACGGCGGCGTCGGCGTCGGTCACGAGCTCCGAGCCCTTGGGGAGCTCGATGTCGCGGGCGTACACGCGGGCGCCCTCCTCGAGGCCCTCGATGGAGACCTCGAGCGACTCGGGCAGGTGGGTCGCCTCGGCGAGGATCTGCACGGTGGCGTGCTCGACCACGTGGATGGTGCCGGCGAAGGACTCGCCGACGACGTGCACGGGCACGTCCACGGTGATCTTCTCGCCCTTCTTCACGAGCAGCAGGTCGACGTGCTCGATGATGCGGCGGACCGGCTCGACCTGGACGTCCTTCGCGATCGCCATCTCGGAGCTGCCGTCGAGCTCGATGGTAAGGAGGGCGTTCGAGTGCTTGAGCGCCATCATCGTGTCGTGGCCGGGGAGCAGGATGTGCACCGGGTCCGAGCCGTGGCCGTAGATCACGGCGGGGATCTTGTGGGCGGCGCGGGCGCGACGGGCGGCACCCTTGCCGAACTCGGTGCGCTTCTCGGCGGCGAGCGTGAGCTTGTCGGACATTGCGTACTCCTCTTGCGTCAGATGGGGGGCCAGGGCAAGGCAGGGCGACTCGCATCTGCCGCGTCGATCACGCCAAGACGTCGAAGTCCCAGCCTCGCCGAGGAACCGGACAACTATACCTGCCGCGCGGGCCCGAGCGCCACTCCGCCGGCACCGCGGCGAGGCGGCGCGGAATATCCCCCGGCGCGTCCGCAGTTGGACCTGGCATGGATACCGCATCGGCGAGCAGCGCCCGCGCCGGAACCTCGGGCGACATCTGGGAGACCGCGGCACGGGCAGGCTTCTTCGTGTCGGGGCTCCTCCACCTCATCCTCGGCTACGTGATCGTGCGCATCGGGCTCGGCTCGGGCGGGGAGGCCGACTCCTCCTCCGCCCTGTCGCGCCTCCGCGACGCCCCGGCGGGCCCCGTCATCCTCTGGGGCTCGGCGCTGGCGTTCCTCGCCCTCGCGCTCTGGCAGCTGTTCGACTCGCTGCGCGGGCGCCAGGAGGCGATGGACAGGGCCAAGGCGGGCGGCAAGTTCGTCATGTACGCGGCGCTCGCGGTCTCGGCGGCGTCGATCGCCATGGGCGGCGGCGACTCGAGCGGTGACCAGCAGGCGAGCGGCCTCGCGGCCACGCTCATGGGCGCGCCCGGCGGTCCGATCATCGTGGGCGCGATCGGTCTCGGGATCCTGGCCGGCGGCGTCTACCACGTGATCAAGGGCGCACGGAAGAAGTTCCTCGACGACCTCAAGCCGATGCCCGGCAAGGAGCTCGGCACGGGCGTGAAGACCGTCGGCACGGTCGGCTACATCGCCAAGGGCATCGCGCTCGGCGCGGTCGGCGTGCTGTTCGTGACCGCGGCCATGACGGCCGACCCCGACCAGGCCAAGGGGATCGACGGCGGCATCGAGGCGCTGCTCGGCATGCCGGGCGGCCCGGTGATCGTGATCCTCATCGGCGTCGGCTTCGCGGCGTACGGCCTGTACTCGTTCGCCCGCGCCCGCTACGCGAGGATGCACTCGTGATCGCCGGACCGCGGGCCACCGCGCCCGCTCCGTCCGAGGTCGGCGCGGCCGCCCTCCGGCGCGTCCTGCTGCCCGCCGCGATCCTCTGGGTCACGATCGTGGGCGTGGGCTTCCTGCTGGTCGACGTCGTGCAGATCGATGAGCACGCGATCAGCCAGGCCTTCGTCGAGCTCCGCACCCCCGGGCTCGACTCGATCTCCGCCGTGGTCTCGGAGATGGCGAACACCCAGGTCATCATGGCGACCACCGTGGTGGTGGTCGCGATCGTGTGGTGGCAGTCGCGACAGTGGTGGTTCGCGGTGGTCCCCGCCACCGCGCTCGGGGTCGAGGCGGCCGTGTTCCTCACCAGCTCGCTGGTCGTGGGGCGCGAGCGGCCCGACGTCGACCAGCTGGACCACGCACCTCCCACCTCGAGCTTCCCGAGCGGCCACACCGGCGCGTCGACCGCCGTCTACGTGTCCTTCGCCCTGATGGCGACCCGGATCAGGAACGGCGCGGTTCGCATCACCGTGATCGTCGTGTGCGCGCTGTTCCCCGTCGCCGTCGCGCTGTCGCGCGTGTACCGCGGCATGCACCATCCGACGGACGTGATCGCCGGCCTCGCCGTCGGCACCACGTGCGCCCTGATCGGCTGGACATGGCTGCGGGACGATGCGCGGGTCGCCTCCCGCGAGGAGGTCGCGGCGACCGCCTAGGCACCGCACCGACGCGCCGGGGCCCCCGCATCGTGACGATGCGGGGGCCATGCGTCGCCCGTCGCGCCGAGGTAGCGTGGTCGTATGGGCCTGGGGGCACGGACCATCACAGTCCTCGCGTGCGCGACGTGGGCCATCGCCGCGTGCGCATCCGCCACCGAGCCGGTGGCGACTGCGTCGCCGACGGAGCCGGTGATCGCGTCGCCGATGCCGTCGGCCACACCGACGCTGGTCGTGTACGAGGGTCGCAACCCCGACATGACCGACGATGAGGCCGTCGCCCGTGCCGCGCACCCCGGCACCGGGGAGGTCTGGCTCGACGAGCCGGTGAAGGTCGAGCCGCCCGCAGGACTCGACCTCGCGTACCGTGAGAACGCCTCGTGGTACCACGTGGGGGATCGCGGCTCGACCGAGATCCTGGTGATGGACGACTTCGTGCTGAACGCCGTGGTCGAGGTCGATGACGATGGCGCGCTGAGCGAGGTGACCTCGCCGTGGCCCCACGCGGACGCCGTCGCCGAACCCAGCATTCCGCTCCCCGTGAGCGACGTCTACTATGACTCGCTCGCGCTCCCCCGCACGTGGACCAGTCCCGACGGGGTCACGCTGGAGCTTCGCCCGGATCACATGCTCTCGTGGGACTCCCCTTCAGAGAGCTGGGGTCCGCTGGCGGCCTCGGCCCGGGTGGCGACCGCCGAGGTGGTGCGGTTGACCGACGGTGGCAGCGGTTGGGCCGTCATGGCCGCCGGGCCGCTCGACCCGGCCACGGTCACCGTGCTCGAGTCCGTGGTGCCGGGGCGGGTCGAGGACGTCTCCTACGGGCTCAGGCTGCCCCTCGGCTTCGTCGTGCACCTCGTCATGGATCCCTTCACGGGCATGCGACCCGACGCGGGTTCCGATTCCACCGGCTACACCAGCCTCCTCGACCAGGCCTGCGGCGACACCCCCGACTGGCGCAGCTTCGGTTCCGACGAGGACACGTCGGACTGGGAGCTCGTCGACCCGGGCGACGAGGTCCCTCTGTACCGTGCGCTCGACTCAAATCCACTCGTCCAGGCGTTCCACGCAGCGAGAGTCGACATGGCGGAGCATGGGTTCGTGGAGGCGTCGGATGCGAACGTGAGCGTCGCGGACTTCGCGGCTCTGCCCGCGATCATCGGGACCCCGGCTCCGGACGGCTCGGGGTGGTGGATCGAGATCCGCTCCGATCTCAGCCTGCGGTACGGCTGCTGAAAGCGCCGGGGCCCCCGCATCGTGACGATGCGGGGGCCCCGGCGCGTGGTCGCGGAGGGCTCAGACGTTGCCGTCGAACAGCGACGTGACCGAGCCGTCGTCGAAGACCTCGCGGACCGCGCGGGCGATCAGCGGCGCGATCGAGAGCACGGTGAGCTTGGGGAACTGCTTGTCGTCCGAGATCGGCAGCGTGTCGGTGATGACCACCTCGGACACGCCCGAGCTCTGCAGCCGCTCGACTGCGGGGCCGGACAGGAGGCCGTGGGTCGAGGCCACGATCACGTCCTTGGCGCCGTTCTCGAACAGCGCCTCGGCGGCCTGGACGATCGTGCCGCCGGTGTCGATCATGTCGTCGACCAGCACACACGTGCGGCCCTCGACCTCACCGACCAGCTCGTGGACCTTGACCTGGTTCGGGACCGACGGGTCGCGGCGCTTGTGGATGATGGCGAGCGGCGCGCCCAGGTGGTCCGACCACTGGTCCGCGAGGCGCACGCGGCCCGCGTCGGGCGAGACGATGGTGAGGTTGCCGGGCGAGACGCGGCTCTTCACGTAGTCCGCGAGCATCGGCATGGCCCACAGGTGGTCCACCGGCCCGTCGAAGAAGCCCTGGATCTGCGCGGTGTGCAGGTCGACGGACATGACGCGGTCGGCGCCGGCGGTCTTGAACAGGTCCGCCATGAGGCGGGCCGAGATCGGCTCGCGGCCCTTGTGCTTCTTGTCCTGCCGCGCGTATCCGTAGGACGGGATGATCACCGTGATGCGCTTCGCGGAGGCCCGCTTCATGGCGTCGACCATGATGAGGTGCTCCATGATCGCCTCGTTGATGGGCGCCGCGTGCGACTGCAGGACGAAGGCGTCCGCGCCGCGCACCGACTCGCCGAAGCGCACGTACAGCTCGCCGTTCGCGAACGTGTACGCGGTGGTGGGCAGCAGGTCGATCCCGAGGCTCTCCGCGACCTTCTCGGCGAGCTCCGGGTGAGCCCGGCCGCCCGCGAGGACCAGCCTGCGCTCGCCCGGGTTCGAGATGAACGCGTTCATGCTTCTCCCTTGTCCTGTGCGGTGATCTGCGCGTCCGCGGCGGCGCGCTCCTCCTGTGCCCCCGACGATAGTGCGCCGAGGGTGGCTCCGTCCTGCGCTGCCCGTGCGGCTGCGGCAGAGGGCGTGCCGGGGCGGCGGCGCTCGACCCAGCCCTCGACCACCTGCTGCGGCACCGAGTTGAGGGCGAGCGCGCCTGCGGGCACGTCGTGTCGGATGATCGCGCCCGCGCCGGTGTAGGCGCCGTCGCCGATGTGGACGGGGGCGATGAGCGTGTTGTCGGAGCCGATGCGCACGTGGTCGCCCACGTCGGAGCGCGACTTGGAGACGCCGTCGTAGTTGACGAAGATGGTGCCGGCGCCGACGTTCGAGTGCTCGCCGACGGTCGCGTCGCCCACGTAGGACAGGTGCGGGACCTTCGAGTGCGCGCCGATGGTGGCGTTCTTGGTCTCGACGTAGGCGCCGATCTTGCCCTTCTCCCCCAGCACGGTGCCGGGCCGGAGGAACGTGAACGGGCCGACGGTCGCGCCGGCGCCGATGCGGGAATCGGCGCCGTGGGTCCGGGTGACGGTCGCGCCCTCGCCGACCTCGACGTCGGTGAGGGTCGTGTCGGGTCCGACGGTCGCGCCGGCGCCGATGCGGGTGACGCCCTGGAGCTGGGTGCCGGGCAGGACGGTGGCGTCCTGGCTGAGCGACGCGTCCGCGTCGATCCACGTGGTCGCGGGGTCGACCACGGTCACCCCGGCGCGCATCCATCCCTCGACGATGCGCCGGTTGAGGCTCGCGCCCGCCGCGGCGAGCTGGACGCGGTCGTTGACACCCTCGACGGCGGCCGCGTCGGGGGCGACCATGGCACCGACCCGACCGCCGGCCTCGCGGGCGAGGGCAAGCACGTCGGTCAGGTAGAGCTCGCCCTGCGCGTTGTCGGCGGTGAGGCGGGCGAGCGCGTCGCGGAGGTGCGCGGCGTCGAAGACGTAGATGCCGGCGTTGATCTCGCGGATCGCGCGCTCCGCGTCGGTGGCGTCCTTGTGCTCGACGATCCGGAGCACCGCGCCGGAGGAGTCGCGGACGATCCGGCCGTAGCCCCCCGCGTCGGGCACCTCGGCGGTGAGGACCGTGACGGCGTTCCCGCCGTCGTGGTGCGCCTCGACAAGCGCGCCGAGCAGCGCGCCGTCCACGAGCGGCACGTCGCCGCTGGTGACCACGACCGGGCCGCTGACCTCGGTGTCGAGGTGGTGCTCCCCCGCACCGTCCGCGGCGACCGCGGCCGCGACGGCCGTCGCGTCGAGCACCGACAGGCCGCAGCGCACCGCGCTGCCGGTGCCCGGCACCTCGTCCTGATCCGCGATCAGGGCTCCCGGCGCGACCGCGCCGATGTGCGCCACCACCGCGTCGCGCTCGTGCCGCACCACGACGGCGATGCGACCCGGATCCAGCTCGGCCGCCGCGACGAGCGCGTGATGGAGCAGGGTGCGACCGGCGATGCGGTGAAGGACCTTGGGGGTGGTGGAACGCATGCGGGTCCCGGCACCTGCGGCCAGGATCATCACGGCTGCGGGTGGAGTCGGGCTCACCTGATCCCCTCACGAAGCGGCCCCGGTGGGGGCACGTGGCTGGTTTCGCCCCAGTCTAACGAAGCGCGGACGTCCCGCCGCGCGCGGAACGTCCCGGCGACGCGGCTCCGCCCAGAGGATTCGAACCTCTACCGCAGGGCTCCAAAGGCCCGCATGCTGCCATTACACCAGGGCGGAACGGGACCGCACGGCCCCGCGCGGCGTCCAGTCTGCCAGGATTCACGGCACACTGGTCCCGTGACCGCTGAGCCTCGCCGTGCGCCGCGCGCCCGGATGACCGCCAAGGAGCGCCGTGAGCAGCTCCTCACCGTCGGCCGCGCGCTGTTCGCGGAGAAGGGCTTCGAGGGCACCTCGGTCGAGGAGATCGCGACGCGGGCGGACGTGTCCAAGCCGGTGGTGTACGAGCACTTCGGCGGCAAGGAGGGCATGTACGCGGTGATCGTCGACCGCGAGGTGCAGGCCCTGCTCGGCGCGCTCACCGACGCGCTGTCCGTCCGCGCGCACCCGCGTCAGCTGGTGGAGCGCGCGGCGCTCGCGCTGCTCGGGTACATCGAGGACTCCCCCGACGGCTTCCGGATCCTGTCGCGCGACTCGCCGGTCGCGCAGACGGCCGGCACGTTCAGCAACCTGCTCGGCGACGTCTCGCAGCAGGTCGAGGGCCTCCTGGGTGCGCAGTTCCGCAAGCGCGGCCTCGACCCGTCGGTGGCACCGTTCTACTCGCAGATGCTCGTCGGCATGGTCGCGCTGGCAGGTCAGCACTGGGCGGAGGTTCGCGAGCCGTCGAAGCAGGTGGTGGCCGCGCACATGGTGAACCTCGCGTGGAACGGCCTGTCGACGCTCGAGCGCGACCCCGGCCTGCCCGGCGACTGAGGCACCGTCGCTGCGACGCCGCGTCGGGACTAGGAACCGGCGGGACGACGTTGTAGGTTTCCACCGGGCGCCGCGCGGGCGCCCTCGGACCCAGGGGGGACAGTCGTGATCAAGGGCTTCAAAGAGTTCATCATGCGAGGCAACGTCGTCGATCTCGCGGTCGCCGTCGTCATCGGCGCCGCATTCGGCGCGGTGGTCACGTCGCTGGTCGACAACATCATCAACCCGCTGATCGCCGCGATCTTCGGCAAGCCCGACCTGTCGGGGATCCTGCTGTGGACCTTGAACGACGGCGGCACGCCCGGCGACCCGGCCGACGACGCGGTGCTCGCGATCGGCACGTTCCTCACGGCGATCCTCAACTTCCTCATCATCGCCGCCGCGATCTACTTCGCGATCGTGCTGCCGCTGAACAAGCTCGCCGAGCGGAAGGCGAAGGACGAGCCCGCGCCGGACGAGGCCGTGTCCCCGACCGAGATCGAGATCCTCACCGAGATCCGCGACGCCATCAAGGCGCAGTCCGACCGGTAGCGGCGGCCACGGCCCGGCGAACGGGACGATGCGGGGCCCGGGTCAGTCCTGGACCAGGACCGTGCCGGCGGTGGGGCCGGTCGCCGTCAGCACGGCATCCGCGACGCGCGCCGCCTTGAGGTGGGCCGCGATCGCGAGCGCGTGCTGGCGCGAGCGTGCGAGCGCGACCACGGTAGGCCCGGATCCGGAGACCATCGCGGCGCAGGCCTCGGCCTCCTCGGCCACGTCGAGCACCTTCTCGAGCCGCGGCATGAGGGAGAGCGCCGGGCCCTCGAGGTCGTTGATGACGGCGCGTCCGAGCGCGACCGGGTCACCGGCCATCAGCGCGGTCATGACGGGGGCCTCCACGGCCAGGTCGTTCTGCACCTGCTCGCGTGCGGCGATGCGGCGGTCGTACTCCGCGTAGACGCGGGGCGTCGACAGCCCTTCCGCCTGGGTCGCGACCACCCAGTGGAACTGCCCGTGGCTCATCACCGGCGTCAGCTGGTCCCCGCGCCCGACACCCATGGCCGTGTGGCCGTGGAGGCTGAACGGCACGTCGGACCCCAGCCTCGCCGCTAGCCGCGCCAGCTCGCCGCGGGTCGCGCCCACGTCCCAGGCCTCGGCGCACGCGACCAGCGCCGCTGCGGCGTCGGCCGAGCCGCCTGCCATCCCGCCCGCGACCGGCACGCCCTTGACGATCCGGAGGTCGACCCCGTCCGCGATCCCGTACGACGACGCGACCAGCTCGGCCGCGCGCCACGCGAGGTTCGACTCGTCCACGGGCACCCCGGACGCGTCGACGGGCGAGCCCGCGGCGGCGTCGACGGTCAGCGTGATGCGACCGTCGGTGCGCGCCGTGGCCTCGACGGTCTCGAACAGGTCGACGGCCTGGAACACCGTCACCAGCGGGTGGAAGCCGTCCTCGGCGACCGGGCCCACGGTGAGCTGCAGGTTCACCTTGGCGGGCGCCTTCGCTCGGACGGTCCGGGTCATGGCCCTAGCCTGCCAGACAGTCCCGGTCAGGTGCGGGCGGCGGCGAGCGCCTCGGCGATGCGCACGAAGTCGTCGATGCCCAGCTGCTCGCCGCGGGTGAGCGGATCGATGCCGGCCGCCCGCAGGGCGTCCTCGGAGGCCGCCGGGGAGCCGGCGAGCGTCGCCAACGCGCCCCGCAGCGCCTTCCGCCGCTGCGCGAACGCGTGGTCGATCACCGCGAAGACGTCCTCGCGCGCGACGGCGGTCTCCGGAACGGCGCGCCGGTCCATGAGCACCAGCGCGCTGTCGACGCGCGGGACGGGCCAGAAGACCGCGCGCTTCACGTCGCCCGCGCGACGCGTCGCGCAGTACCACGCGGCCTTCGCCGACGGCACGCCGTACGTGCGGGAGCCCGGCGGCGCCGCGAGCCTGTCGGCGACCTCGGCCTGGACCATCACGAGCACCCGCTCGAGGGTGGGGAAGGTCTCGAGGAAGTGGAGGATCACCGGCACCGACACGTTGTAGGGCAGGTTCGCGACCAGCGCACGGGGCGGCGACGGAAGGGTCTCGACGCGCAGGGCGTCGGCATGGACCACGTCGAAGCGGTCGACGGCCTCGGGCGCGCGCTCGGCGACGGTCGCGGGCAGCGCGCCGGCCAGCACCGGGTCGATCTCGACGGCGGTGACCTCCGCGCCGGTGGCGAGCAGCGCGAGGGTGAGCGACCCGAGCCCGGGACCCACCTCGACCACGCGGTCGCCCTCGCCCACCTCGGACAGGCGCGCGATGCGCTGCACCGTGCCGGCGTCGACCACGAAGTTCTGGCCCCACTTCTTGTGGGGCGCCGTGTTCAGCGACTCGGCGAGTCCGCGGATGTCGGATGGGCCCAGCAGCCGAGCCACCGGTTCAGTACCAGCCCTTGGTCTGCGAGTGGTTCCACGCCCCGCAGGGCGTGCCGTAGCGGCCGGCGATGTAGCCCAGGCCCCACCGGATCTGGGTGGCCGGGTTCGTCGCCCAGTCGGCGCCCGCGGTGGACATCTTCGAGCCCGGCAGCGCCTGCGGGATGCCGTACGCGCTCGAGTACGGGTTGTCCGCGTACTGGTTCCAGCCGGACTCCTTGGTGAACAGCGCCTCGAGGCAGTACCACTGGTCGCCCGTCCAGCCGTACATGTCGGCCGCCATCTGCTGGCCGAGCGCACGGTTGCCGGTCGGGTTCGCCGCGGCGGTGCTGCGCGGCACCGACGGCGCCTCCTTGGTGCCCACCGCGATGACCTCGTCCTGAGCCTCGCTCACCGTGACCGTCATCGACTGCACGCGGGAGACCTCGACGCCGCCGACGGTGGTGACGTCGTAGGTGGTGATCGTCTGGCCGGCGACACCCTCGGTGACGACCTTCTCGGTGCCCTTCGCGAGGTTCGGGTCCTCGGACTTCACCGTCTTCGGCTCGACGGTGCTCTCCTCGGTCTCCGTGGTGACCACGGCGCCGGCCTCGGCGTCGGACTGGATCTCCGGCAGGCTCGCGACGTCGGCCGACACGGTCAGCGGCGCGTCGGCGGTGAGGGCGGGAACGGCGGCCGCGGCGATCGAGCCGACGGCGAACGATGCGGTGGCGAGCCCGATGCCGACCTGCGTCAGCACACGGTTCCGCGTGCCGCGCCGGGCGCGGCGCTCACGGCGGCCTCCCGGCATCGGGGTGGTGCGGCGGTAGCTCACTGAGGTCCTCTCGGTTCGCGCCTCCGAGGGGGTGGAGGCGTGATGTCTGACGACTTTTATCTCATATTGATAACGGTCTGCGCCAACCGCACTTGAGCCCTTGGTCCTGTGAGATCGCCCACATGAGGCGGTCTACCAGGGACCGTACAGGTTCTCCGACGTCTCCGAGATCGTGGTGCAGACGGCCTCCGGATCGGCCTGAAGCACCTCCGCGACCGTCCTGAGGGTGAGCGGCACCAGGTACGGGGCGTTGGGCGCGCCCCGGTGCGGGTGGGGCGTGAGGTAGGGCGCGTCGGTCTCGACCAGGACGCGCCCGAGAGGCGTGACGGCGAGGGCGGCGCGCAGGCCCGCGGCGTTCTTGAACGTCACCGTCCCGGCGAAGCTCAGGAAGTACCCGCGGTCGACGCACAGGCGCGCCATGCCGGCGTCGCCGGAGAAGCAATGGAAGACCGTGCGCTCCGGCGCCCCGTCGCGCTCGAGCACCTCGAGCACCTCGGCGTGCGCGTCGCGGTCGTGGATCTGCAGCGGGAGGCCGAGCTCCTTCGCCAGCGCGATGTGGTCGCGGAAGGAGCGGATCTGCGCGTCGCGTCCGTCCTCCGAGGTCCGGAAGAAGTCGAGCCCGGTCTCGCCGATCACCCGGATCCGCGGATGCCGCGCGAGCGACGCGATCTCGGCGAGCGCATCCTCGTAGCCGACGCCCGACTCGTGGGTCCCGTCCGCGTGCAGCGGGGCCTCGTTGGGGTGCAGCGCGATACCGCCCACCATGGCGGGGTACCGGTCCAGGGCGTCGACCGTCCACCGCGCGGTCTCCAGCTCGCAGCCGATCTGGACCACCCGGTCGACGCCGACCGCGGCGGCGTCGGCCAGGCGCTGGTCGACGCTGCGGCGGTCGTCGCCGGCGTGGTAGTCGAGGTGCGTGTGGTTGTCGACCACCGGCGCGGGCAGCGGCGCGGGCGCCGGCGGCCAGGCTCCGTCGCGCATCGGCTACTCGTCCGCCATCCGTTCGAGCTCGGCGGCGACGATCTCGTCGTCGAGCTTGGTGAACAAGGGCGACGGGGCGGGCACCGGCGTACCGGCGACCAGCGGGCGCCGGGCCCAGGTGCCCTTCACCGCGGTGTAGTCGCCGGTGATGATCGGGTACTTGCGGCCCTCGAGGTCGAGGTCCGCGACGTCGGTCATCTCGGGCATGGGGGCCAGGACGCCCTCGCCGCCGAGCGCCTCATGCACCCGCTGCGACGAATGCGGCAGGAAGGGCGCCATCAGGGTGTTCGCGTCCGAGACCAGCTGTGCGGCGACGCCGAGCACGGTCCGCATGCGCTCCGGGTCCTCGTTCTTCAGCTTCCAGGGAGCCGTGTCCGCCAGGTACTTGTTCGCCTCGCCGACCACGCGCATCGTCTCCGTGATCGCCGCCCGCTGGCGGTGCGAACGGACCAGATCGCCCACGGTGGCGAACGCCGCCTCGGAGGACGCGAGCGCGGCACGGTCGACGTCGGCGAGCTCCCCGAGCTCCGGGATCGATCCGACGTTCTTGTGCAGCAGGGACGCGGTGCGGTTGACCAGGTTGCCCCAGCCGGCCACCAGTTCGTCGTTGGTGCGGCGCTTGAACTCGGACCAGGTGAAGTCGGCGTCCGAGGTCTCGGGACCGGCGACCGCGATGAAGTAGCGCAGGGCGTCGGGCTGGTAGCGCGAGAGCATGTCGCGCACGTAGATGACGTGGCCGCGCGACGACGAGAACTTGGCAGACTCCATGGTGAGGAACTCGCTCGAGACCACCTCGGTCGGCAGCTGCAGGTCCCCGAACGGGCTCAGCTCGCCCCCACGCGCGCCGCGGCCGTTGGCGGCGATGAGCTCACCCGGCCAGATCTGCGAGTGGAAGGTGATGTTGTCCTTGCCCATGAAGTAGTAGGACAGGGCGGCCGGGTCGTTCCACCACTGGCGCCACGCGTCCGCGTCGCCGGTGCGGCGCGCCCACTCGATGGACGCGCTGAGGTAGCCGATGACGGCGTCGAACCACACGTACAGTCGCTTCGACGGGTTCTCCTCCCAGCCCGCCAGCGGCACGGGGATGCCCCAGTCGATGTCGCGGGTCATCGCGCGCGGGCGCACGTCGACCAGCAGGTTCTTCGAGAAGTTGAGGACGTTGGGGCGCCAGCCGTGTCGCGACCCGAGCCAGTCGGTGAGCGGCTGCACCAGGGCCGGCAGGTCGAGGAAGAAGTGCTCGGTCTCGACGAATCTCGGCGTCTCGCCGTTGATGCGGCTCACCGGGTTCTTGAGGTCGATCGCGTCGAGCTGGTTGCCGCAGTTGTCGCACTGGTCCCCGCGCGCGCCGTCGTAGCCGCAGATCGGGCAGGTGCCCTCGATGTAGCGGTCGGGCAGGGTGCGACCGGTCGAGGGCGAGATCGCGCCGCGCGTGGTCTGCTCGATCATGTAGCCGTTCCTGTGCACGGCCTTGAACAGCGTCTGCGCCACCTGGTAGTGGTTGCCGGTCGTGGTCCGGGTGAAGAGGTCGTAGCTGAGGCCCAGCTGGGTGAGGTCCTCGACGATCACGCGGTTGTAGCGGTCCGCGAGCTCCTGCGGGGTGACGCCCTCCTGGTCGGCCTGCACCAGGATCGGCGTGCCGTGCTCGTCGGTGCCGGAGACCATCAGGACGTCGTGGCCGGCCATGCGCATGTAGCGGGAGAAGACGTCCGAGGGGACGCCGAAGCCGGCGACGTGACCGATGTGGCGGGGACCGTTGGCGTAGGGCCAGGCGACCGCGGACAGGATGCGAGACATGCGGACCATCCTAGTGACGCCGGAGGGGGCCCACGGGGCGGGCAGCCGCTCAGGAGTAGTCGGGAGCGGCCGGCAGGCCGAACAGCTCCTCGAGGGTGGTGACGTCCGACTCGTGGAGCACGGTCGCGAGCTCCACGCCCACGTAGCGCAGGTGCCAGGGCTCGTAGATGTAGCCCGTCACCTCCTGCTTGCCCTCGGGATAGCGGATCACGAAGCCGTGCTCCCACGCGTGCTCGGCGACGTAGCGACCGGCGGCGGTGGTGCCGAAGCACGCCTTGAGGTCGCACACGCCGTTGTGGATGTCGGCCGCGAGTCCCGTCTGGTGCTCGGAGAAGCCGGGGCGGGCCGAGTACCGGTCCGCGCTCGCCTGACCCGAGCGGTTCACGTATCCGTAGTAGAGGGAGGACTGGGTCGCGTGGTCGCGGTAGGCGGTCGACACGGTGAACGGGGCCCCCGCCGCCACCGCCGCCTCGTGCAGCGCCGACATCGCCGCCGCGGCCTCCGCGCGCATCGTCGCCGCCGAGCTCATCCCCGCGATCCGGGTGAGGTCCTCCGGCGCGTACTCGGCCGGGTCGATCGGGTTGAGCTTGTTGACGATCACCCACGGCGAGTCCGGGTCGGTCAGCGAGTACGCGGTCATGTCGAACGTGGGTGAGGGCGAGGGCGAGGGCGTCGGGCTGGCGGACGGCGACGATGCGGGGGTCGCGCTCGGCGTGGGGGTGGACGACGCCTCGGGCGTCTCCGTCGGCGTGGGCGACGGGGCCGGCGTCACGGCCGCCTCCGCCTCCGCTCGCGGCCAGACGAGGGCGCCCGTGCCGTAGCCCAGCCCCAGTCCGACGATCGCGACGAGCACGGCGAGCACCACGCGGCGCCGACGCCGGTAGACCGGCGCGTGGGAGACCCTCACCCGCCGCTCCGCGCGGCGAGCACCGCCGCGTACAGCTCGCGGCTCGGCACCCCCGCCGCCGCCGCGACATCGGCGACCGCCGCCTTCGCCCGCTCACCCGCCTCGACCCGCGCGAGCACCTCGGCGACCAGCGCCTGCGTCCCGAGCCGCTCGGCCGGCCGGCCGGCCACCGTGACCACGATCTCCCCGCGAGGCTCCCCTCCCGTGGCCCAGGCGTGCAGCTCCGCGAGGGTGCCCCGGCGCGTCTCCTCGTACGTCTTGGTGAGCTCGCGCGACACGGCCGCAGGCCGGTCCGCGCCGAACGCGCCCGCCATCGCCTCCAGCGTCGCCGCGAGGCGGTGGGGCGCCTCGAAGAACAGCATCGTCCGCTCCTCGAGCGCGAGCGACGCGAGCCGGCCGGCCCTCTCACCCGCCTTGCGCGGGAGGAACCCCTCGAAGCAGAACCGGTCGGTCGGCAGCCCCGACAGCGCGAGCGCGGTGAGGGCCGCGGATGGCCCCGGCAGCACCGTGACGTCGACGCCGGCGCGGGCAGCCGCCTCGACCACGCGGAAGCCCGGGTCCGAGACGGCGGGCATGCCGGCGTCGGACACGACGAGCACGGTGTCGCCCGCCGCCGCCCTCTCCACGAGCCCCGCGGCCGAGGCGGCCTCGTTGTGGTCGTGGTGGGCCACCACCTCGCCGACGGTCCGGATGCCGAGGCGCGCGGTCAGGTCACGAAGGCGACGGGTGTCCTCGGCCGCGATCACGTCCGCGGTGGCGAGCGCGTCCCTGAGGCGCTGCGACGAGTCGTCCACGTTGCCGATGGGGGTGGCGGCGAGCACGATCCGGCCGGTCATGCGCCCACTCTCCCACACGGGTTCGGCGCGGCCGGAGCCCCGCAGGCGCCCATTAGGCTTCGGCTGTGACTCTCGCGACCCTGTGGCGCTGGCGCGCCGCGCTGATGGCGACGGGCGTGGGCATGCTCGCCGCGCTCCTGCGGCTCGGCTCCCTGTCGCAGCCGCACGCGCTGGTGTTCGACGAGGTCTTCTACGCGCGCGGCGCGTACTCGCTCACGGTGCTCGGCTTCGAGGGCGACTGGACCGGCGACGACTCTGCCTTCGTCGACGGCGACTACTCGGGCCTCACCACCGAGGGTGACTTCGTGGTCCACCCCATGGTCGGCAAGCTGCTGATCGCGCTCGGCATCGAGCTGGTCGGCGTCACCCCGGTCGGCTGGCGCATCGTCGGCGCCGTGCTCGGCGTCGCGCTCGCGGTCATGGTCGCCCTGATCGCGCGCCGCCTGTTCCGCTCGACCGTGTGGGGCGCCGTCGCGGGCATCCTGATCGCCGTCGACGGCGAGGCGATCGTGCTCGCCCGCACCGCGCTGCTCGACGGCTTCCTCGCCTTCTTCGTGGTCGCCGGCTTCGGGCTGCTGGTGATCGACCGCGACCGGACGCGCGCCCTGCTCGAACGGGAGGCGGCGGCCGACCGCGCGGCGCTCGGCATGGGGCCCGAGGGCTTCCTGCCGGGAGGCGGGCCGCGGACGGGGATCCGCTGGTGGCGCCTCGCGGCGATCGTCGCGTTCGCGCTCGCCGCCTCCACCAAGTGGTCGGGGCTCTACTTCGCCGCGGCCTTCCTGGTGCTGTCCGTGGTCTGGGACGCGGTCGCTCGGCGCGAGCTCGGCTACGACCGGTGGCTCGCCGGCGCGTTCGTCCGCGCCGTGCCCGCAGCCGTCGCGACGGTCGTCACGACGCTGGTGGTCTACGTCGCCAGCTGGGCGAACTGGTTCCTCACGGACGGCTCGTACGCGCGCCGCTGGGCGGAGGAGCATCCGGGCGAGGGGGCGACCTGGCTGCCCGACGCGCTCAACTCGCTCCTGCACTACCACCAGCAGATGTGGACGTTCCACACCGGGCTCACCACCGAGCACAACTACATGTCGAACCCGTGGCTGTGGCTGATCCAATGGCGGCCCACGGCGTTCTACTTCGAGGACGTGCCCGACGCCGACTGCGGGGCGGAGCGGTGCGTGAGCGCGATCCATGCGCTGGGCAACCCGCTCATCTGGTGGCTCGCCACCGCCGCGCTGGTCTGGGCGCTGTGGCGCGTGCTCCGTCACCGCGACATGCTCGCGCTCACCGTGTCGATGGGAGTCCTGGCGGGCTGGGTCCCGTGGCTGCCCTACGCGTACCGCACCATCTTCACGTTCTACTCGGTCGCCTTCGCGCCGTTCATGGTGCTCACGCTCGTGTGGGCGCTGCGCAGGATCGCGCAGCCGGAGCGGCTCGCGGGCGGGTGGTCGCGCCGCGGCGTGCTGATCGTGGGCATCACGCTCGCGGCGATCCTGGTGGTCGCCGCGTTCTTCGTCCCGCTCTGGGTCGGGTCACCCGTGCCGTTCCGCTACTGGCAGCTGCACATGTGGCTGCCGACCTGGGTGTGAGACGCCGCGCGGACGCTGCTCAGGGCTCGCGGTGCTCGACCAGTCGGGTGAGCACGATCGCGCTGCGGGTCTTGTCGACCTGCGGCGCCAGCCGCACCTTCTCGAGAGCGATCTCCAGGTCCGGCATGGTCGCGGCGCGCAGGCGCACGATCGCGTCGGCCTGCCCGGTCACCGTGAACGCCTCGACCACGTTGGGGATGTCGGCCAGCAGCCGCCGGAGCTCCTCGGGCGCGACGGTGCCGCGGCAGAACAGCTCGACGTACGCCTCGGTCGCCGCGCCGTCGAGCTCCGGGTCGATGCGCACGCCGAACCCGCGGATCACGCGCTCGGCCACCATCCGGTCGACGCGACGCTTCACCGCCGAGGGCGACAGGCCGATCCGTTCCCCCATCTCCGCGTAGCTCGCGCGTCCGTCGATGCGGAGCTCGTCAAGAATCCGTCGGTCCAGGTCGTCCAACGACACATTCCACCCCCGTGCGTGCACGCAACCTGCGTGAACGAAGTTATTCTTGCATGTTTCGAGCGCCTCTTGGACACCTGTCGTCGCGAATCGCCTTCGACCGCGGCCACAGCAGCCGCATCGGAGGCGCGAGCGAGCCGCGGGGGGACACTCGGCGCGCACCCCGTGTCACCAGGCATGTCGCGCGGTAGTGTGCGGATCGGGGGCAACCCCGCATCGACATCCTCGACCAGGGAGCACCACCATGTCCACGCCCTCCGCAGGCTTCGACAGCCTCGGCATCGACCTCGACTCCGTCCCCGAGAAGCTCATCCGCGCCGTCCGGATCGGCCTGGGCCTCGCGAGCGCCGTGGCGCTCATCATCGGCGTCGCGCTGCTGGTCTGGCCCGGGCGCACGCTCATGGTCGGCGGTGCGCTGATCGGCATCAACCTGCTGATCACGGGCCTGGTCCGCACGGCGATCGGCGTCTTCGGCTCGGCCTACTCGGCCGGCATGAGGGTGCTGTCGATCGTGCTCGGCCTGCTGGTGATCCTCGGCGGCATCGTCCTGCTGCGCAACCTCGCGGCCGGCACCGCGATCCTGGTGCTGATCATGACGATCGTGGTCGGGATCGGATGGATCATCGACGGCGTGATGGCCCTCGTCGACTCCGACAAGGCGAGCTCCCGTGGGTGGGCCATCGCGCTGGGCATCATCTCGATCCTCGCCGGCATCGCCGTGGTCGCCGCACCGGCCTGGAGCGCGACCTTCTTCTTCACGTTCGTCGCGATCATCCTCATCGTGCTGGGCATCGTCGGGCTGGTGCGAGCCTTCCGCTTCGGTTCCGGCCGGTCCACGGTCATCGACGCATGAGCCTCGGTCCGATGTCGACGCCGCCCCCTCCCGCCAACCCGCCGAGCGACGTCCTCGCGGCCGCGCGCACCGATGCGGCGCGGCCCACGGGCCCCGAGCGGCCCGCCTGGGTCGACCGGTTCGTCTGGAGCGTGCTCGCCAAGGCTCTCGCCGCGGCCGCCTTCGCAGCCCTCGCGGTCTACTCCTTCAGCGCGCTGGGACACCTGCTCGGCGTCCTCGCGATCGCCCTGTTCTTCGCCCTGGCGATGATCCCGGGCGTCGAGGCGCTCGTGCGTCGCTTCCACATGCGGCGCGGCGCCGCCGTCGGCATCATCTACCTCGCGGCCCTGGTCGCGGTGGTGCTCATGATCGCGGTGCTGATCCCCGGCATCGTCCGCTTCGCGAACGCGGTCGCCGCCCAGGCGTCCGGCTGGTTCGACCATCTCGACTCGTGGGTCAACTCGACGTTCGGCACCTCCGCCTTCGACACCGGTGGCGCGGCCGATGGCACGAGCGCGGTGGCGCGCGTGCTGGGCGAGTGGGGGGACGACGTCCTCGGCTTCGTCACCTCGGGCGTCGGGATGGCGTTCGACCTGCTCACGATCGCGGCCTTCGCCTTCTACTTCGCCGCCGGCTTCCCCGGCCTCATGCGCGCCGTGATGCGCCGCATGCCTCCCGAGCGCCAGCGCGTCTTCAAGTGGATCGCGCTCACCTCGATCGAGCAGACGGGCGGGTACTTCTACTCGCGGCTGCTGATCATGGCGGTGAACGGCGGGCTCGCGTTCGTCGTGATGGCGGCCGTCGGGCTCGACCTGGTCTACGCCGCGCCGCTCGCCCTCTTCATGGGGTTCGTGTCGACCTTCATCCCGTTCATCGGCACCTACCTGGGCGCGATCGTGCCCATCCTCGTGGTGCTCGCGGTGGAGGGCCTCGCGCAGGCGATCATCCTGCTGGTGTGGGTGCTCGTCTACCAGCAGATCGAGAACTACGTGCTGAGCCCGCGGCTGTCCTCCAAGACCATGGAGCTCAACGGGGCCGTCGCGTTCGGCGGCGCGCTCGCCGGCGGCGCACTGGCCGGACCGATGGGCGCGTTCATGGCGCTGCCCGTCGCCGCCCTCATCACCGCGATCGTCAAGAACACGGGCCACACCTACGCGCTCATCGACGAGGAGACGGCGGAAGACGCGGAGCCGGCCGAGGCCGGCGAGACCACCGAGGAGTAGCCCCGCCGCGCCCCGGGCCGGACCTGAGCGTCACGAACGTCGAGCGCTCGCGCACCCATGTCCGGCCACGGTACGGGGGGCGGGCGCGGTCTCCGGGAGCCGGGGCCGGGGCCGGGGTCAGGACAGCTGAAGCGGGCCCTCGGCGGCGGGCGGCGCGCCGTCCACCTGGGCGTCGACCCGCATCGCGGTCAGCTCGACCGCGTCGCCGATCGTGGTGAGGAACGCGGTGTCGGCGGCGTCCCGGCCGGTCGCGATGCGCACCATGGTCTCGCGCGGCGCGAGCCCGGTCGCGTCCACCACCCACCAGCGCCCGTCGACCAGCGCCTCGACGACCGCGTGGAAGTCCATGGGCTCGAGACCGGGCGCGTAGACGGCGACCACCCGCGCGGGCACGTCGCTCGCGCGCAGCGCCGCGACCACCAGGTGCGCGAAGTCGCGGCACACCCCCTGGCGGGACAGGATCGTGGCGGTCGCGCCGTCGGTGGGCTGGCTCGAGCCCGGCGTGTACGCGACGTGGTCGTGCACCCAGGCGCGCACGGCCTCGACCAGCGCGTGCCCCTCGAGGCCCCCGAACTGGTCGGCCACGGTGGGCGCGATCACGTCGGACTCGGCGTACCGGCTCGGGCGCAGGTAGCGCACCGGGTCGGCTCCCGCGACGGCGGGCTCCTCCACCGCTCCGCGCACCGTGGCGCGGTACCGCACGGTCGCCGGTCCCTCCTCGAAGTCGACGGCGTGGAGGCGGGTGCCGTGGTCATCCTCGACCTCGGTCACGGCGAGGGCGCGGCCGCCCTGCTCGACGACGAGCTCCTCGTCGACGGCGGCGCCGCGTGCGACCGTGACGGCGAGGATGGCGCGGGCGGGGCCGGAGGCGTCGAGGTCGAGCTCGGCGAGGACGGTGCGGATCACAGGAGGAATGCTCTCATCCCGGCACCTGCCCGGGAGACGCCGACGGCGCCGACCCCGCGAGGAGATCGGCGCCGTCGGACGGTGCGAGCGCTAGGACGCCGCGAGGATGTCGACCACGAACACCAGGGTCGACCCGGCCGGGATCGAGCCGGAGTCCGTGTCGCCGTAGCCGAGGTCCGGCGGGATCACCAGCAGCACCTGGCTGCCGACGGTCTGGCCCGCGAGGCCCTGGGTCCAGCCCGCGATCACGCTGGCGAGGCTGAACGTCGACGGCGCGCCACGGTCCCATGACGAGTCGAACTGCTCGCCGTCCCACAGCCAGCCGGTGTAGTGGACGGTGACCTGCGACTCGGAGGACACGGTCGCGCCGTCGCCCTCGATGAGCGGCTGGACCACCAGCTCGGTCGGCATCTCGCCGGCGGAGGAGAAGTCGATCGACGGCATGCCGTCCTCGGCGAGGGTGACCGTCGGAAGCCCGTCCGCGGGCTCGACGGTGGTGCCGGTGGCCCGGTCGAGCGGCATGCTCGCGTCCGAGGCGGTGACCGCCATGATCACCGAGCTGCCGTCGGTGGACGTGGTGTCGGGGTACGCGTAGATGAGGGTGGTGCCCACGCCGTTGCCGACCAGGGCGTCGTACAGGTCCTGCAGGACCTGGCCCTCGGTCATCGACACGACCTCGGGGGTGCCCTCGTCGTAGGTCGAGTACATGACCTCCGCGTCGGCGCCTGAGTACACCACGTAGTCGAGCGACACGTTCATGCCGTCCTCGATCGCGTCGCCGTCGCCGTCCGCGATCGGACGCAGCGCGGACGCGCCCACCGACAGCGGCGCCTCGAACTCGAGCACCGGGACGCCGTCGGCGTCGGTCCAGGTGATGGACTCGAGCGCGGCGAGGTCGGCGGCCGAGGTGTCGACCGCGGCGCTGGCCGAGGGCGAGGGGCTCGCGTCCCCGGCGGAGGTGCAGGCCGTCAGGCCCATCAGCGCGACGGCGCCGATCACGGCGGCCGTGAGCACGTTCTTCTTCATGGATCTCCCTGGAGTGGTCCCGCGGTCGTCGCGGCAAGGCTCGGCCGCGGGGCTTGTCCCCCCACCAACCGACGGACGTCCGCGAAGGTTCCCGATCGGGACGCATTCCCAGCGAACTGTGAGCATTGCGCGCGGATGTGCCCCCAGGGTACCTCTCCGCCCACGGGCGCCGACGCGGCCGTCAGGGCTCCCGGTGCACCACCGAGGCGCCGGCCTGCGACCGCGGCATGATCATCATCGTGTCGATGTTCACGTGGGTAGGGAGGCTCGCGACCCACCGGATCGCCTCGGCGACGTCCTCGGCCGACAGCGGCGTGATGCCCTCGTAGACCTTGGCCGCGCGCTCGGCGTCGCCCGCGAAGCGCACCAGCGAGAACTCGGTCTCGACCATGCCCGGGTCGATCTCGCACACGCGCAGCGGCTGCTCGAGCAGCTCGAGGCGGAGCACGCGGGTGAGGGCCGCCTCGGCATGCTTGGCGGCGTTGTATCCGGCGCCGCCCTTGTAGGGCTCGCGGGCGGCGATCGAGCCGATGGTGACGACCAGCCCGTCACCCGACGCGACCAGCTTCGGCAGGAGCGCCTTGGTGACCCGCACCGTGCCGAGCACGTTGACGTCGTACATCCACCGCCACTCGTCGAGGTCGGCCTCGGCCAGCGGCGTGGTCCCGACGGCTCCGCCGGCGTTGTTCACCAGCAGGTCGCAGCGCTCGACCGCGGCGGCGAAGGCGTCCACCGACGCATCGTCCGTCACGTCGAGCGCGAGGGCGGTGCCGCCGATCTCCGCCGCGAGCGTCTCGAGGCGGTCGAGCCGCCGGGCGCCGACCACCACATGCCAGCCGTCGGCGGCGAGGGCGCGGGCTGCCGCGGCTCCGATCCCGCTGCTGGCTCCGGTGACGACGGCGACACGCTGGGTCATGGCTCCTCCGATGGGGAGGGGCTACGGTGTCTCCCCTGCGTCGACAGTAGCGCGCTCCGGAGCCGCCACCGCACCGCGGGGAAGCCCGACCATCGCCTCGACGGCCCGCGCCGCGAGCGCAACCCGCGCATCGTCCTGGCGCCAGCGCACCAGCGCCTGGGCGTTGAGGCCGTCGATCATGCCCAGGACGTGCCAGGCGACCGCATCGGGGTCGGCCACCGTCAGGGAGCCGTCGGCCGCGCCCCGGGCGAGGAGCTCCACGAGCGCGACGTGCCACGCGTCCATCTGGTCGCGCACGGCCGCCGCGAGCTCGGCGTTGCGCCGACCGAGCGCCCACGCCTCGACCCACACGGCGGTGACGTCCTCGCGGCCGCCGCCCAGGAGGGTCCGGAGCAGCGCGCCCAGCGCGTCGGGTGCGTCCCCACCCGCGAGGTGCCGCACCTCGTCGAGCTCGGCGGCGACGATGCCGGCGAAGGTCTCGGCGACCAGCGCCTCCATGCTCGGGCTGTAGTGGGCGACCAGCGCGGGCGCGACGGCGGCCTCCGCGGCCACGCCGCGCAACGTGACCGCGGCGAGCCCGTCGCGCAGGGCCACGGCACGCGCCGCCCCGGCGATCTGGGCGCGCCGCTCGGCGGCGGGGAGTCGGCGACGATCCGTTGACGGCATGGAGGCGATTCTGTACCGTCGAGCGCTAGTTGATCAAGCGATCAACTATTGACCGACCCGCGATCGGAGCGCCATGGCCTGGACGATGCCCCCCGAGACCGCGCCGCACGCGCGGACGTGGATGGCGTTCCCCCGCGAGGGGCTGACGCTCGGCGCGACCGCGATGGAGCGCGACGCCGGATACGCGGCCTGGACGGCGGTCGCGCTCGCCGTGGCCGAGCTCGAGCCGGTGACCATGGTGGTCGACCCCTCGGAGATGTCGCGCGCGCGCCGCATGCTCGGCGGGGCGATCGACCTGCTCGAGGCACCGCTCGACGAGTTCTGGATGCGCGACGTGGGGCCCACGTTCGTGCTGGACGACGCGCGGCCCGGGGTCCTCGGCGCCGTCGACTGGGTCTTCAACGGCTGGGGCGCGCCCGCGTGGGCGGAGTGGGAGAAGTCGGCGCGGCTCGGGAGGGTGGTCGCCGAGGCGGCGGGCGCCGAGCTGGTGCCGTCCGCGCTGGTCAACGAGGGCGGCGGGATCCACGTCGACGGTGACGGGCTGGTGCTCCTGACGGAGACGGTGCAGCTCGACCCCCGCCGCAACCCCGGGCTGGATCGCGCGGCGGTCGAGGCGGAGATGGCGCGGGCGATCGGCGCGACCCGCGCCGTGTGGCTGCCGCGCGGCCTCACCCGCGACTACGACGACCTGGGCACCAACGGCCACGTGGACATCGTCGCCGCGCCGGTCGGCGGAGGCCGCGTGCTCCTGCATGCCCAGACCGACCCGGAGCACCCCGACTACGAGGTGAGCGCCGCGCTGCGCGACCTGCTGAAGACCGAGGTCGACGCCGCCGGGCGTCCGCTGGAGGTGATCGACCTGCCCGCGCCGCGCACGCTGCGGGACGGCCACGGCCCGGTCGACTGGAGCTACGTCAACCACTACGCGGTCAACGGCGGCGTGATCGCCTGCGGCTTCGGGGAGGACGATGCGGACGCCGCCGCCCGCGAGGTGCTCGCCGAGGCGTACCCGGGCCGCACGGTGGTGACGGTCGACGCCCGCGAGATCTTCGCCCGCGGGGGCGGCATCCACTGCATCACCCAGCAGGAGCCGGCGCGATGACCGTCGACGTGGTCGAGGCCTCGATCGCCTCGCTCGCCGCCTCCCTCTCGGCGGGTGAGACGACCGCGGTCGCACTGGTCGAGGCGTACCTCGCACGCATCGCGGCCTACGACGGCCCCGATACCCCGACCGCGCTCAACGCGGTCCCGGTGCTGGACCCGACCGCGCTCGACCAGGCGCGCGAGTCCGACGCGCGCCGCGCCCGCGGCGAGGCGCGCGGCCCCCTCGACGGCATCCCGTACACGGCCAAGGACTCGTACCTGGTGCGGGGGCTCCCGTGCGCCGCCGGCAGCCCCGCGTTCGCCGACCTGATCGCGCAGGACGATGCGTTCACCATCGCGCGCCTGCGCGCGGCCGGCGCCATCTGCCTCGGGCTCACCACGATGCCGCCGATGGCGAACGGCGGCATGCAGCGCGGCCTCCACGGCCGAGCCGAGAGCCCGTATCGCGCCGACTTCCTCACCGCCCCCTTCGCGTCGGGCTCCTCGAACGGGTCCGGCACGGCGACCGCCGCATCGTTCGGCGCCTTCGGCCTGGGCGAGGAGACCTGGTCGAGCGGCCGGGGGCCCGCCTCGAACAACGCGCTGTGCGCGTACACGCCGTCGCGGGGCGTGATCTCCGTGCGCGGCAACTGGCCGCTGGTGCCGACCATGGACGTCGTGGTGCCGCAGACGCGCACCATGGCGGACCTGCTCGCGGTGCTCGACACGATCGTCGCGCCCGACCCCGAGGTCGACGGCGACCTGTGGCGCGCCCAGCCCTGGGTGGACCTGCCCGTTGTCGCGCGGGTGCGGCCCGAGTCGTTCCCCACCCTGGCCGACGGCGCGCGCGAGTCGCTCGCGGGCCTGCGGATCGGAGCCCCGCGCCTCTACCTCGGCACGGATGCCGAGGCCGGGACCAACCCCCAGGGCGGCGTCGGCGGCCCGACCGGCACCCGCATCGTCCCTCGCCCGTCCTCGCTCGAGCTGTGGGAGGCGGCGCGCGCCGACCTCGAGGCCGCCGGCGCGACCGTGGTCGACGTCGACCTGCCGATGATCAGCAACTACGAGGGCGACCGGCCCGGCGCGCCCACCATCGCAACTCGCGGGCTGGTGCCGGCGGAGTTCCTGCACACCGAGGTGCGGGGGCTGTCGGCCTGGGCGTGGGACACCTTCCTGCGCCTCAACGGCGACCCCGGCCTGTCGCGTCTCGACGAGGTCGACGGCACGCGCATCTTCCCCCACCCCGCAGGCGCGCTACCGGACCGGTACACCGGCTTCGAGGACGACATCGCCGAGTACCCGGCGCTGGCGCGCGCGGGGCTGCCCGCGACGCTGGACGGCTTCCCCGCCATGGAGGCCGGGCTGCGTGGGCTCGAGGAGACGCGGCGTCTGGACCTCGAGGAGTGGATGGACTCCCGGGGTCTCGACGCGATCGCCTTCCCCGCCGTCGCCGACGTGGGCCCCGCGGACATGGACGTGAACCCTGACTCCGCGGACCTCGGCTGGCGCAACGGCGTGTGGGTCGCGAACGGCAACCTCGCGATCCGCCACCTGGGCGTGCCGACGGTGACGGTCCCGATGGGGACGATGCGCGACATCGGCATGCCGGTCGGCCTCACCTTCGCGGGGCGCGCCTACGACGATGTGGCCCTGCTGCGGATCGGCGCGGGCTTCGAGGCGCTCGGCCGGCGCCGCACCGAGCCGCCGCGGACGCCGCGGCTCGGATGACGCGCACCGCCCGTCAGGACATCAGCGGCACGTCGAGGTCGTAGGCGAGGACCACTGCGCGCGCCAGCGCGCGCTCCTGGGCTGTCGTGAGGAAGCCGACGGTCCGGCCGAGCGCGCTCGCCGGCACCGTGAGGACGTTGTCGAGGGAGACCGCCGACTCGTGGTCCAGGCCGTTGGCACGCCCGACCGGCAGCTCGCTCGACAGACCTGTGACGGTGCTCGTGATCGGAGCGACGGTCACCTTGGTCATGGCACCCCGCGCCGCCTCGCGCGTCAGGATCAGCGCCGGGCGGGTCTTGTCGAGCCGCACGAGCCTGATCTCACGCGGCCGCTCAGTCATCGATCCCGGCGTGCTCGACCGTCCACGCCACCACGGGGTCGAGGTCGTCGCCCGGCCCCGCGTCGCGCAGGATCACTGCATCGCGCTGGGCGAGCGTGCGCCTCATCTCCCGCTCGAGCGCGGACGCCACCAGCGCGGCCCGGCTGGGCGCCTCCCCGGCCGCGACCGCCTCGTCGAGGAAGGCGACCATCTCGTCCGGAAGCCGGACCGCGATCTGGGTGCTCATGGTCGCCATCGTACGCCGCTGCATCCCACAATGGGATGCAGTTCGCGCGCGTGTGGACAGGCGGGCCGACGGCACCCACGCGCGCACGGGATCCCACCAGCGGACATGACGAAAGGGGCCCGCCGGACGGCGGGCCCCTTCTCACTCGTGGAGCTGAGGGGATTCGAACCCCTGACCTTCTCATTGCGAACGAGACGCGCTACCAACTGCGCCACAGCCCCAAGTGCTGGAATAGATTAGCACCTCCGCGCGGGGCGACGCGACCACCGTGCGGCTCGTCGACGGTCAGTCGCGCGGGTCCTCCGCGTACGCCATCCGCCGCACGGTGGCCGCGCCGCCGAGGGCCTCGATCGCGAGCATCCGGCCCGTGAAGCCGCCTGCGACCTCCGTCGACACGTAGCGTCCGTCGACCGAGCCGAGCGCCACGAACGCCCCGTCGCGGACGATCCCAGGCTCGAGCAGATCGGGGCCCAGGCGGCCGTAGAGCTCGCGCGACGGCGACGAGCGGACCGCGAGCAGGTCGCCGTCGCGCAGGTCCAGCTCCGACAGGGCCTGGTCGAACGGCCCGGACACGGCGCGCCCGCGGACCCGGTCGCCCACGCGCTCGACTCCGACCCAGCTGCGCGCGTCCATGCGCACGCTCAGGCACGCGTCGCCCGCCGCGACCTCGGCCGTCGCCAGGAACCCGATCGCGGGGATGCGGGCGCACAGCAGGTCGAGCTGCTCCCCCGCGTCCGCGTCGCGACCGACGGAGAGCTCCAGGCCAGCGGCGGTCACCGTCGCGATCTGCGCCGGCGCCTTGCCGGGAGCGAGCCAGCGCGCGTCGAGCGTGTGGCTGACGAACGGCTCGTCCCACGAGCCGTCGCGGTCGGGCACGTCGAATCGGCCCTCGTCGACAACGGGCCAGCCGTCGATCCAGTCGACGCCCGCGATGAACGTCTCGCGGCCGTTCACATGGAAGCCGGGGTAGGCGCCGGTCGGGCGCATGCCGAGGTACACCATCGCCCAGGAGCCGTCGGACAGCTCGACCAGGTCGGGGTGCCCGGTCGCCTGCACCGGATGCGGCAGGCTGCGGTGGGTCAGGATCGGGTTCGCGGGGTTCGACTCGAACGGCCCGTGGGGGCTGCGCGACCGCGCGATCGACGCGCCGTGGCCCACGTGGGTGCCACCCTCGGCGACCGAGAGGTACCACCAGCCGTCCCGCTCGAACAGGTGGGGGCCCTCGGTGTCCTTCATCTCGGTGCCTCGCCACAGCTCGATGCGGTCGGTGAGCCGCTCGCCGGTGCGCGGGTCGACCTCGACCTGGTAGATCGCGGGAGGGTTGTGGCCGCACCAGGTGAGCAGGCACGTGCCGTCCTCGAGCCAGGCGAGGTCGGGATCGATCCCGTCGGTGCCCTCGACGTACACGGGTGCCGACCATGGCCCCGAAGGGTCCTCCGCGTGCACGATCAGCTGCCCGCGGCCCGCGTCGCGGATCGAGGTGGTGATCATCCAGAACAGGCCGTCGTGGTGGCGCAGGGTGGGGGCGAAGATCCCGGAGCTCGCCGCGTCGTGGCCCTCGCCGCCGTTGATGGCGGCGGGATCGGTGAGCGCGTGGCCCACGAGCTCCCAGTCCACCAGGTTCCGGGACCGGTGGATCGGCACCCCGGGCACGTACTCGAAGGTCGAGCTCGCGAGGTAGCACCACTCGCCCACCCGGCAGATCGAGGGGTCCGGGTAGAAGCCGGCGAGGATCGGCATCGTCATTGTTGTCTCTCCAAACTTAATGGCGGGATCACTCTATACGCTCCATCGGGCCGCCACACGCCCCCGTTCCACCGCCGCATGCCTCGCGGCCGCCGGACGTGCACCCCGCCCACGCGACGGCCGGACAGAAAGTTAAAGAGTTCGTCACATGACGGCAACGGACCAGACACGGCCCCCGCCTACCGTCATGCCAAGGACGCCCGAGGATGCGCGTCCCCTCGTTTCGCACCGGAGCCACTCAGCGCGACCCCGGGAAGGAGGTGCCGCCGTGTACGACGACGTCGACCCGTTCATCGGGACGGAGGCCACCGTCCTGCCCGAGCCCTCCGGGATCGCGGCCACCTGGTGGTGGCCCAAGCCCCAGGTGGGCAACACGCACCCGGGTGCCTGCTACCCGCTCGGCATGGTCTCGGCCTGCGCCTACTCGGGCGGCTACCCCACGGGCTACGGCCTCTACGACCTCAGCACCGAGGGCGTCCCCACACGCCTGCACGACCGCGCCGTCACCTCCGGCTTCACGCACTTCCAGCAGTCCGGCACCGGCGCGATCCGCAAGTACTACAACTACTTCCGCGTCACGCCCATGATCGAGCCGCTGGACGAGCTCGACCGCACCTGGGACCTCGTCTCGGAGGAGGCCGCGCCCGGCTGGTACGCGGCCACGCTCGACAACGGCATCGAGGCGGAGATCACGGTCGGCCCGAAGTCCGCCGTCCACCGCTACCGCTTCCCGGAGCACCCGTCCGCCCGCGTGGTGGTCGACTTCTCGGTCGGCGGTCTGGAGATCCCTTACGGCGCGACGCTCCCGCTGCGGGCGCGGCTCGAGGCGGTCGAGCCCGGCGTGGTGCAGGGCGAGATCGTGGTCGAGGGCGTGCCGCTGTCCGTGTACATCGAGTGCGACGCCGACGACTGGCGCCAGATGCTCTGGTACGACCGCCGGCTCATGCCCGCCGGTCAGCGCCTCGACCTCGACTCGATCCGCCCGTCGACGCTGCGCCCGTTCGGCCTCATGTGGATGGGCACCGCGTCGCAGGGCCAGTCGGTCGAGGTGCGCATGGGCTTCTCGCTGCGCGGCGTCGACCAGGCACGCCGCAACCTGCACAAGGACCTGGGCGAGCTCGGCTCCTTCTCGACCCGCCTGGCGGGGACCCGGGAGACCTGGCGCGGCCTGCTCGACGCGATCACGGTCGACACCGAGGACGACGTCCGGCGCGAGGTGTTCGCGACCGCCGTGTACCACTCGCTCCTGAAGCCCTGCTTCGCGGCGGATGAGAGCCCGTTCTGGTCCCACAAGGGGCCGTTCGTGTTCGACGTCTCGACCATGTGGGACATCTACCGCACCCAGCTGCCGCTGCTGACGGCGCTGATGCCGCACCGCGTGGTCGAGTTCGCCAACGCGATGCTCACCATCGCCGAGGAGGAGGGCAACCTCCCGATCGGCTACCGCATGGCGCGCGGCTCCGACCGTTTCAGCCGCCAGGGCAGCGCGCTCGTGCACACGCTGCTGGCGGACCTCGCGCACCTCGGGCTGCACGGCATCGACTGGGACTGGGCGATGGTGCACATGCAGACCGACCTGCGACGCAGCTACGGCGAGGAGTTCCTGCTGCAGGGCTACGCCCAGCCCATGAGCCACACGCTGGACCTGGCGTACGGCTACTGGTGCGCCGGCGTGATCGCGCAGCTGCTCGGCGACACCGCCCAGCTCCGGGAGAACGTCGAGATGGCCGCTCGCTGGCGCAACGCCTTCGACGAGGAGACGGGCCTGCTGCGCGACTCGACCTACTACGAGGGCACCAAGTTCAACTACTCCTTCCGGATCCTCCACGACATGGCTGCCCGCATCGAGCTCGCCGGCGGGGACGAGGCGTTCGTCGCGCTGCTCGACGCCTTCTTCGGGTTCGGCGCGGAGCCGGTGGTCCAGCCGGGCGAGCGACCGGGTTTGGAGGAGATGCGCGCGGGCTACGCGCTCGGCCGCTTCGAGGGCCTCAACAACGAGCCCGACATGGAGGCCCCCTGGGCCTACCACTACGCCGGCCGGCCGGACCGGACCGCCGAGGTGGTCCACGGCATCGTCCACCAGATGTTCGGCCCCGGCCGCGGCGGGCTGCCGGGCAACGACGACTCCGGCGGCCTCTCGTCCTGGTTCGTGTGGGCCTGCCTGGGACTGTTCCCGGTCGCCGGCCAGAACCTGTTCCTGCTCCACCCGCCCGCCTTCGCCTCCGCGCGGATGCGCATGGCGCGCGGGGAGCTCACGATCGTGGCGGACGGCTTCATCGAGCCCACGCCCGGCGGACCGGTGCAGTACATCCGGTCCGTCACCCTCGACGGGGCCCCCGTCGAGTCCTCCTGGATCGCCGGCTCCGAGCTCCATCAGGGCGGAGAGCTGCGCTTCACGCTGGCGGACACCCCAGGCGACTGGGGCCGCACGCATCGTCCCCCCTCAACCCCACGCCCCACCCAGGGGCTGCTTCCGTGAAGGAGGTGTCATGAACACCGAGGTCAACCGCAGGCTCGTCATCATCGTCCGGGCCGACCCCGTCATCTGCGGCCACTCCGGCGAGGCCCGCAACCTCGCCGAGGTCGCGCTCACCCGTGGCTTCGACGACGTCCGGATCGTCACCTGGCCCCTCGATCGGCTCGAGGAGACCGGCCTGCCCCTCAAGCCCATGGACACCGTCCTGCCCTACTCCCCCGGCATCACCGTCGAACGCCCGGGGCCCGTGGGCGGCTACAAGATCCCCGACGGCCGCTACCTCGCCGGCATGGTCGGGCGCCTGGTGGAGCTCTTCACGGACGGCGTCCCGACCGTCGCGATGAGCCTGTACCTCCACCCGCACACCACCGCCGTCGCGGAGGCGCTGCGCATCGCGCGGTCGACCGGCCTGCCGGTCAACGTCACCACCATCGCGGAGGCGGTCGGCTCCGACATCACGGACGTGGTGCGGTCGGCCGTCGACCACGGCGAGTTCGGAGCGGCCGCCGCGGTGCTGTCGAACTACCTGTCCCAGGACCTGTGCGTCGCGGTCTCCGAGTACACCAAGCAGGTGATCGTGGAGTCCGCGGCGGAGCTCGACGCCGTGTACGGCACGGCGTTCGCCCCGCAGTGCGACGCCCGGGTGAAGATCTCGTACCCCGCGATCGACACCTCGGCGTACCTCGCCCTGGACGAGGAGGAGACGGCGCGGGTGCTCGCGGACCGCGGCCTCGAGCGCGGACGCTACGTGCTGTACCTGTCCCGCCTCCAGAAGGCCAAGGGCGTGGACGACCTGATCCGCGGGTTCGCCGCCTCCGAGGCCTGCGAGACGCAGACCCTGGTGATCGCGGGACGCGGGCCGGACCTGGGGTACTTCCAGGAGGTCGCCGCGCGCACCACCGCCGCGTCACGCATCATCTTCCTGCAGGACGTGGGCGACGAGGAGAAGCCGCATCTGATGGCGGCGTGCTCCGCGTACGCGCTCCCGTCGAAGCCCGCGCCGGAGTTCACCGAGACGTTCGGCATCGCGCTGGTCGAGAAGATGCTCGCCGGCGGCGGACCCGTCATCACCTGCGACACCGGCGGCATCCTCGAGGCGGTGGGCGACACCGCGGTGGTGGTGCCGTCCGGCGACCCGTCGGCGCTGACCGTGGCGCTCAACGTGTGCGCCGGCGGGATCGACGACGCCGAGGCGGAGTGGTGGCAGCACCGCGCCCGTGAGCACGCGATGCAGTTCGACCGCGTCAACGTGTTCGACCGCCTGTTCGGCTACCTGCACACCGAGCCGTCCCTGGTGGCCAGCCCCAGCCGCGTCCGGATCTGACACCGACGACGATGCCCGCCGCGTCCGCGCGGCGGGCATCGTGGCGTCCGGGGGCGCACAGCCGTCGGGACGATGCGACGGTCGGGCGAGGAGCCCGCGCTCAGGCCGAGCGGGAGGTGCGGCGCGCGAGGATCTGCTCGAGCGACGTCGTGGTGGTCGCCGCCGGCTCGTCCGTCGCGGACGCGGCGGGCGCCTCGGCGGGGCGGTACGACGCCGCGGCGATGTCCTCGTCCGCCAGCGGTCGCGCCTGGGCCTGACGCACCTCGGGCTTGAGCGTGTAGCTCGGCGCGGGCATCTCGCGCGGGCTCCAGGCGGCAGACTCCTCCGCCGCGGGGGCCGACGAGGCGGCAGGCGCCTGCACGGCGGCGGGCGCCGGCACCGAGAGCGGCTTGAGGTCGGCCGACGTGACCACACGGATCGCCTGCGTCTCGACATCCGACGGCTGGGCGTCGCGACCGGCCGCACGCTCGCGCGTCACCTTGCGCAGGGCCTGGGTGGCGGTGGCGGCCGCGGAGACCTCACGGGCGACCATCGCGATCCGCGCGTCGGCGCGACGCTGCGCGGAGGCGGCGCGTGCGCCCTGCACCATCACGCCCGCGAGCAGCGCCGTCGCTCCCGCACCGACGGCGACATGAGCGGCGCCCAGGGCGACCAGGACCCACGCGGTCAGCGTGAGCGCGGTGACGCCCAGCGCGACGCGGGCGCGGCGGCGGGCGCGTGCCTTGCGCTCGGCGACGACCGCGGCACGGTCCTTGCGCATCGCGACCAGCTGGCGCTGGGCGGCGGTCGCGGCGCGGTCGATCGGGCCCGACGGACGGGACATCTGGTCCGCGCCGAGCTTCGCGATCGAGGCGCGCGCGGCACCCGTGACGAGCAGCGGGACCTCGCCCGAGTCGGAGCTGGGACGGTCGGCAGGGCGCTCGACGCGCTCGGCGGCGGTCTTCACCACGCGCATCTCCGCGGAGAAGCGGTCCTCCGTGCGCACGAGCGCGTAGTCGGAGCGCTCCTTGATCCGCTGGGGGATCACATAGGCGAGCACCATGCCGAGGGCGATGATCGCGAGCAGTCCAGCGGGAGGCATGTGACGACGCTACGGCGGACGCCACCGCAACCGCGGGAGGCGCGCGGCGTGTCAGCCCTCAGGCTCCCAATATCGGCCGGTGCGCGGCTGATCTTGAGTTCGCGAGTAGACGATGTGGTCGCGCCACCCGCCGTCGATGTAGAGGAACGAGCGGCGCGGCCCGTCCAGGGTGAACCCGAGCTTCTCCGCCACCCGGCGGCTCGCCTGGTTCTCGGGACGCATCGCGACCTCGACCCGGTGCAGCCCCTGCGCGAAGGCGTGCTCGACCAGCATCGCGGCCGCCGTGGGCACGATCCCGAGGCCAGCATGCTCCCGGTCGAGCCAGTAGCCGAGCGAGCCCGAGCGCTGCGCACCCCACTCGACACCGGCCACCACCACGCGGCCCACCAGCGCGCCGTCGAGCTCGATCGCCATCGGCCATCCGGTCCCGAGCCTCCGCGCGCGGCGCTCGGAACGGATGAACTGCCGGAAGGAGACCGCCGGGATGGGCGCCTCGGGCGGCGCGGTCGCCTCCCAGGGCCGGAGCCAGTCGCGGTTGGCGCTGCGCAGCGCCGCCCACTCGTCCGCGTCGCGGACCCTCAGGGGTCGCACCCTGAGCGTGCCGCGGACCAGCTCCGGCTCCCCCACGTCAGTCGTCCCAGACGGTGCAGCGCACGAGGTCGCCGGGGTGGACCTCCGTGGTGCGGGCGTCGATCCACGCGATGCCGTCGGCCGCACCGAGCGACGCGAGCGTCGCCGCGCCGCCCTGCCCGGCGGGCGTCGCCGTCACGGAGCCCTGCCCGTCGACCCCCAGGCGCACCGGCACGGCATGCGCCGCAGCGTCCGGCGAGGCGAAGCCGGCGGTGAGACGGGCTCGCACGCCGGGACGCAGATACTCGGCGAAGCCGCACATGCGCCGGAGCGCGGGCCTCACATAGGCCTCGAAAGCGAGCGCGGCGGCGGCGGGCGCACCCGGCAGCGCGATCACCGGCACATGCCGGCCCAGGTCCTCGCCCACGACCGCGAGCGCGTGCCGCGAGCCCGGTCGGAAGGCCAGGTCCACGTCCTCGACCCGGCCGAGCTGACGGAGGACGGCGACCACCGCATCGTCCCGGCCGTCGCTGAGGCCGCCGGTGGTGATCACCAGGTCGGCGCGCACCAGCTGATCCTCGATCGCGGTGCGCAGCGTCCGGCGATCGTCGTCGACGGCGGGGATCCGCACCGCGTGGGTGCCGGCGGACCTCGCGGCGACGGCGACCAGGCGCCCCGTCGCCTCCGGCACGCCGAGGAGACCGCCCGCGGTCTCGACCAGCTCGCCTCCCGTCGGGATCACCACCACGCGCGGCACCGGCCGGACCGCGAGCCGCGACAACCCGAGCGACGCCGCGAGCGCGAGCTCGCGCCCACCCAGGCGGCGTCCCGCGGGCACCAGCACGGTCCCCGCCCGGGCGTCGGACCCGACCTCGCGGACCCCGGAGCCCGCGCGCACCCGCTCCCGGATCTCAACGCGGGCCGCTCCCCCGTCGGTCGACGCGAGCGGGACCACCGCATCGGCCCCGCTCGGCAGCAGCATCCCGGACGACACGCGCGCCGCCGTCCCCGGCAGAAGCCGGCGCGGGCCGCGGTCGGAGAACGCGACGTCGTGCGACAGGGGCAGCGAGACGGGCGCCGCCTCGACGTCCTGCGCGAGCACCGCGAAGCCGTCGTGGGCGGCGCGCGGCGCGTCGGGAAGCGGGTGGTCCGCCACGAGCGGCTCGAGGAGCGTGGCCCCCGCGGCGTCGCCGACGAGGACCGTCAGCGGCTCGATGGGGGCGAGCGCGGCGGCGACCGCCGCGCGGTGCTCGTCGAGGCTGCGGCTGACCCGGCCGTCCATGCCGGTCAGCATGCGCGGTGCTCCTGGCGGGATTCCATGCGACGAGCCTAGGGACATGCCCCGAAGTGGAACAAAGATTTACCGAACTTTGGCACAATGGCTCCCATGACGCCGATGTCCGAAGGCCACCTGCGTGCCCCCGAGCCGGACGAGGCGAAGGCGCACCTGCGAGCCGTGATCCGACGCGAGAGGCTCCAGCGGAGCGAGCGCCGCCGCCATGAGGCGGCGGCGGCCTTCCGCGACCACGTGCTCGCCCTGCCGGCGGTGCAGGCGGCCTCCTGCGTGTCCGTCTACGCGTCGCGGCCCCACGAGCCCAGCACCGGGCCCCTGATCGAGGCGCTGCATGTGCGCGGGGTCAGGGTGCTGATCCCGCTGCTCGGCGACGGCCTCCAGCGAGGCTGGGGCGTCTATCGCGGCGTGGACGACCTGGTCGAGCGTGCCCCGGGACGCCCTCCGGAGCCGTCCGGGGACTTCCTCGGCTCGGTGACCCTCGCGGAGGCCGACGTGATCGTGGTCCCGGCGCTCGCGGTCGACACGTCGGGCACCCGCCTCGGCCAGGGCGGAGGGTGGTACGACCGCGCCCTGGTCGACGCGAAGCCGGACGCGCCGGTGGTGGCGCTGACGTTCTCGGGCGAGGTGCGCGACGCCGCGACGGACCCGCTGCCGAGGGAGCCGCACGACCTGGGCGTGGACATGGTCATCACACCCGAGGGGGCATTCGAGCTCGGGGCGTAGAATACGCCCATGCCTACCTACTCCTACGCGTGCACCGCGTGCTCACACGCGTTCGACGCGGTGCAGTCGATCCACGACTCAGCCCTGACCGAGTGCCCCGAGTGCACCGGTCCCGTCCGGAAGCAGTTCGGCTCGGTCGGCGTGACCTTCAAGGGCTCGGGCTTCTACCGCACGGACTCCCGCTCCGAGTCGAAGACCGCGTCCAGCTCCTCCTGATCGCGGCGTCCCCGCTCACCAGTGCGGGGGACGCTCCCGCTTGATCTCGTCGTCGCGGCTCGAGCCGCCGGAGCCGCCCCACCCCTCGTCGATGTCCTCGCGCGCCCGCGTCGGGATGAGCGGACGGTCCGTGCCGCGCCACGCCGGGCGGATCGGCGGCGGGGAGGGCAGCGCGTCCTCGGCCTCGCCCTCGTCCTCCGGCTCCTCGGTCTCCTCCTCGGGGGCCGATGCGGGGGTCGAGTCGTCGTCGGATGAGGACTCAGCGTCCCGGGGCGGTGTCACAGGGGCCTCCTCGGAGGACTGAGCGTCCCGAGCGGGCTCGGGCTCGGGCTCGGGGGACGGTTCCGGTTCGGGGTCGGGCTCCGGCTCGGGCTCGGGCTCGGGGAGGTCGAGCGCGGGCTGGGTCTCCTGCGCGCGCGTGTGCCGGTCCACCAGCAGGTGCTCGGCGAGCATCACCGAGATCCCCAGGGTGACGTCGGGCGCCTCGACCACGGGCTCGGGCTCCGGGTCGGGCTCCGGCTCGGCGGCGACCAGGTGCTCGTCGCGCAGCGCGGGGATCGCCCCGGTGACGTCCTCGAGCGCGGCGACGTCGAACACCTCCTGCGCGGGCACGCGGATCGCCGAGGTCTCGACGCCGAGGTCGAGCGTCGGCTGCTCCCACACCAGCGGTCCGCGCCGGCCCTCGACGGCGTCGACGATCGCCGCTACGGCGGCGTCGGGGTCCATGAAGACGTCGAGCGTCCACAGCGAGACGACCGTCCAGCCGAGCGCCTCCAGCCCGCCGTACTGGTGCCGCATCCGGTCCCGCACGCTCGCGGCGCCGGCCTGCCCCGCATCGTCCGTCACCACGGCGACCGTGTAGCCCCGGTCATGGCGCCCGCCCACGACGAGCGGGATCGCGTCGGCGCCCGCCCCGTAGCGCACGTGGACGGCGTAGCCCTGGGCGCGCAGCCGCGACGCGATGTCGGCCAGCAACCAGTCGCCGGGCGCGGGCTCGGGACGTTCGGCGGGCACGGGCGCGCCGTCGGCGGCGAGCAGGAGCTCGCGCAGCCCGTCGACCGCCTCCGACTCGGGGCCCTCGGCGATCGCGGCGAGCTGCTCCGCGTCGAGGGCCGTCACCACGGTGAGGCTCTCGTGAGTCGCGGCCAGCGCCTGGACCAGCGCCGGGACCCCGTGCGGCTCCGAGAGCGCGCCCAGGCGAGCCGGCAGCGTCCCCTCGGCGTCGCGCGCATAGCCGAGACTGAGGATGACCTCGTCCACGTCGAGGCCCGCCGCGTTCGCGAGGGACACCACGGGCACCGTGTCGGCGAGCCGTGCGCCGCGCTCCTCGAGCGCGTCGCGCAGCCGCATCGCGTGCAGCTCGTTGCCCGCGACCACGGCGAGGCTGCGGCGCGGCATCTCGTGGACCAGCCGGTCGGCGCGCTCGATCACCGCCGCGACCTCGGCCCGGGTCGACTCGACGGTGCGGGAGCCGGCGACGGCGTGACCCACGGCGTCGACGTGCTGCACCCGGAGCCGGTCGGCCTCGCCCGCGGCCGGCAGGGAGCTGAGCGCGCGGCCGTAGGCCAGCGAGCCCAGCAGGGACGTGACGCGCGGGTCGCGCGGCTGCGGCGCGGCGTGCAGCGCGACGCGCGGCAGGAGGTCGGCGAACGTGGCCACCGCGGAACGGGTCGCCGACTCGGCGTCGGCGACCACGACCACCTGGCGGGCGCGCGCGAGCGTCGGCACGGTCTCCGCGAGCGCCAGCGACTCCGAGGCGAACACCACCGCGAGGTCGACGCAGCGGGTCGGCGGGGCGAGCCGCGACACCTGCTCGGCGGTCGCGAGGGTGACGGGTCGCAGCGCGGTCACGAGCGGGCCGTGGTCTCGCCACAGCTCTCGGTACGGCGCGTCGGCACCCTCGACGAGGGTCGCGAACAGGTCGCGCGCGAGGTCGGGGTGCTTGGCGATCGCGATGCGGCGGCGCTCCGCCACCGCTCGCATGAGCGGGCCCACCCGCGCAGCCGCGAAGTCATGGTCGCGGCGCAGGAACTCCTCGACCACGCGGCCGACGGCGCCCTCCTCGGTCAGGCGGGGGTCCGCCGAGACGATCGCGTCGAACGCCGCCGCCCACCACGCGAACTCGAGGTCGCGGCGCACCTGCTCGGGCGTGGCCTCGCGGGCGCGGAGGTCCTCGAGCAGCGGCCCGAGCCCGGCCTGCACCAGGTCGCGATCGACGGGGATCTCCTCGACGGCCTCGAGGGTGCCGGGCACCCCCTCCGCGAGGTGCTCGAGCACCTCGCGCACGCGCTCCCAGGGCTGATCCATGAGGTCGGTCTCGCCGGACACCTGGGCGACGGGCTGCGCGATGCGCTCCCAGAGCCGCTGCGCGCTCTCGACGCGATCGGCGAACAGGTCGAAGTCGGCGGGCACGAGCGGCCAGCCGCCGGCGCTGCAGTGCGCACGCCACCGCAGCGCCTGGGCGTGCGCGGCGACCAGGTGCTCGTGGATCTCGTCCTTGCTGCGCCCGGGCCGCAGCAGCTCCACCGCGCGACGGCGCAGCGCGCGCCGGTCGCGACGCGCCAGCTCCCCCGACTGCGCGGTGCCGGCGGGCGCGGTCGCGGCCACCAGGTCGTGCAGCGAACGGTGGAACACGGCCGGGGAGAAGATCTCGAGGGTGTCGCGCACGTCGGTGAACAGCGTGACCTGATCCGCCCAGGCCGCGACCGTCGGCGCCTCGTCCATGCCGGTCTCGTGCGCGGCCAGGCGGGCCTCGGCACGCATCTTCGGCAGGTGACGGACCACCAGGGTGGCCAGCGCCTCGTCGAGCCGCGCGCCCTCCGCGGGGTCCGACGTCACCTCCGACCACCACGGGACCAGGGTGATCTCCGGCGTCTCCGGCGCCTCCTGCGCCTCCGGCTCGGGCTCGGGCGGCGCGATCGCCTCGACCAGCGCGTGCGTGACCGAGGCGAAGCCGTGCTCCGCGACCAGCGCCGCGGCGTCCGCCCCCAGGCGGATCGGGGTCGCGGGCGCGGGTGCCGTCGAGATGAGCCGCACGACCGCCTGGACCGCCTCGTAGGCGCTCACGTCCCACGGGCGGTACGAGCGGTGCAGGGCGTCCATCCGCCCCTGCAGCTCGTGACGCGCCGCGAGGAGGCGCTCGCCGGCCTCGCGGATCGAGTCGTCCTCGACCTCGTCCACCCCCATGGTCATCGAGGTGAGCAGCCGGCGGCGGGCCACCTGGTTCCACGACGCCATCGCCCCCGAGACGTACGTGTCACCCACGCCGAGCCGGTCGAGCCGCCTCGCGACCGCGCGGACGGCCTGCTCGCCACCGCCGACGGCCATGACGGCGCGGCCCGAGGCCGCCGCATCGGCGACGATCGCGGCGACCGCCCCGAGCGGGTCGGCGCCCGGCGGCGCCTGCACCAGCACCGACCGGCCGGTGGCGATCAGGTCGAGCGCGGCGAAGCCCGCATCGTCGAGGTCGCCCACGCCGCGCTCCGCGAAGGGGTCGCGGTCGCCCAGCGGGAACGCGGGAAGCGGCTGCGCGAGGACCGCGCGGGCGTCGCCGTCGCCGGCGCTCGCCGCGAGCACGTCGGAGGCGCCGATCACGGCGTCCATGTCGTCGAGGTCGTCGAGCAGGCGCTGCTCCGGGTCGTCGAACGCGCCGACGAACAGCCGGTCGCCCACCTCGATGTCGGGGAACGCGTCGCCCAGCTCGCTGACGTGGCTCCACAGCGGCCGCGGGTCGAACTCCACGCCCGGCCCGGCCGACGGGTGCAGGCCGGCGAGCCCCTCGCCTGCGCCGCGGGCCCGCGCCTCGGTGAGGAACACCGGGTTCACCACCACCTGGTCGAGCATGGTGAGCAGGACGTCGCCCTGGCGCGCCGGCTCGAAGTGCACCGGCCGCATGACGAGCGGCATCTCGCGGCGGCGGCCGTCCTCGGTCCACGACACCGTGCCGATCACCATCGCCGCGGTCCACACTCCGGTCGCCGCCTTGACCCGGTCGGCGTCCTCGCGGATCAGCCGGACGCGGTGCAGGGCCTGCGCGTAGACGTCGGGATCGCGCAGCAGGGACTGGAGGGACGTGGGCCGCCCGGCGAACAGGGGCGCGAGGCCGCCCGGATGCGAGCCGCGCAGGTCGACCACCGTCGACTCGCTCAGCGCGAGGTCCCGCAGCGGCGAGACGGTCGCGAGCTCCTGCAGCTGCTCCCGCCACTCCTCGAGGGCCTCCGCCACGAGGGCGCGCCCGATATAGTCCACCACCGTCCTACGGTAACCGCCGGGAACCGGGCCTCTCGCGCACCACGCCGCCTCCCGATCCGGGACCCTGCCCCGCATCGTCGCGACGCGCACCAACACCCCGGGGAACGGCAGACAGTGCGCGCCGACTTGTACAGACGACGCGCACTGTTGAAGGGATTGTGCGGCCCCGGGTACCGCCGCGTCAATTCCGTGCGCGGGGCCTCGGATGCGCGCGCGTCAGCGGCGTCGGTACCGCTGGATGACGTCCCTGATCGGGGGCACGTGGACGCCCTCCGCGGCCATGTCCAGGCGTGCGAGGCGCCGGTTCCGGAGGACCCCGGCGACGCCCATGACCCACGGGATCAGCAGGGTCGCGAACGCGATGCGGTACTCGCCCAGCGTGTAGGCCGTCGCCCCCTCCGGCGACACGGCCTGGAGGGTCACGCCGACCAGCACGATCCCCAGGATGGTGGAGGCGAATCCGCCCACGTTCACGAACCCGGTGGCGGTGCCCATCGCCTCCTCGGGACCGAACGTGCGGGCGTAGTCGAGCGCGATCAGCGAGACCGGTCCGCCCGCGCCGATCACGGCCATCAGCACGCCGAGCTCCCACACCGGACGGGGCGTGTCCGGCACGAGGATCGCGACCCAGGCCACGGCGGTCGCCACGGCGGAGCCGAGCACCAGCCAGCTCCGGCGCAGCGGATGGCGGGCGGTGAACGCCCCTGCGAGCGGGCCGGCGGCCATCTTGGTCAGCGTGATCACCATCAGCAGCGCGCTCGCCTCGGGCAGCGTGAGGCCCTGCGTGGTGACGAAGAACGGCACGCCCCACAGCAGCGCGACGGTGTTCGCCGAGCACAGCGACAGGAAGTGGGTCCAGAACCCGAGCCGGGTGCCGGCAGGGCGCGAGGCGAGGCGGATCGAGGCGCGGAGGGACGATGCGGGGGCCCGGGGCGCCGCGCGCTCGCCGGTCGTCGCGGGCACCCGGATGCCGCGGGACGCGAGGGCCGCCGTGGCGAGCGTGACCGCCGCCAGGACCGCGAACGTGGCGCTCCAGCCGTGGCCCTTGAGCATCCATGCGACGGGGATAGAGGTGGCGAGCTGGCCGGCCTGGCCCACGAGCCCGGTCACCTGCACCAGCACCGGCACGCGGCGGGCCGGGAACCACAGCGGGATGAGGCGGCACGCGGAGATGAAGATGGGAGCGTCGCCGGCGCCGATCAGGACGCGCGCGAGGATCGCCAGCGGGAGGCTGGTGGTGAACGCGAGAAGCACGGTGCCGGCGGTCATCAGCAGCGCGCCGCCGATCATCAGCCGGCGTGCGCCCCAGCGGTCGAGGAGGGCGCCGGCCGGCAGCTGCAGCGCCGCGTAGGTGGCGACCTGGGCGATCGCGAGGATCGACAGCCAGGCCGCCTCGATGCCGAACCGGTCGAGCGCCTCGACCCCGGCGACGCCGAGCGCGGTGCGGTTGACGATCGCGACGAAGTACAGCGCCATGCCCGAGACGAGCATCAGCCACGCGGCGCGCGGGGCGCGCACGTGCGGGGTCGGCGTCGCGGTCAGGGTCCCTCCCGGGTTCGCCTCACCGTACGGGAGCGCCGCCGGGGATTCCTCGGACCTCGGACCCAGGCCGGTCCCTCACCCCCCTCCCCGGACGCTCCGCACGGATCTGGGCCCGACACGCCGTGCTGGACACGTTCACACGCGGTTCCGGACGGCGTGTCGCGCGTGAAACCGTGCGGAGCAATCTGGGGGGAGGGGGTGCCAGCGGGCGCGTCAGCGGGTGCGGGGCGGCCGCCGCGACGGGATCTCGACGCCCGCCGCGGCCAGGTCGGCGCGCGCCCGCCTCCGCGAGGCGAGCACGCCGATCACCCCCGCGATCCACGGCACGATCAGCACCGCGAAGGCGAGACGGTACTCGTCGAGCGTGTAGACCGTCGCGCCGGGCTCGGACGTGAGCTGCAGCACCGCGCCCACCGCGAGCACGCCGATGATGGTCGCCGCGAACCCTCCGACGTTGACGAAGCCGCTCGCGGTCCCGAGCCGGTGCCGCTCGGAGAACGTGCGCGCGAGGTCGAGGCCGACCACCGAGGTGGGCCCGCCGATCCCGACGGCGATCACGAACACCACCAGCTGCCACATGGGCCGCGGCGTGTCGAACGCCAGCAGCGCGGCGAAGGCCGCCAGCGTGAGGACCGCCGAGCCGAGCACGAGCCAGCTCCGGCGGAACGGGTGACGGCCCGAGTACCACCCGATCAGCGGGCCGGAGGCGATCGCGGACAGCGTCAGGCAGGTGAGCAGGAGGCTCGCCTGCGCGGGCGACTTCTCCTGCGCGGTCACGAAGAAGGGCACGCCCCACAGCAGTGTCAGCACGTTGGCGCCGAACGGGGTGACGAAGTGCGACCAGAATCCGAGCCGCGTGCCCGCGACCCGGGTGGTGGCGCGCAGCGCGGGCCACATGCGCTCGGCGACCACCACCGCCGACTCGTCGGTGGGCGCCCGCAGGCCGAACCCGGCGACCAGGCCCACGGCCACGGTGACCGCGCCGAGCGTCGCGAACGCCACGCTCCACCCGGCGGCGTGCAGGAGCGCGGCGACGGGGATCGCGGACGCGAGCTGGCCGGTCTGACCGATGAGGCCGGTGACCTGGATCATCATGGGCGCCCGCCGCGGCGGGAACCACAGCCCGACCACCCGCGTCGCGCCGATGAAGATCGGGGCGTCGCCCGCGCCGATCAGGACGCGCGCGAGCAGCACCAGCGCCGGCTCGTGGACGAACGCCAGCATCGTCTGCCCGAGCGCCATCACCGCGAGACCCGCGGTCATCACGGTGCGCGCCCCGAACCGGTCCATCAGCCGCCCGCCGGGGATCTGCAGCGCCGCGTAGGCGGCGATCTGCGCGACCGAGAGCATCGCGAGCCCCGTGGCCTCGAGCCCGAAGCGCTCGGAGGCCTGCACCCCGGCGACGCCGAGCGCGGTGCGGTTGACCACCGCCATGAAGTAGGCGGACGCGGCCGCGATGTAGATCACCCACGCGGCGCGCGGGGTTCGCTGGTCGAGCACGCGGCTCCTGTTCAGTTCGAGCGGGGAGGTTGCCGTCCCCAGTATCTCCCCGCGCGGGAGGGACGATGCGCGGGAGCCATCGCGCGCATCGTCCCTCCCCCGGGTCCTAGAGGGCGAGCGCCGCCTCGAAGCCCGCGTTGATCGCGTCGCCCACCTTGGCGGGACGCACGCAGTCGCCGACCGCCACCACCGAGTCGCGGTCAGCGAGCGCCTCGACCAGCGCCGTCGCGGGCCGCACGCCGAAGGCGCTCACCACCGTGTCGGCGGCGATGTGCACCGGACCGTCGGGGCCCTCGACCTTGACGCCGGTCGCGTCGACCTCGGTGACGCGGCGGCCCGTGATGAGGGTCACGCCCGCCTCCGCGAGGTCACGCAGCAGGGTGATGCGGTTGATCATCAGGAGGTCCTCCGCGATGCCCTCCTTCATCTCGATCATGGTGACGTCGTGGCCCTCGAGGGCCTTCTCGAGCGCGAAGTCGGCGCCTGAGAGGCCGCCGCCGCAGACCACGAGGCGCTTGCCGAGGTCGGCGCCCAGGTGCGCGTCGATGACCTCGACCACCGACGGGCCGTCGAGGCCCGGGATCGGCGGGGTGAGGGGGGTCGACCCGGTCGCGAGGATCACCGCGTCGGCCGCGGCGAGTTCGGGCGAGTCGGGCGAGATCTCGGTGCCGAGGTGGACCGTGACGGGCAGCGTGGCGAGCTGGCGCTCCCACCAGAAGATCATCGAGCGCAGCTCGCGCTTGAACTCCGGGGTCGCGGCGGGCCAGAGCACGCCGCCCAGCTGGGTGCCCTTGTCGTACACGTCGACGGTGTGGCCGCGCAGGGCGGCGACGCGGGCGGCCTCGAGGCCGGCCGGGCCGGCGCCGACGATCGCGACGCGCTTCGGGGTCGCGGCGGGGGTCAGCTCGCGGCGCTCGAGCTCGAGCCCGACCACGGGGTTGACGGCGCAGCCGAGCGGCTTGCCCACGAACGCGTTGCCGACGCACAGCTGGTTGCAGCGGATGCAGGGGCGGATGTCGTCGCGGCGGCCCTCGGCGAGCTTGAGCGCCCACTCCGGGTCCGCGATGAGCGCCCGGCCGATCCCGGCGAAGTCCATCTCGCCGCTCGCGATCGCGGCCTCGGCGCGCTCGGGCGTCAGGTTGCCGCACCCGAGCACCGGGATGGTGAGCGCGTCCTTGAACATCTGGACGGAGCCCATCATGCAGTTGTCGCCCAGGTAGTAGGGCGGGAACACGTAGTCCATCGCCTCGTAGGAGCCCTCGTCGATCATCAGGAGGTCCAGCCCGGCGGCCTCGAGCTGCTGGGCGATCTCGATGGACTCGGCCGGTGTGCGCCCGCCCTCGAAGTGGTGGTCGACGGAGAGGCGGAAGCTCACGGGGAGCCCGGGGGCGCCCTCCTTCACGGCGGCGATGATCTCGGCGGCGAAGCGGCAGCGGTTCTCGACGGAGCCGCCGTACTCGTCGGTGCGACGGTTCCACACGGGCGACAGGAACTGGTCGATCACGTAGCCGGTGTGGCCGTGGATGTCGATCGCGTCGATGCCCGCCTTCGCGCAGCGCTCGGCCGCCTCCTTGAAGCGCTGGACGATCACCTTGATCTCGTGAGTCTCGAGCGGGCGGCACCGCACGCTCGGGTCGAGCCAGTGGCTGTTGTCCGAGGCGGAGATGGGCAGGCGGTCCGGGTCGATGTTGTTGATGTTGCGGCCCAGTCCCGCGGTGAGCTGGACGGAGACGGCGCCGCCGCGGGCGTGGAAGGCCTCGGCGAGCTTGGTGAGGCCGGGGATCGCGGCGTCCGTGTCGACGCGGCCGAGGCCCTCGTTGATCACCTCGTAGTCGTCGGTGACGGCGTTGATGCCGGTGCAGACCAGGCCGGCGCCCGCGGCACGCTCGGCGTAGTAGGCGACCTCGCGGTCGGTGAGGTGACCGTCGTGGTCACCCATCTCGGTGCCCATCGGCACCATCACGACGCGGTTGCGCAGCTTCAGGCCCGCGAGCTCGACGGGCTCGAGGACGTGGGAGTACAGGGTGGACACGGGGGCCTCCTAGAACGGTCAGGATCGTCGACTACGACGCTATTGACCATATGTTCAGTAGAGGCGGGTTCCGAGGGACCAAGGTCACCGGCTGCCGCTGGCGTCCCACGGGCCCGGACGGTCCGCACGGAGCTCGTCCCGGGTCTGCGGCGTGTCGCGGCCTGGTCGGGCCCGTTCCGCGGCGTGTCGCGGCGAGATCCGTGCGGACTGTCCAGGGGGTGGGGGGCGGTGGTCGCGGTGGGGGGCGGCGGGACCGCTCAGGCGCTCAGGCCCACCGCCGCCGCGAGCCGCGGGTACACCCGCATCGCGTTGCCCGCGAAGATCGCCTCCCGCTGCTCGTCGCTGATCGCGGCGGCGTCGACGTAGCGCTTCGTGTCGTCGAAGTACTGGCCGGTCTCCGGGTCGATGCCGCGCACCGCGCCCACCATCTCCGAGCCGAACAGGATGTTCTCCGTCGGGATCACCGTGGTGAGCAGGTCGATCCCGGGCTGGTGGTAGACACAGGTGTCGAAGAACACGTTGTTCATCAGGTGCGAGGACACCGGCGGCTGGCCCAGCATGTCGGCCAGCCCGCGGTACCGGCCCCAGTGGTACGGCACCGCCCCGCCGCCGTGCGGGATCACCAGGCGCAGCGTCGGGAAGTCGCGGAACAGGTCGCCCTGGAGCAGCTGCATGAAGGCGGTCGTGTCGGCGTTCATGTAGTGCGCGCCGGTCGCGTGGAACGCCGGGTTCGCCGAGGCGGAGACGTGGACCATGCCCGGCACGTCGTGCTCGACCATCCGCTCCCACAGCGGGTACCAGTAGCGGTCCGTCAGCGGCGGCGACGTCCAGTGGCCGCCCGACGGGTCGGGGTTGACGTTGCAGCCGATGAAGCCCATCGCGACGCAGCGGTCGAGCTCCGCGATGGACGCCTCGAGGCCCTCGCCCGGGGACTGCGGCAGCTGGCACACGGGCGCGAACACCCCGGGGAACAGGTCCGCGACGCGCGCGATCAGGTTGTTGCAGGCCTCGGACCACGCGATCGACGTCGACAGGTCGCCCTGGTGGTGGCCCATGACGGACGCGCGCGGCGAGAAGATCGTGACGTCGGCGCCGCGCTCGCGGATCAGCCGCAGCTGGTTCTTCTCGATGGTCTCGCGGATCTCATCGTCGGAGATCTCCGGGTACTCCGGCGCCGGCTCGCCCGCCGCGAAGGCCGCCAGTTGCGCCGCGCGCCAGTCGCTGTGGGCCGCGGGGGCGGTGGTGTAGTGGCCGTGGCAGTCGATGATCATGCCTGCTCCTTGGGGTCGAGGCCGGCGGCCGCGCGCACGGCGTCCACCAGCGAGATCGTGTCCTCCTGCCCCAGCGCGTCGCGCCACTGCGCGGCCCATCGCTGACGCTCGACCGTGGCGGACGCCATCCACGGCGTCACCCCGGCCTCGGCGACCGTCGCGGCCGCCTCCTCCATCTCCTCCGCCCGGCGCACGCCGTGCTGGAGCGAGCGCGACATGAAGTACCCCGCGATCGCGTCCCAGTCCGCCTCGGGGAGGATGTTCGACAGCGAGTCGAGCACCTCCCGCTCGACGCCGTAGTGCCGCGCGGACAGCAACGACTCCGACAGCAGCGCCTCGAGGCCCTTCACCACGACGGACCGGCACAGCTTGGTGGCCGCGGCGACGCCCACCGTGTCCGCCCCGACCCGAGCGGCGCCCAGGCCCAGGGCGTCGGCGGCCTCCGCGCGGAACGCCGCCGCGTGGGGTCCGCCCAGCAGGAAGGGGGACGTCAGCCGGCGCGAATCGATGGGTGACATCAGCGCCGCCTCGACGTAGCGCCCCCCGGCGGCGTCCACGAGCGCCGCGGACTCCCGCTTGTGCCCGGGCGAGCTCGAGTTGAGGTCGAAGAACCAGGCACCTGGGTCGATCGCCGTCGCGGCGGACGATGCGGCGGGCACCGAGTTCATCGCGGTCACCGCGCTCAGCACGAAGGTCGCGCCCGTCACGGCCTCGGCGGCCGACGACGAGGGCGCGAGGCCGAGCTCCGCGGCGTTGACGCTCGCGCGCGAGCCCGGGTCCGCGAACGCGGTGTCCCACGCCCGGATCCGCGTGACGCCGAGCGCGCGCAGGTCCTCGGCGAACACGCGTCCGACCTCGCCGAGGCCGATCAGCGCGACCGTCGCGTCCGCAGCCTCCCCGGTCACTTGCGCGCGTCCCCGCTCGGCCGCCTCCCGAGCATGCCGGTGGGCCGGTACACCCGGGTGTCCTGGCCCTCGGTGGGCGGCGTGCCGTGGGTGTGGAACGTCTCGATGGTGCCGAGCCCCCAGGCCTGGCCGCGGAGCCGCTCGGTCTGGGTCCACGTGACCACCGGCCAGTCCGGCGCCATGACCAGGCGCGTGAGCGGGTTGCAGATCTCGATGCGGTTGCCGCCCGGCTCGAACAGGTAGAGGAAGAACGTCTGCTGGATCGCGTGCTTGTGCGGCCCGGTCTCGATGTGGACGCCCATGTCGAGGCAGAGGTCCGCCGCCCGCAGGATGTCCTCGCGCGTGTCGGAGGCGAAGGCGAGGTGGTGGAGGCGGCCGCTCGACCCGGTCCAGTCGTGCGTGTAGACCACGTCGTACGACTTCTGCCCGAACGTGACCCACTTCGCGGCGATGGTGCCGTCGTCGAGGCGGATCTGCTCGGTCGCCCGTCCGCCGAGCACGTCGACGTGCCACGAGGCGGCCTGGTCGGGGTGGGCGGCGAGGAAGTTGATGTGGTCGAAGCGGCGCACCCCGATCCCGCGGTTGGGCTTGGCCTGCGCCTGGTTCTTGAGCCCCGCCGCGAGGTTCTCCGGCGCCTCGTACCAGACCGTGTCGTAGTACAGGGCGATCTCGTGCCCGTCCGGATCGGTGGTGACGAACGTGCGGCCGCGGCCCGCGATGCCGTCCTCCCAGCGCCCCTCGCGCCCCGCGTCCTGGATGGCGACCGCCCGCTCCTCGAGGTCGCGCTCGGACGCCGCGCGCAGCGCCGTGCGACGGATGCCCGACGTGGGCGCCTGGCACGCGATGATCGAGCACTCCTCGTAGTCGTCGTACGCCCGCAGGAACGACATGCCGGGGACGCGACGCGTCTCCGTCATGCCGAGGATCTGCTCGAAGAACCACACGGTGGCGTCGAGGTCGGGCGTGTCGAGCATGGCGTATCCGAGGTGGGACACGTAGCCCTGCGGGGCGGTCATGAGGTCTCCTAGATCAGAGGTGGTCGGGCGGGACGATGCGGTGGCTCAGGACTCCTCGGCGGCCGCCAAGGGGTGGCGCCGGTAGGTGACGCCGAGCCGCTCGAGGACCGGCCGCATGCCGTAGCGGTCGAGGCCGAGCTCGCCGCCGAGGAAGGACTGCCGGGTCGCCTCCTCCTTGGCGAGGCGGGCGCGGGAGGCGGCCAGGGCATCGTCCCCCCCCTCCCGGGGCACCACGACCAGGCCGTCGTCGTCGGCGACGATGATGTCGCCCGCGTCGATCACCTGGCCGCCGACCACGATCGGCACGTTGATCGCGCCCGGCGTGTTCTTCACGGTGCCCATGACGTTCACGTGGCGCGCCCACACCGGGAAGCCCATGTCGCGCAGCTCCTGGGTGTCGCGCACGCCGCCGTCGATGATCGCGCCCACCACGCCGCGCTGCTGCAGCCCGGTGGCGAACAGCTCGCCGAACATGCCGTGCTCGGACGGCGACCGGGTGGTGACCACCAGGATGTCGCCCGGTCCGCACTGCTCGATCGCGGCGTGGATCATGAGGTTGTCGCCCGGCCAGCTCATCACGGTGACCGCGGTGCCCGCGACGCGGGCCCCCTGCTGGATCGGGCGGAGGTCGGAACCGCAGGAGCCCGTGCGGCCCATCGCCTCGCCGACCGTGGCGACGCCGATGGTCGAGAAGGCCTCGACGGTCGCGCGCGCCGGCCGTGGCGGGTCGGTGAGGATCACGGTCTCCATGTCAGAACCCCGCCCCCTCGGGCTGGGGGGCGTCCGGACGGTCGCCGCGCTTGGCGCGCTGGATCAGCTCGTAGACGTGGCCACGGAGCTCGCCGAAGCGGCGGTCCGAGCGGGTGGTGAGCTGGTCGCGCTCGGCGGGAAGGTCGACCTTGACGTCCTCCATGAGGACGGTGGGCCGGTTCGACAGCACGATCACGCGCTCGCCCAGGTAGACGGCCTCGTCGATGTCGTGGGTGACGAACAGCACGGTCACGCCCAGGTGCTTCCACAGCGAGCGGACCAGGTCCTCGAGCTCGGCGCGGGTCTGCGCGTCGACGGCGGCGAACGGCTCATCCATGAGCAGGACCGACGGCTCGAAGGCGATCGCGCGGGCGATCGCGACGCGCTGCTGCATGCCTCCCGAGAGCTGCCACGGGTGCTGCTCGGCCGCCTCGGTGAGGCTGACCTCCTTGAGGGCGCGGTCGATCTTCTCCTGCCGCTCCGCCTTGGGGATGCCCTTCTCCTTGAGCGGGAGCTCGATGTTCTGGCGGACGGTCATCCAGGGGAACAGCGAGCGGCCGTACTCCTGGAACACGACCGCCATGCCCTCGGGCGGCCCGGTGACGGCCTTGCCGTCGAGGACCACCTCGCCGGCGGTGACGTCGAGCAGGCCCGCGATCGAGCGGAGCAGGGTGGTCTTGCCGGCGCCCGAGGGCCCCACGACGCAGACCAGCTCTCCGCGACGGATCTGGAAGTCGAGGTGGCGGATCGCCTCCACCTCGGGACGGCCGGGGGTGTCGTAGGTCTTCTGGACGCCGCGCAGGTCGAGCGCGATGTCGGTCGCCGGGGCGGCCGGCGTCTGCGCCGCGCGGCCCGAGAGCATGGTGGTGATGGACATCTAGACTCCTCGTTCGATCTGACGCTGCCCGACGTACCACGCGAGCATCCGGTTCTCGACCACCTTGAAGATGGCCGCCAGCAGCACGCCGATGAGGCCGAGCAGGATGATGCCCGTCCACATCTGCGGGATGGCGAAGCTCCTCTGGAACTGGACGATCGCGGCGCCGAGGCCGCGGTTGGCCCCGAACAGCTCCGAGATGACCATGAGGATCACGCCGATGGACAGCGCCTGGCGGGCGCCGGTGAAGATGCGAGGGCTCGCCCCGGGAAGGACCACGAACAGCAGGCGTCGCCAGCGGCTCAGCTGATAGCTCTTCGCGGTGTCGCCGAGCACAGGCTCGAGGCCGCGGACGCCCTCGACGGTGTTGAGCAGGATGGGCCACAGGCAGCCCAGCGCGATGGTGACGATCTTGCCGAGCCAGCCGGTGTAGCCCGCGAACAGCGCGATGATCGGCACCAGCACCGGGGGCGGGACGGCGCGGAAGAACTCGAGCACGGGCTCCGCGAGCGCCCGCAGGGTGGGCGACAGACCGATCGCCGTGCCAGCCACGATGCCGACGAGCACGGCGAGCGCGAAGCCGATGCCGAGCCGGGCGAGCGACGGGAAGACGTCTCCGACGATCCTGTCCATGGTCCAGGTGGTGGGGAACGCCTCGAGGATGGTGCTGAGCGGCGGCCAGAACGGGCTGGTCGAGCCCGCGGAGGCGAACCACCACGCGGCGACCAGGATGATCGGCAGGCCCAGCAGCATGAAGGCCCTCTTGAGAAGAGTGGTCATGAGTGCTCCCCCCTCACGGACGAGTGCCACCAGAGCGCCTTGCGCTCCACGAACCGCGCCATCAGGTTGACCGCGACGCCGATGAGGCCGACCACGATCACGAGCGCGTAGGTCTCCGGCACGTTCGCCGAGCTCTGGGCGATGCCGATCTGCTTGCCCAGCCCCGGCACGCCGATGACGAGCTCGGCGGTGATCTCCAGGATCAGTGCGACCGCGGCGGCGAGGCGGAACGCGGTCATGATGTACGGCAGGGCCGTCGGGTAGATCACGGAACGCGCGATCCGCAGGGGCCCGAACTGGTAGGACCGCGCCGTGTCGCGAGCCACCGGGTCGACGTCCGCGACGCCGTACAGGACCTGCACGAGCACGGGCCAGAACGCCGCGTAGAGCACCAGCAGGAAGGCCGAGGCCGGCTTGGTGCCGAACAGCAGCACCACCAGCGGGATGAGCGCGACGGAGGGGATCGGGCGCAGGAACTCGATGGTCGAGTTGGTGAAGGCCCGCAGGAACGGCACCGAGCCGATGATGAAGCCGACGACGATGCCGAGCGCCATGGCGGCCGCGAGGCCGATGGCCCAGCCGCGGACGGTCAGCCAGAGGTTCTCCCAGAACCATCCCTCGCCGAGCATCTGGAACAGCGAGGCGTACATCTCGGTGACGGGCGGGAGGAAGGCGGGATTGACGATGCCGGTGCGGGACAGGATCTCCGCTCCGACCAGGACGATGAGCACGCCCAGGATGCCGAGCCAGACGTCGCGGCTGCGGCGGGCTCTCCTGGATCGCGTGCGGGGCCGGGTCCCGCCCGAGGCGGGCGGCGCCAGCGTGGCTGGGCTCGAGCTCACGGCTGCTCTCCGATGCGATGAGGGGGTGGGGCCCGGGGCCGCGGCGGGGTGGTGGTCGCCGCGGCCCCGGACGGCTACTTGAGGACCGAGAGGTCCGGGACCTCGGTGAGGAAGCCGTCGGTGACGGCCAGCTCGGCGAGCAGGTCCACCGTGGCGGTGTCGATCTCCGTCGGCCACGCGGGGAGCGTGACGGCCTGGGTGGTCGCCTCGTCCATCGAGGTGTAGGTCAGCAGGATCGCGCGGACCGCGTCGGGGTTGTCCGAGGCGTACTCGAAGGACTTGGTGATGGCCGACTCGAAGCGCTCGACGATGTCCGGGTTGTCGGCCGCGTACTGGCTCGCGGTGAAGTACTGCGCGACCATGAACGTCGGGCTCATCGCCGCGTAGTTCGAGCCGACGTTGACCAGGTCCTGGCCCTTGCCGACGGTGAGGAACGGCTCGACGACCTGGCCCGCGTCGACGTCGCCCGAGACGACGGCAGGGACGATGTCCGGGAAGGCGAGCTCGACGTAGGTGATGGTCGACGGGTCGCCGCCGGCATCGCGGACCATCTTGTTGATGGTGGACGTGTTGACGTTGTTGAGGGTGTTGACCGCCACCTTCTTGCCCTCGAGGTCCGCGGGGCCGGTGATGCCCGAGTCGGCCGTGGTGAGCACGCCGCCCATGTCGGTCTCGAGATCGCCCGTGGTCGACGTGCCGGGGGCGACCGCCTCGATGCCGAGGTCGTTGGAGACGGCGAGGATCAGCGACGTGGTGTTGCTGAAGCCGAACTGGAACTGGCCGCTCACGACGCCGGGGACGATCGCGGCGCCACCCTGGGCGAGCTCCATGGTCAGGTTGAGGCCCTCCTCCTCGAAGAAGCCCTGGTCGACTCCGAGGTAGATGGGCGCGACGTCCAGGATCGGGATGACGCCGACGGTGATGTCGACCGTCTCCATGACGTCCTCCGTCATGGTGTCGCTCGGCTCGGGTGCCGCCGAGGTCTCGGCCGGCTCGGATCCGCCCGAGCTGCAGGCGGCGAGGGTGAGCGCGCTGACCGCGGTCAGCGCGCCGAGGGCGACCCGCATCCGGGTCGACGGGGACGTGAACTTCATGGGCTCCTCCTTGAGACCCGCGCACTCGTCATTGAGAGCGTGGCAGGACCACCGTATCAGGATTGTCGACAATGTTGTAGCCGATTTTGGTAACGAACTGATCGCGATCGCCCATGTGAGCCTCGTCACAATGCGACCTGCGTCACAGCGTCCGATTCGTGGCCGATGCGACATTCGAGGAGAACGCCCGCCTGACGCCGCGCGGGCACGATTCCCTCACCCCCCTCGGGAGACCCCATGCCTCGTCGCGCCCAGACCTCCGCACTGCTCGTCGCAGCTGCAGCCGCCGCGCTCATCCTCGGCCCCGCCGCCCAGGCCGCCGCGCCGGTCGGCGGCTCCCCCGCGCGCGCCGTGGCGGCCGCGTCGTTGCGCTCGGTGCTCATCCCCGCGATCGAGGCGTCCGCCGAGGCGGAGTTCGAGGTCGCCGCCGTCGACATCGACGTCACCCCCGCCCCCGTCGCGGCGTCCGCACCCGCCGCGGGAGCCGCCTCGACGGGCGGGACCGGCGCATCGTCCGGCTCGGACTACTCGTTCGGCGTCCACCAGGCCGGCCACCAGGCCGCCCTGGACCGCTGCACCGGCTGGGTCTGGGAGGACTTCGGCGGGTACGGACGCGTGGTCTCCGCCCACAACCACTGCGGCGGCGCGGTCGTGCTCGGGCTGCAGGTGGGCGACACCGTGCACCTGACCGGCTACGGCGCCGGCGACTACGTGGTCACGCGGCTCAAGACGGTGCCGAAGGGGGCACCCGCGACCGTGCTCGAGGGTCGGCTGTGGATGCAGACGTGCACGTGGGACAACGTGACCATGCGCATCGCGGAGCTCACCCGCGTCTGACGTCCGCCTCGGCGATGGTGCGGAGCGCCTCGATCACCGAGGCGATGTGCGCGCGCATCGCGGACTCGGCGGCGTCGGGGTCGCGCGCGGCGATCGCGTCGATGATCGCCTCGTGCTGGACCACCGAGACGCTCGACCGGCCCGGGAGCCGCGACATCGCGAACTGGTGGCGGATCATCTGACCGTGCAGCCGCGCGATGATGCCGGTCGCCTTGGCGTGCGACGCGATCTCCCGAACCGTCTGGTGCAGCCGGACGTTGAGGTCGCCGTACGCGCCGACGTCCCCCGACGCGACCGCCACGCGCATCGCGGCGCCGATCTCGCGCAGCGTGGCGGCCTGTGCGTCGGTGACGCGCTCGGCGGCACGGCGCGCGACCAGGCCCTCGACCACCATGCGCACCTCGGTGATCTCGACGGCCTCCTCGAGGGAGATCTCGCGGATCCGGGCCCCGCGGTTGCGCTGGCGCTCGACCAGGCCGTCCGCCTCGAGCGACTGGAGCGCCGCTCGCACGGCGAACCGGCTCGCCTCGAACTCCTCGCACAGCTCGGCCTCGACCAGCCGCTGGCGCGGCGAGTAGTCACCCCGCAGGATGTTGGCCTTCAGCTCCTCGTAGACGCGGGCGTCGGCGACCATGACGAGCCTCCCTCCCGGTTCGACCTCGCTGTCGCACCGGCTCCATGCACGACAATATTGTCGACAATCTAGTTGCTGCGTCACGGATCGGCAATCCGCCGCGCCGCGATCGTGCTCGGGGAAGGGATCCGCGGGCGCCTGCTCAGCCCAGCAGCCGCGCCGGAGCGTCCTCGAGGACGGGCACCACCGTCGGGTCGTCGAACAGCACCTCGAGGCCGTACCGCGCGGCGCCGACCAGGCCCGCGCGCGAGCCGAGTCGCGCGGTGGTGATCCGCACGGGAGCGAGGCGCTCGGTGCGGGTCGCGAGCTGCATCTGGACGCCCGGCTCGAGCCAGCGGCGCATCCACGCGAGGTGGCCGCCGAGCACGAGCGCGGCGGGGTTCACCACGTCGTAGACCGACCGCATCGCGGCGCCCAGGATGTCTCCGGCCCGGATCGCGACGTCGACCGCCCGGCGCTCGCCGCGGTCGAGCCGCTCCTGGAGCTCGAGCATCGCGGCGACGGTCCCGCGCATCTGCACGTGGTCGATCAGCCGCGCGGAGGTCAGCAGGGCCTCGGCGCCGATGTACGCGTTGAGGCAGCCGATCGACCCGCACTCGCACGACCGTCCCCGCCAGTCCACCGTCACGTGGCCCAGCGCACCGCCGAATCCGTGCGCCCCGACCAGCACCCGCCCGTCCTGCACCACGCCGCCGCCGATCATCCGGTCGCCGTTGAGGAACAGCATCACCGACGGTCGGGGCGACGGGAGCTCCCAGTACTCGGCGAGTCCCGCGACATCGCCCTCGTTGACCACCTCGACCCTGACGGAGTCGGGGGTCCCGGCCTCCCGCAGGCGCGCCTCGAGGCCGACGTGCCCCCAGCCGAACTCGACAGAGTCCGCGAGCGTGTTGTCCTTGCCGACGGGGCCGGGCATGGCGACCACGACGGCCATCAGCAGCCCGCCGCGGTCGGCCGCCGTGGCAAGGGCGCGCGCCACCAGGTCGGCGACGGCGGCGACCGCCGCGTCGGGGTTGCCCCACTTGAAGGCGACGGCGCGCGAGGCGGAGTCGAGCAGCACCCCGGTGCTGGAGTGCAGCTCGCTCGTGATGCGCTCGCGCGTCACCCGGACCGCGAGCGCGAGGCACCGGTCGCCGACCGCCTCGACCATCACGCGCGGGCGGCCGCGCCCGCGGACCTCTCCCGCCGCGCCGTGCCGCACCTCGCGGACCAGCCCGCGCGACTCGAGGTCGCCGAGCAGGTTGAGCACCGAGGCCGGCACCATGCCGGAGGCCTGCTCGATGTCCTTGCGGGAGACGGTGCCATGCTCGCGCAGGAGCCGCATCACGATCCCGAGGTTGTGGGCCCTCAGCGTCGAGGCGTCCGCGGCGCGGTCGGGCGGGGAGGGCAGGGCGTGCGCGAGCCGCACGTCACCCCTGGCCCCAGCCGCGTCGCCCATGCCGCCTAGGGTACGCGCGCCGGCGCGAGGCTGAACGCACCCTCGTCCTCCTGCGCGTTGTGCAGCTTGAGCACGGCGTAGAGCCCGTAGAGCAGCCGGCGCAGCTCCACGACGTCCTCGGGCGCGGGCACAGGGTCGAGCCCGTCCACCAGCCGCCGGAGCCGCGCGACCTGCCGCTCGATCTCGGCGTGGGTGCGGCTCAGCGCCGCCACCGCCTCGTGCGAGCCCAGCGCCCGCGCGACCAACGGCACCAGCAGCTCCTCGTCGGCGCGCTCGTGCGGCAGCAGGTCGGTCTCGAGAGCGTCGCGCAGGGCGAGGACCGGCGCCAGGTCGGGCGCCTGGGTGCTGAGCCCGTCCGCGACCGCCGCGACGCGCTCGACCAGGGGCGCGAGGCCGTCGTGCTCGACCCGCAGCGCCGCCAGGGTGCGGAGGTCCTCCTCGGGGATCGCGACCGTGTGCAGCCTGCCCGGCAGCACGGCCCGCAGCGCGATGAGGATCGCCAGGAGGTCGATCACCTCCTGCAGCGCCGCTCCGAGCGTCGGCGGGAGCAGTCCCGCGGCGGCCGCGCCCATCGCGACCAGCGACAGCCCCATCCCCACGGCCACCGCCTGGAGCGCGATGCGGCGGGACCGGCGGGCGACCAGGATCGCGTCGGCGAGCGCGTCGATCCGGTCGACCGTGAGCACCACGTCGGCGGCCTCGGACGATGCGGTGGCGCCGCGCGCGGCGAGCGCGACGCCCACGTCGGCGGCCGCGAGCGCGGGGGCGTCGTTGATCCCGTCGCCCACCATCAGCGTCGGGCCGCGCTCCCCCTCGCGCCGGAGCGCGGTCAGCTTGTCCACGGGCTCGCACTCGGCGAGCACGGCGTCGACGCCGACGATCCGTCCGACCATGTGCGCGACGTCGGCACGGTCCCCGGTGGCGAGGACGATGCGGTCCATCCCCGCGGCCCGCAGCGCGCGCACCATGCGTGGGGCGTCGGGACGGATGGGGTCGCGCAGCAGCAGGGCCGCGGCCGGCTCGCCGTCGATCTCGACCATCACGCTCATCGAGCCGTCGAGGTCGGCGCGGCGACGGACCTGGCGGGCCCACGGCGCGGGATCCGGACCGGCGATCCAGCTCGGCCGCCCGACGCGGACGCGGCGGCCCCCGACGGTGCCGCGCACCCCGTGGCCATGGACCTCCTCCGCCTGGTCCGGCATGGTCAGGGCGAGGCCGCGCGCGAGGGCGGCCTCGACGATCGGTCCGGCGAGCACGTGGGCGGAGACCTGGTCCAGCGAGGCCGCGAGGCGCAGGGCGACGTCGGGGTCCCCGCCGTCCGCCGGCACCACGTCGGCCAGCTGCGGCCGGCCTCGCGTCAGCGTGCCGGTCTTGTCGAACACGGCGACGCGGGCGCGGGCGAGGCGCTCGAGCGCACCTCCGCCCTTGACCACCACGCCGAGCCGCGCGGACCGGGACAGGCCCGACACGATCGCGATCGGCGCCGCGAGCAGCAGCGGGCACGGGGTGGCCACCACCAGCACCGCGACGGCGCGGACCGGATCGCCGGACACCCACCAGGCGCCGCCCGCGAGCGCGAGCGTGAGCGGCACGAACGCGATCGCCCACCGGTCGGCGGCGCGCACGAACGGCGCGCTCGCCGCCTGCGCCGCCTCGACCAGCCGCACCAGCGCCGCGTAGGTCGAGGTCTGCGCCGTCGTGGTGGTGACCAGCTCGAGCGGACCGCCCGCGTTCACCACGCCCGAGCGCACGTCACCACCCGCGGGCCGCTCGACGGGCTCCGGCTCCCCGGTGAGCGCCGACTCGTCGAGCGTCGCGTCCGCCGCCAGGCGGCCGTCGACCGGCACGACCTCCCCCGGGCGCACCAGCAGACGCTCCCCCACCCCGATCTCCTCGACGGCGACCTCCACGAGGCCGTCTCCCACGACCCGGCGGGCGGTCCGTGGCGCACGCGCGGCCAGGAGGCTGAGCTCGCGCCGCGCGCGGGCGTCGGCGCGGGCCTCCAGGACCTGGCCGGTCGCGAGCATGAGCGTGATGATCGCGCCGGCGAGGGGCTCGTCGACCCACAACGCCCCGGCGAGCGCCAGCACCGCGATGATGTCGACCGTCGGCCGGCGATGCCGGGCGGCCTCGACGGTCGCGGAGAGAGCGAACGCCAGCCCGAGCAGGGTGCCGGCGATCCACATCCACCGGGCCGCCGCATCGTCCCCCGCCCAGGCGAGGACGCCGCCCGCGGCCAGGACGAGCCCCGAGGCGATCAGCACGATCGTCTCGAGGTGCCGCCGCAGCGCCGCGATCATGCTTCCACGCTACGCCGCGAGCCGTGGTCCCGGCTCAGGGCAGCAGCGGCTCGACCTGATTGTCGAACGGGTCCGAGGACAGCACCGTCCAGCGACGCGCCTCGTCGAGGGTCACGGCCAGGACGCACACGCCCTCGGCCGGGACGCCGGGCGCGAGCCGCGAGACGTGCCGCGCCACCTGCTCGGGGTCGCGGATCACCCGCGCCGTCCCGCCGGCGGCGAGCCACCCGCCGGGGACCGGCCCGGCGAGCGCGACCTCCGGCCACCGCTCGAGGTCGACGGCCTTGCGGGACGATGCGGCGGTCAGGACCAGCGCATCCGCCCCGCCCTCCGGCGCGTCGGCGAAGAGGGTCACCGGCCGCGAGCGCAACGCTCCCCCTTCGGCGCGCGTGGCCATGGTCCACACGGCGGCCTCGACGAGCAACGCGCGCACCGCGGCGCGACGGGGGCGGTCGTCCATCAGCCCGGCCCCTCCCAGCGCGGGATCCCCGCGACATGGACGTCGAAGAGGTCGAGCGCGCGGGCGACGGAGTGAGTGATCACGTCGTCGATCGAGGCCGGGTGCGCGTACATCGCCGGCACCGGGGGGAACACGATGGCCCCGGCCTCGGTGACGGTGGCCATGTTCCGCAGGTGGATGAGGTGGAGCGGGGCCTCCCTCGCCATCAGCACCAACCGCCGACGCTCCTTGAGCACCACGTCCGCGGCGCGGCTCACCAGGGACGTCGAGGCGCCCGAGGCGATCTCGGCGAGCGTCCGCATCGAGCAGGGCGCGATCAGCATGCCGCGCGTCGCGAAGGATCCGGAGGAGATCGCGGCGTCGATGTCGCCGGGACGGTGCACGTGGTCCGCGAGCGCCTCGATCTCCGCCCGGCTGAGGCCGCTCTCGTAGGTGCGGGTCACGTGCGCCGCCTTCGACATCACCAGGTGCGTCTCGATGCCCGCGTCGCGCAGGAGCTCGAGCGCCCGCACGCCGTACGCGGTGCCGGAGGCGCCGGTGATCCCCACGATGATCCGGTCACCCGTCATGGCGCCGCCCCGGCGACCGCATCGTCCAGGTACGGGAACGCGAGTCCCGGCGCCCAGGGGCGGGGGTCCACGTCCGCGAAGCTCGCGCGGGCGAACTCATCGCGCAGCGCCCACGGCGCCGTCGCGTCGTAGAGGGTCTTCGACGTCACGCCCGGGGCGGGGATGCCGGCGTCGTAGGCCGGCTGCTGCGAGGGGTCGAGCACGTGGCCCGCGACGCCCGGGATCACCACGATGTCCGTGGAGCCCTGCATCCGGGTGGTCATGGCCCACAGCACGTCGTCGGTGTCGAACACGTCCACGTCGTCGTCCACGACGATCACGTTCTTCAGCTCGCGGAAGGTCGCGAAGGCGACCAGCGCGGCATGCCGCGCCATCCCGTCGTCCCGCGGGCCGCGCTTGCGCACCTGCATCACCAGCAGGAGCTTGCCCCCGCCCGCCGTGTGCGCGTGGACCTGGGTCACGAACCCGGGCATCGATCGCTCGACCGCCTGCAGCACGGACGCCTCGGTGGGGATGCCCGCCAAGGAGGTGTGCTCCTCACCCGGGCCGACGAGCGTCTGCAGGATCGGGCGCTCGCGCGTGGTGACCGCCGTGACGCGCATCACCGGCACCGCCGGGTGGGCCGGACCGGCGTACCCGGGGAACTCGGGCATCGCGTGGCCGGTGCCCGTGTGCTGGTCCTCCGCGACGCGCACGCCGGGGAGGAGCTCGCCCTCGATGACGATCTCGGCGCGGGCGATCGCGTGCTCGTCGACCGTCGTGGCGCGCACCAGCTCGACGGGCTCGCCTCGCAAGCCGCCCGCCACCTGCAGCTCGTCGAAGCCGAGCGGCGTGGCGGGGGCCTCGAAGCACGCGCCGACCACCACCGCCGGGTCCAGGCCCATGTTGATCGTCACGGGCAGCGGCCGCCCGGCGGCCTCGGCCTTCGCGCGGAACACGTCGATGTGGCGGCCCGGCGAGAAGAAGATCGACAGCTCGTCCCGCCCCTGCACCGCGATCCGGTGGATCGTGACGTCGGAGCGCCGGGTCTCGGGGTCGGACGCGAGCAGGAGCCCCATGCAGAAGTACGGGGCGGCATCGGTGGGGGTGTTCGTGGGCGCCGGCAGCAGGGCGCGGATGTCGAAACCCGGGTCGGAGGCGAGGTGGACCACCTCCTGGGCCGGCGCATCGTCCACGACCACGGGCGGCACCGGCGCCTCCAGGGCGTCGACCAGCCGGTGGGCCACGGTGTCCGGGGTCGCGCCCAGCAGCCGCGCGGCCCTCCGGCGGTCCGCGAGCAGGCCCACCAGCACCCGCGCGCCCGGGTACCCGGCCACATCGGTGAACATCATGGCCGGCCCGCGGCGCGTGGGCCGGGCGACGGTGCCGCCGGCGCCCACGTGACGGTAGACCCCGGCGAGCTCCGCCTTCGGATCGACCGGGTGGTCGCTCTCGAGGTACGCGCCGGGCTCGTCCGCGATCAGCGCGAGCGCGTCGCGCAGGTCGCGCACGAGCGGTCCGGGTGCATCGCGGGTCATGGCGGCTCGAGCGGCCGCGGTCAGGCGGTCGCCTCCTCCGGCACACCCGTATTGATCAGCTCGAGCATCGTCTGCGTGGTGATGCGCTCGCCCTCGAGCTCGGCGACCGCGCGGCCGCGATAGAAGACCACGACGCGGTCGCACGCGGCGACCACCTCCTCCAGGTCCGTGGAGCACATCAGCACCACCGCGCCTCCGTTGGAGGCGCCGCGCAGGAGCCCGTGGATCTCGGCGCGCGCGCCCACGTCGACGCCACGGGTCGGGTCGTCGAGCAGCAGCACCGACGGCGCGTTGTCGAGCCACTTGGCCATCACGACCTTCTGCTGGTTGCCGCCCGACAGCGAGCTGACGTCGTCTGCGATCGAGCCGACCTTGATGCCGACCCGCTCGACGTGGCCCTGGGCCCGCTCGATGAGCGAGGCCTTGCGCATCACGAGGCCGTCGCGGGCCATGCCCATCGATCGGACCTGGACCATGTTCTCCCAGATGGGCTTCTCGAGCATGAGGCCGTAGCGGCGCCGGTCGCCGGACACGTACGCGACCCCGGCGGCGACGTGCGCCCGCTGCCCCTTGGGCGCGGGACGTCCGCCCGGCAGCGTCACGGTGCCCGCGGTGGGGCGGACGATCCCGGCGAGGGCACGCAGCACGTCGGTGGGCCCGGACCCGGCGAGCCCGACCAGGCCGACGATCTCGCCCGGCCGCGCCGTGAGGTCGACGTCGTGGACGCCGGAGGCGAGGGAGAGGCCGGTGACCTGCAGGACGCCCTCCGCCGAGCCGGCGAGGTCCTCGACGTCCGCCCGCGCGACGGTCTCGGTGGCCACGACCTTGTCGCCGATCATGGCCTTCACCAGCGTGGGCACGGTGTGGTGCGCGATCGGATCCGCGGACAGCGCCATCTCGCCGTCGCGGAGCACCGTGACCTCGTCGCAGACGCTCATCACCTCCTGCAGGATGTGGCTGACGAACACGACGCCCACATCGCGGCTGCGCAGCACCCGGAGGATCTCGAGCAGCCGCTCGGTGGCGCCCCCCTCGAGGGCCGAGGTCGGCTCGTCCAGAAGCAGGACGCGCGGCTGGGTCACGAGCGCCTTGGCGATCTCGACCAGCTGGCGGTCCGCCAGCGACAGGTCCTCGACCAGGACGCTCGGCTTGGCGTCGACGCCCAGCTGCTCGAGGATCGGCTCGGCCCTTCGGAGCATCTCGCGCGTGTCGATGAGCAGCCCCTTGCGCGGCTCGCGCATCGGGAACAGGTTGGACAGCAGCGACAGGTGGGGGAACAGGCTGAGCTCCTGCGACACCACCGCCACGCCGCTGGCGGCCGCCTCGGCCGTGTTCGCGAACGCCACGTCACGCCCGTCGAGGCGCAGGACTCCGGAGTCGGGCCGGGTCACCCCGGTCATGATCTTGACCAGGGTCGACTTGCCGGCGCCGTTCTCGCCCAGCAGGGCGTGAACCGAGCCGGGACGGACCGCGAGGCCCACCCCACGGAGCGCGTGCACTCCGCCATAGCTCTTCCGGATGTCCTGCGCCTCGAACGCGTGCATGAGTGTGCGTGCCTGCCTTGTTATCCGATGTAGTCCTGGTAGTTCGCGATCTGCTCGTCACCCACCGGGCTCAGAGCCTCGCGCATCGAGTCGTCGCTGGCCTGCCGCGCCAGCACCTCGTCGATGTTGTCGGAGTTGACCACGAGGCCGCCGGTGTCCCAGACGCCCGCGGGGATCTCGAAGCCGTCCTCGGCGTGCATCGCGAGCAGCTTGGTCGCGATGTAGCCCTTCAGCCAGTGCTCGGGCGAGACCAGCACGGCGACGCGGCCGGTCTTGACCTCGTCGAGCGAGCCGGGCTCGAGGTCCATGCCGCCGGCGAGGATCTCGACGCTGTTGCGGGTCTGGATCAGGCCGAGCGAGACGGCGTCCTGGGCGCCGGGCGCCATGTAGGCGAGGGCGTCGGGGTACTGGCGCCAGATGCCGTCCCAGGCGTCGTAGTTCTCCTGGGGGGAGCCGGACGTGCCGTAGGTGGAGATCGGGCCGATCACCTCGACGTTCGGGTACTCCTCGGTCACGACCTCGATCATGCCGTCGACGCGGGCCATGAGCGGGGGCACGGCGGGGCCGTTGGTGCCGATCACGATCTGCCCGGACGCGTCGGCGTCGAGGTCCTTGAGGAGCTCGCGGGCGAGCATGCGGCCCAGCTCCATGTTGTCGTTCGTGATGAAGAGGTCGACGCCGGCGTCGGCGGGCGGCGGGGCGTCGATGGCGATCACCGGGGTGCCGGCACCGGTGGTGTCGAGCACCGGACGGTAGAACGGGTCGGCCGCGAGCGTCTGGAGCACCACGCCGTCGGTCTGGGTCTGCGCCAGCGCCTGGAAGAGCGGGAGCAGCTTGGACGGGTCGCCGGAGTCGGGCGCGGCGGACTCGAGGGCGATCGCCGGGTCGTTGGCGGCCACGGCCTCGGAGCCCTTGAGCATGAGCTGGAAGGCGTACGTGATGGTGTCCCAGTACGCGATGCCCAGCTTGATCGAGCCGGGCTCGAGCGTCGACTCGGTGGTGGTGTCGGTGCCGGTGGTGGGCTCGTCGGAGGTGGTGGCCTCGGTGCCGGACGAGCTGCAGCCGGCGAGGGCGACCGCGGCGATCGCGGCGCTGGCCGCGAGAACGCCGAGGCGCCTGCGGAGGGTGGTCGGATCGGACTTCATTGTCACTGCTCTCCTTGTTGTTGGGGACCTGGTGGTGGGGTGGGATGTGGACCGCTAGGTCTTCTTCCGTCTCGCCTTGCGGCGGGCCATCAGCCCGTTGAGCGAGACGGCGAGGATGATGATGGCGCCGGTGGCGAACTGGCTCCAGACCGCGGGGATCGAGAAGTACACGAGGCCCACGCCGACGGTCTTGAGCAGGATCGCGCCGATCGCGGCGCCGAAGATGGTCGCGATGCCGCCGGTGAGCGGGTTGCCGCCGATGACGGCGCCGGCGACGGCGAACAGCTCGAAGCCGCCGCCGCTGGTCGGGTCGCCGCTGGTGAAGAACGCGAGCCCGAGCAGGCCTGCGAGGCCCGCGAGGCCGCCGCTCAGCAGGAAGCCGTACGTCTTGTTGCGGTTCACGGGGATGCCGGCGAAGGCCGCCGCGTCGGGGTTGGAGCCGATCTCGCGGGAACGGTAGCCGAACGGTGTCGCGCGCAGCACCACGGTGAGCAGCGCCACCACGATGATGAGGATCCACACCGAGACGGGCAGCCCCAGCACCTTCCCGCCGCCGAGGATGGCGAAGAACGGGTCGGAGACCGGCATGCCGATGATCTGCTTGCCTTCGGAGACCGCGGCCGCGAGTCCGCGGAGCACCCATCCCATCGCGAGCGTCGCGATCAGCGAGTTGATGCCGATCCCTTGCACGATCAACGCGTTGAACGCGCCCACGCCGACGGCGCACAGCAACGCGATGGCCGCGGCGAGCCACGTGTTCATGCCTCCCTGGATGAGGAGCGAGGCGACGATCCCGGTGAGCACATAGTTGCCTGCGACCGAGAGGTCGACCTCTCCCTGGGTGAGGAGGAACGCGATGCCGGCGGCCATCAGCGCGATGTACACCGACTGCTGCACCACGTTGATCAGCTGCGTGGTGCTGAAGAACGCCGGGTTCATCAGGCCGATCACCGCGACGAGCAGCAGCAGCGCGGCCAGCGCGCTGAACCAGTCGGCACCGGTGAGGGCGCGGATGTTGAGCCCGCTGGTCAGGAACGACGGCAGCGTGCTGCGCGTCGGCGCCGACGGCGGGGATGCGGAGGGCTCGTCGGCCTTCACGCGTGGGCTCATGAGGGTGCCTTTCATCGGAGGGTCCTGGCGGTGGCGTGGGGGTGAGCCGGGGGCATCACCTCGCGGAGGAAGTCCACGGCCTCGTGGACGAACTGGAACGGGTCGGGGTGGCCCTCGAAGACGTGCCCCGCGCCATCGACGGGACGCAGCCGCACATCGACACCCGCGCCCTCGAGGGCCGAGGCGAGGTGCACGCTCTGCCCGAAGGGCACCAGGCGGTCGTGCATGCCGTGACGGATCAGGATCGGCGGGCATCCCGGGCCCACGTGGGTCGCCGGATCCGCGTCCGCCACCCGGTCGGGCGCGTGCTGCACGGGAGCCCGCAGCAGCACCGACTCGGGCGAGTCCGGATCGTCGTGCACCTGAAGGGCATCGGCGGGAGCCTGGTGGTCCATGAGGGCGAAGTTGGACGGGCCGTACCAGTCGACCACGGCCGCCACGGTCGGCGGCTCGAGGCCGGGCTCCTCATCGGGGTGCTCCGCGGCGCCCCGGACCCCCGCGCTCGCCGCGAGGTGGGCTCCCGCGGACTCTCCCCACACCGCGATCGCGGCCGGCGCGATGCCGAGCTCGTCCGCGCGGCCCCTCAGCCATCGCACGGCGGCCCTGACGTCCAGCAGCTGGGCGGGCCAGGCCGCCTCGGAGGAGAGGCGGTAGTCGATCGACGCCACCACGAATCCGGCACGCGCGAGGCTGCCGAAGAAGTCGCCGTCGTCGAGGAAGTCGGGAAGGAGGGCCCGCGAGCCGACGCGGAAGGCTCCCCCGTGGATCCACACGATCGCGGGATAGCGACGCGCGGCGGCGGCGCCGCCGGCCGGCTCCCACGCCTCGGCCGGGGCGTGGAGGTCGAGGGTCAACGGGCGGAAGCCGACGCGGCTGGAGTAGACGGCGTCACGGATGACGGCCACATCGCCGTCGATCTGCGGCGCGCTCAGCGGCCGGCCGGCGAGGGGGGCTCCCCAGGGTTCGGCGGTCTCGGGACCGTCAGGTGTACGTCTTTGCACATCTGCAGTCTGGAGGAATTTAAGTCAGGAGTCAACTTAATTAGGTCACGAAAGGTCGAGTTTCGGTCTCGGTTCGGTAACGGTCGCCCAGGAGGGACGACGCGATGGCGCCGCGCCGCTCGCGGCACGGCGGGACGGCGCCGGCGCCATGCCCTCCCCCCGACGGTCGCGACGATGCGGCGGTCCGTGTCCTCAGCAGGGCCTTCGCCTCCCCCGGGCCCGCCGGGCGCGGGCGCACCCCGCGGGAGTAGATTCGAAGATGAGCGGGCACCCCGGATGCCCGGGTCGTCGCTGACTCGAGGAAGAGACATGCGCTGGCAGGAGATCCTGGACCGCTTCCGCCCGGTGGCGGCACCCGGCGGCGCCGCCGAGTCGGCGGAGCACGTCGCCCAGCGCTCCAGCGCGGCGCTCGAGCTCGCCCCGGTCTTCGCGGCCGTCGACGCGGACCTGGCGCAGGCCGCGACGCGAGTCGAGGAGGGATGCACGCGCGCGGCGGAGCGTGCCGAGCAGGCACGCGCCGAGGCCGCGGCGCTGCTCGCGCACGCACGTGGCGAGGCGCCGGCGCGGGAGGCCGCGGCCGCTGCGGAGGTGCTCGCGCGGGCAGCGGGCGAGGACGAGCGCGTGATGCGTGCGGCCCGCGATGAGGTGGACCGTCTGCTCGCCGACCGCAGGCCGCGCGTCGAGGACGCCGCGCGACAGGTGGTCGAGAGCCTGGTCGACCCGCTCGGGCGCTCATCATGAGCATCGCATGGGTGGCCGCCGCGGTCAGGACGCGTGCGCTGGTCTCCGGCCGCGCGGGAGCCGCCGGAGCCGCGCGCCTCGCGGCCGCCGGCTCGCTCGAGCAGGCCCGCGAGCTGGTCGCGCGCTGGAGCTACGGCGCACGGCTGCCCGAGTCCGCCACCGTGACCGGCCTCCAGCTCGCGACCAGGGAGACGCTGCTGTGGCAGCTGCGGGTCCTGGCGGGGTGGGCGCCGGCGGGCGGCACCCGCATCCTCCGCGCCGCCGCGGCGCCGTTCGAGCGCGACAACATCCTGGGACTGGCCCGGGAGCTGCGGGGCGACAGGGCGGGCCCGGCGCACGACCTGGGCTCGCTCGCGACGTCCTGGGGCGCTCTCCGTCGGGCCGCGAGCCCGGAGGACCTGCGTGCCGCGCTGGCGCGCACGCCGTGGGGGGCGGTCGAGCCCGAGGAGGAGGACCGGCTGGCCGAGCTCCTCGAGGCCGCCTGGCTCCTGCGCTACGCGCAGACGGCCCCCGCGGCTCGGGTCTGGGTGTCCCGACGCGCGGCCCTGGTCGCCGCGCGCGCCGTCGTCGTCGACGGCGACAGCCCCTCCGCGGGTCTGACCCGGCGGCTGCGGCCGTTGCTCGGACGCGCGTGGGAGGAGGCTCGGGACCTTCCGGCGCTGACGGCTGCGCTCCCGCCGCACGTGCGCCCGATCCTCGCGGGGATCGACGGCGCGGAGGATCTGTGGCGGGCCGAGGCTCGGGACCGTGCCCTGACCGAGGCGGAGGCCACGGCGCTGATGAGGTCCGGCGCGCCCCGCCAGGAGGTGGTGGTCGCGGGCCTCGCGCTGCTCGAGGTGGACGCGTGGCGCGTCCAGGCCGCCGCGGCGGCCCTCGAGGCGGGTCCGGCTGCCCGGGAGGTGCTCGATGCCGCGGCGTGAGCACGGGGGACCCGTGACGATGGACCGCGTCGCGATCGTCGCGCTCGAGGAGGACCGCGACCGCACGCTCGCGGCGGTCGCCCGCGCGGGCATCGTCGAGCTGGACCTGCGAGCCGCGGGCCCCGAGGACGGCGATCCGTTCGCCCGCGCCGCCCGGGCGGCCGTGACCCATGACCGCATCGTCGGGTGGGTCGGCTGGATGCCGAGCCACGAGCGCGACGGCCTCGCCTCAGCACTCGCCCCGCTCGGCGCGGCGGTCGTGCCGCTGCGCCACCCCGCGGGCGAGCAGCCGCCCACGCTCATGGCGGAGCGCGACGCGGGCACCTCCCGCACGCTGGTCGACACCTACGGGGTGGTGCCCTACGCCGACGTCGACCCGGCGCGCCTCGCGGCCGCCGCATACATCCTGATGTTCGGGATGATGTTCGGCGACGTCGGTCACGGCGCGATGCTCGCCGGGCTCGGGCTCGCGATGCGCGCCGGCTGGATCCCCCGCCTCAGGAAGCTGACCCGCATGTGGCTGTTCGTCACGCTCGCGGGGCTCGCGGCGATGGTGTTCGGCGCGCTCTACGGCGAGGCGTTCGGGCCCACGGGCCTGGTCCCGGTGCTGTGGCTCGACCCGATGGACGACCCGGTGCCGCTGCTGCTCGCCGCCGTCGGCATCGGCGGGGTCCTGCTCGCCGGCTCCTACGCGACGGGCACCATCAACCGCGTCCGCGAGGGCGGCTGGGGCTACGCGCTCTACGCGCGCTCCGGGCTCGCCGGCGCGGGCCTGCTCGTCGCCCTGGCCCTCCTGACGTGGGGACTCGTCGCGGACGTTCCCGCGCTGACAGCGGCGGGAGCCGTGCTCGCCCTCGCCGCGCTGGTGCTGATCTTCATCGGGGTGCTGTCCGAGTCGGGCGGCGGCGCCACGGGCGTGCTGCAGGCGGGCATCGAGTCCGTCGACGCCGTCAGCCGGCTCGGCTCCAACGTCGTGTCCTTCGCGCGGCTCGCGGCCTTCGGACTGACCCACGCGGCCCTGCTCACCGTGATCTGGGACGGCACCACCGCCCTGTGGCGTCCGGGCTGGGCGGCCGTCGCCGCCGTGCTGGTATTCGTGGTCGGCAACGTCATCACGTTCGGGCTCGAGGCGCTCGTCGCGGGAGTGCAGGCGCTCCGGCTCGAGTACTACGAGCTGTTCTCCCGTGTCTTCGTCGGGGAGGGACGCGCCTTCCGACCGTGGCACCCCGAGGTCCCCGAGGTCGCGGAGCCGTCCGGCGCCGCGGCGAGCGAGCCCGATCGAGAGGAGTGACCCATGTCCATCTGGCTCCTGACCCTTCCCATCCTCGTGCTCGTCGCGGGCGGCGCCACCGTGCTGATGCGTCGACGCCCCCGCGCGGGGATCGTCACGATCATCGGCGCCAACCTCGCGGTGATCGCTGCCGCCGTCGTCGTGCTCGTCTCCGCGCCCTCGGCGAGCGCCGCGGCACCCGTCGCGGCCGCGACCACCGAGGCCGCCGCGTCGGGCTCCAACGGCTCCGCGCTCATCGCCGCGGCGATTGCCGTCGTGGGCTCGTCGATCGGCGCGGCGATCGCCGTCGCGTACACCGGTTCCGCCGCGCTCGCCGCGATGAGCGAGCGCCCCGAGATGTTCGGCCGCGCCATGGTGGTCGTCGGCCTCGCCGAGGGCATCGCCATCTACGGGCTCATCATCGCGATCATCCTGATCGGCAAGGCATGAACGCTCCGGCACCGCTCCTCGACGGCGTCGTCGTCGCGATCGGCGACCGCCGGCTCGTCGGCGCGTACGCGCTGGCCGGGGTCGACGTGCGGCACGCGCCGGATCCGGGCGCCGTGCGCCTCGCCTGGGAGGCGCTCGCGCAGGATGTCGCGCTGGTGGTGCTGACCGCGGACGCGGCCGCGGCGCTGGGGGGCGAGGCGGACCGCCTGGGCGCACCGGTGACGGCGGTGATCCCGACATGAGGTCCCTGCCGACCGGATCCGCGCCGTCGCTCGCGCCGCTGCGCGACCGCATCCATGCTCAGGCGGAGGGCGTGGTGCGCGCCTGCGAGCGGAAGTCCGCCGAGGAGGCCGCCATCACGCTCGCGGAGGCGCGCCGGGACGCCGACGCGATCACGGAGCGCGCGGTCCAGGCGGGCGAGGCCGCGGCGCGGTCGGACGCCGCACAGCGCTCGGCACGCCGCCGGCGCGCCGCGCACGAGCTCGACCTCGCGGGTCGCGAGTCGCTGCGCCGGGAGATCGAGGACCGGGTGGTGGCGCGCGCCCGGATGCTGCGGACCTATCCGGCCTACCCGCGCCTGCTCGCGTCGCTGCGCGAGCGCGCACGCGAGATGCTCGGGCCCGACGCCGCCATCGAGGAGCACCCCGACGGCGGGGTGGTGGCCGCCAGCGGCACGCGCAGGCTCGACCTCACGCTTCCCGCGCTCGCGCGTGCCGCGCTGGGGTCCCCGTCCGAGGAGGTGTCGGCGCTATGGATGCCGTGAGCGCGTCGCCGACGCCGGCCGCACGCGTCGGCCGCGCCGTGCGCGTCACCGGGCCGCTGATCGAGGCCGACGGCGTGCCGGACGTCGCGATGGGCGAGATCCTCCGGATGGGCGCGGGCGGCATCAGCGCGGAGGTGGTGGGCGTCGACGGTGCCCGCGCGACGATGCAGGCCTACGAGTACACCGGCGGCCTGCGCGTGGGCGACCCGGCGGCGGGCACCGGGCAACCCCTCACGGGGCTCTTCGGCCCGGGGCTGCTCGGGCACGCGTTCGACGGGCTCATGCGTCCGCTCTCGTCGGCGCCGCTGTGGCTGCGGCCCGACCGTCCCGGGGACGATGCGGACGGGATCCGGTCGCACCGGTGGACCTTCGTGCCCGCGGTGGCCGCGGGCGACACCGTGGGCGAGGGCGACGTGCTCGGCACCGTGCCGACGACGGGCGCGGTCGAGCATCGGGTCCTGACGCCGGCGGGCTGCGCCGGCACCGTCGAGCGGATCGCCGCCGGAGAGGTCGGCGAGCTCGACGCCGTCGCGCGCGTCTCCGGGCGCGACGTCCACCTGTCCGAGCGATGGCCGATCCGCCGCCCGCGCCCCCACCGCGAGCGGCTCACGGATCCGGTACCGCTGCACACGGGCCAACGCGTGCTCGACCTGTTCTTCCCCGTCGCGCGCGGCGCGGCTGCCGCGGTGACCGGCGGCTTCGGCACGGGCAAGACCATGCTCCTCCAGCAGGTGGCGAAGTGGTGCGACGCCGACGTGATCGTCTACGTCGGGTGCGGCGAGCGCGGGAACGAGATGGCCGATGTCCTCGACGACCTCGGCCGGCTGGTGGACGCGCGCACCGGCGGCCGGCTGGTCGACCGGACCGTGGTGGTCGCGAACACGTCGAACATGCCGATGATGGCGCGCGAGCTCAGCATCTACACCGGCGTCAGCATCGCGGAGTACTTCCGCGACATGGGGCACGACGCCGTGGTGATCGCCGACTCGACCTCGCGCTGGGCCGAGGCCCTGCGCGAGTTCGCCAACCGGCGCGGCGACCTGCCCGCGGAGGAGGGGTTCCCCGCCGATCTGGCGTCGGAGCTCGCCGCGTTCTACGAGCGGGCCGGGCGCGTGACCACCTTGGGAGGGCAGGAGGCCTCCGTCACCGTGATCGGGGCGGTGTCGCCACCGGGCGGCGACATGTCGGAGCCGGTCACCACCATCAGCCAGCGGTTCGTGCGCGCCATGTGGATGCTCGACCGGGATCTCGCCTACGCGCGGCACTATCCCGCCGTGCACTGGTCCGGATCGTTCGCGCGCGACGCCGCCGGCCTCGCACGGTGGCAGACCGTGCACGGCGACCCCGAGTGGGCGCAGCGCCGCGCGCGGGCGCTCGAGGTGCTTGCCGAGGCGGACCGGTTGGAGTCGCTGGCCGAGGTGATCGGCGTCAGCTCGCTCCCCGGCCGCGAGCGGGTGGTGGTGCTCGGCGGGCGCCTGCTGCGCGAGGGCGTGCTGGCGCAGAACGCCCTCCACCCCAACGACGCCACGTGCGCCGACGCGAAGGGCGCGGCGCTGCTGGACCTGGTGCTCGATGTGATCGACGCCTGCCACGCGGCGATCGCACGAGGGGTCTCCGCGACCGCGCTGGAGCGCGTCGACATGGGTCCGGTGATCCGCGCGGCTCAGGACGGCGGCCCGGAGGACGCCACGGCCATCGCCGCGACCCGGGAGCGGATGCTCGACGCGATCAGGAGGGTGTCATGAGCGGCGACGGACGCGCCCCGTCGTGGGCAGCCGGCGAGCCGCGGGTCGCCCACCGCGACGTGCAGGCGATCCGTGGGCCGCTGCTGGTCGTCGGCGGTGTGGACGGCGTCGGCTGGGACGAGTCCGCCCAGGTCGCGACCGAGGAGGGCGTCCGGCATGGCCTGGTGCTGGAGCTCGACGGCGATCAGGCGACGGTGCAGGTGTTCGAGGGCACCGACGGTCTGGTGCCCGGCGCGATCGAGGTGAGGTTCGCCGGAAGCCCCCTGCGCGTCCCGGTCGGCGCCGGCTGGCTCGGCCGGGTGTGCAACGGCCGCGGGGCGCCCCTCGACGGGGGGCCGCCCGTCACCGGCGACCGGCTGGAGCCGGTGGCGGGGTGGCCGATGAATCCGGTCGACCGCGACCCCCCGCACGAGCCCGTCCTCACCGGGGTCTCCGCGATCGACGCGCTCACCACCCTGGTGCGAGGGCAGAAGCTGCCGATCTTCTCCGTCGCCGGCCTGCCCCATCTCGCGCTCGCGACCCAGATCGCGGCTCAGGCGACCAGCGCGGGCACGCGGTTCCGGGTGGTGTTCGCGGCCATGGGGCTGACGCATGCCGACATCGCGTACGTCCGGGACCGGCTGGAGGAGCGCACCTCCTCGGGAGAGCTGGTGCTGATCCTCAACGCCGCGGACGACCCGGCGATCGAGCGGATCCTCACGCCCCGCCTCGCGCTCACGGTCGCCGAGCATCTCGCCTTCGACGACGGCGCCGACGTGCTCGTCGTCCTGTCCGACATGACCAACTACGCGGAGGCGGTCCGCGAGGTCTCGGCCGCGCGGCGCGAGATCCCCGCCCGACGCGGCTACCCCGGCTACCTCTACAGCGACCTCGCGAGCCTGTACGAACGCTGCGGCCGGGTCCGCGACCGCGACGGCTCCGTCACGATCGTCCCGGTGCTCACCATGCCGGCGGGCGACATCACCCACCCCGTGCCGGACCTCACCGGCTACATCACGGAGGGGCAGATCGTGCTGTCGCCCGAGATCGCGGCGCGCGGCGTGTATCCGCCGGTCGACACGCTCGGCTCGCTGTCGCGGCTCATGCGTCACGGCGCGGGCGCGCGACGCACGCGCGACGACCACCTCGATGTGGCCGCGCAGGTGCTCGCGGCGCTCGCACGCGCGCGCCAGTCGGCGGCCCTGGCCGAGCTCGTCGGGGCCGCCGCGCTCGGCGAGACGGACCGCAGCTACCTCGCCTACCGCGAGGAGCTCGAGCGGGAGCTGCTCGACCAGGGCGACGCGGAGAGCAGGTCGCTCGAGGAGACGCTCGATCGTGCCTGGACGGCGCTCGCCACGTTGCCGCGACAGGAGCTGACGATGCTGTCGCCGGAGATGATCCGGGCGCACCTCGAGCTCCCGGACGAGGGGGTGGACGATGCCTGACGTCGGGCGCGCGGCCAGGCTGCGGGTGCAGCGCCAGCTGGCCGTCGCGCGCCATGGGGTCGACATGCTCGAGCGCAAGCAGCGGATCATCGCCGCCGAGCACGAGCGGCTCCTCCTCGGCGCGGACCACCTCCAGCAGGCGTGGGAGCGCGCCGCCCGCGATGCGGCGGTGTGGGCGGACCGGGCGGCCGCGCTGGACGGCTGGCCCGCGATCGAGGCCGCGGCGCCGAGCGGCGCGGCGACGATGCGCGCGGAGGCCGGCCACGTCATGGGGGTCGAGTTCACGGACGCGGGCGAGGCGACGGTGCCCGAGCGCCTGCCGTCGGGAGGCAGCTCAGCGCTCGAGCTGGCGGCCGAGGCGATGGCGGAGGCGGTCCGGGCGGCCGCCGCCTACGCCGCGGCCCGGCGCGCCTCGACCACGGTCGAGGCCGAGCTGGTGGCGACCAGGACCCGCCGTCGGGCGGTCGAGCACCGCTGGATCCCGCGCCTCGAGGGCGAGCTGGCGCGGATCGAGGGCGCGCTCGAGGAGCTCGAGCGCGAGGAGAACCTGCGTGTGCGCTGGGCGCTCGACGCGCGCCGACCTCGGCGGACCGCCGGGTCGCGAACGGGAGGTGCGGGATGAACGGCACGGTGCTGGTGGCGGTCCACGACTCCCCCGCCGCGTTCGCGGCCGCCGACGAGGCGATCGCTCACGCACGGCGGACCGGGGCGGCGCTGCGCGCCGTCGCGGTGGTCGAGCCCGCGGGGGCCGGCGAGGACCGCGACGGGTCCGTGGCACGCGGCCGCGCCGCCGGCTGCGAGGCGGCGCTGGCGCACGTGGTCGAGCGCGCCGGCGCGGCCGGGATCGTGGCCACGGTGGCGCTGCGTGGCGGCCGGATCGCCGCCGAGATCCTCGCCGAGGCGGACTCCTGCGAGGCGAGCCTCATCGTGGTGGGGCGGATGGACCGGCCCGGGCACGTGATCCCGGCGATCGGCTCGCACACGCTCGGCGTGATCGAGTTCGCCCGCTCCCCCGTGCTGGTGGTTCCCGAGGACGCCCCGTCGGCACCGCGGCCCCGGAGGCCGCAGTAGGGCGGTCGTGCGGCGGATGGTGCGCCTGGCGCGATTCGAACGCGCGACACCCGCTTTAGGAGAGCGGTGCTCTATCCCCTGAGCTACAGGCGCCTGTACGAGGGGGTACCGGTCAAGGGTACCCGCTCACCGCATCGTCCCTGCGCTCAGAACACGTCGTGGACGTGGCGGCGGCAGTGCCGGTCGTAGATGTCCTCGAGCGCCCGCATCGTCTCCTCGGGCAGCGCGGGCATCTCCGCGGCCGCGGCGTTCGACACCGCCTGCGACGGCCGGGACGCGCCGGGGATCATGGTCGCCACCCCCACCTGCGCGAGCCAGCCGAGCGCCATCTGCGCAGTCGTCCAGCCCGCGGGGGTGAGCGCCGCGACCTCGCGCGCCGCCGCCACGCCGACCTCGAACGGGATGCCGGAGAACGTCTCGCCGATGTTCATCTTCGAGCCGTCGCGGTTCCAGGTGCGGTGGTCCTCCGGCGCGAAGGTGGTGTGCTCGTCGTACTTGCCCGAGAGCAGGCCCGAGGCCAGCGGCAGCCGCGCGATGATCCCGACGCCGCGCTCGGCCGCGAGCGGCAGCACCCTCTCGAGCGGCTTGCGGCGGAAGATGTTGACGATGATCTGGATGGTGGCGAGGTCGGGCTGCTCGAGCGCCGCCAGGGCCTCGTCCACCAGCTCGACGCTCACGCCCCATCGCGCGATGCGGCCCTCGGCCTGGAGCGTGCGGAGGTCGTCGTAGACGCGCTCGTCGCCGTAGACGGCCGTGGGCGGGCAGTGCAGCTGGACCAGGTCGAGGGTCTCGACGCCGAGGTTCTCGCGCGACCGGTCGGTCCATGCGCGGAAGGCGTCGAGCGTGTACGCCGCCGGCTCATGGGGCTCGGCCCGGCGCCCCATCTTGGTGATCACCGTGAAGTCGGCCCGGTCGGCACGCCCCGCGAGGAACCGCCCGATCGCCTTCTCGGAGCGCCCGTCGCCGTACACGTCGGCGGTGTCGAACAGCCGCGTACCCGCGTCGGCCGCGGCCGCGAGGACCTCCTGCGCCGCATCGTCGCCCACGGTGGCCCAGTCGCCGCCGAGCTGCCACGTGCCCAGACCGACCAGCGAGATCTCGCGTCCCAGGTTCGGGACCATCGTCGTCCTCATGGGATCCACCCTAGCCGCGGGAATGCATCACCCCGACCGCGCGGTTGCACCAGGCATGACGATGCCCGGGCCCGCACGCGACGAGGGCCGCCACCTTGCGGTGACGGCCCTCGTGAGGCGTGTGCGCCGGTCAGCCGGCGATGCGCTTGTAGGTCGGGTTGGACTGCCAGATCGGGCGGAACTGGACGGTCTTGCCCGGGCGCGGCGCGTCGATCTGCAGGTTGGGACCCGCGTAGAGGGCCACGTGGCCGGAGGAGACGATGATGTCGCCCGGCTGCGGGCTCGACACGGTCACGCCGACGCCCCAGTAGGCGCTCGACGAGCGCGGCAGGGAGACACCGAACTGCGCGTAGACGTACGAGACGAAGCCCGAGCAGTCGAAGCCCGACGGGCTCGAGCCACCGGAAACGTAGGGGGTGCCCACATACTTTGCGGCCTCGGCGATGATCGCGGAGCCGGAGATGGCGGCCGTCACGGCGGCGGACGACGAGGTCGAACCGGACGAGCTCGAGGTGGTCGTGGTGCCGGCGCTGGTCCCTGAGGACGTGGCCGCACGGGCCGTGGTGGCGACGGGGGCCGGCTCCGGCGGCGGCGGGAGCTCGACATCGACGGAGGGGGTGTCGATCTCGAAGGCGTCCGACTCCTCGGTGGAGGTGACCGCAGGGATCTCGGCGACGTCGCTGGCGTAGTCAGCGCGCTGAGCGGAGCCCAGGACCGTGACGTTCGAGTCGTCCTCGGTCGTCACCAGGGCGGCCGCGGCGGCTCCCGTGAGGGGAACCACGACGAGTGCGGCGCCCGCTGCTGCGGCCACCGCGCGCGTCCGGGCGCGCATGTATCCGTACTTCAATTTCTGTTCCTTCCGCGCCGTGTGCGCGTCGTTGTTTCTGTACCCCGTCGCTCGCGTCATCTTCGAGCGTCTCCTCTTGTGAGGGGCACCGTGGAGTAGGTCTCCATGCCATGAAGGCCGTCTTTGTTACCGAAAATTTATCAAACTTCACTGAGAAGGCAAGCCGAAGAGGTGGCGCGCCACCTCTTCGGGCACGGTGACGGCATCCTTGCGAACGGCCAAGCATACCCCCTGGGGTACCTCGGACAGCGTGACCGTCTCGCCTGGCAGGATCCCGTTCTCGACCAGCGCCTCGAGCGCCTCCAGATCGGCCTGCGGATGCTCCCCGATGCGGGTCAGTGTGACGGATGTCACACCGGCCTCCAGCAGCTCCGAGACCCGCGCCTCGCCCCCGGCCGCGATGCCCTCGGGCACGCCCAGCTCCCCGAGCCCGGGGATCGGGTTGCCGTACGGCGACACCGTGGGAGCGTCGAGCAGCTCGATGAGCCGGCGCTCCACACGCTCGCTCATCACGTGCTCCCACCGGCATGCCTCGTCGTGCACATGCGCCAGGTCGAGCCCGATCACGTCGGTCAGCAGCCGCTCGGCGAGGCGGTGCTTGCGCATGACGCGCGTCGCGAGCTCGCGGCCCCGCTCGGTGAGCTCGAGGTGGCGGTCCTCCGACACCAGCACCAGCCCGTCGCGCTCCATGCGCGCGATGGTCTGCGAGACCGTGGGGCCCGCGTGGCCGAGGTGCTCGGCCAGGCGCGCGCGCATCGGCGTGACGCCGTCCTCGATCAGCTCATAGATGGTCCGGAGATACATCTCCGTCGTGTCGATGAGGTCGCTCATGACGCGTAGCGGCCCAGCCCCAGGTAGCGCCACCCCGCCGCGATCCACTGGTCGGCCGGGAGGCAGTTGCGTCCGTCGATGACCGTGGCCTGCGCGACCTCGCCCGCCACGACGGCGGGGTCGAGCTCGCGGAACTCCTTCCACTCGGTCGCGACGATCACGAGGTCGGCGTCCGCGCAGGCCTCGTCCGCATCGGCCACGAACGGCAGCGTGGGCCACACCGCGGCGGCGTTGCCCATCGCCTCCGGGTCGTAGACGCGCACCTCGGCGCCCGCGAGGTGAAGCCGCCCCGCGATATCGAGCGCGGGCGAGTCGCGCACGTCGTCGGAGTTCGGCTTGAAGGCCGCTCCTAGCACCGCGATGCGCGCACCCTTCAGGGAGCCGCCCACCTCACGCTCGGCGAGGTTGACGACGTGGTCACGGCGGCGCAGGTTGACGTTGTCGACCTCGCGCAGGAACCCCAGCGCCTGGTCCACGCCGAGCTCGCCGGCCCGCGCCATGAACGCTCGGATGTCCTTCGGGAGGCAGCCGCCGCCGAAGCCGAGGCCAGCGCCCAGGAACTTGCGGCCGATGCGGGCGTCGTAGCCGATCGCGTCCGCCAGGTCGGCGACGTCGGCGCCCGTGGCCTCGCACACCTCCGCGACCGCGTTGATGAAGGAGATCTTGGTCGCGAGGAAGGCGTTCGCGGAGACCTTGACCAGCTCCGCGGTCGCGAGGTCCGTCACCATGAACGGCGTTCCCCGGCCGATCGCGCCGGCGTACACCTCTCGCGCGACCTCCTCGATGCGGCCCGGCCGGTCCTTGTCGACCCCCACCACCAGGCGGTCGGGACGCAGGGTGTCCTCGACGGCGAACCCCTCCCGCAGGAACTCCGGGTTCCAGCCGAGCTGCGCCTCGTCGCCGACCGGAGCGAGCTCGCGCACGCGGGCCGCCAGGCGGGCGGCCGTCCCCACCGGGACGGTGGACTTGCCCAGGATCACGGCGGGGCGGGTGAGCAGCGGCGCGAGCGTCTCGATGACGGAGTCCACGAACCGCATGTCCGCCGCGTTCTCCCCCTTCTTCTGAGGGGTGCCGACACCGATGAAGTGGACGTCGGCGAACTCCGCCGCCTCCGCGGCGTCGGTGGTGAAGCGCAGGCGCCCCGACTCGACGTGCTTGCGGAGCAGCTCAGGCAGCCCGGGCTCGAAGAACGGCACCTCGCCTCGGGCGAGCCTCTCGATCTTCGCCGGGTCGATGTCGACGCCGATGACCTCGTGGCCGAGCTCGGCCATCCCGGCCGCGTGGGTGGCACCGAGGTAGCCGGTGCCGAAGACTGACATGCGCAGTGACATGCGCCTAATCTAACGGCACCCCAGGCACCAGGACTAAGGAACTTCTGCGACGACGGCCATCCCGTGGGCGTCCACGTGGAGCTCGCCGTCGCAGTACGGCACGAACGCCGCCTGGCCGCGGCGCAGCCCGAGGCCTCCCGAGCCCGCCCGCACGTCGACCGTGCCGTCGACGGCGAGGACGATGCGCGGGCCCGGAGCGACCCGCGCGGCCCCGTCCCTGACCACGGTGAGCGCGAACTCGCCGACCGGCGCGGGATAGTGCGTCACCGGCCCGTCGACCTGCGGCGCGACGCGTGGCGGAGGACCGGGGGTGCCGTCGGTGAGAGCGACGAGCAGCGGGATGTCCACCTGCTTGGGCGTGAGCCCGGCGCGCACCACGTTGTCGGAGTTCGCCATGATCTCGACGCCCAGGCCCGACTGATAGGAGTGGACCACTCCGGCCTCGGTGAAGCAGGCCTCACCCGGCTCGAGGCGCACGACGTTGAGCGCCAGCGCCACGAGGGCGCCGACGTCGCCGGGGAAGTCGGCCAGGGTGGCGGCGGCGACCGCGAGGCCCTCGCTCGCGTCGGCGCCGGTGCCGACCTCGGCCAGGCGTGCGACCGCGTCACCGGCGTCGGGATGGGTCAGGACCGTCGAGACGTACTCCCGCAGCGCGACGGTGGGCTCGGTCGAGTTGTTCAGCTCCTCCGCCCACGCGCGCGTGCACTCGAGGCCCAGCCGCATGAGGTCGGCGGCCACCGCGGGCGCCTTGCGGAAGCCCGCCAGCAGAGTCATCGGAGTGAGCGCGACGATCATCTCGGGCTTGTGAGACCGGTCCTTGAAGGTGCGCGCCGCCGCGTCGAGGGGGACGCCGATCGCCTGCTCCCGGCGGAAGCCCTCGTCGGCCTGGGCCAGCGTCGGATGCACCTGCAGCGACAGCGGCTTGGCGATCGCGAGGACCTTGAGCAGGTACGGCAGCCGCTCCCACCGCACGACCACGTCGTGGCCGAGCATGGCGGCGGGGTCGCGCGCGATGAGGCGGTCGAGCGGCACGACGTCCCCGGGGTACAGCCCTACCTCGTCGGCACGCACGGCGTGCATCGCCGTCGCGAGCGCGGGCGCGCTGGGGTGAGCCCCCCACCACGCCTCGGCGACCGGCTCGTCCGTGACGGGTCGTCCGAGCATCGTCTCGATGACCCCGGACATGCCCCAGGCATAGTTCTGGAGCGTGGGTTCCAGGCGATACATGGGGCACATCATGCCAGTACCCGCTGGCTACCATGATGCCCATGACCGCGCTGATCGAGATCCCTCACGACCTGCTGCCCCGCGACGGGCGCTTCGGCTCGGGCCCGTCGAAGGTGAGCGACGCGCAGGTGAGCGCGCTGGTCGCGTCCCAGCCGTCCGTGCTCGGCACGTCGCACCGGCAGGCTCCGGTGAAGGGCCTGGTGGGCGACGTGCGGCGCATGCTCGCCGAGCTCTACTCGCTGCCCGAGGGGTACGAGGTGGTGCTCGGCAACGGCGGCTCCACCCTGTTCTGGGACGCGGCGGCGTTCTCCCTGGTCGACGAGCTCGCCCAGCACTGCACGTTCGGGGAGTTCGGCGCGAAGTTCGCGAAGGCCACGGACCTGGCGCCGCACCTGCGGCGGTCGTCCCTCCGCACCGCCGAGCCCGGGAGCATCGTCCTGCCGGAGGCCGAGGACGGCGTGGACGTCTACGCCTGGCCGCACAACGAGACCTCGACCGGGGCGATCGCGCCGGTGCTGCGGCCCGCCGGGACCGAGGGCGCGCTGACCGTGGTCGACGCCACCTCGGCCGCCGGAGGCACGCTGGTCGACCTGACCCAGGCCGACGTCTACTACTTCGCGCCCCAGAAGAGCTTCGCCTCGGACGGCGGGCTGTGGTTCGCCTTCCTGTCGCCGGCGGCTCTCGCCCGCGTCGAGGCCATCGCGGCCGCCAAGCGCTGGGTGCCGGAGTCCCTGTCGCTCGCGGCCGCGATCGACAACTCGCGTGCGAACCAGACCCTCAACACCCCCGCGGTCGCCACGCTGGTGATGATGCGCGCGCAGCTCGAGTGGATGCTGGCCGGCGGCGGGCTCCCGTTCGCGGCAGGACGCTCAGCCGAGTCGTCCACGGCCATCTACGACTGGGCGGAGCGCACGTCCTGGGCGACGCCGTTCGTGACCGATCCGGTGCACCGGTCGCCGGTGGTCGCGACCATCGACCTCGACGCCTCGATCGACAGCGCCGTGCTGCGGACCCACCTGCGCGGCAACGGGATCGTCGACATCGACCCCTACCGGAAGCTGGGGCGGAACCAGATCCGCGTCGGCGTCTACCCGGCCGTCGACCCCGACGACGTGCGTGCCCTGCTCGCCTGCATCGACCACGTCGCGGACCGCCTGGGGTCATGACCACGGAGCGGGAGGACCCGCGGCCCGACCGTGCCGGCCGGCGTCTCCCGGTCCTCCTGCTCGGGATCGCGCTGGCGGGCGTCGGCGGGAGCGTCGCCTGGTCGCTCGCGTCGCAGGACGATGCGCGGGTGACCGCGAGCGCCGACGTGGTCTCCGTCCCGGAGGCCACCGCCGGTGCCGAGGCGATCACGGCCGCCGAGGTCAGCCCGGCACCCCTCTCGCGGGGCATCGGCGTGCGGCTGCCCTCGCCGACGCCGGAGCCGGCGGACACGCCGGCCACGCCGGGGGGATCGACGGCGTCGGGGTCCTCCGCCCGGTCCTGGGGGCCGGACGACTGGCGCGCCTACTGCGACTCTCCCGCCTCCCCCACCGGCGCATCGTCCGCCCGCGGCCTGCTCACCGCGGCGAATACGGAACGCGCCCGCCTGGGCATCGCGCCGCTGGCATGGTCCGGCGATCTGGCGGCCGCATCCGAGTCGTGGTCCTTACAGATGGCGCGCGACGACGAGTCGACCTCCGGCATGGCGGATGCGCTCGCGCACAATCCGGCGTCACCGGGCCGGGCGGAGAACGTCGGCGTCACCGCGAGCTCCGCAGGCATCAGCCAGGCCCGCGCCGCCTCGACGCTGGCCACCGGATGGATGCGGTCTCCGGGACACTGCCGGAACATCATGAACCCCGCGTACTCGGTCATGGGCGCGGGCCTCGCCGTCACCTCCGACGGCACCACCTGGTACGGCACCGAGAACTTCCGCTAGGCCTCCGGAGCCTCATTCGGCGACGTGACCCGGGGACCGCATGGACGGGATCCACGCGACGAATCCGCCCACCGTCGCCAACCCCATGCCGCCGACGGCGACGAACCCGACCGGCAACGCGATCAGGGCACCCACCGACACCAGCGCGGGGCCGAGCAGGCCTCCCACGTCCTGCAGCACCATCCACAGCCCCGTGAACACGGTGCGGCCCTCCGCGGGAGCGACGTCCGCGCCGAGCGTCATCACCAGGCCCGAGCCCCAGCCGTTGCCCAACCCCAGCAGGAGCGCGGCGATCGTGACCTGAGTCGCCCCCGCGGTCAGCGGGAGCGCGAGCGTGCCGAGCGCGAGCAGCAGGGTCGACGGGATCGCCGTCCAGCGCCGGCCCCAGCGGTCCATCACCGCCCCCGCCGGGTAGAACAGCAGCATGTCGATCGCCGCCGAGATGGAGTAGATCAGGGTGGCCGCCTGCGGGCTGAGCCCCACGTGGGTCGCCCAGAGCGGGATGACGGCGATGCGCGCCTGGCGCAGCGCCCCGGTGGCGATGACGGTCACGCCCAGGGTGCGCAGCACGGGCAGGTTCTCACGCGCGACCAGCCGCAGGGAGATCCGGGGACCGTCCGCGCGGGCCGGCCGCTCGCGAGCGGCCGGGGAGAGGCCCAGCGCCGCGATGGCGGCGACCAGGAACGCGGCCCCCATCCAGTAGGTCGCGGCGAGCCCCCAGATCCCGATCAGCGCGGCACCGAGCAGCGGGCCGATGAAGTTGGCGATGCGCCAGACCCCCGCGAGCGTCGTGAGCGAGCGGGCGGTGAGGTCGGGGGTGATGATCGCGAGGATCTGCCCCTGCCTCGCCACGTGATACCAGGCATGACCCAGCCCGACGATCACGGCGCCGACCATGAAGACGGCGAGGTGCGGTGCCCACGCGGCGAGCACCGAGCCCGCCGCGATGACCGCGAGCGCGGCCATCGCCGCGTGCGTGGAGCCCCAGCGGTGCGCGATGGCGCCGCCGAGCGCCGAGCCGGGCAGCCGGCCGAGCTGGTACGCGGCGACGGCGAGGGAGGCGAAGGCCGCCGTGTGCCCCATGTCCGCGACGCTGAGGGCCAGCACCGGCAGGATCGCGCCGATCCCGATCTCCGCGAGGAAGGTCGGCAGGTAGGCGTGGCTCAGGAGCGAGCGCGCGATCTCCCGGCGGGAGGTCGGGCCCTCGCCCGCGGTCAGGAGCGCTGCTCCGGCTCGGAAGCCGTGGCGGCGTCGGTGGCCTCGGCCGGCTCCTCAGAAGCCTCGGTCGTCTCCGCAGCCGCGTCCTCGGGCAGCGGCTCGCCGGGCGCGACCTCGGTCTCGACCACGTCGCCGTCGACCTCGACGGGCTCGGGGGCGACGGGCTCGTCGTCGGGGGTCTCGGGCTCGCTCGCCTCGTCGGCGGGCTCGGTCGGCTCCTCGGCCGCCTCGTCCGCCGGCTGCTCCGGCTCGGGAGTCGGCTCCGGCTCGGGCTCCTCCTCGGCCTCCTCGAGATCCACGGTGACCGCGGTCTGGTTCTCGAACACGGGGTCGGGGTCGGGCCACTGGGTCGAGTGACGCTCGACGTCGGTCTCCGAGTGCGCACCGCAGCCATGGTCGACGCTGACGACCTTGCCGTCGGAGGGCGACCACTCGTTCGAGCAGGCCCCGAAGCGCAGGCGCATCGAGCCGGTGAGCGGGATGAAGAAGGCGCAGGTCGAGCAGGGCGACGCGGACGCGATCGCCGAGGCGGCGTTCGGGCCATGCGAACCGCGGTACCAGCGGTCCGCGACCTCGGAGCGCCCCTCGGAGCCGAGCGCGCGGGCGCGACCGAGCCCGAGCTCCCAGATCTCCATGGCGTCCTCGTCCTCGCCGGACACCTCGTAGCCGGGGACCAGCCGCGCGTCGTCGGGGATGTACGGCAGCACCATCGAGGGCTCGAGGTCGCCCGGGCGCACCCGGTCGGCCCACGGGACCCACGCGGGGGCGAGCAGCGCATCGTCCGCGGGCACCAGGTGGGCCTCGCACACCGTCGCCGCCTTCTGGCGCGGAGCGCGCGCGAGCGAGACGGACCAGACCCAGCCGCGGTAGCCCGGCAGGGCGCAGGCGAACAGGTGGGTCACCAGCCGCTCGGACTCGGTGGTGGCGGAGAGGTGCTCGCCGACCGCGTCGACGTCACCGGCCGCCTCGATCGCCGCCTCGCGGGCGAGATCGACGGCTCCGATCAGCACGGCGTCCTTGGCCATCAGACGTCCAGCTGCTCCGCGACGGCGCGCAGCACGGCGGCCACCTGCTTGCCCTTGGCGGGCTCCGGGTAGCGCCCCTTGCGCAGCGAGTTGGACACGCCGTCGAGCATCTTGATGAGGTCCTCGACGATCACGGTCATGTCCTCGGCGGGCTTGCGGAGGTTCGCGGCGACCGACGGCGCCGCCTCGAGGACGGTCACCGAGAGCGCGGAGGGTCCCCGGCGGCCGTCGGCGACGGAGAACTCGACCTTCGCGCCCGGCTTGACGGTGGTGCCCGCGGGCAGCGCGGACGCGTGGAGGAAGACCTCCGAGCCGTCCTCGCTCGCGATGAATCCGAACCCCTTGTCGGAGTCGAACCACTTCACTTTTCCGGTGGGCACATCAACCTCGTTCGTCCTGCTGGCACCGTCTCTCGGCGCCCACCCGATTCTAGCGGGCGGGAAGCGCGTGCGGTCCCGACGCTCCTGGGTCGGGACGATGCGGGCGCGGGGTTTTGCGTCCCGCGCCCCTGAGTCGGCACACTGGAGGCGTACGGAGTCCCCCGTCCCTGTCTGAGGTGAACATGTCTGCGGCCACCACGCCTGCCTGGCTGCTCCCCGCCTTCGTCCGCGAGGCGACGGCTGCGGGCTCGACCGCATCCGAGGAGCAGATCGCCGAGGCGGGGGACCGGCTCCTGCGGCGGTGGGAGAACCCGGCGCGGCGATATCACGGGATCCAGCACCTGGTCGAGCTCCTGACGCGGGTCGACGAGCTCCAGCAGGAGACCCGCCTGCCCCACTGCGTGCGCCTGGCGGCCTGGTACCACGGCGCGGTGTTCGCGTCGGACTCGGCCTCCGCGTACGCCGCGAAGGGCGGGGAGGACGAGGACGCCAGCGCGGAGTTCGCACGCCTCGAGCTGCGTGAGCTGGGACTGCCGGTCGAGAAGATCGACGCCGTCGCGACCATGGTTCACGGTCTCGCGCGGCACGCCGCCGGGACCCAGTCGACCGACGCGGCCGTGCTGTCGGACGCCGACCTCGCGATCCTCGCCGCCGACCCGCAGCGGTACAAGGCGTACCTGCAGGACGTCCGCGCCGAGTACTCCGCGATCCCCGACGAGCGCTTCATGCGCAGCCGCCGCGCGATCGTCTCGAAGCTGCTGGCCCGGGAGCGCCTCTACACGAGTCCGCTCGGAGCCACGTGGGAGTCCCAGGCACGGCAGAACCTCACGGCGGAGCTCGCGCGCCTCGACAAGGCCCTCGCGGCGATGTCCCCCGCCGACGACACCGCCTGAACCGCTCCCCCTCCGGGCGCGGGCCCGCCGCGGTCCCGTCGCGATCCCTAGCGTGGTGCGCACCCACACCACCAGGGAGGACACCATGCAGTTCCACGTCGATGCCGCCGAGGTCGCGGCCGCCGCGGCACGGACCGCTCACACGGCCGACGCGATCCGCGGCGAGACCGCCGCCATGCTCGCGCACCTGACCGCGCTCGAGGGCTCCTGGCAGGGATCCGCGGCCGCCGCGTTCGGCGACGTCCGCGAGCAGTGGCGCGCGGCCCAGGTCCAGGTCGAGGCGGCCCTCGACGCGATCACCCAGGCCCTCGGCGCCGCCGCACGGTCCTACGAGGACGCGGAGGCGACTGCGACCCGGCTGTTCGCCCGCTGACCCCCGCCTGTCGGGACACTCAGTACTGATCCGAGCCCGATCCTGTGCGCCCCGGGACGCTCAGTCCTCATCGGAGCCCGATCCGGCTCCCCCCGGGACGCTCAGTCCTCATCTGCACGCCCGCGTCCGACGTACGCTCGGGACCATGATCCTCATCGACCCGCCGCTGTGGCCCAACCACGGCACGGTGTGGGGGCACCTGGTCTCGGACGCGTCGCTCGAGGAACTGCACGCGTTCGCGCGCCGGGCGGGGATCCCCGAGCGCGGCTTCGACCGCGACCACTACGACTATCCGATCGCCCGACAGGAGCAGCTGGTCGAGCTGGGCGCCACGCTGGTCTCGACGCGCGAGCTCATCACGCGGCTACGTGCCTCCGGGTTGCGCGTCACGGCGGCCCAGAGGCGCTGAGCCGCGCCCTGCACCTGCCGGCTCCCGCCGCCCGGCTCCGTGCGGGGAGGTGATGGTCGCTCCGCGGACTCCGGTTCTCGCTGCGGGGAGCTCGGCGCAGCGCGCACCCCTGGTTTGGCACTCCACTTCCCCGCAGGAGGCGCGCACCTTCCCCACGCGACCGCCAGCTCCCCGCAGGAGGCGCATCGTCCCGCCCGGGCACGACGAAGGCCCCCGCCCCGGCGAACCGGGAGCGGGGGCCTGCGTCAGTCGGTCGCGAGACCGGGCGGGGTCAGAAGCCCATGCCGCCCATGTCGGGCGCGCCGCCGGCCGGCATGGCCGGCTCGGGCTCGGGCTTGTCGGCGACGACGGCCTCGGTGGTGAGGAAGAGCGCCGCGATGGACGCCGCGTTCTGCAGCGCCGAGCGGGTCACCTTCACCGGGTCGTTGACGCCCGCGGCGAGCAGGTCGACGTACTCGCCGGTCGCGGCGTTGAGGCCGAAGTGGACCGGGAGGCCCTTGACCTTCTCCACGACGACGCCACCCTCGAGGCCGGCGTTGATCGCGATCTGGCGCAGGGGCGCGGTGATCGCGGCCTCGACGATCCGGGCACCGGTCGCCTCGTCGCCCTCGAGCGCGAGGCCCTCGAACGCCGAGGTACCGGCCTGGATGAGGGCCACGCCACCACCGGCGACGATGCCCTCCTCGACGGCGGCCTTCGCGTTGCGGACGGCGTCCTCGATGCGGTGCTTGCGCTCCTTGAGCTCGACCTCGGTGGCCGCGCCCGCCTTGATGACGGCGACGCCGCCCGCGAGCTTGGCGAGGCGCTCCTGGAGCTTCTCGCGGTCGTAGTCCGAGTCCGAGTTGTCGATCTCGGCACGGATCTGGCGCACGCGGCCCTCGATCATCTCCTGCGCACCGGCGCCCTCGACGATCGTGGTCTCGTCCTTGGTGACGACCACCTTGCGCGCCTGGCCGAGCAGCTCGAGACCAGCGTTGTCGAGGGACAGGCCCACCGACTCCGAGATCACGGTGCCGCCGGTCAGGATCGCCATGTCCTGCAGCATCGCCTTGCGGCGGTCGCCGAAGCCGGGCGCCTTGACGGCGACGGCCTTGAAGGTGCCGCGGATCTTGTTCACCACGAGGGTGGCGAGGGCCTCGGACTCGACGTCCTCGGCGATGATCATCAGCGGCTTGCCGGTCTGCATGACCTTCTCGAGCACGGGGACCAGGTCCTTGACGGAGCCGATCTTGGACTCGACGAGCAGTACGTAGGCGTCCTCGAGGACGGCCTCCTGGCGCTCGGGGTCGGTGACGAAGTACGCCGAGAGGAAGCCCTTGTCGAAGCGCATGCCCTCGGTCAGCTCGAGCTCGAGGCCCAGAGCCGAGGACTCCTCGACGGTGATGACACCCTCCTTGCCGACCTTGTCCATCGCCTCGGCGATGAGCTCGCCGATGGCGGGGTCGCCGGCCGAGATGCCCGCGGTCGCGGCGATCTCGTCCTTGGTCTCGACCTCCTTGGCCGCCTTGAGCAGCTCGGCGGTCACGGCCTCGACGGCCTTCTCGATGCCCTTCTTGAGGGCGATCGGGTTGGCGCCGGCGGCGACGTTGCGCAGACCCTGCTGCACGAGCGCCTGGGCGAGCACGGTGGCGGTGGTGGTGCCGTCACCCGCGACGTCGTCGGTCTTCTTGGCGACCTCCTTGACGAGCTCCGCGCCGATCTTCTCGAACGGCTCGTCGAGCTCGATCTCCTTGGCGATGGAGACACCGTCGTTGGTGATGGTCGGGGCGCCCCACTTCTTCTCGAGCACCACGTTGCGGCCCTTGGGGCCAAGCGTGACCTTGACGGCGTCGGCGAGGGCGTTCATGCCCCGCTCCATGCCGCGGCGGGCCTCCTCATCGAAGGCAATGATCTTTGCCATGGGGATGATTCCTCTTCCGATGGAATGCGGCTCCCCCACCGCCCGCGACGGACGATGCGGCGCCCGGCGTTCACGTCACGCCGCGCCCCGCACCTCGGCAGGTGAGCCTTAGGTCTGATTTAGCACTCGCGCAGGGCGAGTGCTAACCGCGATTCTGGCACTCTCACCCGGCGAGTGCAAACCGCGGGGGCGTCGTTCAGCCGATGTTCGCCAAGGGCGAGCCGCGCCTCAGCGCGGGTCGGAGACGATCTGCACCTCGACGTCGGCGTCCGTGGTCGGCTCGCCCTGCACGACCGCGTCGAAGCCGAGCGCGTCGGCGACCGCCTGCGCGGTGTCCGCCATCGCATCGTCCGCGTAGACGACCGTGTTGACGTCGGGCTTGGTGCCGGTGAGGTTGGCGGCGCTGACGGCGGTGAAGCCGGCGTCCTCGAGAAGCGACTGCTGGCCCGCGGCGAGGCCGCCGATGCCGGTGCCGTTGAGCACCGCGACCGCGGCGTCGTACTCGATGACGGGCTCCGGCTCGGCCGTCTCGGTCGGCTCGGGGGTGGCGCTGGCGGACGCGGAGGCCGAGGCGGAGGCGGAGGCCGACGGCGAGGCCTCCACGGAGGCCGTGGCGCTGGGCGTGCTCGACGACTCGGAGCCCGACTCGCCGCTGTTCCACAGGAACTGGGCGATCAGGAAGGCGAGCAGACCGGCGACGATGAACACCACGATCGGCGTGACCACGAGGATCCACCACGGGCGGGGCGCGCGGTGCACGCCCACGGGACCGGCGCTCTCGGCGATCTGGTCGAACTCGTCGCGGGGATACTCGTCAGCCACGGGGAAACCCTACCTTCCGCCTCACGCGTCCCGGGAGCCCATGGCGCGACCACGCTGACGCGCGGCGCGCATGCGGCGCAGGCGACGCACCAGCATCGGGTCGTGGGCCAGGGCCGCGGGAGAGTCGATGAGGGAGTTCAGCACCTGGTAGTACTGCGTCGCGCTGAGGTCGAACAGCTCCCGGATCGCGTCCTCCTTGGCGCCCGCGTAGCGCCACCACTGGCGCTCGAAGGCGAGCACGGAGGAGTCGCGCTCGCTCAACGCGGTGGTCGCGTCGAGCGGCTGCGCCGCGGTGCCGTCCATCGGGGCTCCCTCCAGTCCGGGCACCACCGTAACGCCGCCATGGAGGGACGACGCGCAGGCGCGCTGGTCGGAGCCGGGCCCGCCGCTAGGGTGGCGCCATGGCCGACGCGTGGAAGGACCCGGTGGCGCCCGACTGGGCGGAGGTCCTGGAGCCCGCCGCGGACACGCTCGCCGCGCTCGGCGTCTTCCTGCGCGAGGAGGTCGCCGCCGGCCGCGGCTACCTCCCGGCCTCCGACCGGATCCTCCGCGCGTTCGCTACCCCGCTCGCAGAGGTCCGGGTGCTGATCGTGGGTCAGGACCCGTACCCGACCCCGGGCGACCCGGTGGGTCTCAGCTTCTCGGTGCCGCCCGGACATCCCATGCCGCGGTCGCTCACCAACATCGCGCGGGAGCTGCGGGAGGACACCGGCGCGGTGCTGAGCTCGGGCGACCTCTCGCACTGGGAGCGGCAGGGGGTGATGCTCCTGAACAGGGTGCTCACCGTCTCGCCCGGCCGGCCGGCCTCGCATCGCGGCAAGGGGTGGGAGCAGATCACCGCCCTCGCGATCGAGGCTCTCGCCGCGCGCGGTGGGCCGCTGACCGCGATCCTCTGGGGTCGGGACGCGCAGGCGCTGGGTCCGGTGCTCGGCGACGTGCCGCGCGTCGAGAGCGCGCATCCGTCGCCGCTGAGCGCCTCTCGGGGCTTCTTCGGATCGCGCCCGTTCTCGCGGACCGACGCGGCGCTGGAGGCCCAGGGCGCCGCCCCCATCGCGTGGGGCACGCCGGACTGAACCTCGGCATCGTCCCCTCCCCGACTGTCGGGACACTGAGTCCTCATTTCTGCGGGAGACACCTCGTGCCGGGACGCTCAGTCCTCATCGGCCGCGGGCTCGGGAGGACTGAGTGTCCCGAGCGGCGCGATCCGGCCGAAACAGGAGGACTCACTGTCCCGACGGGCAGAGGGGAGGGTCGGGAGGCAGAGCTGGCAGCGGGACTCGAACCCGCAACCGCCCGATTACAAGTCGGGTGCGCTACCAGTTGCGCCATGCCAGCAGGGGACCGCCAGGATACCGGCCCCGGACGCGCCGACGCCCCGCGCGGCGGACCGGCGGGGCGTCGGGGATCGGACGATGCTGGGGCTCAGCCCAGGCTCTCGATGTACGCCTTGAGGTTGCCGTCCGTGAAGTAGTCCACCGAGGGCGAGCTCGAGTCGGCGTTGAGGATCAGGCCGTCGTCGAAGCTGCCGGTCGCGGAGATCCGCACGGTCGGGGTCCCCTGCATGCCGTCGACCGAGGCCTGCTGGGTCGCCGCGGTCGCCCACTTCTTGAAGTCGTCGTTCACGAGGCTGCCGGCGACGTCAGCCGGGACGCCGGCGTCGAGAGCGATCTGCTCGATCTCGTCGTCGCTGAGGCCGTCCGTGTTCTCGGCGGGCTGGTTCGCGAACAGCGCGTTGGAGAAGTCCAGGAACGCCTCGGGCGCGTCGTTGGCGACCACGCCGGCGGCGGCCGCGGACCGCGTCGAGTAGTTGGTGCCGTTCGAGTACCGGTCGAGGATCGAGATCGGGTGGTAGTAGACCTGGATGTCCCCGGCCTCACGCATCTCGTCGATGTCGGCGGCGTTGGTGTCCTCGAAGACGCCGCAGATGGGGCACATGTAGTCGAGGTAGATGTCGACGCGCACCGCGTCGGTCGGCACGTCCACCCCGACCACGCCGCTGGTGCCCACCGGGATGCCGCCGGTCGAGTCGGAGGCCACCGGGGAGGTCGCGCCGTCCGAGCCGAGCTCCGGCACCTTGCCCTGGTTCACGATGAAGATCACGACCGCGGCGAAGATCGCGAGACCCGCCACGGATCCGGCGATGATCATCAGGGTGGTGCGGCGCTCCTGCGCGCGGACCTGGGCCTGCGCCTTGGCGCGCGCCTCGGCGGCCTTCTGGTTCTTGCTGGACATCTCTCTCCTGGGGTTGGTCCTTGGCGGGAAAGTCTACGGGTGCGGGTCAGGCGGCCTTCATCCAGCCGTCGAGCGAGAAGCGCGACCGGGGCCAGATCAGCAGGTACGTGCCGAGCACGATGAACCCGAGCCGCTCGAGCATGTGCAGCGGATAGTTCGTGGTGCCCTCCGCCACGTCTCCGCCGCCGCCGAAGCAGCCGCAGTCGATCGAGTAGCCCTGCGACCACGCCCAGATCACGCCCGTGGAGAACGCCGCCATCATCAGCAGCCACGCGATCGAGGACAGCCGGGTGAACAGGCCCAGGATCAGGAAGACGGCGAGCGCGAGCTCGAGGAACGGCAGCATGGTGCCGACCAGCGGGACCACGGCCTCGGGCAGCAGCCGGTACGCGCGCACCGCGATGATCGACTGGGGGATGTCCAGCATCTTCGGGATCGCGGCGGCGATGAGGATGACCGCCATTCCGAGCCGCACCACGGTGCTCAGCCATGGCTGGATCGCGTGCCAGCGGCTCGTCTGCGCGTCGGTGGTCTCGTCGGTGTCGACGCCCATGATGTCCCCTCGTCCGCGGGGCGGACGCCGTCCGCCCCGTGCTGCCTGACCGGCCAACGTCCGGTTCTCCGTCAATGTTCCATCGCACTATCGCCGACGGGCCGGGGACGATGCGGGACCTGGGTCCCGCTCAGCCCGCGCCGGGCATCCCTGGCAGCGGCCACCACCAGATGTCGACCTTCACGTACAGCGCGAGGACGGCGACCAGGATCCCGACGACCAGGACGACCGCCCACGTGCCGCGCAGGCCCGACGAGGGCGACAGCGCCGCGGCCAGGCGGTGCGCGCCCTCGCGCGAGCCCGACATGTAGGGCCCCCACGCGAGCATGACGATCCCGACCAGGCACCCGAGCGCGAGCGCCGCGGCGTGCCCGTAGTACTGCCCGACGGCCGTCGTGGGGGCGGCGACGCCCGCGCTCACGAGCCACCACCCGCCGACCGCCGCTCCCCCGCCCAGCACGGCGGCCGCGAGCGCGGCGGGCACCGTCTCGGCCGCGGCGCGCAGCGTGTGCCACGGGAGGCCGAGGGTGTGCACCACCGTGTCCGACGTGCGCCGCTCCCCCCGGCGCGCGGTGGCGGCGTCGATGGCGACGCCGCGGCGGAAGACGCCGCGGGCGATGATCCACACGGCGAGCACGACGCCGAACGCGACGAACGGCGCGATCGGCGCCGCGACCACGGCGAGGATCGCCGCCAGGAGCAGGAGGGTGCGGCGCCGGGGCGCGGGCTCGGGCGCCTCCTCCACATCGTCCTCGTCCATCCACGTGTCGGCGCCCGTCGACCACGGCACCGGCGACCCCTCCGGCACGTAGGGCGCGGGCGCGACCGGCGACTCGCCGCTCGGCAGCACGGCGGTGCGCTCCGCATCGTCCTCGAGGACGTACCCGGCGGGCGCGACCACGGTGGCGGGGAGCCCGTACGGGATCGCCTCGGTGGCCCCGCGCAGCGAGGCGACCACGTCCCGCATTCCCGGGCGTCCCGAGATGTCGCGTCCGAGCGCGGCGTGGAGCGCCGCGGCGCCGGGGGCGTCGGGCAGGCGCACGTCGGCCTCGAGGGTGCGGCTGATCGCGCCGGTGCCGGCGCCGAAGGGCGCCTGGGCGGTCATCGCGTAGGCCACCGTCGCGGCCCACGACCACCGGTCGGCGAGCGTGCCCGGCTCGGCGCCGTCGATCACCTCGGGGGCGACGTAGCCGGGGGTCCCGCTCACGAGGCCCTCGCGGGTGAGGCGGTTGTCGGTCGCGCGGTGGGACAGGCCGAAGTCGATCAGCACCGGGCCGTCGCTGCCCATCATGATGTTCGACGGCGTGACGTCGCGGTGGATCACGCCGGCGGCGTGGACCGCCTCGAGCGCGGAGGCGGTGCGCTCGGCGAAGTCGGCGAGCGCGTCGCCGGCGAGCGGGCCCTCGCGCTGGATGAAGTCGAAGAGGGTGTCGCCGTCGATCAGCTCGAAGACGACGAAGGTCTCGTCCTCGTCCAGCTCGGCGTCGAGGATGTGCGGCACCGCAGGATGGCGCAGGGACTGCAGCGCCCGCACCTCGCGGCGCAGGCGCTCGACGGCGACCTCGTCGTCGCGGGCGTCGACCAGCTTGAGCGCCGCGACCTGGCCGTCGGGCGACTGGACGCGGTAGACCGAGCCCGACCCGCCCGTGCCGAGCCGCGCGAGCACGCGGTAGCCCCCGATGAGGTCACCTGGTTCGCGCTGGGGCCCGGCCATGCGCCCAACCTACCCGGCGGAGGCGCCGGTCCCGGGTCCCGGGTAGGAGGTCCCGGGTGGGGTGTGAGAGGATGACGGGGCCGGCGCACCCGCGTCGGCACGTGTCAGCGTGGACACACGATTGGCATCACTTCACTACGGATCGTCCGGCACGTACCTGCCGGTGAAGGAGAAACACGGCCATGGCCACTGTTACCTATGACAAGGCGTCCCGGATCTACCCGGGCACCGAGCGCCCCGCGGTCGACGCACTCGACCTGTCGATCGCCGATGGCGAGTTCCTGGTCCTCGTCGGACCCTCCGGTTGCGGAAAGTCCACCTCCCTGCGCATGCTCGCGGGCCTCGAGGACGTCGACAAGGGCTCCATCTTCGTCGGTGACCGCGACGTCACCCACGTGCAGCCGAAGGACCGCGACATCGCGATGGTGTTCCAGTCCTACGCGCTCTACCCGCACATGACCGTCGCGGACAACATGGGCTTCGCGCTCAAGATCGCCAAGGTCGACAAGGCCACGATCCGCGAGCGCGTCGAGGCGGCCGCGAAGATCCTGGACCTCACCGAGTACCTGGACCGCAAGCCGAAGGCCCTCTCCGGTGGTCAGCGTCAGCGCGTCGCCATGGGCCGCGCGATCGTCCGTCAGCCGCAGGTGTTCCTCATGGACGAGCCGCTGTCGAACCTCGACGCCAAGCTCCGCGTCCAGACCCGTACCCAGATCGCCGCGCTGCAGCGTCGCCTGGGCACCACCACCGTCTACGTGACCCACGACCAGGTCGAGGCGCTCACCATGGGCGACCGCATCGCCGTGCTGAAGGACGGCGTCCTCCAGCAGGTCGGCACCCCGCGCGAGATGTACGACACCCCGGCGAACGTGTTCGTCGCGGGCTTCATCGGCTCGCCGGCGATGAACCTGTCCACCTTCCGCGTCGAGGGCGACTCCGCCGTGGTCGGCGACTCGAAGGTGAAGCTCGAGCGCGAGGTCGTCGCCGGCATGACCGCCGACGACAAGGGCGACATCATCCTGGGCTTCCGTCCGGAGTCGCTCGACCGCGTGGCCCCGAACACCCCGGGCGCGTTCCCGGTCGAGGTGAACGTGGTCGAGGAGCTCGGCTCCGACGCCTTCGTCTACGGCACGCTCCCGACCCCGGTCGCGTCGGCCCACGACGTCACCGTCGGCGGCTCCGGCGAGGGCATCGTCCGCGTCGACCCGCGTGATGTCCCCGCCAAGGGCGACACCATCTGGGTCACCATCCGCCCGGGCGAGCAGCACGCCTTCTCGGCCTCGACCCAGAAGCGCCTCACCACGCACGCGATCCAGACCGACGCGTCGCGCACCGTCGGCGCGTAAGCACCGCAGTCCCGCAGGGGCGGTCCCGGCTCAGGCCGGGGCCGCCCCTGCGGCGTTCCCGGGCTGGGTCCCCGCGCCCCGCGCCCTCCCACCCGGACAGCCCGCACGGACCTGGTCCCGGGTTCGCGGCGTGTCGCGGGACGATGCGCGGGCCGGCCCGGCGTGTCGCGGCGAGATCCGTGCGGGGCGTCCGGGCAGGAGGCGGACGCCCGCCCGACCCCGGCATCGTCGCTCCGGCGCCCGGCTACGCTGAGACCCATGCCGCACATCACCGGAGCCGTCGACGCGTCGCTGATGGAGCTCCCCTGGGAGATCCCGCTGTCCGCCTGGCCGGAGGAGCGGATCGCCGCGCTGCCCCGCGGCCTGTCGCGCCACGTGGTGAGGTTCGTGCGCCACAACGGCACGGTGCTGGCGGTGAAGGAGACCAACCGCGAGATCGCGTACCGCGAGTTCGAGATGCTGCGCGAGCTCGAGCGCATGGACGCACCCTGCGTGCACGCCGTCGCGGTGGTCACGCGCCGCATCTCCGTGTCCGGCGACGAGCTCTCCGCCGCCCTGGTCACCGAGCACCTCGCGTACTCGCTCCCCTACCGCGCGCTGTTCTCGACGGCGCTGCGCAAGGGGACGCTGAACCGGCTGATCGACGCGCTCTCCGTGCTGCTCGTGAAGCTGCACCTCAACGGCTTCTACTGGGGCGACGTGTCGCTGTCGAACGCCCTGTTCCGCCGCGACGCGTCGGAGTTCTCCGCGTACCTGGTCGACGCCGAGACCGGCGACCTGCACGAGCAGCTCACCAGCGGGCAGCGGTCGTACGACCTGGAGATCGCGACCACCAACATCATCGGCGAGATCCTCGACCTGCAGGCCAACGAGGACCTCGACGAGGGCATCGACCCCTTCAAGATCGGCGACCGGCTGGAGTCGAAGTACTCGAAGCTGTGGTCGGCGCTGACCGAGACCGAGGTGTTCGACTCGAACATCCCGTTCCGCGTGTCGGAGCGCGTGCGCGCGCTCAACGAGATGGGCTTCGACGTGGGCGAGCTCGACATGCTCTCCACACCCGACGGCACGGGGCTGCGGATCCGGCCCAAGGTGGTGGACGCGGGCTACCACTCGCGCCGCCTGATGCGCCTCACCGGCCTCGACGTGCAGGAGAACCAGGCGCGCCGCCTGCTGAACGACCTCGACGAGTTCCGCGCTGTCCGCCGTGACGTGATCGAGGACGAGTCGTTCGCGGCGCACGAGTGGCTCACCACCATCTTCGAGCCCACGGTGCGCGCGATCCCGCGCGAGCTGCGCGGGAAGCTCGAGCCCGCCCAGGTGTTCCACGAGGTGCTCGACCACCGCTGGTACCTCGCCGAGGCCGCCGCGGAGGACGTGCCGATGCCCGTCGCGACCGCCTCGTACGTCAAGAACGTGCTGCCGCTGCGCCCCGACGAGCGCGCCGTGCTGGGCCGCTCGCTCGCGGAGATGACCGCGGAGCTCCCGGCCCTGACCGACGAGTTCGGCACCAGCTTCGAGGCGCGCGACCCGTTCGAGAACGACAACACCTACGCCTGGGGCGAGGTCCCGGCGCCGGCGACCACCGAGCCGCCGGTGGTGCGGCGCGCCACCACCCGGATCCCGGCGCCCGAGCGGGCGCCGCTGTCGGGCGAGCTCGCCAAGCGTGACCAGGACGCCGCCGAGGCGGCCCACGCCGAGCAGGACGATGCGGCGGAGTCGGAGGAGTCCGGCTTCTAGCCTCGTCGGTCGCGCGCCCTGGGGCGCGGCTCGCGCGGGCCGGTCAGCGCGGGCCGGTCAGCGCCCGGCGGCCTTCGCGGCCTCGTACAGCGCGATCGACGCCGCGACGGAGGCGTTGAGGCTCTCGGTGGTCCCGGCGATGGGGATCGAGACCACCTGATCGCAGGCCTCGCGCACCAGGCGGGACAGCCCCTCGCCCTCGGCGCCGACCACGATCACGAGCGGCCCGTCGAGCAGGCTCGACTCGTGCAGCTCGACCTCGCCGTCGCCGGCGAGACCGATCACGAACAGGCCCGCCTTCTTGTACTCCTCGATGGTGCGGGTGAGGTTGGTGGCACGCGCGACGGGGATGCGCGACGCGGCGCCCGCCGACACCTTCCAGGCGGCCACGGTCATGCCGGCGGCCCGCCGCTCGGGGATCAGCACCCCGGACGCGCCGAACGCGGCCGCGGACCGCACGATCGCGCCCAGGTTGCGCGGGTCCTGGATGCCGTCGAGCGCGATGATGCGGACGGGCGCGGGCGCCTCGAGCAGGTCGGACGGGTGCGCGTACTCGTACGGCGGCACCTCGAGCGCGACGCCCTGGTGCGGCGAGCCGTCCGCGAGCGCGTCGAGGGTCGGCTTGGTGACCTCGCGCACGGTAACGCCCTGCTCGACCGCGAGCGACACGATCTCGGTGACGCGGTCGTCGGCGTCGATCCTGTTGAACACGCTGAGCAGGTTCGCGCTCATGCCCTCGCGCAGCGCCTCGAGCACGCTGTTGCGGCCGACCACCAGGTCGACGGCGCCGCTCGTGCGGTCCTTCGGCGCGGCCTTGCCCGATCGCTGGGGCCGCTTGGCGGCCTCCTTCTCGGCACGCACCTTGGCCTTGTACGCCTTGTGGTTGGGGCGGTCCTCGGCCTTCGGGGTCGGACCCTTGCCCTCGAGCGCCTTGCGGCCGTGACCGCCGGTGCCGACCTGCGCACCCTTCTTGGAGCCCGCGTTCCGGGTCGCGCCGCGGCGCTGTGAGTTACCAGCCATGGGTACAAGGGTAATGGGGGACGATGCGCGGGGCCGCCTCACCGTCGCCACCTCCCCGTACGCGCGGACGGTCCGCACCTACCGACGGCACCGACGCAACACGCGGACACTCCTCGCCAGCCGTCTAGCAGGCACGTCGCTGAATCGGTGGCGGCCGCGAGCACGAGCGCTCGGCGTCGGTAGGTGCGGAGCGTCCGCGGTCTCGACCCTCAGCCGTCGGAGGCGAGCGACCAGCGGGCGCCGTCCGCGCCGTCGGCCACCACGATCCCGGCGGCGGCGAGCCGGTCGCGGATCGCATCGGCGGTGGCCCAGTCCTTCGCGGCTCGCGCCGCCGCCCGTGCCTCGATGTCCGCGCGCACCATCACGTCGAGCGCGGTCATCGCCGCATCGTCCGCCCCGGACGACCCGCCCGCCCACTCGGGAGCGGCGGGGTCGAGGCCCAGCACGTCGAGCATCGCCCGGGCGGCGAGGAGCGCGGCGGCGACCGCCGCATCGTCCCCCGCGGTGAGCGCGGCGTTGCCGGCGCGGACGGTCTCGTGGATCACGGCGAGTGCGCGCGGGACGGCCAGGTCGTCGTCCATCGCCTCGACGAAGCTCGCGGGCAGCTCGGCTGCACGCACCTCGTCGCCGGTCGGCGCCCCCACCTTCTCGGATGCGCGGGCGACGAAGCCCTGGAAGCGGCCCCACTGGGCGGCCGCCTCCGGCAGCGTCTGCTCCGAGTACTCGAGCATCGACCGGTAGTGCACCGCGGCGAGCGCGAGCCGCAGCGCAGCGGGCTCGTGCTCCGCCAGCACCTCGGACACGAGCAGCCCGTTGCCCAGCGACTTCGACATCTTGGCGCCCGACTGCGTCACCCAGGCCGAGTGCATCCACAGGTGCGCGAAGCCGTAGCCGGCGGCGCGGGACTGCGCCTGCTCGTTCTCGTGGTGCGGGAACCGCAGGTCGAGGCCGCCGCCGTGGATGTCGAACTCGTCGCCCAGGTAGCGCTGGGCCATCGCGGAGCACTCGATGTGCCAGCCCGGGCGGCCACGGCCCCACGGGGAGGCCCACGACGCGGTGTCGGGCTCGTCGGCCTTGCGCGCCTTCCACAGCGCGAAGTCGCGCGGGTCGCGCTTGTCCTCGGCCGGCGCGTCGGGCGCGGGCGTGAGGTCCTCGAGCGCCTGCCGCGTGAGCTCGCCGTAGGGAGCGTAGGAGCGGACGTCGAAGTAGACGGAGCCGTCCTTCTCGTACGCGTGGCCGGCCTCGATCAGACGCCCGATGATCGCGACGATCTCCGGGATGTGGCCCGTCGCGCGCGGCTCGGCCGCCGGCGGCAGCACGCCGACCGCGGAGTACGCCGCCTGGAACTCGCGCTCGTAGTGCAGCGCCCAGGCCCACCACTCCCAGCCGGCCTCCGCCGCCTTGGTGAGGGTCTTGTCGTCGATGTCGGTGACGTTGCGGACCATGGTGACCTGGTAGCCGGAGCGCTCGAGCCATCGCTGGAGGACGTCGAAGGCGACCGCGCTGCGCAGGTGGCCCACGTGGGGGGAGCTCTGCACCGTGGGACCGCACAGGTAGATGCCCACCTTCCCCGGGGTGAGGGGGGCGAACTCGCGCTCGAGGCGCGTGGCGGTGTCGAACAGCGTCAGGGTCACCGCACCAGGCTACCGGCCATGCCCTCCCAGGTACCGCGCCGCACGCTCGGGACGCTGAGTCCTCATCTGGACCCGGTTCTGGACCTCCCGGGACAGTCAGTCCTCATCGCCACGCGCGGGCCCGTGATGGCCGCTCCCGCGATGCGCCAGGCCGATGAGGACTCAGCGTCCCGGCATCAGCAGATCGGGGGCGAGACGGAGGACTGAGTGTCCCGACAGGCGAGGGGCGCGGGAGAGGGGAGGCCGGGCGCGGGGCAGGCTCAGGCCGGGAGGATCAGCGCGGTCGCGATCGCCGCGACCCCCTCGCCCCGACCCGTGAGCCCGAGACCGTCCGTGGTGGTGCCCGCCACCGTCACGGGCGCCCCGCAGGCCGCGGACAGCGCGGCCTCCGCCTCCGCGCGCCGGGGCGCGAGCTTGGGGCGGTTGCCGATCACCTGCACCGCCACGTTCCCGATCGAGAAGCCCGCGGCCCGCACCAGCCGCGCGGACTCGGCGAGCAGCACCACGCCCGCGGCACCCGCCCACTCGGGACGCGAGGTGCCGAAGTTCGATCCGAGGTCCCCCAGGCCCGCGGCGGACAGCAGCGCATCGCAGGCGGCGTGCGCGGCCACGTCGGCGTCGGAGTGTCCCTCGAGGCCCGGCTCACCCGGCCACTCGAGGCCCGCGACCATCAGCGGGCGGGACCCGCCGAACGCGTGCACGTCGACGCCGATGCCCGTCCGGGGCGGGCCGACGGGCGGCATGGTCACCGCAGCGCGTCCTCGGCGACGTCCGGGGACACGCCCGCGATATGCGCGGCGACCAGCAGGTCGGAGGCGTGCGTGACCTTGATGCCGTGCTCATGGCCGTCGACGGCGACCACGCGGTGGCCACGGCGGCGCACCAGGGTGGCGTCGTCGGTGGCGTCGGAGTGCACGGCCTTGGCGTGCGCCTCGAGCAGCGGGCCGGCGCGGAACACCTGCGGCGTCTGCACGGCGCGGAACAGCGTGCGGCTCACCGGGTCGCCCAGCGCGCCGTCGGCGGCGGGGGCGGTCACCAGCGTGTCCACGACGGGGACCACGGGGATCGCGCCGGCCGCACCCGCCTCGACCGCGGCGACGGCGGCCCGCATGGTCTCGACGGGTTGGAAGGCGCGGGCGGCGTCGTGCACCAGCACGATGTCCTGGTCGCCCAGGTCGAGCGCCTCGAGGCCCGCAGCGACGGAGGCCTGGCGGGTGTCCCCACCGGGGACGATGAACAGCGCGGCGCACGTCTCGACGTGCTCCAGCGCGGCGGCCACCTCGGTGAGGTGGGTCGGCGGCGCGGTGACCGCGATGCGGTCGGCCACGCGCGCCATGCGGCGCACCGCGTGCACCAGCAGCGGCTCGCCCGCGATGCGGACGAGCGCCTTGGGCAGGTCGGATCCGAGCCGCGTGCCGTATCCGGCCGCCGTGACGACGGCCGCGAGGGTCACGACGCGAGCACCTCGTCGAGGCGGGCCTCCGCGGCCTCCTCATCGCACTTCTCGGCGAGCGCGAGCTCGCTCACGAGGATCTGGCGCGCCTTGTGGAGCATGCGCTTCTCACCGGCGCTGAGGCCCTTGTCGGTGTCGCGACGGCTGAGGTCGCGGACCACCTCGGCCACACGGATCACGTCGCCCGAGGCGAGCTTCTCGACGTTGGCCTTGTAGCGGCGCGACCAGTTGGTCGGCTCCTCGATGTAGGGCTCCCGCAGGACTCCGAACACCTTCTCGAGCCCCGCCTGATCGACGACGTCGCGCACACCCACCAGGTCCACGTTCTCCGCCGGCACCTCGATGGTCAGGTCACCCTGGGCCACCTTCAGCTTGAGGTAGGTCTTCTCCTCACCGCGGATGATGCGCTTCTTGATGTCCTGGATCTGGGCCGCCCCGTGGTGGGGGTAGACGACGGTCTCGCCAACGACGAAGTTCATGGTGGAGTAATCCCCTTCTCGGTGGATCCCCAGTCTATCATTCGCCATTTGTGCAATAACATCCGCCCCCGAGCGCCCGCCGGGCCGTCGGTCCCGGCGCGGAGGCCGCATGTGGCCACGCGTGCGCGCACCCACTATTCTTCCTGGTGACGTCCCCCGAAAGGTCCCCACCGTGAAGATCCCCGCAGGCATCGCCGCCGCCGCCGTCGTCTCCGCCGTCCTGGCCGGCTGCAGCGCCGTCAACCCGATCACGACGCAGATGCAGTACGACGCCTCGGACGGCATCAGCCTGGAGATCGGCGACGTGACCGCCTACAACCTGCTGGTGCTCACCCCGGGCGAGGGCGAGACGGGGGTCCTGATCGGCACCCTGGAGAACGCGGGAACCGAGGACGTCGCGGTGAGCGCGAGCATCGACGGCACCGCCATCACCACGGTGGACGTGCCCGCCGGCGCCACGGTCAAGCTCGGTGGTGACGACGGCGAGACCGCCGTCACCGGTACCGTCCCGGTCCTGCCCGGCCTCCTGACCGAGGTGGTCTTCCAGACCGATGCCGAGGGCCAGGTGGCGGAGGACGTGCCCGTCCTCGACGGCACCCTCCCCGAGTACGACCACGAGCTGTCCAAGATCTCCTGAACCCCGCGCATCGTCCCGACGGAGGGACGATGCGGCGGTCCCGGGACGAGCAAAGGCCCCGACGCATCGCGTCGGGGCCTTCTCTCTGCGCCGGCTGGCAGACCGGCGGGATCAGCCGAAGCGGCCGGAGATGTAGTCCTCGGTCGCCTTCTCGGACGGCGTGGAGAACATGGTCGGGGTGTCGTTCATCTCGATGAGCTTGCCGGGCTTGCCCGTGCCGGCGATGTTGAAGAACGCCGTCTTGTCGGACACGCGCGCGGCCTGCTGCATGTTGTGGGTGACGATCACGATCGTGTAGTCGTTCTTGAGCTCCTGGATGAGGTCCTCGATCGCGAGGGTCGAGATGGGGTCCAGGGCCGAGCAGGGCTCGTCCATGAGGAGCACGTCGGGCTTGATGGCGATCGCGCGGGCGATGCAGAGGCGCTGCTGCTGGCCGCCGGACAGGGACGAGCCCGGCTTGTCGAGGCGGTCCTTGACCTCCTCCCAGAGGTTGGCGCCGCGCAGCGAGCCCTCGACCAGGTCCTCGGCGTCCGACTTCGAGATGCGCTTGTTGTTGAGCTTGACGCCCGCGAGCACGTTCTCCGCGATCGACATGGTGGGGAACGGGTTGGGGCGCTGGAACACCATGCCGATGTGGCGGCGCACCGCGACCGGGTCCACGCCGGAGCCGTAGAGGTCCACGCCGTCCATCAGCACCTCGCCCTCGACGCGGGCGCCGGGGATGACCTCGTGCATGCGGTTGAGGGTGCGGAGGAAGGTGGACTTGCCGCAGCCGGACGGGCCGATGAAGGCGGTCACGGCCTTGGGCTCGATCGCGAGCGACACGTCCTCGACGGCCAGGAAGTTGCCGTAGAAGACGTTCAGGTTGTTGACGTCGATGCGCTTGGTCACTATCGGTCCTTTACCGGCCGGTCTTGGGGGAGAAGTATCGGGAGATGAGGCGCGCGATCAGGTTCAGCGCCATGACGATCAGGATCAGCACCAGGGCGGCGGCCCACGCGCGGTACTCGGTGATCTCGCCCACGCAGGGGATCCCCGGGTCGTTGCACGGCTGCACGCCCTTGCGCCACTCGGACACGATGTACACCGGCAGCGACATCATGCGACCGTCGAACAGGTTGAAGTTCATGGAGTCCGCGACGCCCACCGCGATCAGCAGCGGGGCGGTCTCGCCGATCACGCGCGCGATCGCCAGCGTCACGCCGGTGGTGATGCCCGCGATCGCGGTGCGCAGCACCACCTTGAGGATGGTCAGCCACTTGGGCACGCCGAGCGCGTAGGAGGCCTCGCGGAGCTCGTTCGGCACCAGGCGCAGCATCTCCTCGGAGGAGCGCACGACGACCGGGATCATGAGCACGGACAGCGCGACCGCACCGACCATGCCGGTCTTGGTGCCGGGCCCGATGATGAGCGCGAACACCGCGTACGCGAACAGACCGGCGACGATCGAGGGGATGCCCGTCATCACGTCGACGAAGAAGGTGACGGCCTTCTTGAGCCAGCCCTTGCCGTACTCGACCAGGTAGATCGAGGTGAGCAGACCGATCGGGACCGAGATGACGGTCGCCGCGATCGTGATGAGCAGCGTGCCCCAGATCGCGTGCAGGATGCCACCCTCGGGCATGCCGCCGAAGACGCCGCGCATGGACTGCTGCAGGAAGTCGAGGTTGAAGTTCGCCTCGCCGTTCGCGTCGACCATGAACCGGTCGATGCCGCGGGTGATCACGGTGACCGTGAGCCACACGAGCGGGATGACCGCGATCAGGAAGGCGAGGTAGACCAGGACGGTCATGCCGCCGTTGGAGAACCGGCGGCGGGTGCTCAGGGTGCCGAGCGCGGCGGCGGTGTCGGTGGTGGCCATGTCAGTTGGCTCCCGAGAACTCGGCCCGGCGCGCCACGATCCAGCGGGCGAGCATGTTGACCAGCAGGGTGATGATGAACAGCGCGAGGCCCAGCGCGATCAGGGCGGACACGCCCTGGGTGTTCGCCTCCGGGAACTGGCCCGCGATGAACGATGCGATGGTGTTGTGGCTCGCGGCGTTGAAGAGGCCGAACGAGTAGCTCAGGCCCACCGAGAGGATCATGTAGACCGCCATGGTCTCGCCGAGCGCGCGGCCCAGGCCGAGCATCGTCGCGCCGATCATGCCCGAGCGCGCGAAGGGGAAGACCGCCATGCGGATCATCTCCCAGCGGGTGGCACCCATGGCGAGGGCGGCCTCCTCGTGCAGCTTGGGCGTCTGGAGGAACACCTCGCGGGTGACGGCGGTGATGATCGGGACCACCATGATCGCGAGGACGATGCCCGCGGACATGGCCACGCGGCCCGTCGAGGAGATGGTGCCGTCGGCGGCCGGGGCGAACAGCGGGATCCAGCCGAAGTAGGTGCTGATCCACTCGTAGGCGGGCTGGAGCACCGGGATCACGACGATCGCACCCCAGAGTCCGTAGACCACCGAGGGGATCGCGGCGAGCAGGTCGATCATGTAGCCCAGGCCCTGCGCCAGCTTGCGCGGCGCGAAGTGGGAGATGAAGAGCGCGATGCCGATCGACAGCGGCGTCGCGATGAGCAGGGCGACCGCGGAGATCAGCACGGTGCCGAAGACCAGGAAGCCGGCGAGCTCGATGAGGCTCTGGCCCTCGTCGGGCCGGACCCAGGAGATCTTGGCGGCGACCTCGCCGGAGGTGTCGGTGAGCGCCGGCCACGCCTCGACGAGCAGGAACGTCGCGACGGCGGCCAGGGTCACCAGGATCAGCGTGGCGGCGGTGGCCGACAGGCCGAAGAAGACCTTGTTCGCCGCACGCTCGGTGTGCGCCGTCAGGGGGGTGCCGGCCGCGGTGACCGCGGTGGGCTTGTCAGTGGTGGTCACGCTCTACTCTCCGTGGAGGCTCCGTGGGAGGCGGACAGACAGGTGGTGGACTCATCCTCGCGGACGAGCCCACCACCGGTCCAATCCAATGCTGCTTACGCCGCCGCGATCTCGTCGAGGATCGCGGTGATCTTCGCGGACAGGTCCGCGGAGATCGGCGAGGAGCCGGCGGCCGAGGCCGACTGCGCCTGACCCTCCTCCGAGGCGACGTACTTGAGGAAGCCGGTCACCAGGGCGGCCTCGGTCGCGTCGTCGTACTGCTGGCAGACGATGTGGTACGAGACCAGGACCAGCGGGTAGGCGCCCGCGGCGGTCGTGGTGCGGTCGAGGTGGATCGCGAGGTCGTTCTCACCGCTGGTGTAGTCCGCGGCCGGCGAGGCGTCCACGACGGCGGCGGCGGCCTCGGCGGAGAACGGCACGTACTCCTCGCCGACCTTCAGCGCGACGGTGCCGAGGTCGCCGGCACGCGAGGCGTCGGCGTAGCCGATGGTGCCCGCGTTGTCCTGGACGATCTGCACGAGGGCCGAGGTGCCCTGGCCCGACTCGCCCGCGGCACCCATCCAGTCACCGGAGGCCTCCTGGCCCCACGTGGTGGAGGCGGCGGCGAGGTACTCGGTGAAGTTCTCGGTGGTGCCCGACTCGTCGGCACGGTGGACGATGGTGATCGCGCTGTCGGGCAGCTCGACGCCCTCGTTCTGCGACGCGATCGCGTCGTCCGACCAGTTGGTGATCGTGCCGTTGAAGATGTCCGCGATGGTGTCCGCGTCCATGTTCAGCGAGTCGATGCCGTCGAGGTTGAAGATGACCGCGATGGGCGAGATGTACATCGGCAGGTGGATCGCGCCGGACTCGCCGTCGCAGCGGGCGATGGAGAGGTCGTACTCCTCCTCGTCCATCTGGGCGTCCGAGCCGGCGAACGAGGTCGCGCCGTCGAGGAACTGGGTGCGGCCACCGCCCGAGCCGACCGGGTCGTAGTTGACGGTCACGTCGGGGTTCGCGGACTGGAACCCGGCGCGCCAGGCCTCCATCGCGGACTCCTGCGACGAGGCGCCGGCGCCGTTCAGCGAGCCCGAGAGCTCCATGGCGGTGTCGGTGGTCTCCGTGGCCGACGACTCGGTGTCGGTCGAGCCCTCGTTCGAGGCGGAGCAGGCGGCAAGCGCAAACGTCAGCGCGGTGGCGGTCAGCACCGCACCGGTGCGAGCAGCGATCTTCACGTTCAGTTTCCTCACAAGTTGGGAGTGCCCGGCGTGCTGCCGGATGACCACCAAGGTAAGGAGCGAAGGTAACGGCGCCCGGGGCGGATTCTGAATGGAAGATGAACATCCGGTGAACTGCCCGGCGCCGTGATCGAAACGTGACGATCCTGCCCCCCTGCACCGCCGCATCGTCCCTCCGGACGGGTGCGTCAGGCCTCGAACGTGTAGCCCACCCCGCGCACGGTCTGGATGAGCACGGGCTGCGACGGGTCAGCCTCGACCCGCGAGCGGATGCGCTTGATGTGGACGTCGAGGGTCTTGGTGTCGCCGAAGTAGTCGGCGCCCCACACGCGGTCGATGATCACCTGGCGCGGCAGCACGCGGCCGGCGTTCTGCGCGAGTAGGTGCAGCAGCGCGAACTCCTTGGGCGGCAGGGAGATGGTCTCGCCGTCCTTCGTCAGGTGCAGGCGCTCGGGGTCGAGGGTGATGCCGGCGAGGGTGAGGCGTTCCGGCTCGTCGATCACCTCGCGCTGGCCCGACGCGACGCGGCGCAGCACGTTGCGGATGCGCGCGACCAGCTCGCGGCCGGAGTACGGCTTGGTGACGTAGTCGTCGGCGCCCAGCTCGAGGCCGATGATCCGGTCGACCGGGTCGTCCTTCGCGGTGACCATGATGACGGGCACGTCCGAGCGCTCGCGGATCGCCTTGTAGACCTCGGGTCCGGGCAGCCCGGGCAGCATGAGGTCGAGCAGCACCAGGTCGGCGCCGTCGCGGGCGAACGCCTCGACGCCCTTGGGTCCGGTCTCCGCGAGCCCGACGGCGAACCCCTCGCGCTCGAGCAGGAACTGGAGGGAGTCGCGGTACGACTCCTCGTCCTCGATCACGAGGATCCTCGCCTCCGACATCTACCCCTCCTGAAGAACGTTGAGCTTGAGCGTGAACGTGGAGCCGACGCCCTGCTCGGACCACAGGCCCACCGAGCCGGCGTGCTGGAGCGCCACGTGCTTGACGATGCTGAGGCCCAGGCCGGTGCCGCCGGTGTCGCGGGAGCGGGCCGGGTCGGCGCGGTAGAAGCGCTCGAAGATGCGCTCCTGGTCCTTGGGGTCGATGCCGATCCCGTGGTCGACCACGGAGATCGAGGCGACGCCGTCCTTCGCGCCGAGCGCGACGGCCACCTCGCGCCCGGGGTCGGAGTACTGGACGGCGTTGTCGATCAGGTTGCGCAGCGCCATCACCAGCAGGTCGCGGTCGCCCATGATCTCGGGCCGCGCCTTGAGGTCGGGGACGATGCGGATGTCGCGGGCGTCGGCGCCCAGGCGGGCGGCCTCGATCGCCTCGTGGACCACGCCGTCGAGCTGGAGGCGCTCGTGCTCCGCGATGGAGCCGCCGCCCTGAAGCCGGGTGATCTCGATGATCTCCTGGATGAGCTTGGTGAGGCGGCGGGCCTCCTTGCGCATCTTCTTGGCGAACTTGCGGACCATCACCGGGTCGTCCGCGCCCTCCTCGATGGTCTCCGCGAGCAGGCTGAGCGCGCCGATCGGGGTCTTCAGCTCGTGCGAGACGTTGACGGCGAACTCGCGGCGGGACTGCTCGGCGGCGCGCGCCTCGGTGTGGTCGTTCGCGACCGCGAGGCACAGCTCGTCGTCGAGCGGGGTCACGCGCACGTGGACGAAGGAGGTGCTGCCGAGCACGCCGCGCTGGACCGCGACCTCGTCCTCGACCGGCTCGTCCCTCCTCCACGCCTCCTCCGCGAGATCCGCGACGTCGGAGTGGAGCTTGCCGTCCAGCCGGGCGATGCCGAGCGCGACCGCCGGCGAGTTCGCGAACGCCGAGCGCCGGTCGCGGCGCACCACCACGGCCCCCGACTGGAGGATGGACATCAGCTGGCGGGTGCGGTGCGGCACCAGGGTCGCCGCGACGGTCAGCCGGTGCCGCCTGCGCAGGCCGAGAAGCGCGACCACGGCGGCCCCGACCAGGGCGCCGACGGCGGCGGCCAGCCACAGGTCGGGAGTCATGGCCACACAGTATCCACGCGCGTCGGAGTTCACCCAATGTTCAAACGGGTCACCGATTGTTCACCGTCGGTCGGGGCGGAAGCGTCCGGGATGCCCCTGGTTGGTGCCAGACTTGGAGGGCACAGCAGAAGGAGAGCCATGCGCACCCTGTTCAACGCCGAGATGGCGGACCTCGCCCAGGACCTGATCGCGATGGCGCGTCACGTCGAGACCGCCATCACCAAGACCGCGGACGCCATCCTCACCGGCGACCTCGAGCTCGCCCAGTCCGTGATCGCGGACGACGCGAAGCTCGACGAGCTCGAGGACATCGTCGACGAGCGCTGCGTCCTGCTCATCGCGCAGCAGCAGCCCGTGGGCCTCGACCTCCGCACCATCATCAGCTCGCTGCGGATCTCCGCGTCGCTCGAGCGGATGGGCGACCTCGCCGAGCACATCGCGAAGGACGCCCGTCGCGCGTACCCGAACTCCGCGATCCCGGACTCGCACCGCCAGATCATCGAGGACATGTGCGCGGCCGCCAAGGAGGCCGCCGGCGAGGTGGTCAAGCTGCTCGAGAACCGCGACCTCAACGTGGCCGCGGCGATCGTGGAGGACGACGACCGCCTCGACGACCTGCACGAGGCCGCCTACCAGGGCCTCGTCGCGGAGGGCTACGCGGGCACGCCTCAGGAGACCCTGGACGTCGCGCTGCTCGCCCGCTACTTCGAGCGCTTCGGCGACCACGCGGTGGGCATCTCCCGCCGCATCGTCTACCTGGTCACCGGCGACCACTCGGGCGACCGCGCCAAGATCTGAGAGCCCGCGGCGGGCGACGCGCTCTGGGGGGAGTCGCGCGCAGGCCGCTCCGGCCGCGCCTCGTCATCGGGCGGCGGCCACGGGCCCCGCACCCCGCCAGGGGTGCGGGGCCCCTCTCTTTCTCCCCCGCCCCGCCCCAGCCCCCCGCGCCCCCGGCCTCCCTGCCCCCGAACCCGCTGCGGGGAGGTCATGGCCCTTCCCCACGCATCGTCACCTCCTGCGGGGAGCTCAATGCCCCCGGGCATGCGACAGGGCCCCCGCCTCCGTCGGGAGGCGAGGGCCCTGCGCGTGGCAGCCGGTCCGGGCTGCTACTTCTTCTTGCCCTGGTTGGCGACGGCCTGGATGGCGGCCGCGGCGGCCTCCGGGTCCAGGTACGTGCCGCCGGGGTTGGTCGGCTTCAGGGTCTCCTCGTCGAGGTGGTACACCAGCGGGATGCCCGTGGGGATGTTGACGCCCACGATCGCGTCGTCCGCGACGTCGTCGAGGTGCTTCACGATCGCGCGCAGCGAGTTGCCGTGCGCCGCGACCATGACGGTCTTGCCGGCCTTGAGATCCGGGACCACCTCGGACTCCCAGTACGGCAGTGCGCGCTCGAGGACGTCCTTGAGGCACTCCGTCTTGGGGATCGGCTCGCCGGCGTAGCGCGGGTCGCCCTCCTGCGTCCAGGTGTTGTCGGCGCTGATCTCCGGCGGCGGCACGTCGTAGGAACGGCGCCAGATCATGAACTTCTCCTCGCCGAACTGCTCGAGGGTCTCGGCCTTGTTCTTGCCCTGGAGGTCGCCGTAGTGACGCTCGTTGAGGCGCCAGTTGCGCTTGACCGGGATCCAGTGACGGTCCGCCGCGTCGAGCGCGAGGTTCGCGGTCATGATCGCGCGACGCAGCAGCGAGGTGTGCAGCACGTCGGGGAGGATGCCCTCCTCCTTGAGCAGCTCGCCGCCGCGCTTGGCCTCGCCCCAGCCCTTCTCGTTGAGCGGGACATCCACCCAGCCCGTGAAGAGGTTCTTCTCGTTCCACTCGCTCTCGCCGTGGCGGAGCAGGATCAGTGTGTAGGTCATGGCGTCAGCCTAGCCGCGACCGCCGGGGGCGCGCTGGACCGAGGTCCCGGCCGTCACCGGTCATGCGCCCGCTTGCCCGACGTCGCCCGCGTCCCCCGCGGCCCACCCGAAATGGACGATCGGTGCGCGAAACCGCCGGGTTCCGTGCACTCAGGCTCCATCTCACGGCACGGCCGCGATCAGACGGCCGCGACGCAGGCCGGGCTGACCACCTCGGCGGCGGCGTGCGGCAGGTCGATCACGTCGCCGATCCCGCTCTCCGGCCGCAGCGCGAAGACGTCGGTCATCGCGAACGCCCGGACCTCGTGGCCGCGCTCGGCCCCGACGATCAACCGGTCGCCCAGCACCGCGAAGAACCGCGGCCACTCCCCCGCGTCGATCGCCGCGCGGTAGGTCAGCTCGCCCTCGGGCGCGATGTCGAACACGCTCACGACGTCCGCGCCGCGCACGCTCACCAGCAGGACCTCGCCGTGGGGCCCGTCCGCGAGCGCGAGGTGGGAGTCCTGCAGCTCGGCGCTCCGCGGCGGGGCGAGGGTGGAGGGCGCCTCAGCGATCACCTCGGCGGTGGCGGACGTCGGGTCCCAGCGCAGCGTCCGCACCAGGTGGTCGAGCTCGCAGGTGACGTAGATCAGCCCGCCGCGGACCACCGCGTGGCGCGGGCCGGCGCCTGGCGGCAGGGTCGCCGCGATCCCGTCGGGCTCGAGCAGCCCGTCGGAGCCGATCCGGTAGCGGCGCAGCTCATCCGTGCCCAGGTCGCAGACCAGCAGGTGGGCGCCGCCGGGGGCGATCAGCGACGAGTGGGCGTGCGGGCCCTGCTGACGATCGGCGTTCGGGCCCGAGCCGGCATGCCCGAGGAGCTGGGCCGGGGCCGCATCCGCGGGCAGGCCGTCCCCGCTCAGGCGCACGACGGCCACATCGCCGCTGGAGTAGTGGCTCACGTACAGCGTGCGGGCGTCGGGCGCGAGGAGCAGGTGGCAGGCGTCGGCGCCGCCGGTCGGGACGGAGGCGACGATGCGCGGCGCGGGCGGACGCGACACGTCGAGCACGGTGAGCGCCGAGTCAGGCAGCTCGCTTGCGACGTAGACGAGCGGCAGCTCCGGGTGGGCGAGCACGTACGACGGCGCGGGCAGCTCGGCGACCTGGACGGCTCCGGCGAGGCCGGCATCGTCCTGGATCCACAGGCCCTCGCCGAGCCCGGCGGGCGTGCCGAGGCCCGCCGCGGGGTACGTGCCCCAGAGGAGGGTCACCGGGCGTCGAAGGCCTCGCGGACCTTCGCAGGGATGCGCCCGCGCTCGGGCACGTCGACGCCGTTGGCCTTGGCCCAGGCGCGGATCTCGGCGGCGTCGGAGGCCTTCGCGGCCCTGGACTCCGCGCGGCGGGCACGCGAGGCGGGCTTGCGCGCATTCATGCGACGACCTGCGGAGATCCACGGCGCGACCGCATCGCGGAATTCCTTCGCGTGGGTCGAATTCAGATCGATCTCGTACGACGTGCCATCGAGAGAGAAAGCGATGGTCTCGTCGGCCGTGCTGCCGTCGATGTCATCGACCAGCACTACCTGCACCTTCTGTGCCACGAGCGGTCCTTTCGGTCGGGGGGAACCGAGATAACAGTTCCACGCGGAAAGGCGCGCGTCAATTGTCCGCGATTATCGGCACAGAATGTCCCGCCGGGGGGAATTCCGGTCCGATATTCAGGACTGAATGTCCCGGGGGGCGTCAGCGGAGTTCTCGGCCGACGAATTCCGGGCGGATTCCGCGCCCGCGGCACCCCCCGCATCGTCCTGCTCCGCGGCCTCGGCCGCGTCCTGCTCGGCCTCCATCCGGGCCAGCGCGGCGCGCTCGTTGCGGTCGGCGCGGATGACCGAGCGGATCGCGAACCAGAAGATCAGCCCCACCCCGATGGACGGGATGATGCCGACCAGCACCGCCTGCCACGTGGGCATCTCAGTCCTCCTGCGGCTTCACCAGGGGGAACAGGATGGTCTCGCGGATGCCCAGGCCGGTCAGCGCCATGAGCAGGCGGTCGATGCCCATGCCCATGCCGCCGCTCGGGGGCATCGCGTGCTCCATCGCGGTGAGGAAGTCCTCGTCGAGACGCATGGCCTCGTCGTCGCCCTGCGCCGCCATGCGCGCCTGCTGCTCGAACCGCTCGCGCTGGATGACCGGGTCGACCAGCTCGGAGTAGCCCGTCGCGAGCTCGAAGCCGCGGACGTACAGGTCCCACTTCTCGACGATCCCGTCGATCGAGCGGTGGTCGCGCGTCAGCGGCGAGGTCTCGACCGGGAAGTCGCGGACGAACGTGGGCGCCGTCAGGGTGTCGCCGACGTGGTGCTCCCACAGCTCCTCGACCAGCTTGCCGTGGTTGACGCGCTTGGGGTCCACCTTGAGTCCGGCCTTGTCGCAGAGCATCTCGAGGTGCTCGACGGGGGTGGTCGGCGTGATCTCCTCGCCGATCGCCTCCGACAGCGAGCCGTACATGGTGAGGTGAGCCCACTCGCCGCCGAGGTCGTACTCGGTGCCGTCGGCCAGCGTGACCACCTGGGTGCCGAACACGTCCTGCGCCGCACCCTGGACCAGGTCCTGCGTGAGCCGGCCGATGGTGGAGTAGTCGCCGTACGCCTCGTACGCCTCGAGCATCGAGAACTCGGGCGAGTGCGAGGAGTCCGCGCCCTCGTTGCGGAAGTTGCGGTTGATCTCGAAGACCTTCTCGATGCCGCCGACCGCCGCGCGCTTGAGGAACAGCTCGGGCGCGATGCGCATGTAGAGGTCGATGTCGTAGGCGTTCATGTGGGTGATGAACGGGCGGGCCGCGGCGCCGCCGGGCTGGGTCTGCAGCATCGGCGTCTCGACCTCGATGAAGCCGCGGGAGTGCAGGCTGTCGCGCAGGCTGCGCACCATGGTCGCGCGGTGGCGGACCGTGTCGCGCGCGAGCGGGCGGGCGATCAGGTCGACGTAGCGCTGGCGGACGCGCGACTCCTCGGACAGCTCCTTGTGCAGCACCGGCAGCGGGCGCAGCGCCTTGGAGGCGATGGCCCACTCGGTGGCGAACACCGAGACCTCGCCGCGGCGCGACTTGATCGCGCGGCCCTTGGCGAACAGGTGGTCGCCCAGGTCGACGTCGGCCTTGAAGGCCGCGAGGGAGTCCTCGCCCACCTCGGCGAGGCTCAGCATGATCTGCAGGCGCTCGCCGGTGCCGTCCTGGATGGACGCGAAGCAGAGCTTGCCGGTGTTGCGGATGAACACCACGCGACCGGCGACGCCGACCACGTCCTGGGTCTCCTCGCCGTCCTCGAGACCCGTGTAGGCCGCCTTGACGTCCGCGATCTCGTGGGTGCGGTCGACGGAGACGGGGTACGCCTCGCCGCCGTCCGCGATGATGCGGTCGCGCTTCTCGCGGCGCACGCGCATCTGCTCGGGAACGTCGGACTCGTGGATCTCGGGGGTCTCGCTCACGCGGAGAAGTCTAACGGCGCTCGTACGGGACCGGCCCCTCGCCCCCACCACCCCCGCCGGGACACTCAGTCCTCATTCTGCAGACACAACCTGGCTGCCGGGCCAGTCAGTCCTCTTCGGGCGCCGCGGCCTTCCCGACGCGGCCGAGCGCGCGATGAGGACTCAGCGTCCCGGGAGAGCCAGATCAGCCCAGAAATGAGGACTGAGTGTCCCGACAGGCGGGGTGGGGGCGGCGGCTGAGGTGGGGGGCGGGGCGACGATGCGCGGGGTCAGCCCAGATCGAGACCCAGGTCCACGATCGGGCTCGAGTGGGTCAGCGCCCCGACCGACATGAAGTCCACGCCCGTCGCGGCCACGTCGCGCACGTTCGCGAGGGTCAGGCCCCCGGTCGCCTCGAGCCACACCTTGCCCGTGCCGCCCGGGCCGTTCTCGCCGGCACGCACGGACGCGACCAGCGCCGCCATCCCCGCGGGCGGCATGTTGTCGATCATGAGGAACCGCGCACCGGCCCCGATCGCCTCGGCCGCCTGCGCGGCGGTCTCCACCTCGACCTGGATGGGAACCTCCGGATAGGCGGCCCGGATCCGCGCGATCGCGCCCGCAACCGAGCCCGCCGCCACGATGTGGTTGTCCTTCACCATCGCGCAGTCGTACAGGCCCATGCGCTTGTTGACGCCGCCGCCCATCCGCACCGCGTACTTCTCGAGCTCCCGCAGCCCGGGCGTGGTCTTGCGGGTGTCGAGCACCCGCGCGCCCGTGCCGGACAGCGCGTCGACCCAGCGGCGGGTGTGGGTCGCCACGCCGGAGGCGCGCGACATGATGTTGAGCAGGGTCCGCTCGGCGATCAGCACCACGTGTCCGGGCCCGGACAGCCGGGCGATCACGGCGCCCGCCGCGAGCCGGTCCCCGTCCGCGGCCTCGAGCGCGACCGCGGGCGACGGCAACCCCAAGCGGGAGGCCACCTGCCGCATCGTCTCGCCCACCGCGTCGATACCAGCGAGGACGCAGTCCTCGCGGGCGGCGACCACCCCGGCGACCTGCGCATCGTCCGGGATCGTGGCCTGGGTGGTGACGTCGCGGCCGGGGAACGGTCCGAGGTCCTCGTCGAGGGAGATGCGGACGAGGCTGGCCAGCGCCTCGGGGTCGAGCGGCGCGTCCTGCGGGAGCTCCTCGGGATGGGTCATGGGCCCATTGTGGCAACACGTCCTGTGCCACATATACCCGGGAGGGGTATCCTGAGCACAACGTCACGCCGTACGAAGGAGCCCCCGATGGCAGAGATCCACCTCTCCGAAGAGGACATGGACCCCGTGGTCAAGCGCCTGCGCCGCGCGCACGGCCAGCTCGCCGGGGTCATGAAGATGATCGAGGAGGGCCGCGAGTGCGCCGACGTGGTGACACAGCTCGCCGCCGTGTCGAAGGCCATCGACCGCGCCGGCTTCACCATGATCGCCGCCGGGCTCGAGCAGTGCGTGCGCTCGGACGAGGACGCCGACGACGCCAAGGAGCGCCTGCAGCGGATGTTCATGTCGCTCGCCTGAGCGGCCTGGGCTAGCCTCGGAAGAGTCCCCGTCGGAATGGTCAGGACCTAGGTCGGAATATACCCCCGGGGGTATCTGTTACTGTGGGTCCATACCTTGATGGAAGGACCCTCACATGCGCATCCTCGTGATCGGTGGAGTCGCCGGCGGCATGAGCGCCGCGGCCCGTGCCCGCAGGCTCGATGAGCACGCGGAGATCATCGTCTTCGAGAAGGGGAAGTACGTCTCCTTCGCCAACTGCGGCCTCCCGTACCACGTGGGCGGCGAGATCGAGCAGGACTCCTACCTGCTGCTGCACACCCCCGACTCGCTGAAGGCGGAGCTGGACCTCGACGTCCGCACCGAGCACGAGGTCATCTCGATCGACCGGGACGCGCAGTCCGTGCTGGTCGCCACCCCCGAGGGCACCGAGACCTTCGAGTACGACGCGCTGGTGCTGTCCCCCGGCGCCGACGCGATCGTGCCCCCGATCGAGGGCATGGACCTGCCCGAGGTCACCCACCTGCGCACCGTCGACCAGGCGCGCTCCCTCGCTGTCCGCGCCGCCGACGCCCGCCGCGCCGTGGTCATGGGCGCCGGCTTCATCGGCCTCGAGACGGCCGAGGCGCTGCGGCACCGCGGCCTCGAGGTCACCGTGGTCGAGCTCGCGCCGCAGGTGCTGCCGCCGCTCGCCCCCGAGATGTCCTCCCTGGTGGAGAAGGAGCTGCGCGCCCACGGCGTGGACGTGCGCACCGGCGTGGCCGCCGTGGGGGTCGTGAAGGACCCCGCCCACGAGGGCGTCACCGTGAACCTGGACGACGGCGGCGCGATCGGCGCGGACATCGTCGTCGTGTCCGTCGGCGTGCGCCCGTCGTCCGCCCTCGCGAGCGAGGCCGGCCTCGAGGTCGACGGGCGCGGCGCGATCGTGGTCGACGACCAGCAGCGCACCACCGACCCGCACATCTGGGCCGCCGGCGACGCGATCGCCGTCCGCCACGGCGTCACCGGCCAGGTGGGTCCCGTCCCGCTCGCGGGCCCCGCGAACCGCCAGGGCCGTCGCGCCGCGGACTCGATCATGGGCCGCATCGACAAGGCGCAGCCGGTGCTCGGCACCGCGATCGTCCGCGTGTTCGGCGAGACCGCCGCGATGACCGGCGCCTCCCCGCGCATGCTCGACATGGCGGGCATCGACTACTTCGTGGTCCACACCCACCCGGCGAACCACGCCGGCTACTACCCCGGCTCGCAGGTGCTGCACCTCATGGGCGTCTTCTCGCCCGAGGGCAAGCTCCTGGGTGCGCAGGCCGTGGGCCCGGACGGCGCCGACAAGCGCATCGACGTTCTCGCCACCGCCCTGCGCGCGGGCATGGACGCCGACGACATCGCCGAGCTCGAGCTCGCCTACGCCCCGCCGTTCGGCTCCGCGAAGGACCCGGTCAACATGCTCGGCTTCCTCGCGCAGAACGTGGTCAACGGCACCACCCGCACGTGGTCGGCGAAGGACCTGGAGTGGGCCCGCGACAGCGCGCTGATCCTCGACGTCCGCTCGGAGCGCGAGTACGCCATGGGCCACCTGCCCGAGGCGCTCAACCTTCCGCACACCCACATCCGTGAGTACATCGAGGGCGTCAAGCAGATCGCGGCGGGCCGCCCGGTCCGCGTGCTGTGCGCCTCCGGCGTGCGCTCCTACTACGCGCACCGCGTGCTGGCGCAGCACGGCCTTGACTCCGCGACGCTCGACGGCGGCATGTTCACGCTGGTCGAGTCGGTGCCCGGCCTCGAGCTGGTGCACGGCACGGCGCAGCCGGCGAACGCCTGAGGCGTTCGACCGCACGGCCCCCGCATCGTCCCGCTGAGGGGACGATGCGGGGGTCGCCTGCGTCCGGGACTAGCCGCCGATCTCCAGCGGCGCCCGCATGAACTCCAGCCGCCCGTCCGGGTCGAGCCGCGCCGCGAGGCGCACCGCCCACTCGGGATCGGTCTGCGGGTAGTCGGACCGCTGGTGGCCGCCGCGCGACTCCTCGCGCAGCAGCGCCGCCTCGCAGAGCACGGACGCCGTGGCGACGATGTTGGTCGTCTCCCACTCGGCCGTCTGCGGGACCACGGTCGACACCGGGTCCGTGTGGAAGCGCTGCCGGATGCGCGCGAGGCGCGCCACCGCATCGTCCAACCCGTCGCCGTCGCGCATGGGCCCCGCGCCCTCGTGGGCGATGGCCTGCACCCGCGTCCGCATGGTCGCCGGGACCAGCGCGGAGTCGCCGCGGCGCTCCTCGGGCTCGAGCTGGCGCAGGACGCCGTCGGCGATGAGGGACGATGCGTCGCGCGCCGCGCGGCGTCCGAAGACCGTGCCCTCGAGCAGGGAGTTCGAGGCGAGCCGGTTCGCGCCGTGCACGCCGGTGCAGGCGGCCTCGCCGATCGCGTACAGCCCGCGCTGCGTCGAGCGCCCGTGCAGGTCCGCCATGATGCCGCCCGAGTGGAAGTGCTGCGCGGGGGCGACCGGGATGAGGTCGTGCGCCATGTCGATGCCGTGCTCGGCCAGCGAGGCCCAGATGCTGGGGAAGCGCTGCTCGAGGAACGCGGCGTCGAGGTGGCGGCAGTCGAGGAAGACCGAGTCGGACTCCTCCTCGCGCATCACCTCGACGATGTTCCGGCTCACCACGTCGCGGGGTGCCAGCTCCGCCATCTCGTGCCGTCCGACCATGAAGCGCTCGCCCGCGCCGTTGAGCAGGTAGGCGCCCTCGCCGCGGACGGCCTCGGAGATCAGGGGCAGCTGGCCGCGCGCGTTCGCCCCCTGCCACAGCACGGTCGGGTGGAACTGGACGTACTCGACGTCGGCGACCGCGGCCCCGGCCCGCAGCCCGACCGCGAGCCCGTCGCCCGTCGCCGAGGCGGGGTTGGTCGAGGACCGGAACACCTGGCCGATCCCGCCGGTCGCGATGATGACGGCCTTCGCGAGCGCCGCGCCGACGCCGTCGCGCTGCCCCTCGCCGATGATGTGCAGCGTCGCGCCGCAGACCGGGCCGGGCCGGCCCTCGGCGTCCGGCGCGCCGGTCAGCAGGTCGACCACCATGGCGTGCTCGATGACCTCGATGCCCGGGTCGTTGCGGATCGCGTCGAGCTGCTCGATGAGCGCGCGCGAGATCTCGGCGCCGGTCGCGTCGCCGCCGGCGTGGGCGATGCGGTCCCGGTGGTGGCCGCCCTCGCGGGTGAGGGTGAGGTCGCCGTCGGGCCCGAGGTCGAACTGCGTGCCGCGACGCACCAGCTTGCGGACCGAGTGCGGCCCCTCCGTCACCAGCACCCGGACGGCCTCCTCGGAGCACAGGCCGGCGCCGGCGACGAGGGTGTCCTCGAGGTGCTCGTCGGGGGTATCCTCGGGATCCATCGCGGCCGCGATGCCGCCCTGGGCCCACACCGTGCTGCCAGAGCTCAGGACGCCCTTGGTGACCAGCAGGACGCGGTCGACCTTCTCCCGCAGATCCAGCACCGTGGTGAGCCCGGCGATGCCGGAGCCGACCACGATCACGTCGGTCTCGATGGTCCAGCCGGGCTGGGGCGCGGCGAGCTGCCGCACGAACGCAGTCATGAGGTCAGGCTACCCGCGGCGGCCGCCTGGGCACTCCGCACGGATTCGCCGGCGACACGCCGGTGAGAAGGGACGATGCGGTCCCGACACGCCGCCGACCCGGGACCAGGTCCGTGCGGACTGTCCGAGGGGGGTGGGTGGGCTGGGGTGGAGGGAGAGTGCCCGCGCTCAGGCCTCCGCCGGGGCCTCCGGCAGCACCGGGCCGATCCGCGTCACCACGTTGTCGATCAGCCGGGTCGCGCCCACCTGCGCGGCGACGGCCACCACGGCCTCGCCCACGTACCCGGGCGTCAGCTCCTCCGCGGTCACGGGGTCGAGCGCGGCCAAGTAGTCGACCTCGACCTGCGGCACCTCGGACAGCGTGTGCCGACCCGCGGCGAGCACGGTCTCCAGATCCCGACCGGCCCGCGCCGCGCCGTCGGCGGCCTGCAGCGCCCGGTGCAGCACCAGCGCGCGGGTGCGCTCGACGGGCGACAGGAACACGTTGCGCGAGGACAGCGCCAAACCGTCCGCGTCGCGCACGGTCGGGACGGGCACGATCCGGGTGGCGATCGACAGGTCCCGCACCAGCGCTCGCACCGCGATCACCTGCTGCGCGTCCTTCTGTCCGAAGAACGCCAGGTCCGGCTGCGTGAGGTTGAGCAGCTTGGTCACCACGGTGAGCACACCGTCGAAGTGGCCGGGACGATGCGCGCCCTCCAGCACGTCGCCGATCGCGCCCGCGTGGACGGTCACCACGGGCGGTCCACCGGGGTAGACCTCGTCGAGGGACGGCGCGAACACCACGTCGACGCCGAGCGGCTCGAGCAGCGCGCAGTCGGCCTCGAGGGTGCGGGGGTAGCGCTCCAGGTCCTCGTCGTCCTCGAACTGGAGGGGGTTGACGAAGATGGTGACGACCACCTCGTCGGCCGCCTCGCGAGCGGCGCGCACCAGCGCGAGGTGGCCCTCGTGCAGCGCGCCCATGGTCATGACGACCGCGCGCGACGCCCGGTCGCCCGAGCGCCGGCTGGGCCGGCTCGCGAGGCCGCGCAGCTCGCGCGCGGTGTGGACGATTCGCATCAGGGCTCTCCCAGGGTGGCGATGAGGTCGGCGTACACGGCGGGTCCGATGCGCCCCCCGCGCAGCGCCAGGTCGGCGGTCGCGCGGGCCATCGCCCGGTACGCGAAGAGGGCCTCGGGCTGGTCCGCGAGCGCCTCGAGGTGCGAGGCCACGGTACCGGCATCGCCGCGCACCACCGGACCGGTGAGCGAGGCGACGGCGCCGGGGGCGTCCCGCAGCGCGCCGTCGATGGAGGCGTGCGTGAGCGGCGCGAGCACCCGGGACGGGTCCTCGATGCCGATCCGCGCGAGCATCGCGCTCGCCTGCGTCACCGCGGTCACCACGTGGTTCGCGCCGTGGACCAGCGCCGCGTGGTACACCGGCCGGTCCCACTCCTCGATCACCACGGGCTCGCCGCCCATCTCGACCACGAGGGCCTGGGCGATCGGCAGCATTCCGGGCGGCGCGGTCACGGCGAACACCGCGTCGGTGAGGCGGGCGAGGTCCAGCGACGTGCCGGAGAACGTCATGGCCGGGTGGATCGCGAGGGGGACGATGCTGTGGCCGGCGGCCTCCGTCAGCACGGCGATGCCGTGCCGGCCGGCGGTGTGGACCACCAGCTGGCCGGGGCGCCAGGCCCCCACCTTGGCGAGGCCCGCGGCGACGGGCGCGATCGCATCGTCCGGCACCGTGAGCAGCACCAGCTCGGCGGCCTTGACGGCCTCGTCCGGCGGCACGACCGGGACGCCCGGCAGCATCGCCTCGATGCGCGAGACGGAGGCGTCGGAGACGCCGGTCGCGGCGACCACGTCGTGCCCCGCCTGGCGCAGCGCCGCCGCGAGCACGGCGCCGACGCGGCCCGCGCCGACCACCGCGATGCGGAGACGCCCCGGACGCCGCGATGCGCCCGTGATGTCGGGTCCGTTCACAGCCCTACCGCCTCCCGCCACTGCTCAGGGGTCTGTCGCCGCCGACCCTCGCGGGCGCGGGCGGCCTGGGCGTCGAGCAGGGCCATCGCATCGTCCACGTCGAGGTGGGCGGCGACGGGCTTGACGGGCCCGGACGTGGAGTGGACGTCGACGTTCGCGAGGCTGAGCCCGCGCAGGAGCGGGCCCTGGCTGAGCCCGAGCGACTGGGTGCGCTCGTGGGGCACGACGTAGAGCTCGCGCTCCCAGCGGCCGCGGCGGATCAGCAGGGCGCGCTCGGTCGCGCGGACGCCGCGGAAGCGCCACTGCAGCGGGTCGACGCGCCGGGCCCGGTCGGGGCTGGTGAGGAAGCCGCCCTCGCCGCCGCGGCCGCTCATCGCGAGGCCCAGGGTGCCGGCGGGGTCGGGGTCGCCCAGGTCGGGCAGGATCAGCCACACCGCGGTCAGGGCCTCCTGGCGCGTCGCGACGGGGTGGAGGATCGAGACGGACTCCTGCTCGTCGCCGTAGCCGGCCACGTTGATGGAGATGCGCCACCAGTCCTTCGCGCGCCAGAACAGCGGCTGGTGCAGGCGGATCGCCTGGACGCGGCCCGGCGGGACGGTCTGGCGCCGGGTCTCGGTGAGGCCGTGGCGCAGGCGCAGACCGTCGTCGCTCAACCCCGCCGTGAAGTGGAAGCCGCCGTTGATGCGGGTCCAGAAGAATCCGAGCAGACCGAACAGCGCACCCACCGTGGCGAACAGCGAACCGCCGAGCGCCGCCAGCAGGGTGCCGACGAGGTCGTAGTCGAAGAAGAGCCAGGCGGTGAGGCCCAGGACGAGCACGATCGCCATGAACGCGGCGGGTCCCGACAGGATCGTCGAGAGCACCAGCCGACCGATCGGCACCGTGTAGACGGGGCGCTCCTCGCTCGCCGCCACCGCGGTGCGGGGCGCCTCGGTGCCCAGCAGCACCGCCTCGGGGTCGTTGAGCGCCTGCGCCCTGCCCGCGAGGTGGGAGGTGAGGTCGCGCAGGCGGGGCGAGCCGTCCGGGGCGCCCCCCGCATCGTCCGCCGCCGCATCGTCCCGCTCCGCGACGCCCGCCGCGAGCGCGAGGATCTCGTTGCGCAGCGCCTCGGCGTCCCCGAGGCGGAGGTACCGCAGCTCGACGCCGGACTTGGAGCCGCCCGCGACCTGCACGTTGATGGCCGCGAAGCCGAAGATGCGCGCGAGCAGCGGCTGCACCACGTCGACGGCCTGGAGCCGGTCGAGGCGCGCCTGACGCTGCTGCTGGGTGATGATGCCCTGGCGGAGGTAGACCGCGTCGTCGCCGATCCGGTACTCGGTGCGTCGCCACTGCCAGACGCTGATGAGGATGGTCACGGCGAAGCCCAGGATGGCCGCGACCACGATCCAGAGCAGGGGGAACTGGTCCGCGAACTCGAAGGCGCTGTCGAACGACGTGCCCGCGATGATGTCGGGCAGCCGCTGGTGGATGAAGTAGGCGAGCAGGATGCCGATCACCGCCCAGCCGCCCAGCAGGGGCGACACGGGGTGGACGCGGGTCCACTCGCGCGGGGCGCGGAAGGTCTGCTGGGTCACGTCGCCTGCCCGATCAGAGTCCCGCGAGGCGGGCCTCGCCCCTCGTGGTGAGGCGGTCGCGCAGCCGGGCGGCCTCCTCCGCGGGGACGCCCGAGATCGAGGCGTCCGACGCCGGCGACGCGGTGTGGAGCTGGAGGGTCGCGATGCCGAACGCGCGATCGATGGGCCCGGCCTTCACATCGACGAACTGCATGCGGCCGTAGGGCACCACCGTGACGCTGCGGAACATGCGGCCCTTCTTGACCATGAGGTCCTCGCTGCCCTCGGCCCACGCGTGCGCGGTGACCTGGCGGCGGATCACCCAGGTGCCCCACGCCCCGAGGGCGAGCGCGGCGACCGGGATCGCGATCAGCGCGGCGAGGCCGCTCGTGAGGGCCGCGATCGCGCCACCCACCGTGATCAGCCCGATGAAGATCCAGAACGGGATCAGGCGGGCGGGGATGAGGCGCGGGGACACGTAGGTCCACGGAACCTCGGCGTTCTCGTACCAGCTCATGGGGTCAAGTCTGCCAGGGCTCGCGCCCTCGGGTCGCTGAGCTCCCCGCAGGAGTCGATGATGCGCGGAGAAGGGCGGTGGGTTCCCCGTGGCGAGCGGGGGCGGGGACGATGCGGGGGCGGGGACGATGCGGGGGCTACGCCGGGCTGGCGTCCGGGGGCGCCGCGTCGTCCTCGTCGTCGCCGCCGATCTTGCACCAGTGCTCGGCGACCCGGCCGGCGCCCGCCATCGCGATCGCGCCGAGCATGGCGACCAGCGCCGAGATGGCGACCTCGCGGCGCGGCGCATGCCCCCACTCGAGGCCGACCGCGAGCGCGTAGCCGCCGAATCCGCCCGCCATGATCGCGCCGGTGTACGCGACGGCCTGAGAGAGCACCGCCGTGCGGGCGGCGCGCAGCGCGCTCAGGCCCGGGTGGGAGCCCGCGCGGTACTGGCGGACCGTCCAGCCGAGCCAGAGGATCATGACCGCCACGGCCGCGCTCACCAGGAGCGACACCCATGACACGGCGGTCGGGGTGTGGCCGCCGTCGATGAGGAAGCGTGAGACCACGAACGCGACCGCGCCCATGATGGCGGCGGTGATCCCCAGCCGGGACGTGCTCAGCGGAGACATCTGCTCAGGCGGGGGCGGGAGGGGCGTCGGCCTGCGCCTCGGGCGCCGGCCACTGCGCGGCGACCATGCTGACGCCCTCGGCGCCCACGGCCGCGGCCAGCTCGCGCACGGTTCCCGCGCCGGGGATGACCAGGTCGGGGGCGAGCGTCGCCCACGGCTGCAGCACGAACGCACGCTGCGCGGCCCGCGGGTGCGGCACCATCACGTCCTCGGCCTCGATGGTGCGGCCGTCGTACCAGAGGATGTCGACGTCCAGCGTGCGCGGGCCGTTCTCCACCAGCCGCTCGCGGCCGTGCAGCACCTCGACGCCCTGGCAGGCGGCGAGCAGCTCGCGCGGGGCGAGGGCGGTCTGGACCTCGATGACCACGTTGAGGTAGTCGTCCTGCGGCGGCCCGCCCACGGGCGCGGTCCGGAACAGGGACGATGCGCGCTGCACCGCGATGCCCGGGATCCGGTGCAGCTCCCACAGGGCCTCGCGGAAGGCGGCGTCGACGTCGCCGACGTTGCCGCCGAGCGCGAGGTACGCGGTGACGGGCTGGGCGGGCTGCTCGTCGGCGGGGTCGTCGATGGGCCGGCGGCCCGTGAGGAGGTCCGCCGAGCGGCCGGCCGACGAGCCGATGCGCTTGTCCGCCCACAGCGCCCCGGACTTGAGGTCGCGGCGGATCTTCACCATGACGTCGCGGAACTCGACGTGCAGCGGGGCCTGCGGCTTGTGGACGGTGACGTCGACGCAGTGCACCCCGTCGAACTCGAGGATCGCGCGGGCGATGTGCTCGGCGACCGTCTCGAGGAGGTCGGCGGAGTCGCCGCCCAGGACGTCCGCGGCGCGGTCGGCGATGTCGGAGTAGTTGACGGTGCGGTCGAGGTCGTCGCGGGAGGCCGCGCCGTGGGTGGACACGTGCGCGACCACGTCGGCGAGGAACAGCTGTCCCGTCTCCTTCTCCGCGGCGTAGACCCCGTGGTGCCCGGTGACCCGGATCCCCTGGACCCAGATCTGGTCCAGCTCGATCCCGTCCTTCACGTACGGCGTGACAGTCGGCGTCGTCATGTCCCTCATCCTTCCCGGCGCGCGGCGTTATTCCAAGCGGACACGACCCGGACCGCGTCGGCGGCGGCGGTCGCGTCGTGGACCCTGACCGCCCAGGCGCCGGCGCGGGCGGCGAGGGCGGTGACGGCGGTGGTGGCGTGCTCGCGGACGGCGGGGTCGGCGGCGTCGACGCCGTCGCGGGCGATCGCTGCGCCCAGGAACCGCTTGCGGCTCGCGCCGATCAGCACGCGGTGACCGCGCGACCAGTCGTCGACGCGGGCGAGCAGGGGCCAGTTCGAGTCGGTCACCTTGCTGAATCCCAGACCCGGGTCCAGGACGATGCGCTGCTCGCCGACGCCCGCCGCCACCAGGGCGTCGACGCGGGCGGCGAGCTCGTCGCGGACCTCCGCGACCACGTCGTCGTAGCGGTCGAGCGCGTCCATGTCCGGCGAGTGCGCGCGCCAGTGCATGCAGATGAAGTCGACCCCGAGATCCGCGACGGTGGCCGCCATCGCGGCGTCCGCGAGGCCGCCGGAGACGTCGTTGACGAGGCTGGCGCCCGCCTCGACCGCCGCGCGCGCCGTGGCCGCATGCATGGTGTCGATGCTGGTGACGATCCCGCGGGCCGTGAGCTCGCGGATCACCGGGATCACGCGGGCGCGCTCCTCCTCCGGCGTCACCGGAGCAGCGCCGGGGCGCGTGGACTCGCCGCCCACGTCGACCAGGTCGGCGCCGCCGGCGACCAGGGCGACGCCCTGGGCCACCGCATCGTCCACCCGGGCGAAGCGTCCGCCGTCGCTGAAGCTGTCGGGCGTGACGTTGAGGATGCCCATCACCAGGGTCATCGCGGCCTACCTGCCGAGGATGAGGCTCATCGCCTCGGCGCGGGTGGCGCCGTCTCGCATGACGCCGCGCACGGCGGAGGTGACGGTGCGGGAGCCGGGCTTGCGGATGCCGCGCATCGACATGCACAGGTGCTCGGCCTCGACCACGACGATCACGCCGCGGGCGCCCAGATCGTCGACCAGCGCGTCCGCGACCTGCGTGGTGAGACGCTCCTGGACCTGCGGACGCTTGGCGAAGACATCGACCAAGCGAGCCAACTTGCTCAGTCCGGTGATGCGGCCGTCGGCGCCGGGGATGTAGCCCACGTGGGCGACGCCGTGGAAGGGCACCAGGTGGTGCTCGCACATCGAGTACAGCTCGATGTCCTTGACGAGGATCATCTCCTCGTGGCCCAGCTCGAAGACGGCGTTGAGCACGTCGGCGGGGTCCTGGTGGAGGCCGGCGAAGAACTCCTCGTACGCGCGCGCCACGCGGGCGGGCGTGTCGACCAGCCCGTCGCGGTCGGGGTCCTCCCCCACCGCGCTCAGGATCTCGCGGACGGCGGCCTCGATGCGCGCCTTGTCGACGGCCATCGCGCTACTCGTCCTTGGGCTCGACCAGCGCCGGGGCGGTGTGGGACTCCTCCTCGGCGCCCTCCGCGGGGGCGGGGGCCGCGGCATCGTCCTGGCCCGCATCGTCCCGCGGCTCGACCGAGGCGCTCGGGGGCGTCTCGACCGCGGGGCGTCGGGCGTCCTCGCCCACCGTGTCGATCCAGGTGCCGGAGATCCAGTCCTGTCGCGGCGCGATGCGGTCGACGTCCGCGAAGATCGCGGCCAGCTCCTCCTCGCCGAGCGTCTCCTTCTCGAGCAGCTCGACCGCGAGGCGGTCCAGGATGTGGCGGTTGGTCGCGAGCGCCAGCGTCGCCTCGGCCATCGCGTTGTCCATCAGCGCGCGGACCTCCTGGTCCACGGTGGACGCGACGGTCTCGGAGAAGTCGCGGCCGTGGCCCATGTCGCGGCCGAGGAACACCTCGCCGGAGCTGCCCGCGAGGCGGACCGAGCCGATCCGCGTCGACATGCCGAACTCCGTGACCATCTGCTTGGCGATCTCGGTCGCCTTCTGGATGTCGTTGGAGGCGCCGGTCGACGGGTCGCCGAACACGAGCTCCTCCGCGATCCGGCCGCCCATCGCGTACGCGAGGTTGTCAAGCAGCTGGTTGCGGGTCTTGGAGTAGCGGTCCTCCTGCGGCATCACCATCGTGTAGCCGAGCGCGCGGCCGCGGGGCAGGATCGTGACCTTGGTGACCGGGTCCGTGTGGCGCATCGCGGCGGCCACCAGGGCGTGGCCGCCCTCGTGGTAGGCGGTGACGCGCTTGTCGTGGTCGTTCATGACGCGGGTGCGCTTCTGCGGGCCGGCGATGACGCGGTCGATCGCCTCGTCCATCTCGTCGGGGCCGATCAGCTGCTTCTCGCGGCGGGCCGTGAGCAGGGCGGCCTCGTTGAGGACGTTCGCGAGGTCGGCGCCGGTGAAGCCGGGGGTCCGGCGCGCGAGTGCGTCGAGGTCGACCTCCGGGGAGATCGGCTTGCCCTTGGCGTGGACCTCGAGGACCTTGACGCGGCCCTTGAGGTCGGGGGCGTCGACGCCGACCTGGCGGTCGAAGCGGCCCGGGCGCAGCAGCGCGGGGTCGAGGATGTCGGGGCGGTTGGTCGCCGCGATCATGATGATGTTGGTGTGGGCGTCGAAGCCGTCCATCTCGACCAGCATCTGGTTGAGGGTCTGCTCGCGCTCGTCGTGGCCGCCGCCCATACCGGCGCCGCGGTGGCGGCCGACGGCGTCGATCTCGTCCACGAAGATGATCGCGGGGCTGTTCTTCTTCGCCTGCTCGAACAGGTCGCGCACGCGGCTCGCGCCGACGCCGACGAACATCTCGACGAAGTCGGAGCCGGAGATGCTGAAGAAGGGCACGCCCGCCTCGCCCGCGACGGCGCGCGCGAGGAGGGTCTTACCGGTGCCGGGCGGGCCGTACAGCAGCACGCCCTTGGGGATCTTCGCGCCCACGGCCTGGAACTTCGCGGGGTTCTCGAGGAACTCCTCGATCTCCTTGAGCTCCTCGACGGCCTCGTCGACGCCGGCGACGTCGTCGAACTTCACGGTCGGGGTGTCGGGCGTCACCAGCGACGCCTTCGACTTGCCGAAGCTCATGAGGCGGCCGCCGCCCGCGCCGCCCTGCATGCTCGACATGAGGAACCAGAACAGTCCCAGGATGATGAGGATCGGCAGGAAGCTGAGCAGCAGCGTCATCCAGATGCTGGTCTTCGGGACCTCGGAGTCGTAGCCCTGCTCGGGGTCGGCGGCGGTGACCGCGGCGACGATCGTCTCGCCCTGGGGGGCGACGTAGAAGAACTCGACCGTGCCTCCCATCTCGTCCCAGGCCTCCGGAGCATCGTCCGGGAAGGTCTCGGGGTCCGCGAGGGTGAGCTGGACGCGCTGATCGCCGTCGACGATCTTGACCTGCTCGACCACGCCGGCCTCGAGCATCGCGAGACCCTCGGAGGTGTCGACGCGCTCGGTGCTGGGGCGGAACAGGTACGACACGGCGAAGCCGAGCACGAGCGCCACCAGCACGTAGGACAGGATGAGGCGGAGATTGAGGACGTTCTTCATCGTGGCACCGACTCTACGCGGTGGTTCCGGGCACAAGTAAAGGTTTCGCTATGGGCGTTCTGCCTGCCGCCCCCTCTCAGATTGCTCCGCACGGATTGGCCGGCGCCACGCCGGGGATTCGAGGCCATACCGGTCCGAACGCCGGCGCGTCGCGATCAGTTCCGTGCGGAGCAACGTGGCGGGCGACGATGCTGAGTGGGACGATGCGCCGCGAGGTTCAGCCCGTGGCGCGCCAGATGAGCGCGCGCACGTCCGCGATGATCTCTTCGGGTGTGCGCATGACGTGGCTGTAGGCATACCGAAGGTGCGGGATTCCCAGGGTGGTGAGCGCATTGCTCCGGCGCCGGTCCTCCTCGAACCTCTCGCGGTCCGAGTGATAGGCGAACCCATCGCATTCGACGACGCAGCAGTTCGCGACCACGAAGTCGACCCGTCCCACGCCGGCGATCTCCACCTGTGGCACGAACGGCACCCCCGCGTCGATCATGGCCGCACGGGTGAAGCTCTCCATCGGCGACTCGCTGAGCGGGTCACCGTGGCGCCGGAGCCACTCGCGGACCTGGCGGGGGGTCGACGTGAAGTCGAGGACCTCGTCTCGCCGCATCAGCCCGAGGCGAAGGGCCGCGTCCATGGCAGCAAGCTGCCCGTTCCGTCCGATGCACCGCCACGACGCATCGAGCGCGCGCAGCAGTGGGCGACGAGCATCCGCGACGTCCTCCGTGTGGTGGACGCTCGCGAGTTCGAGGTCGCGGATTCCCGGTCGACCCAGGCTCCGGTTGGAGGGCACCTCGATGTGAGGCTTCAGGGCGCCCGGCACCACCGGGAGACCCAAGGTCTCGAGGACGGTCACGCACGCCGGTTGGCCCCGGAAGATGGTCGCGACGACATCGGGCCACGGCGTGCTGGCCAGCGCGTAGCACCCGCGATGTGGTCGCACCACCGTGCCCTCAGCGATCGCGAGCGCCATCGCGCTCTGCGGGACACCGGCGTCACGAAGCTCCTTGTAGCGCGCAACGCCCCCGGCGTCGGCGAGCGCACGGAGAGCGTCCATAGCGCGATCGTGTGATCAGCTCCGACCCGTTCGCGTCACGGCAGCGGCTCGCGCGGACACCGGTCGATTCCGCCCACGGCTGGGGACATCGCGAGCGACACCGCCGCGACCCGCCTCCCCCAGATTGCTGCGCACGGATTCGTGGTCGACACGCCGGTGGAGCCGAGCCGATCGGGGCCGCGCACCGGCGTGTCACTCCCAGATCCGTGCGGAGCAACTCTTGGGGGGGCGGAGCCATAGGCGGGCCGACACGCCGCAGACCCGGGACCAGCTCGGTGCGGAGTGTCCAGGAGGAGGGAGGGTCTGGGAAGCTCAGCCCTCGTAGACCTTCGGGTCCAGGATCGCCACGAACGGCAGCGTCCGGTAGTTCTCCGCGTAGTCCAGCCCGTAGCCGACCACGAAGTCGTTGGGGATGTCGAAGCCGATGTACTTGACCGGCACGTCCACGACCGCCGCCTTGGGCTTGCGCAGCAGCGCCGCCACCTCGACGGACGCCGCGCCGCGGGCCCGCAGATTGCCCAGCAGCCAGGACAGCGTGACGCCGGAGTCGATGATGTCCTCGACGATCAGCACGTGACGCCCCGTGAGGTCCGCGTCCAGATCCTTGAGGATCCGCACCACGCCCGACGACTTGGTGCCGGATCCGTAGGAGGAGACGGCCATCCAGTCCATCTGCACCTGCGGCGGCATGCGGCGCGCGAGGTCCGCCATCACCATCACGGCGCCCTTGAGCACGCCCACGAGCAACAGGTCCTGGCCCTCGTAGTCCCGGCGGATGGCGTCGGCCATCTCGTCGAGCTTGCGGCCGATGTCGTTCTCGCTGACGAGCACCTTCGAGAAGTCGGTCATGTCGTACTGCATGGTCACGGACGTCGCTCCTCTTCGGACGGGTGGCTGATGACCAGCCTGCCATATTCGCGCCGGGCCTCGAAGCCTCCGGGCAGCGAGATCGCGCCCTGCCCCTTCCACGCCGTCACGAGCGAGTCGAGCGCCGCCACATGGGTGGCGGTGAGCGGGCCGGCGCCGCGGTTCTCCGCGAGCATCTTCAGCATGCGGGTGCGGATCGCGTCGGGCAGGGCGGCGAGCATGTCGCAGCGCCACTCGTCGGACCGCACGGTCGACACGGAGGTGCCCATCGCGGAGCGTGCCTGACGGTCGAGCTCGTCGGCGTCGGCCTGCAGCAGCGCGGCCGAGCGCGCCAGCCCCGACACCACGCCCGGCCCGAGCACCTCGATCATCGCGGGCATCACCTTCGACCGCAGCGCGGAGCGGCGCGGGCCGTCCTCGATCGTGTTGGTCGGGTCGTGCCACGGGTCGAGGCCGAGCGCCTCGCACGCCATCATCGTGTCCTTGCGCCGGACGTTGAGGAAGGGACGGACGATGCGCCCCCGTCGCGCCGGGATCCCGGACAGCGCGCGGGCGCCGGATCCGCGGGCGAGGGCGAGCAGGACGGTCTCGGCCTGGTCGTCCATGGTGTGCCCGGTGAGCAGCAGCGGCGCGAGCCCGCCCTCGCGGTCGATGCGCGCCTCGAGCGCCGTGTACCGGGCCTCGCGCGCGGCGGCCTCCTGGCCACCCGAGCGCCCCACGATCACCTTCTCGATGTGCACCGTGTGGATGCCGGCGCGTCGCACCTGGTGCGCGGCCCGTTCCGCGACCACCGCGGAGTCGGGCTGCAGCCCGTGGTCGACGATGATCGCGCCGACCAGGTACCCGTGCTTGCGGCCCACGTAGGACGCGGCGGCGGCCAGCGCGAGCGAGTCCGGACCGCCCGAGCAGGCGACCCAGATCCGGGTGCCCAGCTCGAGGTCGCCGAGGGCGTCGCGCACCGCCACGCGGCACGCGGCGACGGCAGGATGAGGTCCGCTCACGCCCGACTCATCCCTCACAGCCACATTCTGCCAGCGCCGTGAGGAACTCATCGAACGCCGCCTTGGGCCGGGTCTGGCCGTACGGCATGCCGTCCGCCAGGATCGCGACGGCCAGCGGCCGCCCCTCCGCGGTGACGATCACCCCGGCGATCGTGGTCACCCCGGTCAGCGATCCGGTCTTGGCCCGGAAGTACCCCGCGACCGGGGTGTCCGCGAACCGCGTCTCGACCGTCCCCTCGAGCCCCGACAGGGGCAGCCAGGACAGCAGGTCGTCGAGCGCGGGCACGTCACGGGCGGCCAGGAGGGACGATGCGAGGGTCGCCGGGGAGATCTGGTTCCGCTCGGAGAAGCCCGCGCCGTCGTGCAGCTCGATCCCCGTGATTTCGACGCCGATGGCCTTCAACGCGCGCCGGGTCGCGGTCGCGGCCCCCTCGGGGTCGCCGGGCAGCCCGGTCTCGATCGCGAGCACCCGCGCGAGGGACTCGGCGACCGTGTTGTCGGACACCGCGAGCAGGTGCCGGGCGATCTCCGACAGCGGCGCGGACTCGACGGCGGCGACCTCGACGGCACCGGAGCCGGCGTCGGCCCGGGTCACCTCGTCGGCGACCGTCACGCCCCGGTCCGCCAGCGCCGCGGCGAGCACCTCGCCGGCGTTGACCGACGGGTCGTCGTAGCGCGCCGTGTACTCGGCGTCCGCGTTGTCCTCGGTGCGGATGCGGGCGATGTCGACGGCGAGGCCGGTCACGGCCGCGGCGTAGCCGCGGTTGCGCGCGTAGTCGGGCCACTCCTCGGGCCAGGCCGGCCCCTCGAAGGAGGAGTCGTCGACGGCGACGGCCACGTCGCCGGTCACCCCCGCATCGTCCAGCGCCGCGGCCACCTGGTCGGCGAGATCGGCGATGCCGGCCCACCCGTTCGCCGGGTCCGTGCCCGCCTCGACCTCGGCCCCGAGGTGCCCGTACCCGGCCGCGAGCATCTCGTCGCCCCCGGCGACCAGCGTGAGCGTCGCGGAGCCGGCGTCCCACAGGACGCGGGTGGTGAGCGTCGCATCGTCCCCGAGCGCGGAGACCGCGGCGACCACCGTGAGCAGCTTGGTGGTCGAGGCGGGGACCTGCGGGTCGGCGGCGGACAGGTCGGCGTAGACCGTGCCGTCGAGGTAGTCGACCACGGCGATGTTGGTGGAGTCGCCGGTGCGCTCGTCGTCGCGGACCGCCTGGGCGAGCGCCTGCACCACCGCCGCGGAGGGCCGCGGCGCGTCCGGGTCGAGCGCCGTGACGGGCAGCGGGGAGGACGATGCGACGGCCACCGGCGCCGCCGTGATGAAGGGCGGCTGGGGCTGCTCGACGGGCGCGAGAGTGAGCCATCCGGGCACCAGATCGGCCGCGTCGGCCCACAGGTAGCCCCCCGCGAGCAGCGCGACGGCGGCTGTGACCGCTCCAAGCACCCGAACCCGCACCCACGACCTCCGAACATGCGCCACACTAGACCCAGGACCGAGACCCGGACCTTCGACCTACCCCAAAAAGGACACCGAATGGAATTCGACGTCACCATCGAGATCCCCAAGGGGTCGCGGAACAAGTATGAGGTGGATCACGAGACCGGCCGCATCCGGCTGGACCGCATGCTCTTCACCTCGACCCGCTACCCCGACGACTACGGCTTCATCGACGGCACGCTCGGTGAGGACGGCGACCCGCTCGACGCGCTGGTGCTGCTCGAGGAGCCGACGTTCCCCGGCTGCCAGATCCGTTGCCGCGCGCTCGGCATGTTCCGCATGCGCGACGAGGCCGGCGGCGACGACAAGGTCCTCTGCGTCCCCGTGGGCGACCAGCGTCAGACCTGGCGCCAGGAGCTGACCGACGTCTCGGACTTCCACCGTCTCGAGGTCCAGCACTTCTTCGAGGTCTACAAGGACCTCGAGCCCGGCAAGTCGGTCGAGGGCGCCCACTGGGTGTCGCGCGAGGAGGCGGAGGACGAGATCCGCGACTCGTTCGAGCGTGCCAAGGGCACCTCGTTCGCGAGCCTCAACCCGCTGATGCCCGCGGAGCACTGAGCGCGCGCCGACTCACCACGAGCGGAAGGCCCGGATCGCAAGGAGGCGGTCCGGGTCTTTCTGCGTCTCCCGCCAGCGCCCCAGACTGCTCCGCACGGTTCTAGCGGCGCCACGCCGGCGCGATGGGACGATGCAGGAGCTCGCGCCGGCGTGTCGCCCACGGATCCGTGCCGAGCAACTTGAGGGCGGGCGCGGCGCGGGGGCAGCCTCAGGGGCGGCCGATGTACGGCATCATGTTCGACGTCATCCACGAGTACAGCGAGCGGATGCCCGCGGGCTTCGAGTAGTTGACGGCCTCCATGACCTGGCCGTCGCCGATGTAGATCGCGACGTGGAAGATCGTCGACGGGTCCGAGGTGTTGGTCGCGTAGAACACCAGGTCGCCGGGGCGCAGCTGCGAGTAGGGCAGGTGCTTGGTCGCCGCGTACTGGCTGCGCGAGGAGCGCGTGATCCACTGCCCCGCGGCGGACCAGGCGGACGAGGTCACGCCGGAGCAGTCGTACTGGTCCGGACCCGACATGCCCAGGCCGTACGCCTTGCCCACGAGGGTCACCGCGTAGTCGGCGGCGACCTGCCCCTGCGCGGCCGTCGACTGGGCGGTGCTGGTCCCCGGCACGTTGGTGGTCGGCTTGGGCGCCGGGGTGGTCGCCGTCTCCTCGGGCTCCGGTGCGGTGGTGGTCTGCGCCGGCGCGGGCGTGGTGGTGGTCGGCTGCGGGGCCGCGGTGGTCGCGGCCGGGCTGGAGGTCGTGGGCCGCGGCGTCGAGGTGGTCGCCGCGGGGGTCGAGGTGGTGGAGGGGCGGGACGCCTCGTACTCGGCCTCGGCCTCGGCCTGGGCGCGCTCGGCCGCCTCCTGCGCGGCGCGCTGGCGGTCGGCCTCGAGGCCGGCCTGGCGCTGCTGCTCGAGCTCGATGGTGACGCCGCGCAGCTCGGCCAGGCGCGCGACCGCGTCGACCCGGGCCTCCTCGGCGAGCGCGACGGCCTCCTCGGCGTGGGCCTGCGCGTCCTGCGCCTCGGCGAGGGCAGCCTCGGCCTCCTCCGCCGCGGCGACGGCCTCGACGGCGGCCTCCTCGGCGTAGGTGCGCATGGTGGAGGCGACCAGCTCGGCCGCCTTGACGCGCTGGACCAGGATGTCGGACTCCTCGGACGAGCGGGTCATCGCCTCGGAGCGGACCACGGCCTGGTCGACGGTCTCCGCGCCGACCACGGCGCCGAGTTCCGCCAGCCCGCCCGAGCCGCGGTATGCGGCCTGCGCGATCGAGGCGAGCTGGGCGCGGGCCTCGGCGAGCGCGACCTCCGCATCGGCGGCGCGCTGGTTCGCGGCCTCGAGGGTGGTCTGCGCCTGGTCGGAGGCGTCGGCCGCCTGCGAGTAGTTCTCCGCGGCGAGCAGGGCGTTGGCGGTGGCCTTGTCGCGGGCGTCCGCGAGCGCGGCGATCGCGTTGTCGAGCTCGTCGATGCCGGCGGCGAGGTCGTTCGCGGCCGCGCGGGCGGCGTCGATCTCGGCCTGACCGGGGTAGTCCTCCGCGACGGCATGCTGCGGCGGGCCCGCGATGACCACTCCCGCGGCCACCCCGAACATGGCGAGGAGCGCGAGCACCCTCTTGCCTGCGCCAGTCACTTCAACCACCTTTGTCACATCTGTCACATCAGTCCCAGGTGAATGCTAGACGGACCAGGGGCTATCTGTCACCAGTGTGTTCCCGACCTCACATCAGCGCGACCGCAGCCGCCCCGCCCCACCCGCTCGGGACACTCACTCCTCTTTTATCGGCAGGAATGTCTCCTACGGGACACTCAGTCCTCCTCGGTTCTCACAACAGCCGGCCCACCGCCGACCCCCTAGGCTTCGGAGCATGGATGACGACGGCATCGAGACCGACGCGCTCGCCGCGGATCAGGGCCCCGGCCCCGGCGCGCCGATCCCCGCGAGCGCCGCCTGGCGCGAGGGCGACCACCCGGGACGCCGCCTGTTCTTCCCGCTCGGCGACCTGGACCTCGAGGCCGACCCGCTCGGCACCCTCCCCGACACCGTCCTTGCATACGAGACGTGGGGCACGCTCAACAAGGCCAAGGACAACGCGGTCTACATCGCGCACGCGCTCACGGGCGACAGCCACGTCTTCGGCCCGGCCGAGCCCGGCCACCACACCGGCGGCTGGTGGAACGCGATGGTCGGCCCGGGTAAGCCGATCGACCCGGCCAAGCACTTCATCGTCTGCGCGAACGTCGTGGGCGGCTGCCAGGGCAGCACCGGGCCCGCGTCGCCGCACCCCGAGGACGGCCGCCCGTGGGGCAGCCGCTTCCCCTACGTGACGATGCGCGACATGGCCCGGGCGGAGATCGCCCTGATGGACTTCCTCGAGATCGACCGATGGAGGCTGATGACCGGCCCCAGCATGGGCGGCATGCGCGCGCTCGAGTGGGTGTCGATGGTCCCCGAGCGCGTGGGCGCGATCTCCCCCGTGGGCTCGACCGGCGCCACCACCGCGGACCAGATCGCCTGGTCGACCGCCCAGGTCGCGGCCATCCAGGCGGACCCGCGGTACCGCGACGGCGACTACTACGACGCCGCCGACGGCGACGGCCCCCACGTCGGCATGGGCATCGCGCGCATGATCGCGCACACCACGTACCGCAGCGCGGGCGAGCTCAACGAGCGCTTCGACCGCAGCTACCAGGGCGACTCCGACCCGCTGGGCAAGGGCGGCCTGTTCGCGGTGCAGAGCTACCTCGAGCACCACGCGCGCAAGCTCGCGCGCCGCTTCGACGCCAACACCTACATCCGCCTGGCGCAGGCGATCCAGTCGCATGACGTGGGCCGCGGACGCGGCGGCGTCGAGACGGCGCTCGCGCGGTACACGGGCCCAGCCCTGGTGATCGCGATCGACTCCGACCGCCTGTACCCGATGCAGAACTCGCAGCGCCTCGACGCGGCACTGTCCGGCTCGGACGGCATCAAGGTGGTCCACTCCCCCGTGGGCCACGACGGCTTCCTGGTCGAGGCCGCGCAGATGATCGCCTTCATGGACGAGTTCGAGCGCAGTCTCTGACGCGGTGGCCGTGGGGTGCCATGCCCTCTCGGCAGGCTAGAGGTTCACGATCCAGTTGAGCCGGTCCTGGTCGAGGCCGCCGGTCGCGTAGGCGACCTCGCGGTGCCAGCCGCGGTGCCCCCATCGGGCGATCTCGCGTGGACTGATCGTCGCGTGGCCGGCGCGCGCGAGCGTCGCCGTCAGCCAGGCCGCGGTGGCGCCCATCCCGCGGCGGCGGTACGTGCGCTCGAGACGTCGAAGCCTCGCCACCGCACGCCGAGCACCATCGGGATCGTCGAGCTCGCAGGTCGCGGTGATGACCGCAGCGGCGTGGCGCGACAGCCAGCACGGTGGCGCCTTCCGGGTGCGTCGGGACAGCACCGCATCTACCTCCCGACGACACGCATCGACGTCTCCGTCGACGCGGTACCGCTCGGCGCTGTGCAGGAGGAAGTAGTCGTAGAGCTGGCCTTCGACGCTCTCCGCGATCCCGCGTACTCGTTCCAGCTCGTCGCGCGCGGACGCGCCCGAGGTCGCGTGCAGAGCTGCGGAGACCCCCGCCATGAGGGCCTCCCCTCGGCGCGCGCCCGCGAGTGCGACGGCTCGCTGCATGCGCGCGTCGAGATCGCCCGCCGTTGCCTGCAGCTGTGGGAATCCGGTCTCGAGGAACGCCTCCGCCGGGCTTCGTCCCCAGACCGCGGCGATCTCGGCGGTCTTGGCCAACGCGTAGGCCTGCTGTGAGGCGTCCGCATACGGGAGCGACGGCATGATCTCGGCGAGGATCGTGATGGCTCCTCGGTAGTCACCCACCGTGCGGCGCGCGTCGGCGAGCCACGTGGCCTCGTCGACCAGTTCTCCCTGCCCGAATCCGGAGGGCGGCGGGTCCCAGCGCCGCACCAGAGCGTCGACACGGGCACCGCGCCCCGACGTCATCAGGCGCTGGACCAGGCGGACGCGAGCGCGTCGCGCGATCACACCCCTCCTACCGCGCGGATCCTTCCCGGCCTGCATGACCAGGATCCTGTCGAGCAGTTCAGCAGCGCGCGGATGGCCAGCGAACGCGACGTTGATGGAGATCTCCGATATCCGCGCCCCGAGAATGCGTGGGTCTGCGGTCGAGAGAAGCGTGCGAAGCGCCTGGGACGGCCTTCCCTGGCGGCGATGGCAGCGGGCCGTCAGTCGCGCCGCGTCCTCGCGAGCCTTCGCGGATACCCACGGCCGCCGCATCGAGGCGATCGCCTCGGGGTACATCCCCAGCTCGACCATCACCCGGACCAGCGCCAGCACACGCTTCTCCGAGAAGCCGGGATCACGATCGCGGCGCATCAGTTCCACGGTGTCCTGCGGCACCTCCACCTCGCGGTTCGCGCGCGTCGATGCCACGTGCCGGAGCTCCTCCATGACGGGCCCATCGACCGCTCCCGCCAGGAGGTCCTGCCCATAGCCGCGGACCACGGCGACATCGCATCCCTGATCACCGAGCAGGCGCAACGCTTCCCGAGCCTCGTCGCTGAGCACCTCGCCGACGGGCGCGGTCCACGTGACATGCCGGGGCCGCGCGGCGACCAGTTCCGGCCACACATCGCGGTCCCGCGCCGAGTAGCCCATGACAAGCAGACGACTACCCTCGACGCGCGCCCTCAGTTGTCCGCACATCTCGGGCGACAGACCGCGGAGGTACTGCGAGATGGTGGTGACGATGGAACCGGGCTCATCGACCGTGCCGTGCAGGTGGAGCACGTCCGCCGCTCCCGCGTCCTCCAGCAGCCGGTCCATGTTGACGGTGACCAGAGGAGAGCCCCAGCCAGCGAGCGCGCGGTGGATGAAGTTGACCGGAGCGTCCTTGAGCACGTCGTAGATGCGCACCAGATCGATCAGATCGAGCGAGTGGTGCATCACCTCCATCAGCTCCTCGAGGCGCAGGCCCTCGGCTAGCGCCCCGTCGCCCTCCATCCGCTCGAGGACCCCGGCGATCGCATCCGGCGACAGGGACGGCTCCGCATCGCCGATCCACTGGATCGCGGCGCGCGCGAGCCGATCCCCACTGGGAAGGGTCGATGGTGCGGGAATCGAGATCCCGGCGCCGACGAATACCGCATCGAAGTCGTCCGCGACCAGCCGCCGCACGCTCGTCACCGGCGCACCCGCCATGGAGCCAATTGCACGGCGAACCCCTCTCCCGCACCGGCATCGCGTCGCGAGCACCGTACCGAGGCCGCGACCGACCCCGGCTCACCAGCCACGAAGCAACGCCCTCGCACCGCCACCCTCGCCCCCCCGGACATGAAGCGAGGCCGCGGTGTCCCCCCAGACCACCGCGACCTCGCCACTGTTCGCTTCAGGCGACGGGCTCAGCCCGCCGTCATCGCCACTTCATCCAACCCGCGACCGTCATGGTCCCCCCTACGGGCCGTCCGGGCCCCCTCAGCGTCCGGGTCGACCGTACCGACCGGCACCCGGGCGCGCATGCCCCCATTTATGGGGGCACCGGCATGATCTGCCAGGGATTGTGCGGCTATGTCGGATATGTCAGCGCGACGATGCGCGCCCCACGCCGGGCCGCGCGAGGATGGACGCATGGACCCGTACCCCCGCCTGCACCCGCGCCCCGCGACGGGCTGGGTCAACGACCCGAACGGCATCGGCTTCTGGGACGGCCGCTGGCACGTGATGATGCAGTGGAACCCGGGCAGCGCCCGCTGGGGGGACATCCACTGGGCGCACCTCAGCTCGCCGGACCTGGTCACCTGGGAGGAGCACCCCGCCGCGCTGACGCCGCGGCCCGGCACCATCGACGCGGGCGGCTGCTGGTCCGGGGTGGCGACGGTGGACGATGCGGGGGTCAGGTGCCTGGTCTACAGCGCGACGCCGCGCGGTCCCGAGGAGGCGGGCGTGGCGATCGCCCGCGACCGCGGCGACGGCACCTACGCGCAGCCGGACGCCATGATCCTGCCGCAGTCCGCTGACCGCCCCTTCGAGCACATCCGCGACCCGTTCCTGTTCCACCACGACGGCCGCCGGCTCGGCCTCCAGGGCTCCGGACGCGACGGGCGCGGCGCGGCACTGCTGTACGAGGTCGCAGAGTTCGACCGCTGGGAGCCGCTCGGGGTCCTGCTCGCCGCCGCCGATGTGCCGGACCCGCTCCCGAGCGGCGGCGACATCTGGGAGTGCCCGCAGCTGGTGCGCGTGGACGACTCCTGGGTGCTGGTGGTGTCGTGGGCGTACCTCGACAACGGGCCGCGCGGAGCGGTCGCGTACGCGGGCGAGCTGGTCCCGGAGCAGGGCGGCTACCGCTTCGTGCCGCGCACGGGCGCGCCGCTCGACCACGGCCCGGACTTCTACGCGCCGCAGGCCGCCCAGGTGGGCACGCGCGCCGTCGTGTTCGGCTGGTCCGACGAGGGCACCGGCCCGGGCGCGCGCACCCAGGAGGAGATCGACGCCTCGGGCTGGGCGGGCACCATGACCCTCCCTCGCGAGGTGGTGGTGGACGATGCGGGCGTCGCCCGCCTGCGCATCGTCCCCGAGGTCCGGGCCCTGGTGGGCGACGCCGTCGGCGAGCCGGCGCCGGAGGGCGGCACGCGCATCGTCGATCCGGCCTGGATGGCGACCGCCGAGGGGCCGTGGCGCCTGTCGCTCACGGGACCCGACGGCGAGCGCGACGTCGCGGCGGGCGACGGCCCCGCCGAGGTCTGGGTCGACGGGTCGATCGTCGAGGCGTTCGGCCCCGCGGGGTCGACCACGCTGCGCGCCTACCCCGCCTCGGGCGAGGCGTGGGCGTGGCTCGCCACGGGCGCGGCGCCGCGGGAGCTCCGGCTCCCGTAGCACCGCGCCCGTGGCGAGCGGCTCAGCTGTCGAGCATCGCGAAGCGGTAGAGGAACGCCGCCATCGCGTCGCGCTTGATCGCGGAGGCCGGCTTGAACTTCTGGCCCGAGGACGTGCTCCAGCCCCGCGTCACGCCGGTCTGCGCGAGCCACGAGATCTCCGTGTAGAACTGGTGCGTCTTCGGGACGTCGACGAACGCGGACTTCGACGGCGCCGTGTAGCCCGAGACCCCCGCGAAGCGGTAGAGGAACGCGGCCATCGCGTCGCGGCCGATCTCGGACGAGGGGCGGAACTCGGTCCCCTTCGACGTGGTCCAGCCGCGCGTGACCTCGGACTGCGCCAGCCAGGCGATCTCCTTGTAGAAGGGGTGCGTGGTCGGCACGTCGATGAACGGGGACTTCTTCGGCGGCGTGTAGCCCGTCACCCCGGCGAGCCGGTAGAGGAAGGCCGCCATCGCGTCGCGCTTGACGGTCGACAGGGGGCGGTACTCGTAGGTGCCGTCCTTGAGCTTCCAGCCCGTGGTGATGCCTGCGGACGCCAGGAACTCGACCTCCGGGTAGAACTCGCCGTCGTAGGCGTCCCAGAACATGGGGATGCGGTCGAGCGTGAACCACAGGTCGGTCTGGTAGAAGCCGCCGAGGTCCAGCACCACGGCGTGCTCGGGTCGGAACGCGTCGAGGAAGTACTCCGAGGTGTAGGTGGTCTCGTCGCTGTAGACGTCGAGCCAGGTGGCGCTCACCACCACCTCCTCGGGCACCATGGCGGTCATGTACCAGTAGCCGTCCTCGTCGGTGCTCGCGGCGCCGATGATCTCGCCGTCGTAGCCCTCGGCCAGCACGACCGCGCCCTCGGCGTTCCCGCCGTCGGAGAGCGTGACGGTGCCGTAGAGGGTCTCGCCGTAGTCGAGGTCGATGTCGATGCCGGTCACCGCGCCGGCGACCGTCACGGTCTCGGCCTCGTCGGCGTACCAGGTGCCGGGCCAGTACTCGGGGATCAGGTTCGGGATCTCGATGCCGGCCGGGTCCTCGGCGGCCACCGCGACCATGTAGTCGCCACCCGCCGGCAGGTCGATCGTGTACGCCCCGGTCACCGGGTCCACGTCGACGTACTCGACGTCGTCGCCGATCGCGACCACGTACGCCATGCCCAGCCAGCCGGCGGGCGCGCCGTCGGGGACCGAGACGGTCCCCGAGATGGAGTAGGTGACGGCCTGGGCAGGCGCGGCTACCAGGAACGATGCGCCGATCGCCGCGAGCGCGGCGGTGGCGGCGGCGCGGCGGAGCGCGCGCGCAGGTGCAGCGGACATGCTGAGATCCCCCTCAGTGTGGCGCGGCATCCGTGCCGCGCGTGCAGGGGGATCGTACAGCCTGCGGCACCCGGTGCCGGACGCCGCGCGCAAGCGATGCATCAGGGAGCCGGGTTGCGCATCCGCGACATGACGCCGTACAGTCCTCCCCATGTTCCGTCGAATGTGCCGCTGACCGAAGCGCACGTTCGTCGTGCGCCCGTGAGGGCGCCGGCCGCGAACTCTTGATCAGGAGCGGACGCAGGCCAGGAACCCATCACCCACGGGCCACGCTCTCGTGTCGCACCGCGCCCTCCGGGGTCGCGGACGGTCGGCGCGCTTGCACGCCCGACGGTCGGTGACACCACGCCCGGAGGCGCGGATCCGCAGCAGTTCTGGCATCACGCCACCACCTCCATGCGAATCCACACGACCTTCAGGAGCAGAATCACCATGAGCAACGACTGGGCCTTCGAGACCAAGCAGATCCACGCCGGCCAGACCCCCGACGGCGCCACCGGCGCCCGCGCCCTCCCGATCTACCAGACCACGTCCTTCGTCTTCGAGGACACCACGCAGGCCGCGGCCCGCTTCGCGCTGGCGGAGCTGGGCCCGATCTACACGCGCATCGGCAACCCCACCCAGCAGGCCGTCGAGGACCGCGTCGCGGCGCTCGAGGGCGGCGTGGGCGCGCTGCTCGTGGCCTCCGGCTCCGCCGCGAACACCCTCGCGATCCAGAACATCGCGGAGGCCGGCGACCACATCGTCTCCTCCCCGTCCCTCTACGGCGGCACCTACAACCTCTTCGAGTACACGCTGCCCAAGTACGGCATCGAGGTGACGTTCGTCGAGAACCCCGACGACCCGCAGAGCTGGCGCGACGCCGTCCGTCCCAACACCAAGGCGTTCTTCGGGGAGTCGATCTCGAACCCCAAGCAGGACCTGCTCGACATCGAGGCCGTCGCGGCCGTGGCCCACGAGGTCGGCGTCCCGCTGATCGTCGACAACACCGTCGCGAGCCCCTACCTGATCAACCCGCTCCAGTGGGGCGCGGACATCGTCACCCACTCCGCCACCAAGTACCTCGGCGGCCACGGCACGGCGATCGGCGGCGTGATCGTCGACGGCGGCTCGTTCGACTTCGGCGCGCACCCGGAGCGCTTCCCGAACTACAACACCCCCGACCCGAGCTACAACGGGCTCGTGTACGCCCGCGACCTGGGCCCGGACGGCATCTTCGGGGTGAACCTCGCCTTCATCCTCAAGGCGCGCGTGCAGCTGCTGCGCGACACCGGCGCCGCGATCAGCCCGTTCAACGCGTTCCTCATCGCGCAGGGCATCGAGACCCTCAGCCTGCGCGTGGAGCGTCACGTCGAGAACGCGAAGCAGGTCGCCGACTTCCTCGAGGGCCACGCCCAGGTGACGTCGGTCGCGTACTCGGGCCTCGCATCGTCCCGGTGGAACCACCTGCAGCGCAAGTACGCCCCGAAGGGCGGCGGCAGCGTCCTCGCGTTCGAGATCGTGGGCGGCAAGGAGGCGGGCCAGGCGTTCGTCGACGCGCTGCAGCTGCACTCCCTGGTGGCGAACATCGGCGACGTCCGCTCGCTCGCGATCCACCCGGCGACCACCACGCACTCGCAGCTCAACGAGGCGCAGCAGGCGTCGACCGGCGTCTCCCCGGGCCTGGTGCGCCTCGCGGTGGGCATCGAGAACATCGACGACATCCTGGGCGACCTCGCGCTCGGCTTCGAGGCCGCGGCGGCCGTCGTGGCACGCCAGGACGATGCCGTGGTCGAGACGGTGCCCGCGTGACCGACCACGTCGACACCGCCTGGGCGCCGGCGGGCGAGGCGAGGGACGGGCACCGCCCGATCCCCGCATCGTCCGCCTGGCGCCCGGGCGACCACCCGGGGCAGCGCAAGTTCGCGCACGTGGGCGTCATCCCGCTGGAGGGCGACCCGCGCGGCGAGCTCGACGTGACGCTCGCGTACGAGACGTGGGGCGAGCTCAACGAGGCGCGCGACAACGCCGTCTACGTGGCGCACGCGTTCACGGGCGACAGCCACGTGGTGGGCGAGGCCGGGCCGGGGCACCTCACCGGCGGCTGGTGGGAGGACCTGGTCGGGCCGGGCAAGGTGATCGACACCGACCGGTACTTCGTGGTGAGCGCGAACGTGGTGGGCGGGTGCCAGGGATCGACCGGGCCGGCGCATCCGCACCCGGAGGACGGGCGGCCGTGGGGGTCGTCGTTCCCGTACGTCACGCTGCACGACCAGGTGGTCGCGGAGGCGCGCCTCGCCGACCTGCTGGGTGTCGACGCCTGGGCGCTGGTGATCGGGCCGTCGATGGGCGGGATGCGCGCGGTCGAGTGGGCGGCGACGTTTCCGGAGCGGGTGCGGGCGATCGGCGCGATCGGCACCACGGCGGCGACCACCGCCGACCAGATCTCCTGGCACGCGGCCCAGGCGGCGGCCATCCGGCTCGACCCGGGCTTCCACGGCGGGGACTACTACGACCAGCCCGACGGCGAGGGCCCGCACCACGGCCTCGGGCTGGCGCGGGTGATCGCGCACACGACCTACAGGAGCGCGCCGGAGCTCAACGAGCGGTTCGGCCGCGCCGTCCAGGACGGCGACCCGCTGCGCCCGGAGGGCTTCTTCGCGGTCGAGAGCTACCTCGACCACCACGCCGACAAGCTCGCGCGGCGCTTCGACGCGAACGCCTACCTGCGGATGCTGCACGCGATCAACACGCACGACGTGGGCCGCGGCCGCGGCGGCGTCGAGGCCGCGCTGTCGCGCTACGAGGGCGAGGCGCTGGTGGTCGCGATCGACTCCGACCGGCTCTACCCGCTCAGCGATGCGGAGCGTCTCGCGGGCGCGCTGCCGAGCGCCGAGCTGGTGGTGCTGCACAGCGAGATCGGCCACGACGGCTTCCTGGTGCCCGAGTCGGGGTTGAACGATGCGGTGGCGGGGCTGCTGGAGCGGGTCGCGGTGGGGGTGGGGGTCTAGTCGACCGGCCCTCCCCCGTCGCCGCCCGCGACCAGGCCCAGCTCGAGGAGCTGGGCCACGAAGTCGTGCACCTGGGGGGCGATGTCCTCGGCGGGAGCCTCGTAGGCCTCGGCGAGCTCCTCCACGACCTGAGCCTCGGCGCGCGTGCCGTCGATACGGGTCCAGATCTCGAAGGCGGTGCCCTCGAAGACGTAGGGCACCTGCTGCTCCTCGAGGCGAGGAAGGTTCAGCACGGTGGCGCGGGTGTCCGAGGTGACCTCGGCGAGGCCCTCGGTGCGGGTCAGCGGGCGCGGCTCGGTCATGGGCTCATCCTGCCCGATCCACGGCGCCGGAGCGGTCAGGCGACGGTGACGCGGCTCACGGACGGCGCGTGATCGGGTCCAGCATCGTCCACCGCCGCCGTCAGCACGATCTCCCGGCCGGCGATCCGTGTCCCCGGCTCGAGGCCGAGCCGGGCGGTGATGCCGGCACTGCCGCAGTGCCCGAGCGCGCCCCGGTAGGTGAAGGTCGCGCGGCCGAGGGCGGCGTCGACGGCGAGGGTCCAGCCCTCCTCGGCACCGCGGTCGAGCACATGCCAAGCGGAATCGGCGTCGAACCACACGCCGGGCGCGTCGAGCGTGAGGGTCGCGCGTCGGATGGGCGTGCCGTCGGCGGACTCGTAGACGATGCTCGCCCGGAGCAGCAGCGCCGTGGCGCCGTCACCGGCCGCCTCCATCGCGGCGATGTCGGACAGGTGGAGCTGGCCGATCGGCCGCTCCACGTGCGTCGAGTCGTGGGCGGTACCGCCAGTGAGCTCTCCGTCGACCCATGCAGTTGGTGTCGCAGCCGCCGCACGGCGCGGCTGCCCCTCAGTCAGATGTGCGTCCACCGGGCCCTCTCCCGTAGTCAGGCCGGACGCCCCCTCAGGCAGACCGGCCATCGTTGTGCCTGACAGGTGAGAAATTACCGCGTCATGGCGCTCGCGCGACAGCACGAGTGCTCTACGTCTCACGCGGGAACATCAGGGGCGATTCGCACGAATGGGACCGCGGGAGGTGCTCCGCGCCGTAGATGCGCGAAGGCCCGCGGACCAGTCGTGGTCCGCGGGCCGACGCGCGGGTGGAGCTTCTCGGCTACTTGAAGTAGTAGAAGCTCGTCGGGAAGCTGCTCGACTTGCCGTCGACGGACACGGTCACCAACACATCCACCGTGCCGGGCGGGAGCACCAGCTCGTGGTCATTGACGTTGATCTTGAACTTGGTCACGGAAACCGTGCCGGAGTTGTCGTAGGCCTTGTAGGCCACCGCCGTGAACGTGCCGTTGGTGGTGCCCTGCTCCGAGATGGTCCACTTCGAGCTGTTCTCGGCGACCGCGTCGACCACAGCGCCCTGCGGCACATCGAAGACGACGGTCAGGATGGCGTCGCCACTGAAGGCGCCCACCACGGTTGCGTCGAGCTTCAGCTCGAAGTTGTCGCTACCCTGACCGTTCTGGTCGATGATCGCGTTGGTGATCGTGACGGTCGCGACCGACGCCGCGGCCGGCGGCGATGCGGTCGCGATCAGGATCGCGGGAGTCGCCCACGCAGCGCCCTGGACGACGCGTCGGCGCGAAATCGAGCTATGCGCCTTCGGGCGCGCAACAGTGTTCTCAGTCAAGGGGGGACTCCTCAGCTTGCGGCTACCCCTCAGCGGGCACCTGGCGAAAGGGTAGCCACACAAGCCGCCCCGTGACGAGCACATTTGCCTAAGCGTTCCGCTATGTCACGAGATGTCGCTTTCGAGCAGCGCGATCACGGCCCTGACGATGCGTCGCGCACTGGCGCTTCCGGCGCGCCGAAGGTGGGCTCCGGCGCCGCCGGCGGAAATGCGGCGAGAACCAGCACGGTCGCGAGGATCATCCCGACGATGATGATCGCCCATCCGGGCGCCCCTCCGTGCTCACGGGAGATCCACGGCTTGTCGAGCGAATGCTTCCGTCGTGCGTGTCGATATCCCATGAGAGCGCCCCCGTGTCCCGCACTGATACGGGAGGACTCTATTCGGACATATCGGACGTTTGCCAGACCCGCCGGGAAGTGTTTACACGGAGTTCACACGGGGCGCTCCGGGGCGCCCGCCTACACGGATTGGCCCGCCGAGGTGCCCTCTGCCGCCACCGAGACCGTCGCTGAGAAGTTTCCGTGGCCGCTCGCGCCGACGGTGATCGCCAGTGGCGCTGTCGACGTGGTCGACGAGTTGAGGGTGCCCGTGTACCGATAGGTGAAGGTGTGCGTCGTCCCAGCGGTAGACGAACCCTCGTACGTCCACACGGCGGCGCCCGCGGTGATCGTGGGCGCCGTGGCGGTCGATGGGCTGCCGACCGAGATCCTCACCCTGATGTCGGTGATGGGCGCGTTCGCTGCGAGCCCAGTGCCGGAGACGACGATGTTCGAGATGTGGATCTGTCGGCCAGGACCGCCGTCCCACGTGAACTGGGTGGTGGGGGTCGGGACCGCGATCTGGCTCGGTTCGTTGATCGAAGCCGCTGCCGGCGGGGAACCCGTGGCGATGAGGATCGCGGGGGTCGCCCAGGCGGCGCCCTGGATGACGCGCCTGCGCGAGACTCCGTTGGTCTGCTCCGTCATGTCGTCCCTCCATCGGGTGTGCGGCTGCCCCTCAGCTGCCGGTCAGTTGCTCCAAGGGTAGGGATCAATTGACCATGTGACAAGCGTCACATCGTGAGCGTGCGCTCTACTCAGATATCGACACAATCCCGCGTTCCTGAAGCGCGGCCACCACCTCACGCACGGCACTCGAAGAATCGCCCCCGTCGGGAACGCCGAACCGCTCCTCCAGGACGGCCGTCAGCCGGGCCACGGAGATGCCCTGGCGGCACGCCAGTGCGGCGGCAGACGCCAGAGGAGACAAGAGCGTCACGTCGTTGCCCGCCAGCACCAGCACCTGGCCGTCACGCTCGAGTACGTCGTCCCACGCCGCAGTCACCAGGGCGTCGTCGGGGATCACGCGGCGCCCCCGATCAGGTCGGGCATCAGCGGGAGCACCGTCCGCACATCGCTGTAGGTCAGCCGCGAGAGCCCGCCTACTGCATCGACCAGGTCGGACAGCGCGTGAAGCTTGCCAGGGATCTTGGACAGGTAGGAGAGCTGCTCAGCGAGCATCGCGATCCCCTCCAGATGACCAAGCGGCGCGAGCGTGGGAACGTCCGGGCCGTCCGGTCGCCGGTCGAGGATCACGAGCCGCCTGAGCCTCAGCGGCACGTCAGGCAAAGGCGCGAGATCGAGCGAGTCCGCACCCCACTGCTCCTTCACGTGGGTGAGCGAGTCGATCACCGAGAGCGGCTTGGGATATGGCAGCACGGCGAGATCGGCGCCGATCGCCAGGGTCTCGTCGGTCACATACCCGTAGTGCGCGCCGAGCGTGCGGGACAAGGTGGTCTTGCCGGTCCCGGACGGCGCGACGAATCCCACCACCGACCCGTCGGGCCCGGCGAGCCCCGCCGCGTGCAGCATGATCAGCTGTCCGACACGCGCCTCGATCGCGCGCACCGTCACCGCAGAGCTGAGGAAGTGAAGCGCAGTGTCGACCGAGTCGTAGGCGAGCGCGCCGTCCAGGCGGGCCTTCGCCAGGAATGCGGGGTCCGAATCGACCACCAGGGACACGGAGGCCTCCGGCTCGCGTCCCGACACCACGCATCGCCCCCACGCCCGATGCCCCGCGTCGGAGAGCTCCTCTAGCGCCGCGCCGTCGCAATGAATCGCCACCGCGACGCCAAAGGCGTCGACGATGCACGACGGCTCACGCCCTTCGTACCCCTGCCGACGACTCGGCACGATCGCCGCCCAGATCTCGGCGATCCAGGAGGCAGCCTCGTCGATCGCCGCTCCGAGCAGGTGGATCCGCTGCTCGCGCTCGGCGTCCACGGGAAGGTCGAAGTCGTCGGGGACGGAGGCTAGCCGCCTGCTGAATGCCAGCAGGTGCGGATGCTCGGCCAGCGGCGCAGCGAAGGCGATCCCCTCGTAGAGGTGCGCGATCTCGGAGAGGGTGAAGGCGCGGGACTCGGTGCGAGGGAATCGGGTGACCACCTCGTCACGCTCGTCGGCGGCCCCGCAGATGATCATGTCAGCGGCGTCCACCATCGTCGCGGAGAGGGAGCGGGCCCGGAAGCCATGGGAATTGCCGTCGTGTCGGTCAATCTCGGCGGCCGCCGCGGGATCCATGCGCGCACCGTCGTGGGCGCCGAGCCCGGCGGAGGTCACGCGAATGACGTCCTTCGGGATGCCGTGGCGGGCCAGGTGGCGGCGGAGCAGACGCTCGCCGACTGCGGAGCGGCCGGTGTTGGCCGTATCGACGATCAGGACGCGGAAGGCGGCATCGATTCCCAAATCCATGTCAGGCTCGCCCGCTCCTGCGCTTGGAGACGGCTCGCCGGGCGACGCGCGCGGGCGCGCTTCTCTCGAGCGCCATCGGTCCCCTCACGTCTGGTGTCCTCGTGCGTCAGTGTAGGCGAGAGCTATCCGCGCCCCAGTGCCGCGGAAGCGTGTCTGTTCATGACCGAGGAGATCGTTGCGTCAGTGCACGCGCGCGTGACAACCCACGGGGCAACCGCGCGAGTCCGCGGCCCAGCCGCGCGAAGCGGGCCCCGAGGACCTCAAAGCTCGACGCATGGTCCAGACCGTAGGTCGATACGAACTCGTCGCGACGAGGCCAGACGATGCGCGCCAAGGCAACTACTCGGGCACTCCCTCGGCTCAAGGAGAAATCTGCCGCCGCGCGCGCCTCGAACGGCCCCGCGCCGGCCAGAGCAAGATCCCACGCGAGCTGATCCGGCTTCGAGGCCCGAGCCTCGGGGCGTCCGAGCACAGGCGCCATCGCGTACGCCGCTCCAGCGCTGTCAGCAAGTTCCGCGAGTTGGAGTGCCTCGTCGTCGGCAAGCGCACCGATCACCGCCCGACCCGCGCCGTGCGAACCGTCGATGCTCTGTCCCAGTGCACCCGAACGCATCGCATTGAGCGACTCCACCAAGGCGGTGCCCAACCTGTCGGGCGCGTCAACCACGCACCCGGCTGCGTCGAGGGGCTGGCGGCGCTCCCACAGCACCTCGAATGCGCGCGCTGCACCCTCGGTGAATCCTGGAAACGTGTGATGCAGATCTATCGAGACCGGCCAGCCCTTGTGGACCAACGTTTCCGCGTGAGGCGCTCTCGCGGTGTCACCGCCGGAACCGACGCTGGTGGTCCATCCCCAAGCGCCGAGCGTCGCGAGGGCGGCAAGTGCATCGTCGGGGTGGACCAAGACGTCCAGGTCGGCTGAGTACTTGGGCTCTCGGAGCCCACGTACGTCGGGCACCGCACCCTTGATCAATAGATACTTCACGCGACTTGCGGTGAGCGCCGTGCCGATACCCGCGGCAAGCAGCATCCACTGGTCCCGCCGCTGCACCGTGTCAGGCGCTGCGGACGGCGCGGCCCCCGGCTCCATGTCAGTGCTTGGCGCGGTGCTTCGGCTGCGGCGGGGGGACGATGCTGTCCCAGCCCTGGGTGGGGAGGCTCGTCTTGGGCTCTTGCGCCTGCGGCGCCGCCGGCGTGGTGTCGCGCCGCGGCGCCCTGGGGTCGGAGTACTCATAGTTGTACGCGTACGCGTACTTGTCCTTGTGGGCACCCTTGCGAGGCACGGCGTCGAGGATGAGGCCGAGGGCGCGGCCGTTGACCTTGTCCAGGGCCTGCAGAGCCTTGTCGAGCACGTCGACGGTCGTGCGACCCGCCCGCGCGACCACTACGGCACCGTCAGTACGAGCGGTCAGGATGGCCGCGTCGGTCACCGGGATCAGCGGAGGGGTGTCGACCAGCACGATCGCATCCTCCGGGAAGGAGTAGAGCAACGTCCGCATCGCTCCCGACCCGAGCAGCTCCGATGGGTTCGGCGGGATCACGCCGGCGGCCATGACATAGAGGTTGTCCGTGGGGCCGTAGGGCTGAAGGACCTCTTCCGCCTTGACTCGACCGACAAGGACATCGGTGAGGCCCGCGCCGTCGGGGAGCCCGAGGTTCTTTGCGAGGGTCGGGCGGCGAAGGTCGGCGTCGATCAGCACCACGTTCGTGCCGGACTCGGCGATCGCCTCGGCGAGTTTGTAGCTGACGGTGGACTTGCCGTCGCCGGGGAGCGAGCTGGTCACGACGATGACCCTCGGCGGGTGGTCGACGTCCAGGAACATCAGGTTGGTGCGGAGCTGCCGGACCGCCTCCTTCATGGCGAAGTCAGAGGTGGAGCGAACAGGCCCGAGGCGAGCGACGCTGTCGTCGAACGGCAGGGTGCCGACAACCGGCAGATCGAACTCCCGCTCGATGTCCTCCGCAGAGCGGAGCCGGCGGTCGATGGTCGCCTTGACGAGCGCGTAGCCGATGCCCAGTGCAAGTCCGACGAGCAGGCCGAGAGCTACGGCTAGCTTGGTGTTGGGACTCGACGGTGCGCCGGGCAAGCCGGCGCTGTCGAGGGTCTGGAGTTGCACGACCGTGGTGCCACCGTCGCCGCCGGTCTCGATGTCGGCGACGGTCTGCGTCATGCCGGCGATCCACGCCTCGGTGAGGGCCCGCGCGTCCTCGGGCGTAGGGCCCGTCGCGCTCACGCGAAGCACTGCGGTGTCGAGCGGGTTCGAGACCGTCACCCGTGCGACCAGCGAGTCGGGAGAGGCGTCGATGCCGAGCTCCGCCGCCGCATAAGCCCCCACCTGGCGCGACTTCGCGATGTCGAGGTAAGACTTCACGCGCGACTTGGCATAGTTGTCGCCGACAAGGGCGTCGCCGAGCGACTCCGAGGACCCGGTGGTGATGATCGCCGAGCCGGTCGAGGTGTAAACCTTGGGTTGCAGGAGCGTCCAGCCGAATGCGAGCGCACCGCCGAGCACCGTGGCGAGCAGGATCGCCAGCCAGTGCGTGCGGAACACGCGCATGTAGTCCTGGAGCTCCATCTAGTGCCTCCCTATCCCTCAGGCATACTGGTACGCAAGTCTAGGCGGCACCACCACGGTGCTAGGACCCGAAAGCGCCATTCACGCGGCGACCCGACTCTTGGTAAGGACGCGAGCGAGGCCTCTAGCGCCGCGCGAGTCTCGGCGAGCCTTTGCCGTGGAACCACCTCCATGGGTCGCATGCGAGAGCCGTCGGCGCGTGCATCGACCCGCTCGCGCTCGGGGTCCACGCGCCTTACTCCAGGTTGTCACCTCGGCAAGTGCAGGAGGCGGCCGCGGCAACGAGTGCCGCGCCGGACCCCGATCTAGCCGCGGACTGACCTCACTTCACCGGACTTCCGGCGCTGCGTACGCAAGCTACAAACGCGCGGGCCCAATGACTGCTATCGGGCGCTCCGAGTAGCTCCGGACTTGGGCAGTGAACTTTTCAAAACGCGGCAGTATGTCGATGCATGCGCACCGGGGCTGACGGAAGCCGTCGGTCCGGCGTCGCACCCCATGACGGTATAGTGCGGAAATCCCCAAGGTCGCGCGGATGCGTACGCGCGAGTGCGCCGAGCCCGCCAATAGATACAGCTCGATGCAAAGGTTGCTGATGGCGAGACAAAACGATGGTCCTGGCGCCACGCGGGGGCGGCGTGTGCTCATTGTCGAAGCACAGGTCTCCGGGCATCGTCTGAACTATGTCCGGATGCTCGTCGAAGCGGCGCTCCAGTCTGGCGATTCGGTGACGCTCGCCCTCCCCTCGGGCGCACTCGACAGCCCCCAATTCCAGACGTTCCTTGGGAAGTTGGTGGCCTCGGCATCAGTCGTGCCGCTTCCAGAACATCGAGCATCAGCGCTAGCCGAATTGGCCAAAGCGCGCGCTGCAGATCTCGTGGTCATACCGGAGGGCGACGCATGGCTCATACCGCTACTGCGAGCCGTGCCTCATTCAGCGGGAGCACGCTACCGTCTTGTCATCATGCGCACACGGTCAGTCGCCAATAGGCGGCGCCTCTTGGCACTTGCCTTCGCAGGTCTCAAGGGAACGCTAATCGGGATCGCAAACATATCGTCGACTCGCGACGTTTTCGTACTGCGCTCAGCGGGGGACACGAGGCGGCGTTGCCTCCCGTCCATTGGCGATCCGATCGAATGGTCGGCTCGGTCACTCTCGGTCGAGCAAGCTAGGGAACAATCGGGGCTGCCTCGTGAAGGAATCGTGGTGTCGGTGCTCGGCGCGATCTCCGAGCGCAAGAACATCGTGCTCGTAGCTCACGCAATCGCGAGTCTGCCGATTGCTGCGACCGTGACTCTGCTCATCGCAGGCAAGTTCGATGACTACGCGCGCGCCCAAGTCGGAGACATCCGGAACCTTGCCGCAGATAGCGGGTTCCGACTTGACGTCGTCGACCGCGTGCTCGAGGAGTCGGAACTGGATGCGATGATCCGCGCATCCTCATGCGTGGTGATAGCGCACTCAAACAACGGCCCGAGTGGCCTGTTCGGCAAGTGCCTCGTAGCGGGAACGCCGATCGTGGCCGCCGGCGCGCGATCACTAAGGAGGGACGCTCGGGAAGCTGGCCGAAGTCGGGCAACCTGGACGAAGTTGGAGGCCTCCCACATCGGCGACGGGATCGCCATCGCCATAGGTCGACCGCGCCCAACGCCAGGCCACGTCTCATCCGACTTCACGGACACATTGCTTAGATGAAGTCGTCGCTACGCGGTGCAGAGTCCATTAGCCGGCAAGCGCTCTGGCTCGTCGGCTCGACAGTCATCGCTCAAGCCATCTTCGCGGTTGTGTATCTCCTGGCGGCACGCGGCGGAACGCCTGCGGAGTTCGGTGCCGCTGCCGCTGCCGCAGCGCTCGGCACCGCAGCGGCTGGCTACATCGACTTCGGCTCAAACGCGCTATGGGTCAGAGAATCCGCGCGCGGAAAACTGCGGCCGACGACAATCGCTTCTCTCGTATTGAGCAAGAACATAGTAGCCGCGACGCTTGCCATTGCATGGATAGCCGCCACTCTCACGCTGTTCGCTGATACTCCGCTGTGGGTCGCGGGAACGAGCGCGTTCGCGCTCGTTTGGAGCCAGACCTGGCAAGTGCCTCTTCGGGGCGCTGCACTTATCGGCAGAGTTTCCATAGCTGTTATCGCAGATCGTGCAGTAGCGCTTGCCGTGCTCGGCGGACTCTTGGCGTCTGGACGTTCTGTGGCAGTCGCCTTTGGTGCGGCGCTTCTGATTGGCCCCTTGGTCTCCGGCTTTGTGTGTTTTTGGCTCACCCCACGGACTATTCGCCCGAATCTCGCTCACTACCGCTTCACGGTGCCCTGGCGAGGCTCCGCCGCTTACGGGCTCTCATCCGCAGCTGTAGGGAGCCAATCGCTGGACATGACAATCCTTTCGGCCGTGTCGTCGACCGTAGCAACCGGCTCGTACGCTGCGGTTAGTCGGTGGACGCAACCTCTGGGCATGCTTGCCAATGCATTCGCCTCTGTGTCAGTTCCCCATGTCGCAGCGGCGCCGTCGTGGAAGTCCGCGATCGAGCATGCCCGAAAGTCCCTCTGGCTGCTCGGGCTCGGCATAGCCGGATCCATCGCCCTCGCATTCGGTGCACCAATATTGGTTGAGTTTCTTCTGGGGCCGGAATATGGGCCGTCAGCCGCTGTCCTTCGCGTGCTGGCGTTGGCGATGGTCCCGGCGATCGTGAATCAGCCCATGGCGACATTCCTCCAGGCCCGCGGCCGGGACAGGTCCGTGTCGGTCGTAGTCGTCTGTGGGGTGGCGTTGCATCTCGCGCTCGTGGCGCTCCTAGGTTCCAACTTTGGCGCACTCGGTGCCGCTGTGGCGTTCCTCGCAATGCAATCGGCTATTCTCGTAGCGCTTGGGTTCCTGATGAAGCGCGGAGCAAGTTCGATGGTGGAGGAGTCAGGTTCAGTTTGACCAAGGTAGTTCAGGTCCTGCTCAGCCCTCGAATGGGCGGCGCCGAAGCGATCGCAGACGCACTTCAATCGGAGTGGCGAAAAATGGGTCTGTCGACGGATACGATCTTCGTAGATACAGACCAATCGCTCGGCACGGGGCGGATCAGGCGCTTGACGCGAATGCGCGCGGCGATAAAGGCCTACGGGCCTGACCTCGTTGTCGCGCACACCGCTACCCCGGCGTTCTACGCTCGACTTGCGGCTCCGCGGGCAACTTCAGTGTTCTGCGTGCTCCATAGTGCGAGCGATGATTTTGCGTGGCCGATTCGCCGCCTCGCTGAGAGGTTGCTCCTACTTCGGACTCGCGGAGTGATCGCTGCTAGCGAGGGTCAGCGACAATCGTTTGCGAGGCACTTTGCTCGTTACACGCGCATACGCGTCATTCCACCCGGCGTCCGGCTGAACTTGTCAGCAAGAGCCGTGGCAGGCGATGTTCCTTCCCGGGTAGTAACGCTCGCGCGGGTGGCCGAACAGAAGAACCCTCGACTCTGGTTGGAAATCGCACGTGGACTTGCTAGCGAGGCCCCAGAACTGAAACTCGAGTGGTGGGGCCCGCTGTCATCTGACGAACCGGAAATGTCGAGAATAGTCGATGAGATGCAGCGCACTGAAAATGCGCAGTACCGCGGTCCAACAAGTGAACCAGAGACGGTGCTCAACGCCTGCGACTTCGTGTTGCACACTGCGGATCGTGAAGCTCCGGGCCTGACGATCATGGAAGCCGTAGCCGCGGGCGTGCCGTGCATCTGCAGCGAAGACGCAGCGAAGTACCTTCCACGTGGGATCCGACCGATCACTTTCGTGACGGGTAACGCAGAGTCAGCACTCGCTGCAATCCATGAGTTGCGCAGTTCGTGGGCGACCGTCGCACAGGAGTCGATCGCCGCAGCCGGACCAATTCGCAGCGCGTACTCGACGCGCGCGATGGCCCGTGCCTATCTGGACGCTATGGGCCTGCCCCCGAAGACGTAAGTGCAGGTGCCCGGCGCGACACCTCCATCTCCCGCTGGGTACCATCCAAGCGTCTCAAGAAGCTGAATGCGGTTTGAAAGAAGCGGTGTCGGGTGGAGATGTATTCCACACGTCTTGTACGCACCACTAGGAACGAGCGCCCATGTGGTTGCGCCCCGCGCGCATTCGGGTGCGTAACCGCTTCGGAATACAGCGCGGCGCCGCGCGGGACCACGCGCGACAACCTAGCTAACTGTCGCTCGCATCGTCTGCCTCTTACCGGATAGCGGCAAGCAACGCTGCGGCGGCGGGCTCCAACCCGTACCTAGATTGCGCCCTCTCTCTTGCGGCGCGACCGCGCCGCACCGCCTCACCCGGATCATTGAGACACGTGCGCATCGCTGCGGCCAACGCTTGCACGTCTTCCCGCGCGAAGTAATAGGCATCTGGACCCGCGGTCTCCGGGAGGCCGCCGACATCGGCCGCGATCGTTACGACACCGCGGGCTGCAGCCTCAAGCGGCGGGTAGGGAGCCGGATCTTCCCAACGAGCCGGGTAGACAAGCGCGAGGGCCGACTCAAGCGTCTCAAGAATCTCCGCCGGCGTTCGGCGTCCTACGAAGTCCACATGACCGTCTAGTCCCAACTCGGTGGCAAGTGCCCGCACATCTGCGAACGCATCGCCGTCGCCGATGACGGAAACCGAGAAGTCTCGCCCCTCTCGCGCCAGGACAGCGCTTGCTCGCAACAGAAGATCAACGCCCTTGTCTCGAACGACGCGGCCGACGAACACGAAGCGGAACTCGAGTGCGGAAGACGTCCGGGCTTCATCGGTCTGCGACGCGCTCGCGTCGAGATCGAAAGGGTTCGGCACGCCGACGACCGCCGAGCCGGCCTCGACAGCTCGTGCGGTGAAGTCACTGCAGGCGAGTCGCGTCGGCACTATCGCGAAAGTCACGAGGCGCATCGTGAGCCTCGCGTACGCCCGAGCACCCGCAATTGGGCCGCGAGCCATCAAGTACTCATGCCAGATGTACACCAACTCGACTGCAAGCCTTCTCCGCCACCCGACGGGCGCAAACGTGTCCCGTGTCGACAGCCAGAACGGCCAGTGGTACTTGATGGACACCCGCTTGCGCGCAAGTCGGGCGGCTATCGCGAGCGGAAGGTCGTTGCTGTTGAGGTGGACGTAGTCCACGCCAGTCATCGCCTCCAGCCGCGTCCTCAGCGAATCCGTCTTTGAGGACACGACGCGAACCTCCGCGCCTTCACATGAGGACAGCGCGCGGTCAATGTTCGCGACGTACGTGCTGACCCCCGAGATTTCCGCGCCATGCGGATGCTGCACAAGAACTACCGGACGCGCCATTCCTAATCCTTCCGGTCCAGGTTCGAATCTGAAACGGTTGTCCTGCGTCGAGGTCCTCGCCACGCAGAGGCGGACGATGCGCGCTTCTGAGCAGGCGGCAAACTGGCAACCCTCTGCTCAAGAGAGTGGAGATGTGCTTGGCGCGCCTCTACCGAATCGAAGCGGACCGAGACCGCGCGCGCCGGATTGCCCGCGACAATCGCAAACTCATCCACGTCGTTCACGACCACGGACCCTGCAGCGATGATGGCTCCCGCTCCGATGGTTACTCCGCTCAGAATGGTGGAACCCCCGCCCACCCATACATCGGCTCCGATAGTCACTGTGTCGCGCGGCGAAGGCGTCCTCTCACCAATCCAGGTTGACTCACTAACTGGAACTCCGACGTCCCTTATCGCGTGGTCGTCACGCCCCACAATCTGAACGCCCATTCCAATCAGTGCGTAGTCGCCTATCGAGCCATTGACCTGAATTATGGACCTCGGACCGACTGACACCGCGCGCCCGATCTCAAGTCCGTGCGGGGATGAGACGACGCAACCCCTGCCGACTCGGAGATCGTCAAAGTAGACGAGATTCTCGTTGAGCGCGAGCCGTCGCATCAGCGCTCTCGCTCCACTCACCAGCGGGCCCGGAAGGCCGGAACGCTCACTGCGCTTTGTGTTAGCTGTCACTGCTCTTCTCCCCTGCGATTTCCGCGAAGCGCATCGGCAAGCCCGCGCGCCATGGCCTCGGCCGAGTAGCGCGACGCGACGAGCGCGCTCTGATTCGCGTGCGGTACCTCGTCGCGAGCAGCGTATGCGCGCTCGAGTGCGCTCGCGAGGGCGCCTGCAGAGTCAGACTCGAAGAACTCAACACCGCCGAATTCAGCCAACTCGATCTCCGGGGAGTGGCTCTCATCGCGCGAGACGAGCATCGGAACGCCGAAGCCCAAAGCCTGCGTCAGTCCTAGCCCCGCGAATCCAGGCGACACCGCGACGAAGGCTCGGTCATAATACCGACGAAGGTGCGCCGCGTCGTTCGTCCACCCTGGCATCTCGACCGCCTGCGACAGATTGGCCTCGGCTATCAGTGTCTGGAGGTTGGGTCGAAGCGGGCCGTCGCCGACAAGCAGCAAAGTTGCCTCGAGACCCCTCTCGCAGGCCTCGGCAAAAGCCTCAACCAAGAGAGCGACCTTCTTGTCGGCTGAGAACCTCCCAACATAGATCACCGAGTCCCGAACAGTGCCGCTGCTGAACCTCATCTCCTGCGACGTATGCAGAGCATTCGGGGCAACCCAGATAGGCCTATTAGCGACCTCGTTCGATGCGCGAAGCGAATCTCCGTAGGTGTAGCTGACCGCCCCGTCCGCGAGGCGTCGCATGGCACGCCGAAGCCACGCGGTACCCGAGTCGCCGCCGCTCTGCGGATGCATATGACCCCAAACCAAAGTGCGGCGCCTCGTAAGCCATCGCGCGACAAGTAGCCACCACGCGGTGAGGCTTCTCGGGTTCAGGTCCACGACGAGCACAGGAATCCTGGCAGCCTCGCGGAGCCCGCCTAGCTGAAGGAAGAGTCGTCCACCTAGCAGCCGATGCATACGGACGAACTGGTACCAGTTCACAGATGTGTCTGTGGTCACCGTCCGCTCGAGGTGTGCGTCACTCACCCAAGCCCGAAGCTCGCCTCCAAAATCTTCCTGGAGTATTCGCATGCAGTTGGTTCTATATGCCGGCAACACTGCGAGGTAGAACCCGTAGCTCGCCGTTTCCGCCGTCACGTGGCTACCTCGCCGGAGGTTCGCCCATCACGAAGCTCTCGGTACTTCAAGCCAATCTGCCAGTAGTAGCTGGCAAGCGCGAACGCATAGTCAAAGCCGGCTCGACCATCCAGGACTCCACCACGAAGGACATATGAGTAGACGAAGAACACGAGCGGCTTGAAGGGGACTCTCTGGAACAGCCGGCCTTGCCGACTACGTTGCTCTCGGTTTCCACGTCGCCGTTCTGACTGCAGTCGGAGTGCTGCTTCCCAGTCTGAGTAACGATTGTGCCGATCGAACCACGTGCGCACTGGATCGACGTCGTCGTGCCGCAACAGGCCGCGAAGCGTTACCACCGGGCCGTCGCACGTGGGCTGATAGTGGCCTTCCAACTCGCCCATCCCCGGAATATTGAGGTCGTCGATGGGCTCAAACCGAGAACGGTCCCGGTGAAGCAGGACAGTCTTCTTCACGCGGTGGCCCCTGCGGAGCGCACGCCCTGCGAAGTGATACTCGAGCCGCAGTTGCGCAGCGCTCGCGTTGGGATCGGAATTCACGAAGTTCCGGATGGAGTCCACCAATTGCGCCGATGGCGACTCATCGGCATCGATGAAGAGCAGCCACGGATGGCGTGTTCGCAAGTGCTCGATCTGCCACTGCTTCTTCTTGGGATATTCCCCGTTCCAGGTGAAGTTCACAACTTCTGCGCCATGCGAAAGCGCGACCTCCACAGTGCGGTCCGTGCTGTTGGAGTCCACCACGATGACCTCGTCGAATGCCGAAAGACCCTCAAGGCAGATTCCAATCGCCGCCTGCTCGTTCTTCGTCTGGACGAGCACGGTCACGGGAACCTTTGGCGCGCTCACGTTCCAGATCCGCGCATGAACCGATCGCCGACACGAACTGCGGGGTTCCCAGTCGCGATGCTCCCGGGTCCGATGTCGCGCGGCACAACAGAGCCAGCGGACACCAACGCGCCCTTCCCGATTGTGACTCCGCCGGTCACTATGCAGCGCGCGGTCAGCCATGCCCCGGCTCCGACGACCACTGGACGGGTGACCAGCGCCATGTCTCGACGATGCGCGTGACTGCCCGTCGTGATGAACGTCTCCTGGGAGATCACCACGTCATGCCCGATTGTCACCTGATCCTGATTGTGAATCCAGACGCCCTCGCCGATCCAGCAGTCGTCTCCGATCTCAAGCTTCCACGGAAAGCGCACCCGAGTACGCGGTCGGAAGATCACCCCGGAACCGATCTTCGCCCCGAAAGCCCGAAGGACCGCGACCCGCAGTCGCGAACTGATCTGGAGGGCATTCGTGACGAACAACCACTCGCACAGGCCCCACAGAAACACCACTGTAGGGGGACGGCCCCAGGTCGCGCGCTCGCCGGGAGCGTCCTTGAGCGGGATCACGGGAATGTCCGCCTCGCTCTCAGGTGTGTGCTCTGCCACAGAGGTCCCCCTCAGGATTCTTTACATCGGTAGAGTAGCCGAGTGAATTCAGGGCTCGATGTGACACTTCTCGCACTCAACTACGCGCCCGAGCCCACCGGCAACGCCCCGTACACCACCGCTCTCGCACGCCGATTGGTGGAGAACAGCGGGGTGACGGCCGTGACCGGTTTCCCGCACTACCCCCAGTGGTCGCGGTATGCAGAGTACCCCGGTCTGTACGCGCGGTCCGAGGACCAGGGAGTGGACCTGCGCCGTGTCGCCCACTGGATCCCTAACCCGCCGCGCGGTCTCAAGCGGCTGCTTTCAGAGCTCCACTTCGGTTTGCACCAGATGAACTCACCATGGGGCCGCACCGATGCCGCGATTCTGGTCTCCCCGGCGCTTTTCGCATCTGCGCTCTGTGCGGTGCGTCTGCGCTTCCCACGGCGCATCCCCCACGCGGTGTGGGTGCAGGACCTCTACACCCACGGGATGATGGAGACGGGCGAGGGCTCGCGTATGGCCGTGCGCATCGCCAAGACCGTCGAGCGGTGGCTCCTCAAGGATGCGGACGCCGTGGTCGCAATCCACCCCGCAATGCGCGAGCGCATGATCCGCGACCTGGGCGCGGATCCGGATCGCACCTATGTGATCCGCAATTGGGGTCACGTCATGCCCTCGGCGGCCTCGAGGGACGATGCGCGAGCACGCCTGGGGTGGGAGGCCGACGCGCGCATCGTGCTCCACTCGGGGAACATGGGCCGCAAGCAGGGCCTCAGCACGGTGGCCGAGGCAGCGCGGATCGCGCACCAGCGCGGGGATGACATCACGTTCATCCTGCTGGGTGACGGCGCCGAGCGCGCCGAGCTCGAGTCCCTAGCCGATGGTGTCCCGACGCTCCGCTTCGTCGACCCTGTATCCGATCGGGATTTCCCCGACGCCCTTGCCGCCGCGGACATTCTCTTGGTCAACGAGCTCCCCGGAGTCAAGGAGATGGCCGCACCTTCGAAGCTCACGTCCTATTTCGCGGCCGAGCGCCCGGTTCTCGCAGCTGTCGATCCCGACGGGATCGTCGCCGGGATCATGGCTGAATCGCTTGCGGGGCGAATCACGCCCTCCGGCGATCCCGTCGTGCTCCTCGACGCTGCGCTCGACTTCTTGGCACACCCGGCGGAGATGACCGAAGCCGCTGAAGCCGGGTCCCGCTACTGGCATGAGCACCTCTCTGAGGATGCAGCGATCACCGCCTGGCGACAGGTGCTCGCCGAGGTCACCAACTCGAAATCTTCGACCGATACCCTGGCGCCCTGAGGGCGACACCGACCACACAGATAGACGGGGGCACTGACGTGGCCAAGAAGGCATTCATCACCGGGATCACCGGACAGGACGGCAGCTATCTCGCCGAACTCCTGCTGAGCAAGGGTTACGAGGTGCACGGACTCATCCGCCGCGCCTCGACTTTCAACACCACGCGCATCGACCACCTGTATGTCGACCCGCACAACCCGGACGCCAAGCTCTTCCTGCACTACGGGGACCTCTCCGATGGCGCGCGGCTGACCACCCTCCTCGCGGAGATCAAGCCGGACGAGGTCTACAACCTTGCAGCACAGTCGCACGTGCGCGTGAGCTTCGACGAGCCGGAGCACACGGGCGACACCACAGGGGTTGGTTCGATGCGTATGCTTGAGGCGGTCCGCCTCGCTGGCATCGATACTCGCTTCTACCAGGCGAGCTCGTCCGAGATGTTCGGGGCGACTCCGCCGCCGCAGGACGAGGAGACCCCTTTCTACCCCCGCAGCCCGTACGGCGCGGCGAAGGTGTACTCGTACTGGGTGACCAAGAACTACCGCGAGGCTTACGGAATGTTCGCGGTGAACGGCATTCTCTTCAACCACGAGTCTCCGCGCCGCGGCGAGACCTTCGTGACGCGCAAGATCACCCGGGCCGCCGCCCGTATCAAGGCCGGACTGCAGTCTGAGCTCTGGCTGGGGAATCTCGACTCGATCCGCGACTGGGGCTACGCCGCCGAGTATGTCGAGGGCATGTGGCGGATGCTGCAGGCCGACGAGCCCGACGACTTCGTGCTCGCCACCGGGGTCGGCATCACCGTGCGTGACTTCCTCGAGGAGACCTTCAGCCACCTCGGGCTCGACTGGGAGGAGTATGTCCGGTTCGACCCGCGTTACCTCCGCCCGACCGAGGTCGACGCCCTCATCGGAGACGCCTCCAAGGCCAAGCAGAAGCTCGGCTGGGAGGCCACTGTCGACGGACGTGCACTCGCGCGCCTCATGGTCGACGCCGATGTCGAGGCCATCACCCACGAGGGCACGCCCTGGATCGACGCGGTGTCCCTGGCGTCCTGGAACCGCTGATGACCGCGGTCGACGGGGTCGACTTCACCCCCGGACCGCTCGACCGCGACGCGACGTTCTACGTCGCGGGACACCGCGGCCTGGTCGGTTCCGCGATCGTGCGTCGGCTTGAGAGCGCCGGTTTCACGAAGATCGTGGGCCGCACGTCCGCCGAGCTCGACCTCAAGGATCGTGAGGCGACCTTCGCCTTCTTCCGGGAGACCCAGCCGCGCTACGTGGTGCTGGCCGCCGCCAAGGTGGGCGGCATTCTAGCCAATAGCACGTACCCGGTGAACTTCCTGTCCGACAACATGCGCATCCAGACCAACGTGCTGGACGCGGCGCTGGCGACGGACGTGGACCGGCTGCTCTTTCTCGGGTCGAGCTGCATCTACCCGAAGTTCGCACCGCAACCGATCCCCGAGGACTCGCTGCTCACCGGACACCTCGAGCCGACGAACGACGCGTACGCGATCGCCAAGATCGCGGGCATCCTCCACGTCCAGGCCGCGCGCCGTCAGTACGGCAAGCCGTGGATCTCCGCGATGCCCACCAACCTGTACGGGCCGAACGACAACTTCTCCCCCAAGGGTTCCCACGTGCTGCCCGCGCTCATCCGCCGCTACGACGAGGCGACGCAGTCCGGCGCGGTCTCGGTCACGAACTGGGGCACCGGGTCGCCGCGCCGCGAGTTCCTCCACAGCGACGATATGGCCGACGCCTGCCTTCACCTCATGGAGCACTACGACGGGCCCTCGCAGGTCAACGTCGGCACCGGTACGGACGTGAGCATCAAGGAGATCGCCGAGACCATCGCCGGTGTGGTGGGGTTCGAGGGCGAGACCGAGTGGGACACCTCCAAGCCCGACGGAACGCCTCAGAAGCTGCTCGACGTGTCGATGCTGGCCGACCTGGGCTGGACGTCGAAGATGTCCCTCGCTGAGGGTCTAAGCCGTACCGTCGACTGGTACCGCGAGCACGTCGACCACCTGCGCGGCTGAAATAGGACCTCTCGCAGACCTAGCGAAGCGTCGTGTGCCTCATCTAGATCTAGGCGAGACCACAGCATCGCGTGGAGTCTGGTGATTCCTGGAGCCAATAGTTGCCCGGTCCAACCACGCCCCGATCAGCGCCGAGCGTACCGTCGCCCGTCGCCCCCGGCCCTCGTCGACGCACGGCCGCAGTCATGCCGCGCCCGATCCGTACACAGGCAGCAGACAATCAGCTCCGGGCGCAAACGTGATCGGGCCTCGCCCGAGCGCGGCGATAACTGCCGTCGGCGCAAGATTCACCGCCACCAGCAGCTCAGGATCGCCGCGGCGCGCTCGCGGTTTCGCTCTCGTGCGCGCGGCGGCAACCGGCTTGCGGTTCATACCGGAAGGGCAATCTGGAATACTCGTGCAGGTCCATTAGATGGGAGTGGCGGTGACATCTGCAGCGATCGCGCTCGTCGCCGCCGCGGCCGTTTGGCTGCTTGCGCTCGCAAGCGCCGGTCGGCAAAGAGGTGCGAACCGCCCGATTGAGTTTTGGTGGGCTGCGGCAGCGTTCTTCACTAGCGGCGTTGGCACGCTTGTGACGTTCAGCTTCGTGACCATGAGCGCCAACGAGGTGGTGTTCACGCGTGCGCTCCCGATGGCGGTCATCGGCGGCGTGAGCACCGTAGCGGCCATCCTACGCGGTGGCGTGCGACTCGGCCATGGCGCGGTCCCGCTGCTGCTGCTGTTCGCCACATTCGGCGTGTTTGCGGCCACCGGGCAGTCGCCTCTGATGCCGCTGGTTTCGCTCGCGACGCTCCTGCCTGCGATCATCGTCCCGGCACGGGGCTTCTCCCTGGACGCCCTACGAGCGGGCGCGCGGACGGGCGTCGGCTCAGTTGTGATCGCAGTTCCCGTCGTATACGCCTGGAAGCCGACTGACGTCATCGGCGCGTGCCGGCTCGACAAATGCTCCGCGTGGGGACTCGCGCTCGGAGCTGAGGGGACGGGAAACGCGCTCGGCATGTACCTCGCTGGCGCTGGAGCGCTCAGCCTCTTGCTAGTGACTGGCGCGCTAACGCGGCTGGCTGTTCTGGCGTCCGCCCTCGTGCTTGTCGACTTGACCGCAAGCCGTTCGGCGCTGATCAGTTTTGTCGTGGCAGCGGGCGTGGTCCTCCTCGGACAAGTGCTCGCCGCCAAGTTCCCGAGCAAGCCGTGGGCACAATTGGGGCTAGCGTTCAGCGCCGTCGCTGTTGCTGTCCTTCCGTTGACGACGAACGATCCCGCGAGCTACACGGGGCGGGCTGAACTGTGGATCTATGCCCGTGAACTGTTCTGGCAGTCGCCTCTCGCAGGCTACGGCCCGTCATTCTGGGTGGGTGGCAACGGGTCCGACGGCATCGATCGCAACTACTCCACGCACAACCTCTTCACCGAGCTGCTGGTCAGCGGCGGCGTGCTGGCCGTCCTCTCATTTGCGGCTGCCGTGGTCCTGGCCGTACGTGGTCCGCGAACGCAAGTCGGGTCGGCTCACGTGGCAGCAACGGCATCGATTGTTATGCTCATCTCCTTGTCAGAGGTGACCTCTGGCCCCGGGCGCATCTATCTCGCGCCGTGCTTCCTTGCCTACTTGTTCATGGCCGCGCAGACAACGCAGACGCCGAGCACGGGACGGGGCGCACCGGAAGAGTGCCCGCCGCAATCTCGAGGCAAATACCGCCGTGTAGGGCCACTTTCGAGGACGAGCAGTCGCAGGCGACTAGCTGAAGTGCCCGGGCAGCTAGACGGAGCTGCTACGCCGACCCGTCGAATGGGATAACGCCGCGTACGTTACCGCCATGATTGAGGATGACCCCGTGACGGACCTCGCAGACGCGTTGGGAATCATCGGGGTCCCGATACCGGCCAGGGTATTTGCGTTGGACCCTATGATGAATACCTACAAGCACACGTCGCGCGACATGGCGGAATCGTGAGCGCGGCGAGGTCACGGACCTCGCACATTCACCGCGCAGGCCATGGCGCGCCGCTTCGGACCGGCTGATGTTGAGGCAGGCCCGTCTCGTTGCCGATCGAATGGCAGCGGGAAGGACCTAGTTGTATGAGATGCCTCGCGTCTTCTCCGTCGAGTCGCAGTCTGCGCACGGTCCGCCGTTGGGGTAGTGGTTTGCGGGATGTTGAGGCACGGAATCAGCCGCGCCAAGTGTGAAGCGGAGGCCGTACGAAAGATGACCAGCGCCTCAAACCGTCGTGGTAGCGCGACAACGCCGAACGTCTGCGCGGCTGAGCCGCACCTCGTCACCGGACAACGCAGAAGGCCCGCACCGTGAGGTGCGGGCCTTCAACGTTGGTGGATGCCTACGCGTCCTGCAGCTGGCGGCGACGCGCGGCGACGAAGACGGTGGCAGCACCGGCGACGAGCAGGGCACCCGCGCCGATCGCGAGGCCCGTGTTCTCAAAACCGGTCGAGGCGAGACCGTCCGTGTCGGTGGTGCCCGTCGAGGTCGAGACGACGTCGACGGTAGCGGTGCCGACGGTCGAGCCCTCGGAGACCGCGGTCACGCCGAGCACGCCGAGCTCGGACGGAGCGGTCAGCGAGAAGGTGGCGCTGTCGGTGGTGAACGACGTCGGCGCGATCGTCAGCACGCTCCCGTTCGGGAGGGTCACGCGGAGCTCGAGGGTGCCGCCGTTCGGTCCGGTCACCGTGCACTCGAAGGTCCGGCCGGTCTCCACCTGGGTCACCGAGCAGGTGATGGAGTACTCGGACGCCGGGTAGGTCACCGGAGCCGCCTGAGCCGCAGCGGGAACGAGCACGATCGCGCCCGCCAGAGCAAGTGCGGCGATGGTCTTACGAATCATTTCAATGCCTCCCAGCGCGCGGCAGCCCCTCAAAGCCACCATTGATTTCCACGTGAATGCTAACAGCCCTCAGCGACTCTATCGGTCGCCGCCTCGTAAACATTAGGTTTCGGACCAGGGGTATCGACGTACACCGGGGGCAGGAGGCCCGCCTGCGAGGCGGCGATCTCGAAGGTGTAGGTCACGCTTTGTCCGGGTTCGAGCACCACCCTGACGGTTCCGACGGTGCGCCCCTCCTGCTGCTCCGGGTTGAGGCCCGCTTGCGCGCCGTCCTCGGTGACCTTGGTCACACCCGTCCCGCCACGCGGGTAGACGAGGAGGTTGGCATGGAATTCGCCCGCCGGGACGTAGACGTCACCACCCGAGATGTACTCCGGCAGATCCGCGACGTCGCCGTCGTAGGTATGGGTCAGCGTCACCGCGATGGTCTGGCCCGCGAGCGATCCGTCGGTGCACAGGTGGTTCGTCACCGTGGTAGCGGTGTCGACGTAGTAGCCGATCTTCGAGCCCGAACCGTCGTTCAGGAAGACGCCGAGCGCATCGTCACTCTCAAGGAAGGCGCCGGCCGCGGGCGTCGTGGCGAGCAACTCCTGCTCGCCGCCGTCCGCTGACCAGATCATGAACCTGCCCGCCTCGATGGCCCGCTCGACCCCGCCGAGAACGTTGGTCTCGCCCGAGACGATGCGGCCGAACAGCTCGGCGGACGCGCGGGCGAAGAACGCGTCCTGCTCGGCCGGGTCCTCGAACGCGAAGTACGCCTGGTTGAGCATGACGTCCGCGAGGCTGTCGCTGGTCAGAGTGAAGTCGGCGATCTCGGTGGGCGAGGCCCCGGCGAGCATCCAGCCGAGCGCGACCGGATCGACGCTGAGCACGCCGTCCACGGTCTCGTCGAACTCGGCCGCCCAGAAGCGGGTCATCAGCTCGGCCGACCGGGGGAACTCGGGGGTGAAGTTCACGTCGTGGGGGTAGATCTCCATGCGCTCGGAGAAGATGCGCAACTCATCGTCCGTGAGTCCCCCTACTCCGTCGGGGACCACCATCGAGCTCGCGGAGGCGTACCGGCCCTGGGTCATGCGGCCGTCCTCGACCGTGACCTCGATCACCGCACCCGGGATACCGCCGGTGGTGCGCGGCTCGGCGTTGTTCTGGACCATCACCAGGTAGGTTCTGGGCTCGTCACCACCGAGCATCGTTGGCAGGAGCTCCGCGGCGACGTGACCGCCCTGAACGATTCCGCCGACGGTCTCGAGCTGCTCCCGGAGCTCCACGAACGGGCCGGCGACGGCGTCGATGGTGCCCGCGATGTCGACGTCCGCGAGCGCCGTCTGCTGGGCATCTAGCGCCTCGGCGGCCTGCGCCAGCGTCTCTCGGTAGGGCTCGAGCGTGTCGGGATCAATGCGGCCATCCTCGAAGGCGGGCGCCTCGAGCGCGTCGAGGCTGCCAAGGCCGGCGAGGGGCGCGAGGGCCTCGCGGGCCACCGCGTCGACCGCCTTCCCAGCGGCCATGAGCGGCACCGCCTGATCCTCCACCCATGGGAGATGCGCGGCGATCCACCAGTGCGGACCGCTCGTCGCTCCCGCGAAGGTCTGCGCCGCGGCCTCAAGCTCGGCGACCTCAGCGCTCAACGCGGTCGCGTCGCGTTCCAGCAGAGCGGTCTTGGCCGCCGCAGCGTGCTGCGTGAGCGCATCCTTCGATCCGAGCAGCCGAACGCCGTCGACCACGAACGCGGCGGCGATCAGCACCAGCCCGATCCCGAGGACCAGCACCACCCAGAAGGTGACCGTGCGGCGGGTACCGCGACGCGCATCGTCCACTCGCGCGTGCCGGGGTCTCGCCATGGTCGCTCAGCGTAGCCGGGAGATCTCAGTACGCCCCGCGGCCCGCGAGGACCGCGCCGACGGTGCGCAGGATGATGATGAGGTCGCCCGCCAGCGACCAGTTCTCCGTGTAGTAGAGGTCAAGCCGGACGGACTCGTCCCAGCTGAGGTCGCTGCGTCCGCTCACCTGCCACAGGCCGGTGATGCCGGGCTTGACCAGCTGGCGGCGCGCGATGCGCTCGTCCCACTGCTCGACCTCCCGGCGCAGAGGGGGGCGGGGCCCCACCAGCGACATGTCGCCCTTGAGCACGTTGAGGAGCTGGGGGATCTCGTCGATGCTGAACCTTCTGAGAACCCGGCCCACCGAGGTGACACGCGGGTCGTCCTTCATCTTGAACAGGACCTCGTTGCCCTCGGTGCGCTCCTTCTCACGCAGGGCGATCAGCCGCTCCTCGGCGTCGACGTACATGGAGCGGAACTTCAGCATCGCGAACGGCTCCAGGTTGCGGCCGATGCGCTCCTGGCGGAAGAACACGGGGCCCGGGCTGGTGAGCTTGATCAGCGCGGCGACGATCAGCATGGGGATGGCGCCGAGCAGGAGGAGCGCGCCGGCGGTCACCTTGTCGGCGATCTCCTTGGCGTAGTACTGACCGCCCTCGAACTTCGGGATGTCGACGTGGAGCAGCGGCAGTCCCTCGACGGGCGACATGGACACGCGCGGGCCGGCGACGTCGACCATGGCCGGCGCGACGATCAGACCGATCCCGGTGCCTTCGAGCGCCCAGCCGAGCTCGCGGGACTCCTTGAGGCTCATCGCATCGGTGCCCGACAGAAGCACGAACTCGGCCTGGTGGTCGATCGCGACCTGCGCCGCATCGTCCAGGCTGCCGAGCAGCGGGACGTCCGCCAGGTCCTCATCGCGGAACTCGTGCCCGGCGGGGAGGCACGCGCCGATCACGTTGTAGCCGGCGCGGCGGGAGCGGCGGATGCGGCGGATCATCTGGCCGCTGGTGATGGTCGGTCCTACCACGATCACCTGGGCGAGCAGCTCACCGTTGTCGCGCTGCGCGTGGATGAACTGCCGCCACGCGGCACGGTAGACGAGCAGCGCGAGGGTGCCGAGCGGGATGGCGAACAGCAGGTAGCCGCGGCTCACGTCCCACTGCGTGAGGAAGCCGATCACGGCGACGATGGCGAACACGCGCCACCCGGCGAGCACCACGCGCTGGAACTCCTGGGGGCCGTGGCCGAGGATCATCGGGTCGCGCGAGCGGGTCCAGCCGAGGTTGAGTACCCACAAGACGGCGATCGCGACGGTGACCTGCCAGTAGTGCTTGCCCTGGGCGCCGGCGACGGGCGCGAAAGGGTCCCAGCCGAAGCGGGCGGCGTGCGCGAGGATCATCGTCAGCGTCACCACCGTCACGTCGGACGCGAACAGCCGGCTCTCGTACTTGCGGGCCCAGCCGCGCGAGCCATACATCCGCTGCGCGGACGCCCTCACGCCCGCGCTGCCCCCCTTGACAGTCATGGGGACCACGTTAGCCGCCGTGACCGACCTCACTTGTACAGGCGTGAAACTTCTCACTCTGGCCGTGGAAGGATAGGCGGCGGTGCGATTCTGGCGTGCGTCGCGCCTCCCGAACCGCGACTTCCTCAGGGGGATGACTTGGAGCTGCACGACTACCTCAGGGTGCTGAGGAAGAACTGGCTGCTCATCGTCCTGCTGACGGCGCTGGGCGCGGGCGCGGGATTCGCGTACTCGCTGCTCTCGACGCCGGTCTACTCCGCGACGGCGAAGGTTTTCGTCTCGACCTCGGGGGCGTCGACCGTGTCGGACCTGGCGACCGGGTCGAACTTCACGCAGCAGCGCGTCAAGACCTATGCCGACCTGCTCACCACCTCCGCGGTGCTGCAGCCGACCATCGACTCCCTCGGCATCGAGACGTCCGTCGCGTCGCTGCGCGGGCGACTCTCGGCCTCGACTCCGCTCAACACGTCGGTGATCAACATCTCGGTGTCCGACTCCGACCCCGTGTTCGCGGCGTCGCTCGCCACCGAGGCGTCGAACCAGCTGATCGACGTGGTCGAGGACATCGAGACCACGGACTCGGGCGAGGGGTCGCCGGTCTCGCTCACCCTGGTCCAGGCCGCCGAGGTGCCCGACGTGCCGGTGTCACCCAACAAGACGCTCAACGTGGCGCTGGGCCTGCTGCTCGGGCTCGCGATCGGCGTGGGCATCGCGCTGCTGCGCGCGACGCTGGACACGCGCATCCGCAACGAGCGCGACCTCGAACGCGTGGTCGATGCCCCGGTACTGGGCGGCATCGTCTTCGACCCGAAGGCGAAGTCGCGCCCCCTCATCGTCCACGAGGACGCGAAGTCGCCGCGCGCGGAGTCCTTCCGCACACTCCGGACGAACCTGCAGTTCCTGGACGCGGAGCGGTCCTCGAGGTCGTTCGTCATCACCTCGTCGATCCCCTCCGAAGGCAAGTCGACCACGGCCGCGAACCTCGCGATCACACTCGCCGAGGCGGGGGCACGGGTCCTGCTGGTCGGCGCCGACCTGCGCCGCCCCAAGATGGGGTCCTACATGGGCATCGAGGCCGGCACCGGGCTCACCGACGTGCTGATCGGGCGCCTTTCGCTCGACGATGCGATCCAGCGCTGGGGACGCACCGACCTCTACCTGCTCCCCGCCGGTTCGATCCCGCCGAATCCGTCGGAGCTGCTGGGCTCCTCGCTGATGGCGTCGCTGATCACGGACCTGGACGAGCGCTTCGACGTGGTGCTCTACGACGCCCCGCCGCTTCTCCCGGTGACCGACGCCGCCGTGCTCGCGCGCCTGGTCGGTGGCACCGTGCTGATCGTCGCCGCAGGCAAGACCCACGCGCCGCAGCTCGACTCGGCCGTGGCCGCACTCGAGACCGTCGGGGCGCCGGTGTCGGGTCTCGTCCTGACGATGCTGCCCTCCCGCGGGCCGGACGCGTACGGCTACGGCCGCTACGGCTACGTCTACGGCGACGAGGAGCCGGCGAAGGCCGGGAAGAAGTAGCCGCTCAACACCCCGTCGCCGCCGCGGTGACCCGCTCGACGTCGACCGCCCGCGGGCCCGGGGTCAACCAGGCGTCGCCGGACACCAGGCCCGCGGTGCGAGGCTCCAAGCGGAACTCCAGCACGGCCTGGTCGCCCGGATCGAGCACCACGCGAGCGGTCACCGTCTGGCGACCGTCGTGGCTGTTGACGGCGACCGAGGCGGGGTCCCCGTCCTGCCACGCCTCCGCGACGCGCATGCCGTCGGGAGGGTAGATGATCACGTTGGCGTGGAACTGGCCCGCCGGCACGAACCCGCCCCCGACGCCGACGTAGTCGGGAAGGTCGGCGACGTCGCCGTCGTAGGTGTGGGTCAGCGTCACCTCGACCGACTGACCGCCGACGGATCCGTCCGCGCACCGCAGGTCGGTCACCGCCATGCCGGTGTCGACGTAGTAGCCGATCTTCGAGCCCGAGCCGTCGTTGAGGAAGACCCCGAGGGCGTCCCGGTCCTCGAGGAAGTCCCCCGAGATCGGGAGGTCGGCGAGCAGGTCCTGCTCGTTCTCGTGCGCCGACCAGAGCATGAACCGGTGGGCGTCGATCGCGCGGCTGACGCCGTCGACCGCGCTCCCCGTGCCCGCGAGGAGCTGTCCGAACAGGGCCCGCGCGGCATCGGCGAAGAACGCGTCCTGCTCCCGCGGCGTCTCGAACGCGTAGTAGGTCCCGTTGAGCAGGGTCTCCGCCAGGGTGTCGCCCGCGAGCGTGATGCCGTCCACCTCGACCGGCGGGGCGTCCCCGAGCATCCACGAGAGCGCCACCGGATCGAGCGACAGCACGCCGTCGACGTCCCCGCCGCCGCCACGCGCCCAGAAGGCCGCCGCCAGCTCCGCGGCGCGCGGGAACTCGGGAGTGAAGTTGATGTCCTGGGGGAAGATCGCCATCCGCTCGGTGTAGAGGGTCAGCTCATCGCCGGTGAGCGGGGCGACCTGATCCGGCACCTCGAGCGAGAACGCCGGGACCACCGCGCCCGTGGAGAGGCGCCCGTCGTCGGCCGTGAGCTCGATGAACGCGCCGGGGATGCCGCCGCTCGCACGCGGCTCCGCGTTGTTCTGCACCACCACCACGTAGGTGCGCGGCTCGTCCGCCCCCAGCATGGCGGGCAGCAGCTCCGCCGTCGCATGCGCCGCGTCGACGGTCGCCGCGAGCTCCCCGACCTGCGCCTCGAGCGCGACGAAGGGCTCTCGGATCAGGTCGACCGTGCCCGCGATCTCGACCGCCGCCAGCGCCTCGACCTGGGCGTCGAGCGCCTCCGCGGCCGTCGCCAGCGCGGGGCGGTACGGCTCGAGCAGCAGCGGATCGATGCGGCCGTCGGTCACTGTGGGGGTGCTGAGCGCCCCGAGGTCCCCCGCCTGCGCGAGGGGCGCGAGCACGTCGTCCGCGATGACCGCGGCCGCCGCACCCGCCGCCACCAGCGGCACGGCCTGGTCACGGACGCCCACCAGGTGGGTGGCGATCCACCAGTGCGGCCCGTCGGTCGCGCCCGTGAAGTCACGCGCCGCCTCCTGCAGCGCGTCGACCTGGGCCTCCAGCGCGGCAGCGTCGCGCGCCGCGAGCGCGTCCTGCGCCGCGCTCGCCCGGGTCTCGAGATCAGCGGCAGCGGTCCGCAGCGTCATCGCGTCGACCCCGAACGCCACCACAAGCGCCACCAGCGCGACCACCGGGACCGCGAGGATCGCCAGCGTCAGCGCGCCGAGCCCGCGCTCCTGGGGCGGCCCCGACGGAGCCGGGCGCACGGAGCCGTCCCCAGACGCCGCATCGTCCGCATCCACGAGGCCTCCCCCAGCCGTGTCCACACCCCAATCTACGTGCGCCGCCGCGGAAACGGGAGGGCCCCGCCTGGCACCCGCTGATAGCGTGACCCCGACGCGACGGCTCGAGCTCGGAAGGGACACCATGCCCACGGTCCTCACGGTGTGCACCGGCAACATCTGCCGCTCGCCCGCCGCCGAGCTGCTGCTGCAGCGCGAGCTGGGTGACGCTATCACCGTCGCCAGCGCGGGCACCCACGCGCTGGTGGGTCACGGCATCCCTGACCCGATGCTCACCGAGCTCGCCGCCGACGGCATCGACGGCGCGGCCCACCAGGGCGCGCTCCTGACCGAATCCGTCATGCGGGACGCCGACGTCATCATCACCATGACGCGAGACCATCGGCGGCTCGCCGTCCAGACGGCGCCGGGCGCGCTCAAGCGCACGTTCACCCTCGCGGAGGTCGCGGCCGCCGCCGGCACCGGTGCCACGCTCACCGGCACCACGGTGTCCGAGCGGCTCGCCTCGCTCCCCGCGGCGATCGCCGCGCATCGTCACATCCTCGCCGACTTCGACCTCAGCGACGTGCCCGACCCCTACCGGCGCTCCCAGGACGCGTATCACGAGTCCTACACGATGATCCGCGGCGCCGCCCGCGAGATCGGCGCCTGGCTGCGCGGCTGAGCCCCGCCGCTCCCGCACCCGGGCCGGCGGCGCCGCCTCATTAGCAGTGTCCGTTTTCTCCCTCTAGTGACTTTCGTCACACTTGTGTAGCCTCTGAAGTGCGCAAAGGCCGCGAAAGCGGACATAGCGCACCACAAGCGCCACCTGGGGGAGGGACCGCCAGGAGCGTGAAGGCTCCTGAGGGGGACAAGATGACCGTGGCTCCGAGCATGACGATCGGCGGCGTGGCGATCGCGCCCGCCAGCCTCGACGAGGCTGTCGACGACGCCCTGCTGCACGCCGAGGCTCACGACGGCACGTGCCTGCGCTTCACTAACACCTGGTGCATCGTGCTGGCGGACCGCGACCCGGAGTACAAGGCCCTGCTCAACGGCAGCGGCGAGAACTTCGCCGACGGTCGCCCCGTCGCCGATGCGGTCCAGCGCCGCCGGGGCGGACGCGACTCGCACGTGCGCGGACCCTCGTTCTTCGAGGAGGTCCTCGACCGCGGTCGCGTCGCCGGCGTGCGCCACTTCTTCTACGGGGCCGACGACGAGACCCTCGCGAAGCTCGCCACCGTGGTCGCGGAGCGGTACCCCGGCGCGATCATCGCGGGGCGCCTCGCTCCCCCGTTCGGCACCGCCGACGAGCTCTGCGCCCCCGAGCTGCTCGCCCGCATCGAGGTGGCGTCCCCGGACATCGTGTGGGTGGGCCTGGGCACGCCCAAGCAGGACATCGTCGCCACCTGCGTCGCGAAGAAGCTGGGCGTGACCACCGCGGCCGTGGGCGCGGCGTTCGACTTCGTCGCCGGCACCAAGGCCGTCGCGCCCCTGTGGATGCGCCGAACCAAGCTCGAGTGGCTGTTCCGCTTCGCCTCCGAGCCCAAGCGGCTGTGGCAGCGCTACACCACCGGCATCATCGACTGGGAGCGCATCATGTGGCGGGAGCGCCGCCGGCACGCGTAGCGGCATCGCCCGCGCTCCAGACGTACAGCACGCGACGGCCCGCCCGGAGATCCGGGCGGGCCGTCGCGTCGCGTCCTACGCCTCCACCAACTTCCGGAAGTAGTCGATGGTGGGCTTGAGGCCGTCCTCGAGGGGGACGTGGGGCTGCCAGCCGAGCTTCTCGCCTGCGAGGGAGATGTCGGGCTTGCGCTGTCGAGGGTCGTCCTGCGGCAGCGGCCGGTACTCGATGGTCGAGTCCGATCCCGTGAGACGGATCACGGCCTCGGCGAGCTCCTTCATGGTGAACTCCACCGGGTTGCCCACGTTCACGGGCCCGGTGAATCCCGGCTCGGTGCCCATCAGGCGGATCATGCCGTCGATCAGGTCGTCGACGTAGCAGAACGAGCGGGTCTGGTTCCCGTCCCCGTAGATGGTGATGGGCTCACCCCGGAGGGCCTGGACGATGAAGTTCGACACCACCCGGCCGTCGTTCATGTCCATCCGCGGACCGTACGTGTTGAAGATCCGGATCACCTTCACGTCCAGACCGTTCTGACGGTGATAGTCGAAGAACAGGGTCTCTGCGGCCCGCTTGCCCTCGTCGTAGCACGAGCGGATCCCGATCGGGTTGACCTTGCCCCAGTACTCCTCCGTCTGGGGATGGACCTCGGGGTCGCCGTACACCTCGGACGTCGACGCCTGCAGGATCGGGATGTGGAGCCGCTTGGCCAGGCCCAGCATGTTGATCGCGCCCAGCACGGACGTCTTGATGGTCTGCACCGGATCCCGCTGATAGTGGATCGGCGACGCCGGACACGCCAGGTTGTAGATCCGATCCACCTCGACGTAGAGCGGGAACGTCACGTCGTGACGCATCAGCTCGAACCGCGGATGGTTGAGCACGTGCCGCACATTCGCACGCGACCCCGTGAAGAAGTTGTCCACGCACAAGACCTCATGACCCGCATCCAGCAGCCGATCGATCAGATGCGACCCCAGAAAACCCCCACCACCGGTGACAAGTACCCGCTCAGCTTCCATGTGCAGACGCCCCCTCAGCTGTCCCACTGGTCAGATACGGACAATCATGCCATAAGGGGCGAATCGCCGACAGGGGTCGGACCAGCGACGATGCTGGAGGTTCGTCGGCGGTGCTACGCCTCGCTGTTGGCGGGCGCCGGCTGCTCGGAGCGCCGCGAGGCGTCGGCCTCGCGATCGTCGTCGTCCCAGCCGTCCTCGGCCAGCAGCTCGTCGTCGAGGGCGTCGGAGACCGCATCGTCGCCGTCCGCGACCCACTCGTCCTCGGCGTCGATCTCGTCGTCGATGTCGACCTCGTCCGCGAGGGTCGAGCCGACCGGGGCGTCATCGTCCTCGGTTTCGCTCTCCTCGACGGGGCCGTCGAGCGCGACCTCGTCGTCGCCGTCCGCGGCAGCGGCCAGCGCATCGTCGGCGTCCGTGGCCACCGCCGCATCGTCACCATCGGCCGCGCCGGGCTCGTCCAGGTCCGCCTTCTCCAGGTCCGCCTCCTCCACCACCTCGGCGGCAGGCTCGCCGATCCCGGCGAGGCGGGCGCGCAAGCGGCTCACCCACGACTCGCCGCCGGACTGCGTCTCCTCGGGCTCGGCGTACTCGCGCGCGTAGGCCGCCTTGTCGATCCCCTTGAGCGTGACGCCGTTGAGGATCACCCCGAGCGGGTGGCCGTCGACCCGGTCGAGGCTCGCGAGCGCGCGGTCCAGCACGTCGACGGTGGTCCGGCCGGCCCGGGCGACCACGAGGGCGCCGTCGGTGCGCGCGGCGAGCACGGCCGCGTCGGTCACGGGGATCAGCGGCGGCGTGTCGACCAGCACCACCGTGTCCTCGGGGAACGAGTACAGCAGCGTCTTCATGGCGTCCGAGGCGACCAGCTCCGACGGGTTCGGCGGGACCTGCCCCGCCGTCAGGATCGAGAGGTGCCCGGTCGGGCCGTAGTCCTGCAGCACGTCGAGCGGGTCGACGCGACCCACGAGCACGTCGGTGAGACCCAGGCTGCCCTCGAGTCCGAGGTACTGCGCGAGCCGGGGCCGGCGCAGATCCGCGTCCACGAGGATCACGTCCTTGCCCAGCGCGGCGAGCACGTCGGCGAGCATGTAGGCCATGGTCGACTTGCCGTCGCCCATCAGCGACGACGTCACCACGATCACCCGCGGCGGCCGGTCGATGTCGATGAACTGGAAGTTCGTGCGCAGCGCCCGCAGCGCCTCCTTCATGACAGGAGTCTCCCCGCCGAAGGTGCTGCCGGACCTGCTCAGCTGCCGCACGAGCGGCACGGTGCCGAGCACCGGCAGGTCGAAGTCGCGCTCGACGTCCTCGCGACGGCGCAGCCTCCGGTCGAGGGCGCCCCGCACGAACGCGACGCCCACGCCGACGACCAGACCCGCGAGGATGCCCAGCACCACCGCGCGCTGGATGTTCGGGCTGGACGGGGACGTCGGAAGGCCCGGCTCGTCCAGCACCTCGAGACGCACCACGGACTCCGCGGAGCTCGAGCCGCCGGTCTCGATCTCCGCGACCACCGCCGCGGTGCCGGCGATCCACGCCGAGACCAGGTCGCGCGCCGCCTCCGGCGTCGGACCCGTCGCCGAGAAGCGCAGGGTGGCGCTGTCCGACGGGCTGGAGACGGAGACTCGGCTCGTGAGCGCACCCGCGCTGACGGTGATGCCGAGCTCGTCGGCGGCGTACTCGCCCACCTTCTGGGAGCGGGCGACGTCGAGGTAGCTGCTCACCAACGACTTCGCGTACCGGTCGCCCAGCTCCGCTGTCTCCAGGTCCTCGGCCACGCCGGCGGTCAGCACCGCCGAGCCCGACGCGGTGTAGACCTGCGGTTGGGACAGGGCCCACGCGTACGCGAGCGCACCCCCCACGAGTGTCAGCAGCACGATCGTGAGCCAATGCGCGCGAAGCATTCGCGCGTAGTCGACGAGCCCCATGTGTCCCCCTCAGCCACCGATGGCCATTCCTCAGTGTAGGCACCGGCCCCCGGCTCTGAACAGAGCGTCCGCCCCGCTACCTGTGCCCGATGCGGCCTCAGGACATCTGACGTCGGCTGCGGGTCACCACGTACTTGGGCGCGAGGGCGAAGGCCGTGGCCCCGCTCACGGCCGCGTCGACCCACTTGCCTCCCGCGTAGGCGAAGCCCGCGCGGCGGTAGTAGAACTTCGCCTTGTCGAGGCGGATCTCGCCCGAGGTGGCCGGGTTCGCCGCCTTCCACTCGTCCCAGTCGAGCTCGCCGTCGAAGCGCGCCTGGAGGTAACGGGTGCCCCGCTGCATCTCGAAGAACTTGGCGAAGGTGTTCGCGGCACCGTGCACGCGGTAGAAGCCGAGCGGCTCGGGGTAGGTCACCACGTCGCCCAGGCGCGCGATCTTCGCCACCATGTCGAGATCGTCGATCGGACCGGTGTTGTGGTTGAGCTCGACGTCGAAGGGGCCGGCCTGCTCGAGCACGTCCCGCCGCACGATCATCGACGACGGCGGGAAGGGCATCAGCCGCGCCTCCGCGATCTTGGTGCGCTGGCCATCCGCGATCTCCCCCGCCCGCGCCGCCATCGGACCGCGCGGCCCCAGGTACGTCATCAGGGCGCCCACGAGCACCGCGCCGGTCTCCCGCATCATCTCCAGCTGGAGCTCGAGCTTGTCCGGGACCCACGCATCGTCATGATCGAGGAAGGCGATGATCGACCCGCGGGCGTTCGCGATGCCCGTGTTGCGGGCGGCCGCCACCCCCTGATTCTGCTGCTTGAGGCATCTCACACGCGGGTCCTCGATCGCCTCGACCAGCGCGACGGTCCCGTCCTGCGAGCCGTCGTCGATGACGATCACCTCGAGATCCGTATGCGTCTGGGCCAGCACGCTGTCGATCGCCGCGCCCAGGAAGTCCTCCCCGTTGTACACGGGCATGATCACCGATACCAGTTCCCCCATGCGTGCGATGCTACGCATCCGCCCGAGGGAGAACAAGGGCTTTTCGGACATCTCGGACGCGCCGCGGCCGCGACGGGCCAGGGGCGGATCGCCGCCGGATCCTATCCGCGCGGGCCGCAAGCCTCCTGGTAGATCTCCATGAGGCGGCCGGCCAGGGCCGCGGGCGAGTAGTCCCGCTCCCACGCCGACGCCGCCTCGGACGCGAAGGCGGCGGCCTCCTCCGGCGACCACGAGGCGACCGCCTCGACGGCGTCCGCCCACGCGCGCGGCTCGGCGGCGGGCACGACCAGCCGGTCGCGGTGGCTCGCCGGGAGCGTCTCGGGAAGGCCGCCGCGGTCGGAGACCAGGGGCACCGCACCCATCCGCTGCGCCTCGATGCTCACCCGCCCGAACGGCTCGTCCCACTGCGACGGCACCACCACCGTGCGCGCGTCCGCGACCACCTCGGCGAGGCGGTCGTGGGCCACCTGGCCGAGCACGCGCACGTGCGGCAGCTCGCGCGCGTCGCGCTCGACCTGGTCCGCGAGGGGACCGGTGCCGACCACCGCGAAGGACCGATGCGGCAGCGCCCGCGCCGCCTCGAGCAGCAGCGGCAGGCCCTTCTCCTGCGACAGGCGGCCCACGTACACCGCGTCGTAGGCGCGATCCCGCCACGGCACGGCGTCGGGCTCGGGCAGGTCGACCGCGTTCGGCACCACGTGGGCCGGCACGTCGGCACCGAGCGCTCCCGCGAGCGAGCCGCGCATGAAGTCGCTCACGAAGAGGTGCGCCGCGGGCGGGTGGCTCCGCATGGCGCGGGCGTCGCGGGACACCTGCACGGTCGCCCCGAGCGACGCCCCGAGGGAGCCCCGGTAGCAGCGGTGGACGATGCCGGGAAGCCGCGTTCTCAGATCGCCGCACCGGGTGCACGGGCCGCCGTCGCGCCGCAGGTCGCCCCCGACGCACGCGAGCCGGTAGTTCCGGAACGTGCGCACCCACGGGATGCCGCGGGACGCGACCGCCTCGATCGCGCCTGCGCCGAGCTGGGGGAACAGGTTCTCCGCATGGACGACGTCCGGGCGGAACCGGTCGAGGCGCTCCGCCAGGTCGGCGAGCAGCGCGGGATCTCCGAGCACGCTGCGCGCGCGGTCCGCGAGCCCGCCGTCCCGCAGGCCCGTGTTGTCGACGCGGAGCACCTCGACGTCGGCGCCCGCGGCGGACAGCGCGGCGACCTCGGTCTCGACCGAGAACCGCTCGCCGCCGGCCTCCAGGTAGTCGTTGAACGCGACCAGGACCCTCATCGACGCACCGTCTCGCCGCCGTAGGCGCCGCCGATGGTCTCGACCATGCGGTCCACCGTGAACCGCGGCTCGACCGGCGGGTGCAGGTCGATCGCGCGCAGGAGGGCGGCGGCGAGCCGCTCCGCGAGCGTCCCGTCGCCCTCGGGGTCGACCGTGACGGCCGCGGGTCCGGCCATGAACGGCACGCCGCCCAGCGGCAGGCACACCGTCGGCACGCCGAGCTCGGCCGCCTCGGCAGCCGCCCACGGCGCCGAGTCGTGCAGGCTCGGCAGGGCGAGCGCGCCCGACCGGGCCATCAGCGCCAGCGCCTCGGGCCGGCTCAGGCGCCCGTGGAACACGACGGGGCAGGCGGCGTCCTGCGCCAGCTCACGGTGCTCGGGGGTGTCCGTGTCGGGGCCCGCGACGTGGACGGTCACGTCCGGCGGGAGGTGGCGGGCGGCGGCGAGCACCGCCCGCAGCCCCTTCCACGCCACGCCGCGCCCCAGGAACGCGACCGTGCGATCCCGCTCGGGGACGCGGTAGGCGGCCACCGCATCGTCCAGGACCGCGTTCGACGTGACGTCGACCGTCGCGTACCCGAGGCGGCGCAGCACCCGCTCCGTGTCCGCGTTGAGCGCGAGCGCGCGGTCGACGCGGGCCGCGAGCGGGCCGATGAACAGCCGCCGTGACGCGCTGGTGGCCAGTCGACGGGCCGTGAGCCCGACCGCGCGCGCCCCGGTCACCTCGCGTGCGAGCGCCGCGCTCGGGTACGACGCGCCGCCGATCGGCCCGAGCACCCAGCGCTCGCCGGGTCGCTTGCGCAGGAACGTGAGCGGGTTGAGGAACCAGTCGGACGCGTAGGTCGCGTGGTGGAGGACGTCGAACGCGCGGCCGCGACGCTCCCGGGCCGTCCAGCGGGCGGCGCGCACGCACCATGCGGCGTACTGCACGTGCAGGGGCAGCCGCCGCTCGAGCTCGAAGGGACGCAGCGCGACCACCGCCTCCACCCCGAGACGGGCGCGCAGCTCCTCGTCGGCCGCGGGCGACTCGAGCCCGCGGGTCACGACGGTGGCGGTCGACACCCTCCCGGCGACCTCCGCGAGCGCCGCACCGGCGCCGGGCTCCGAGCCCTGGCGGTCATCGCAGGTGTAGGCGTACACGACGCTGCGGATCCGGCGGTCGTCCCCGGTCATGGCGCCGTCCCTCCTCGACGGGGCCGGCGTGGTGCCGGGGCTGGCGCCGCGACCGGTGCCGGCGTCGGCGCGGCCTCCGTCGGCGCCTCCTCGTCGGGGGCGGCGTGCGGCTCGACGGACGCCGGGCCGATGCGCCACCGCGACAGGCCCTCGGGGCGCAGGCTCCACGTCGCAGGGGGCTCGTCGCCCAGGCCGCTCGGGCCGGGCAGGTGCTCCGGCCTCAGCAGCGCGAGCGAGGCACCCACCACGAACGTCTGGTATCCGAACGGCGACTCGAGGATCACTCCCGCGACCGCGGCGAGGGTGAGGCCCGTCATGAGTCCCAGCCCGAGCGCGACCGGCGCGGACGGCCGACGCGCGTTCCGGATCCCGAGCACGAAGAGGGTCACGAGCACCCCGAGGAGCACCGCGGTCCCGACCACGCCGACATACGCGAGCCAGGTGACGACGAAGCTGTGGGCCGCGCGGACGCTGGGATCTCCCGAGAGATGCGCGATCGCGCCGCTGTCGATGACCGGGCTGCTGCCGAAGCCGCTGCCGAACAGCCAGCGGGTCGTAGTGAGCTGGGCATGCTCAATGAGCAGCCCCCACGCCTCGAGCCGCGCATCCCAGGTGTTGAGGGCCGAGGCGTAGGCGTCGCTGTCGTTCGGGATGAGCCGGTTGAGAGCCGCCGCCCACGTCGGCGGGGACGCCAGGATCGCGGCGATGGACGCGATCAGCGGGACCACACCGATCAGCGCGACCCCGATCGCCAGCGGCGCGTACGGCGAGCCCTTCAGCGGTCGGATCACCGCGACGACGACGACGAGCAGCACCACCGCGGAGATGAGGCCCGCGCGGCTGCCCGCGAGCGCGAGCGCGGTGACGCTGGCGCCGATCATGGCGACCCGGAGCCACGGGCGCGCCCGCCGGTCGAGGGCGAACGCCGCGATCGCCGCGCCGCACAGCAGCATGTCGAAGTCGTTGCGCAGCGAGAAGACGGGGATCCCGACGAAGGGCATCGCGATGGTGGGCAGCACCCCCGCGAGCGCGCCGAGCAGCCACGTGGTGTGGACGGCGAGCGCCCGCCGGACCCAGAGGAAGGCCCGCGGGGCGCCGAGCTTCCTGACCGCCCATGCGCCCGCGGGCACCAGGCCCAGGTAGAGGATCGGGACCAGGTCGCGGATGACCAGCTCCGGCGCGTCGAGCGTGCCGCGGGCGAGGCCCATCACGCAGACCGCCAGCACCGCCACCAGGAGCATGGGCACGTGCGCCCGTGCGCGGCGCTCGCCTCTGCCGCGGCGGATGAGGGACTCGAGCACGGCGGCGGCGATCCCGCCCACCACCAGCAGGTCCGACAGGTACACGAGACCGTTGGCCGGGGAGATGTAGCTGCCCCACCGGCCGAACGCGACCGGGACCAGGAGCCCCAGCACGATGAGCATCGCCGGCCAGTCCGCGCGGGCCGCTCGGGCCGCACCGGACCCGGCACGGGCATCGTCCCCCGCGGGCTCGGTCCACCCGCGCGCCCAGCGGGACTGCGCGCGCTCGCGCAGGCGCGGGGGCAGCTGCCCCGGCGCCGTGGCGGTCCGCTCCATCATCGCTGCGTCGCCCCCCCATCGCGACTCTCCCTGCGTCTGGCCATCATCTCCCCGACCACGCGCATCGCGCCAGCAAGAGCCGCGCCGGCGGGCATCGCGTACACGCCGATCGGCACGGCGAGCGCGAGCACCGTCACGAGGCCGAGACCCTCCGACAGTGCGGTGAGGGTCACCGCGCGTCCGTAGCGCTTCGCCGCGAGGTTCACGGCGTTGTACGGCTGCGCGACCGCACCCACCGTCGCGGCCGCGCCCCGCGCGACGGCGAGCGGCACCCGGATCGCGCGGTCGGCGAGGGTCGCGATGATCGGGGTGACGACCACGAGGGCCGCGGAGAACGCGAGCCCGCAGGCGAGCACCACCAGGTTCTGTCGCGCGACGTGGCGGTACGCGGCGCGCACCTGGCCGGAGCCGAGCATCCGCACCGCGGTCGGGATGAAGAACGCGGACATCCCCGCGCCCAGCACCAGCACCGGCTGGGAGGCGATGCGTGCCGCCTCCAGCGCGACCACCGCCGAGGATCCCAGCACGCCGGCGATGATCAGGGTTCTCAGGTAGTTCGCTCCGTGCGCGATCAGCGCGGGCGCGCTGGCGACCGCGGACTCGCGCCAGTCGCTCGGCGCACGCTCGGGCACGCGCGGCACCGACCGGTGAAGCACCATGCCGGTGGTCGCGCTCGCGAGGTTCCCCAGCGCGAGGATCGAGAACGGGAGGGCCGCCAGCACCTCCGGCGCGACGTCGCCCGCCGAGGTCGCGAACTCGGCCGCGACGATCCCCACCAGCACCACGGCGAGGTTCACCGTGGAGACCACCGCCGCATAGCCGTGATGCAGGGACGCGTGCAGCGCGCCGCGCACGTGATCCTGGAACGTGGACACGGCCGTCCATGCCGCCGCCGACCCGCAGATCACGATGAAGACCCCGGTGCTCACCCCTCCACGGAGCGGCAGACCCGCGACGAAGGCGCCGACCGCGGCGAGCCCGAGCAGCGGAGCGGCCTGGCGGAGGTCGTTGCGATAGCGGGGCCGGTAGATGTCGCTGAGGCGGTTGACGTGGAGCCGCTGGAGGGTGAACACCGCGAGCTGGGGCACGATCATGAGCACCACCCCGGCCGCGAAGACGAGCGCGTAGAGCGCGAGCTCGCCCTCGCCCAGCACGCGCAGCGCGAGGATGCCCGTGGCGAAGGTCGCGAGGGACGCCTGGCCCGCATCGGCGAGCGACCAGATCGCGCCGTTGACGCGTCTCACCGCGGCTCCGGCAGGTCCGTCGTCCGCGCCCGCGGACGTCGCGCGGGGCGCAGCGGACCGCGGCGACATGGCGAACCCGCCCGTGCGTCGTGCGTCACGAGCCCCCCTCCGCTGCCAGCCCCGGCTCCTCGTCCGGCAGTGCCCTCGCCCCCAAAAGTAGGGCACCCCCGGCGCGTGTCAAGGGTGGGGCACCCGTGGGCGCCGTGAGGCCTCAGTACGCGCCCCGGCCCGCGAGCACGGCCCACGCCGTACGCAGCACGATGATCGCGTCCAGCCCCAGCGTCCAGTTCTGCGTGTAGTGGAGGTCCAGACGCACCGTCTCCTCCCAGCTGAGGTCGGCGCGCCCGCTCACCTGCCACAGGCCGGTGATCCCGGGCTTGACCAGCTGCCGTCGCGCCACCTCCTGGTCCCAGAGCTCGGTCTCCCGCGGCAGGGGAGGCCGCGGTCCGACGATCGACATGTCGCCCTTGAGCACGTTGAAGAGCTGGGGGAGCTCGTCCAGCGAGAAGCGCCGCAGCACCCGGCCGACGCGGGTGACCCGCGGGTCCTCCCGCATCTTGAAGTGGACGCCGTTGCCCTCGTTCTCCGCGATGATCGCGGCGAGGCGCTCCTCGGCATCGAGGTACATGGTGCGGAACTTCAGCATCTCGAAGGGCTGATGCGCGAGGCCGACGCGGCTCTGACGGAACAGCACGGGGCCGGGGCTCGACAGCCTGACGGCGGTGGCGATCGCGAGCATCGGCACCGCGAGCACCAGCAGGATCGCGGCGGCGCCCACCCGGTCCGCCACGGCCTTCAGCACCCGCGACGGACCGGTGAACGTCGGAGGGTCGACGTGGATGAGCGGCAGTCCCGCGACCTGGCTGACCGCCACCCGCGGGAGCGCGATGTCGGCCACCGTCGGAGCGACGATGAGCCCGACGCCCGAGTCCTCCAGCTCGTACTCGAGGCGCCGGGCCTCCTTCAGCGAGACCTCCTCGGTGCCGACGAGCACGATGTACTCGGCTCCCACCTGGTCGGCCGCGGCGGGTGCGTCGGCGATCGCGCCCAGCACAGGGATCTCCGCCAGGTCGGCCGCGAGCGCGGCGTCGCCGGCGCCGTGCACGCACACGCCCGCGACCTCGTAGCTGTGCTCGCGCGCGGTGCGGGCGAGGCGGCGGATCATCTGCTCGACGGTGCGCTGCGGCCCCACGATCACCACGGGCTGCCGCAGCCGACCGAGCGCGCGCTGCTCACGGAACCAGGTCCGCCAGGCGCGGCGGTAGCCGAACAGCACCAGCGTCCCGACCGGCAGCGCGAACAGCAGGTAGCCGCGGCTGATCTGCCACTGCGTGAGGAAGCCGACGATCGCGACGATCGCGAACGTGCGCCATCCGGCCGTGCCGACCCGCTGGTACTCCTCGGGCCCCTGGCCCAGGATGCGCGGATCTCGCGACCGGGTCCACCCCAGCTGGAGCACCCACAGCACCGACACCAGCAGGGTCACCCACCAGTACGCCGGACCGGAGGGTCCGACCAGCGCGACGAACGGGTCCCATCCGAAGCGGACGCCGTGCGCCGCCACCATGATCAGCGCGACGACGAAGACGTCGGTGAAGGTGATGCGGCGCTGGATCGCGCGCGCCCAGGATCGCGTGCCCGCTCCCGCGGGCGCGATGTCCAGAAGCGCCATGACGTGTTCCCCTCAGCGTCCAGCGTGCGACCCGGCGGATGAGCACGGCGCCCCGCGATCGCGGGGCGCCGTGCTCATCGACCTACACCCTGGTGCCCGTCGAGGTGCGGCGGGCCGAGATCACCACCGTCGCCGCGCCCGCGACCAGCAGAGCGCCCGCACCGAGCGCCATCGGCAGGCTGTCGAAGCCGGTCTCCGACAGCGTCGGCACCACCGTGGTGGTGGTCGTCACCTTCTTGGTCTCGACGACGACCTCCTCGGTCTCATCGTCGACGTCGACGACCTCGTCGTCGACCGGATCGTTCGGGATGACTCCGGACTGCGGTGCCGGAGGCGCCGGATAGACAGGAGCCGCGAAGGCGGCTGTCGGCGCCAGGACGATGGCTCCCGCGAGAACCCCGACTGCGATCTTTCGACCCCACATGGTTACTCTCCCCCACTCCACGTCGCACACCCTCCGTTTGTCATGCGATCGCGTTCTCGACTCTAGCCCTCTATGTCCGATTTGTCTTTCTTTTTCTCTATGTGCCGCTCACTGCGCACGAATCCGTCGCGGGCCGCGAGCAAGGGACAAAGGTCCTGAGTGGATGCCGAATCGGGTCGACCGTGCGGGGAGAGCGCTCCCAGTCGCGCCGCGGTCACCGGCGTGTCAGCACCCGTCCTGCAGCGCCACCTTCACGAAACCCGCGGTCTGGTAGGCCAACTGATAGGCCCAGTACCACGGCGCGAGGCTCTCGCCCGAGTCGATGTAGGCGATGTCGCCGTCCCAGCAGCGCTCCGTGATCACGCGGGTACGGGTGAGGTGGGGCCGGATCGTGATGACCGCCACGGACTCCCATCCATACGACTCGACCAGCTCCCGCATCCACCTGGCCTCACCGCGGGTGGTGAACGGCTCGGGCTGCGAGCACAGCACCGTGAAGCCCCACGCGTCGGGGGCGTCGCACAGCTCGGCCGCCCGCTCCATCGCCGCCCGCTCCGTCGCATCGTCCTCGACGAGCGACACCACCAGCGTGTCCGCCAGCCCGTCGGCGATCATCTGCTCGGCGAGCGCCATGCGGGTGCCCGTCGGCGGCCCGATGACGTAGACCGCGTCGACCGCGCGCGGCTCGTCGCTCGCCGGGAACGCGTACAGCGGGAGGCACGCGATCAGCGCCAGCGCGGCGACCACCGCACCCGCGATCACGATCCTCATCCCCCGGCCCACGCGCGGCACCCTAGCCGACCGGTGTTACGAACCGGAACGCAGCGCCTCACCGACCGCCTCGCCCACCTTCCGGGCGGCCTCGAGCGTGTAGTGGACGCCGTCGTCGGTCGCGCCCGGCGCCCACGCGGCACCCTCGCGGATCGCCGCCGCCGCGTCGACCCACTCCCAGCCCTGCTCGCCTGCCAGGGCTCGAAGCTGCCGGTTGTACGCCGTGGTGTCGAGTGCGTAGTCGTCGGAGATCGGCGGGATCGACAGCAGCAGCACGCGCGGCGCGTCCACCACCCCGGCGATGGACACCAGCGCCGACGCGGTCTCCCCGAACGGCAGCCCCCACGCCAGGTCGTTCGTGCCGAGCGCGAGGATCAGCACGTCCGCCTCGACGGGCGTCACCCGCTCGAGCTGGTGGAGCGACGTCGCGCCCGGGACGGCCGTGCCGCCGGCGAGCAGCGCATCGTCCCCGAGCGCCCAGAACAGGTACGACCCCTCCCCCAGCCCCTCCTGCGTGAACACCGACGAGTCGCCGAAGGACAGCGAGTCGCCCACCACCGCCACCCGCAGGGGGGACGATGCGGCGGACGGGCCGGGCGTGGCGCCTCCGGGATCGGCGGGGGCGCAGGCGACCAGCATCGCCGCGAGCGCGCCCGCGGCCGCCACGGTCCTCATGCCCACGCGACGCCCTGGACCCGCACGTCGGCGCCCGTCCGCGCGGACTCGATCATCGCGAGCGACAGCGCGTGATCCCACAGCCCCTGCGCGAGCGGGTACGGCTCGGGCGCCTCGCCGCGGACCCACCGGCCCATGTCCTCGAGGATCTGGGCGACGGCGAGGTCGTCCTCCGACATCCGCGACCCGTGCCAGGCGTTGCGGTAGACCACCTCGCCGTCGAACGCGGTGTGCCACAGCGCGTTGCCCTCGAGGTTGAGGTCCACCCCGGTGCGACGATGCTCGAGGTGCCCGGGGACGGGGCCGTCGGCCGTGAGGCGCAGCACCGAATCGTCGGAGATCTCGCCGCGCTCGCCGCGGATGACGACCCGACGGTGCAGGTACGGGTTCCACCACTGGTTGTCGACGAAGTCGTACAGCCCGGACCGGCCGTCCCCGAAGTCGAGGGTGGCGAGCATGGTTGCGCGCGGCTGCGGCTGGTCGCCGCCGACCCAGCCGTCGGGGGTCAGCGGGTCGACCATGGGCGCGGTGAAGGTGCGGGCGTTGACGGTCGCCTCGGTGACGGCCGCCGGGTCGCCGGAGCCGAGGTACGTCCGGATGAGCGAGACCGCGTGATAGAGGTGCGTGGAGCTGAGCTGCACGTGGTGCGGCGTGCCGATCGCGCCCCGCCGGAGCAGGGCGATGCGGGCGGCGTGGCCGGGCATGCGCGTGTACTGCTCGGCGACCTGGACGATCCCGGCGCCACCCACGGCGCGCCACAGCGCGGCGAGGCCGGCGGCGTCGGGCGCGGGCGGGGTCTCGGCGAGGACGGGGATCCGCGCGCCGACGATGCTCTCGATCATCCCCGGGCTGACGTCCCACGGCACGGCGACCACCACGAACTCGGGGCGGCGCTCGAGGGCCTCCTCGAGGCTGTCGGCGGCCAGGGCGTCATCGAGGTGCGCGGTGAAGGGCGCGGCGTCGCGGCGGGCCTCGACCAGCGCCTCGCGTGCGCGGGCGGGGGTCCGCCCGACGATCGCGACCGGCTCGAGGCGCTCCGGGGCCATGGCGGCGAGCCGCAGCATGAACCGCGTGCGCCAGCCGGTGCCCACGATCGCGAATCGCACGGGTGCGGTCATGGGTTCATCCTCGCTCACCAGTACTGGATGTCCCGCACGGCGCACCGCGCGGCAGAAAGCAGTACTGAGTGTCCCGGCGAGAAGTCAGCGGGAGGCCGCGCGGCGGCGTTCCATGATGAGCTCCGCGAGGTGGCGGCCCTGGACGTCGGCGAGGTCGTCGGCCTGGGTGCGGCAGCTGACGCCGTCGGCGAGATAGATCGACCCCTCCGGCGCCTCCCGGAGCGCGGGGAGCAGGGAGTTCTCCGCGACCTTCACGCTGGTCTCGTAGTGCCCCTTCTCCGTGCCCCAGTTGCCGGCGAGGCCGCAGCACCCGCTGGTCTCCGTGACGGTCGCGCCGGCGCGCGCGAGCAGCTCGCGGTCCGCTGCGTAGCCCATCACCGAGTACTGGTGGCAGTGCGGCTGGACCACCGCGGTCACGTCGGACAGGTCCGGCATCCGCCAGCCCTCGCGCGGCTTGACGGGCGAGCGCCCGGTCAGCACCTCGGCGAGCGTGTAGGTGCCGCGCGCGACGGCGGCGGCGCGCGGGTCCTCCGGCAGCAGGTCCACCAGGTCGCCGCGCAGCACCGCCATGCAGCTGGGCTCGACCCCCACGATCGGCACGCCGTTGACCGCCCACGGCCCCAGCACGCCGAGCAGGTGCTCGAGGTGGTGCTTGGCGCCGTCGAGCTGGCCCGTCGAGATCCAGGTGACGCCGCAGCAGGCGTCCCCCGCGACCACGACCACGTCGAGGCCGGCGTCCTCGAGCACCTCGACCACCGCGGTCGGGATCTGCGGGTCGATGCCGTCGGTGAACGAGTCCGCCCACAGCACCACTCGCGAGTTCTTGGGCACCGCCCGAGCCGCGTCGCCCCGACGCTCCTTCGCGAACTCCGTCGCACGGAACGGCTTCGCGAACCGCGGCAGCGTGCGGCGGGTGTCCATGCCCGCGATCGACACCGCGATCCGCTGGATCCACGCCGGCCTCAGCACCGCGTTCACCACGGAGGGCACCAGCCCGATCACCTTGAGCCAGCGCGGCAGCCAGCCGATCGAGTAGTGCGTCGCGGGGCGCAGGCGGCCCTTGTACGTGCGGTGCAGCACCTCGGACTTGTAGGCCGCCATGTCGACTCCGCTCGGGCAGTCCGCGGAGCAGGCCTTGCAGCTCAGGCACAGGTCGAGGCTCTCGCGGACCTCGGGGGCGGTCAGCCCGCCGATCAGCGTGCCGTTGATCGCGTCCTGGAGCACGCGGGCACGACCGCGGGTCACGTCCTTCTCGTCCCCCGTCGCCTGGTAGCTGGGGCACATGAAGCCCGACCCGGACCCGATCGCGTCCGCGCGGCACTTGCCCACGCCCGTGCAGCGGTGGACTGCCTCGGCCATGTCGCCATGGTCGTGCGGGAACGTGAAGCCCTCGCCCGGGGTGCGCGGCGCGGCGGGGCGGCGCAGGTGCGCGTCGAGCGGGTCGGGGTCCACCATCACGCCGGGATTGAGCACGTTCTCGGGGTCGAACAGGTGCTTGACCTGGCGGAACAGGTCGATCGCCTCGCCCGAGTACATCGCGGGCAGCAGCTCCGAGCGGGCGCGCCCGTCGCCGTGCTCACCCGAGAGCGATCCCCCGTGGGAGGCGACCAGCGCGGCGGCGTCCGTCATGAACGCCCGCAGCGGCTCGCCCGACTCCTGCAACGGGATGCCCAGCCGGACGTGGATGCAGCCGTCGCCGAAGTGCCCGAAGGGCTGCCCGACCACGCCGTGGCGCTCCATGAGCGCGTCGAAATCCCTGAGGTACGCCCCCAGCCGCTCCGGCGGGACGGCGGCGTCCTCCCAGCCGGGCCACGCCTCGTCGTTCTCCGGGGTGCGGCCCGACAGGCCGGCGCCGTCCGCGCGGATCGCCCACAGGCGGGCGGCCTCCCGCGGATCGGCGACCTCGCGCCAGGCGGACGTGCCCGCGTCGGCCGCGAGCGCCGCGAGGGTGGCGCGCGCCTCGTCCTCGGTCTCGCCGCCCACCTCGACGAACAGCCAGCCGGCCCCCTCGGGCAGGTCGGGCACCGGGCCGGTCGCGCCCGCGACGCGGGCGACCAGGCGGGCGTCGAGGCCCTCGACGGCCTGCGGCCGGTGGGGCAGGATCCCGACCACCGCATCGGCCGCCGCCGGCATGTCCGCGTAGCCGAAGGCCGCGGTGAGGCGCGCGGGCGGCACGTCCACCAGCCGTACGGTCGCCTCCAGGATGGTGGCGAGCGTGCCCTCGGAGCCCACCAGGAACCGCGCGAGGTCGCCGCCGAGCTCCGGCAGCAGGTGCTCGAGCGAATAGCCGCTGACCTGACGCGAGAAGCGGCCGAACTCCTGCCGGATCAGCGCGAGGTTCGCCGTCACCAGCTCCTCGAGCCCGGGCACGGCGCCCACGCCGCGCACACCCGCCGTGAAGCGGCGGCCGATCCCGTCGACCGCCTCGAGCGAGACCACGTTGTCCGCCGTGCGCCCGAACGCGACCGCGTGCGGCCCGCAGGCGTTGTTGCCGATCATCCCGCCGAGCGTCGCGCGGGTCGAGGTCGACGGGTCGGGACCGAAGCGGAGCCCCGCGCTCGCGACCCGCTTCTGCAGCTCCGACAGGATCACGCCGGGCTGGACGCGCGCGGTCTTGGCCTCGAGGTCGACGTCGAGGATCCGGTTCATGTGGCGGCTGAGATCGAGCACCACGCCCGGGCCGATCGCGTTGCCCGCCACCGACGTGCCGCCGCCGCGCATGGTCGTGGCGACCCCGGCGGCGCGGGCGGTCTCGAGCGCGGCGAGCAGGTCGTCGGCGTCCCGCGGGTACGCGACCACGGCGGGGACGATGCGGTAGTTGGAGGCGTCCGTCGAGTACTCGGCGCGCCGGCGCGGGGAGGCGTCGACCTCCCCGTCGATGGCGCGATCCAGCGCGGCCGCGAGCTCGGTGGAGGCGGTGGAGGGGGCCGTCGTCGTCACGCGCGTCATTCTTCCACCCCCGGCCCGGCCGGCCGCCAGGGACGGAGGGCCCGGGGCGCCTCCGGTTGCAGGTCGTGCTCGACAGTCGCACATTAGTAGGGGTTGAGGGAGGAAGGGGGGCCTCCATGATCTCGCGTGCCCCGATGATCGCCGGCGTCACCGGCGCGGTCCTGCTCCTGGGGGGCGGCGCCGTCGCCGCCGTCCTGCCGGAGCCCCGCAGCCCCGGCGACCTCGACAGCATCAACGTCAACGCATCGTGCGGCTCCGACATGCATCTGGACATCGGATGGGGCTGGGAGCCCGCGGCGGACATCCCGATCCTCGTGACGGTCACCACGTCCGAGGGCGAGGTGATCCAGCTGGTCGACGACGACCTGAGCGACCTGCGCGGCTTCCATCCCGTGATCCCCGCGGACCAGCTCCCGGATACCAGCTACTCGTACACGGTGGACTTCAGCTACGGCGACATCGTGGTGACGGACGCCTTCACCGGTGAGGTGCGATGCGGCTCCGAGCCCATCCCGTCCGGCACCCCGACCACGGAGCCGACCGACCCGCCCCCGCCGCCCGAGCCCGACCCGGTGCCGCCGGACCCGGAGCCGATCACCCCCGAGGTCGAGCCGGTGACGCCGGAGACGACCGATCCCGACCCGGACGAGACCACGGACCCGGAGGTGGGCGTCGAGGACGAGACCACGGAGGCGCCGGCCGCCGACGCCGTGGTCTCAGACGCGGGCTACACGGGCTGATCGCCGCCGATTCGTGACAAACCCTCACAAAGGAGGACAATGGGAGTGCTGGGGTAGTTGAGGACTGGCTGAGGCCCCCGCATCGTCCCCCGGCACAGGAGTGCATCATGAATGCGCGAGGCCTGGCGATGGCGCTGGGCACCTTCGCCCTGCTGCTGGCGGCCGGAACCGCGGCGCAGGCCGGGGACAACAACCCCGGGAACGACCCGCACATGGAGACCTACAAGGTCACCATCTGCCACGCGACGGCGTCGGAGACCAACCCCTACACCGTCAACCACGTGTCCTGGAACGCCGTGGACAACGGCCTCAACATCAAGTGGAACGGACACGGAGACCACACCGGGGACATCATCCCGCCCTTCGGCGGCGAGAACGGCTTCCCCGGCCTCAACTACGACGAGGTGGGTCAGGCGATCCTCGCGAACGGCTGCGTGGTACCGGCGGAGGAGCCGGAGCCCGTGGTCGAGACCGGATCGGTCATGATCTGCCACGCGACCTCGGACACGAGCGATCCGTTCGTGTCGGACCAGGTCGGGTGGACCTCGACGGACGGCGTGGTCGACATCGCCTGGAACGGGCATGACGACCACCCGGACGACATCATCCCGCCGTTCCTGTCCTACGCCGGACAGAACTACGGGACGCTCGGCCAGGCGATCTGGGACAACGACTGCGTGGTCCCCACGCAGGAGCCTGATCCCCAGACCACCGAGGTCCCCGACGACGAGGACGAGCCGGAGGTCGATGTCCTGTCGGACACCGCCACCCCGGAGGCCCCCGTCGCCACCCCGGTCCTGTCGGACGCCGGCTACACCGGCTGATCCGTCGACCGGACAGCACGACCGGCCCTGCTGCAGCAGGACCGGTCGTCATGTGTCAGTCGGCGGGCACCACCGACGGGCCGGGCTCGACCCCGAGGCTCACCATCAGCTCGCGGACGCGGCCGTCGATCTGGTCGCGCTGGTCCTCCGACGGGCCGGGCTCGATCGCCCAGTCCTCGTAGCGCTTCCCGGGGATGTAGGGGCAGGTGTCGCCGCAGCCCATGGTGATGATGACGTCGGCCTCCTGCAGGCGGGAGTCCGTCCACCGCTTGGGGTGCTCGTGGCTGATGTCGATGCCGACGGCGGCCATCGCCTCGACCGCGCCGGAGCTGAGCGCCGGACCCGGCTCGGAGCCGGCGGACCAGGCGACCGCGCGGTCGCCCGCGTAGTGGCTGAACAGGCCGAGCGCCATCTGGGACTTGCCGCCGTTCTTGACGCAGAGGAACAGGACGTGGGGCGTGGGCATGGAGGTCTCCTTCTTCAGGGGGTCGTGAGCGCGTCCGCCAGGCGGCGCACGCGCGGGGTCAGCTGATCGACGATGCGCGCGAAGGCCTCCGCGGTCCCGTCGGGCCGCGGGATGGACCAGTGGGCGGCGCCCGCGCCGGACTCGTGGGCGCGGTCGCAGACGGTGATGACCAGGTCGCCGGCGGCGCGGACCTGGTCGAGCGGCGCGGGAGTGTCGGCGAGCGGCGTCAGGCCGTGGCGGGCCAGCTCGGCGACCGCCCCGGGGTGCAGCGACGCCGCGGGGTCGACGCCGGCCGAGGCCGCGGGGACGCCCGCGGCGGCGGCCAGCGCCGCCGCCAGCGGGGAGCGAGCCGCGTTGCCGGTGCACACGAACAGCACGCGGGAGGGACGATGCGCGGGCGCGTCGGGCGCGGCGCGACCGGCGGGCTGCGAGACGCCGGGGGCGCCCGGGGTGGCGATCGCCGCGGCGACCAGCGGCGACCAGCGCAGCGAGAGGTACGCGCGGCGGCCGTCGCCGTCGGAGCGGCGCCGGTCCACCAGCCCCGCATCCTCGAGCACGCGCAGGTGATGCGCGAGGAGGTTCGACGGCAGGTCGACCGCGCGGCCGAGCTCGGCGGGCGACAGGTCCCCGGCGGCCAGCACGTCGACCACCGCGAGCCGGTGCGCGTCGGCGAGCGCGGCGAGCTGGGCCAGTCGGTCGGTCACGACCCCACCCTAGCCCATCTTGCTCAACGGCGACTGAGGTATCAGCGTCGCACGAGCCCCAGGCATCGTCCGCGACCGCGGACTCCTTGAGCCGATAACGCAGTCCCTTTTGTCACATCCTTCACATCCGTACATATGAACCTCATGAGGCAACACCCCCCTGCGAGGGTCGTTGACCCTGGTATCCGGCCCGAATCACGATGTGAGCAACCGGGGGATCGGGATTACGTGGGCTGGCTGAGGAGCCCCGCCCTCCCCTGGCTGGGAGAGGGATCATGAAGCTGAGGAACTTCGCCATCGCCGCAGGCGTGGCTGCGTTGACGCTGACCGGCATCGCGCCCGCAGGCGCCAACGAGAACAACACGAACAACCCCGACAACTGGGTCGGCGCGGCCGCCGCGGCCGCCGGCGTCGACCCCGAGATGATCAGCTGCTACAACGACAGCTTCGGCTCGATCGTCGAGGGCGGCACCGCCGTCGAGCTCGACCCGTACACGGGCGACGGCTCGGGTTACGCGCTGCTGGTCGTCAAGGGCGGCGCCGTCGACTACGGCTGGGGCGACGGCAACGCCGAGCCTGTCGAGTACCCGGTCGCCGGGACCCCGTACTTCACGCCGCTCAACGGCGGCGGCCAGCAGGCGGGCGTCTCGCACTGGATCGTCTGCGTCGACGACACCGTGCCGACCCCGCCGGTCGACGAGCCCCCGACGCCGCCGATCCCGCCCCAGCCCGACGACAAGATCGTCTACGGCGAGTACGCCGAGGGCGAGTGGGTCTGCGGCGACACCACCGTGACGCTCACCCGCGGCTTCACCGTGACCCCCTACGTCTGGAACGGCGAGGAGTGGGTGCTGGACACCGCGAACGCGACCTCGGGCGTCGAGGCGAAGCTGCGCGACCTGACCGAGGAGGAGCTCGCCGCCTGCGTGGAGGAGCCTCCGACGCCTCCGACTCCGCCTACCCCGCCGACTCCGCCGACTCCGCCGACGCCTCCGACTCCGCCGACGCCCCCGGCCCCGCCGGTCGACCCGAGCATCGAGGACGCCGAGGTCATCCCGATGTGCGGCGCCGAGGGTCCGTACCTCGCCTACACCGTCACGGTCAACGACCCCGCCGGCACGCTCGGCGACACCGCGACCCTGACCTTCCACCACCCGACCGACGCGGCGCAGGACTGGTCGATCGAGGTCGGGCTCGGATCGGGCACGGTCATCTGGCCGGGCGTCGAGTGGAACACCGACGGAACCGTCGCCACGTGGCCGGGCTGGTACTGGGACGTCGACGCCGAGGAGTGGGTGGAGGACGCCTCCGCCAACTACGGCTGGACCACCGCGCCGGACACCGAGGTCTCCGTGACCGTGGACCCGCTGTCGCAGACCCTCACCGTCACCTACCCGGGCGGCGTGGTCGGATGCGACTTCACGCCCACCATCGTGGTGGTCGACGACATCGTCGCCGAGACCCCCACCACGTCCACCGAGGCGCCGACCACCACGGTGGCGCCGACCAAGGCTGCTGCGGCCACCCCGGTGAAGTCCGCAGCCACATACGCCGGCTGATCCCCCCGGCGACGCGGCCCGGCAGGTCTCAGGACCTGCCGGGCCGTGCTTTGCTCGCTGCGAGGACGATGCGCCCCGACGCTACTCCGAGATCGTGACCGGGGTGCCGAGCGGCAAGCCCACCGTGGTCACCAGCGCGGTGATCGCGTCGTTGGGCAGGCGGATGCACCCGTGGGAGACGGCGCGGCCGATCGACGTCGGGTCGTCGGTGCCGTGGATGCCGATCACGGCGTCGCCGCCGGCGAAGGAGTCCAGCACGGGCGAGTAGCCCGACAGCCCGTACGCGTACGGCCCGTAGAGCCCGTCGGGGTCGGGCGGCTGCAGCAGCTCGCGGATGAAGTAGACCCCGCCGGGCGTGGGCATCTCGTCGCGGCCGAGCCCGATCGACGACTCGAAGATGACGTCGTCGCCGTCCGTGACGGTCAGCGTGAAGTCCGACAGCACCACCTCGACCTGGAGCGTGGTCGAGGTGAGCGTGACGTCCGACTCGGGCACCCAGCCCGTGGTGCCGTTGGGACGCACGGGCAGGTAGAGCTCGACCCAGCCGGCCTGGCGTTCCTTGACAAGGAACACCAGCGGGGTCTGATCCGGGACGGTGAGGACGTCGGCGGCCTCGACCGTCTGCTGCTCGGCTCCATCGGGCGCGGTGAACACCGTGAGCGACTGCCCCGACGCCTGGGCGATGAGCGACCCCTCGACCTCCGCGGGCTCGCTGGGAAGGTCCGAGGCGCTGATCGCGGGCTGCGGGGACGTGCTGGATCCGCCCGTCGCGGTGCCCGCCGGCTCGCTCGTGCCGGTGCAGCCGGCCATCACCAGCGCACCCAGGCTCGCGGCCGCGAGGACTCTCACGCGCATCGTCCCTCCCTCCAGGTCGGAGGCCAGCCTACGTCGGCTGGCACGCCACGGACCAGGGGCGTCGCCTGACACGGCGACGGCGCCCCGCGGTGATCCGCGGGACGCCGTCGTCGGGAGGAGCGGTGTCAGCCCTCGAGGGCGAACACCGTGTACTTGTCGACGTTGGACGCGTCGATGAGGATGCAGTCGATCGACTGCTTCTCCGGCTGGCCGGTCGACCCGGTCCGGATGTACTCGTCGGCCTGCTGGACCGCCATCTGCGAGATCAGCACGGCGGGCTGGAGACCCGTCGCCAGCAGCTTGCCGTCCTTGATCGCCTGCGCGGCGTCGGGGCTGCCGTCGAAGCCCGCGACGATCACCTCGCCGGTGAGGCCCGCCGCGTCCACCGCGGCGACCGCGCCGAGCGCCATCGTGTCGTTGCCCGCGATGATGCCCTTGACGTCCGGGTTCGCCTCGAGCAGGGTCTGGACCTTGTTGAAGGCCTCCTGCTGGTCCCAGTTGGCGGTCTCCTGAGCGACCATCTCCATGTCCGGGTACTCGTCGATGACCGCGTGGTAGGCGTCGGAGCGGACCGCCGCGTTGGTGTCGGTCTCGCGCCCGAGAAGCTCGATGTACGTGCCCTCTCCCTCCATGGCCGCGACGAAGGACTCGCCGACCAGACCCGCGCCCTGAGCGTTGTTCGCGACGATCTGCGAGACGGCGATGCCGGTCTCGTTGATCTCACGGTCGATCAGGAACACCGGGATGCCCGCGTCCTTGGCCTTCTGGACGGCGCCCACGGTGACGTCGGCACCAGCGTTGTCGAGGACGATCGCCACGGCGCCGTTCGAGATGGCGGCGTCGATCAGCTCGGACTGCTTGTTCGGGTCGTCGTCGTGCGAGTCGGCCTGAGCGGTGTAGCCCAGCGCCTCCGCTTCGGCCACGGCGGCGTCAGCCTCCGCCTTGAAGAACACGTTCGAGTGGGACGGCGTGATGACCGCGATGAGGCCTCCGGCCTCGCCGCCGCCGGCCGGCGTGCTCGTCTCCGCGGTGGCGGACGACGCGGTGGTCGGCGTCTCGGTCGACCCGCCGCTCGAGCATCCGGCGAACGCGAGGGCGGACATGGCTGCTGCGGCAATCACAGCGCCTTTGCGGAACTTGCCTAGCATCTTCTCTCCTTGAGTTTCTCTTCTTGGGTGGGGGATCAAGCTCTGACGGCCGCGGCTTCGCGCTCCGCGGCCTCCTGCTTGACGCTTTGGGCGGCCTGCGCAGCCGCGCGGGCCTTCTTGAGGCGCTCCTGGCCCTGGTCGAGGATGACCGCGAGCACGATGACGAGGCCCTTGATGACGGTCTGCCAGAAGCTGCTGACCCCGACGAGGACCAGGCCGTCCGACAGGAACCCGATGACGAACGCGCCGATGAGCGCGCCCTTGACCGTGCCGCGGCCGCCGGCGAGAGATGCCCCGCCGATGACCACCGCCGCGATCGCGTTGAGCTCGAAGGCCTGGCCCGTCTGCGGCGCGGCCGATGTGAGCTCGGAGGCGATGATGAGGCCCGCCATGCCCGCGCAGATGCCCGAGATGATGTAGACCCGCATCTTGACGCTCTTGACCGGGACGCCGGACAGCTGCGCAGCACGCTCGTTGCCACCGGTGGCATAGAGCCAGCGACCGAACTTGGTCCTCGCGACCAGCAGGGCGATCAGCACGGCGAAGATGACCATGATCCAGATCGCCGTCGGGATGCCGAGCGGGCGGGCGACGCCCAGGAACGAGAAGCCGGTGTTGCCGAGCTCCGCCTCACCCTGCAGTCGGGGGAAGGTCGAGCCGTTCGAGATCAGCAGCGCGGCGCCGCGCGCGATGTACATGGTGCCGAGCGTCGCGATGAAGGGCGCGACTCTGAATCTGGTGATCAGGAGGCCGTTGAGCGCGCCGACGAGCGCGCCGACCGCGAGCGCGACGATGATCACCACCCACACGGCCGGATAGGCCGTCACGTCGAACAGCGACAGCTGCCAGCCCTGGAGCAGAACACCGGCGACGATGCCCGACAACCCGACGATGGATCCGACCGACAGATCGATGCCTCCGGTGATGATGACCAGCAGCATGCCGAGCGCGAGGATCGCGTTGTACGCGACGTGCTTGGTCATCGTGATGAGGTTGCTGGGCTGGAGGAACGCATCCGACAGCATGGCGAAGATGATGACCAGCACGATGAGCGCGACGAACGCCCGCTGGTCCATCAGGAACTCGCCCAGCGAGCGATCGCCCAGGATCGGGTGGCGCTTCTGCTGCTGGGCCGCGGCTCCCGCGGTCTTCGGTGACTGCTGGGTGGTGGTCATGTCAGGCCTCATTCGTGGTCTGTGCGGCGGAGCCGGAATCGGCGACCGCCATCAACTTCTCGCGGGTGGTGGTGCGCGGGTCGAGCTCCGCGACGATGCGACCTCGGGACATCACGAGGATCCGGTCACAGGCGTAGAGCACCTCGCCGACCTCGGAGGTGGCGAAGAGCACGGCGCGTCCCTCGCGCGCCTGGGAAGCCATCAGGGCGAAGATGTCGGCCTTGGCGCCCACGTCGATGCCTCGCGTGGGCTCGTCGAGCACCACCACGCGGGGCTCGGTGAGCAGCGCCTTGCCGATGACCACCTTCTGCTGGTTGCCCCCGGAGAGCGAGCCGATGGCGGCGTCCAGGCCCGCCATCTTGACCTTGACGCCCTTGGCGGTCGTATCGAGGTGCTCCTTCTCGGCCCGCTGATCGAGCAGCCCCGCCTTCAGGAACCGGCCCACCGAGGCGAGCGCCATGTTGCGCCCCACGCCGAGGGTCTGGACCAGACCGTCCCGCTGACGGTCCTCGGGGACCAGGATGAGCCCGCGATCGATGCGATCCTGGACCGTACGGTGGGTCAGCTCCTCGCCGTCGAGCGTGACCGACCCGGCGCTGATGGGGTTGCGTCCGGCGATGGCCTCGAGGAGCTCGGTGCGGCCCGCGCCCATGAGCCCGTAGATGCCCACCACCTCGCCCGAGTGCACGTCGAAGGTGACGTCGCGTGCGGCGAGACGACCGGGGCTGTCGGGGTCGGAGACCACCAGGCCCTCGATCGAGAGGAGCACCTCGCCGGGGTCGTGCGCCATCGGGGCATAGAGGTCGGACTGCTCGCGACCCACCATCTGAGAGACGATCCAGCCGAGGTCCACATCCTCCATGTCGGCGCGGGCGACGATCTCGCCGTCGCGCAGCACCACCGCGGTGTCCGCGATCTCGAGGCACTCGTCGAGGTGGTGGGAGATGTAGACGATCGAGACGCCCCGGGCCGTCAGCTCGCGGATCATGCGGAAGAGGACCTCCACCTCGGCATGCGAGAGCGCCGACGTGGGCTCGTCCATGATGAGGATGCGGGCGTCCTCGCTGAGCGCCCGTGCGATCTCGATGATCTGCTGCTGGCCGACGCGCAGGTCGCCGACCAGCGTGCGCGGGTCGAGCTGCTCCTCGAGCCGCTCCATCAGCTCGGCGGTCTCGCGGCGTTGCGCCGCGAAGTCCACGGATCCGCCCTTGAGCTTCTCCCGCCCGAGGAAGACGTTGTCCGCGATCGAGAGGTTGGGGCAGAGGTTCAGCTCCTGGTGGATGATCGCCACCCCCTGCGCCAGCGCCTCGGTGGGACTGGCGAAGGAGACCTCCGCGCCGTCCAGGACGATGCTTCCGGAGCTCGGCGTCTCGACGCCCGAGAGGATCTTCATCAGCGTCGACTTGCCAGCGCCGTTCTCGCCGATCAGCGCCGTGACCTCGCCGACCCGCAGCTCGAAGTCCACACCGCGGAGCGCGTGAGTCCCTCCGTAGGCCTTGGTGATCTGCTCCGCCCGCATGACGATCTCGCCGCGCGCGAGCGTCCGGATGGCCGCCTCGGTCACGAGCCGACCTCGACGCTGACGGGGACGATCACCACGTGGGTGACGTCGCCACCGGTCTTCGAGGACCAGGTGACCGCTCCGACCACGGTGATCGTCTCGCCCTCGAGCGCATCCATGTCGACCTCGGCGTAGGCCTCCGCGGCGGCGAGCTTGTTCAGCTCGATGGCGACGTTCTGGTACTCCGTCTGGTTCACGAAGTCTCCGAAGGTGACGGTGGTGCCGGCGTCACGGAGCGCCGTGGAGGAGCCGAGCGGCGGCACCGCCACGCCGACGGTGAGCCCCTCGGGCATCTCGGCGACCTCGAGCCCGACCTCGCCGAACGACCCCTCGGTCACCGTGCCCGTCGCGGTGACGGGGTAGCTGTAGGGCTTGTTCTCGTCCTCGCGACGCCCGAGCTCCTCGCCGGTACCCTCGGGATCCGCGAGCACGTTCTCGGCGAGCTCGGCGACGGGGACGGCGCGCTCGGTGATCGACGGCACGATCACCTCGTCGTAGTTCAGGGCGGCATACTCGACCGCGGTATCCGCAGCGATCTCCTGATCCGCGTTGCTCACGAACGTGGTGCTCAGCACCATCGGCACCGCGAGCACGACCGCGACCCCGACCCCGACAACCCAGGTCCGCCGCCACACCGGTACCGCCTGCACACTGCTCGACATCGTCAGCGCCCTCCTTCGCGCGCCCCGACCGACGAGAGGCGCCGACGTAGTGGCCCCCCAGCTCCGGCGGCGGCCCTGCCACCGGAACTCCATTCATCGATCGACTCTGATTGTGAATCCCTATTCGATACCGACTGAATAAAAATTCATTACTGAATGTGTTGTTCAACAGGCTAGGACGCGCCATCATGGTTGTCAACATGCCGAGGGAGGCGAGCCGAATGGACATCGAGGTCCTGGTGGTGGGATCGATCAACGTCGACCTGTACGCCACGGTCGAGCGGCACCCTCGTCCCGGCGAGACGCTGCTCGGGCGCGATTCCTGGCAGGCACCCGGCGGCAAGGGGGCGAACCAGGCGCTCGCTGCACGGCTGCGCGGCGCCACGACCTCGATCGTCGGCGCCGTCGGAACCGACACCGCCGCCAGCACCGCCCTGAGCCTGCTCGAACGCGCCGGCGTGGAGACGGCCGCCGTCGCGCATCGTCCCGGTCCCACCGGCCTGGCGATCATCACGCTGGCCGAGGACGGGGAGAACACCATCATCGTCGTGCCGGGCGCGAACTCGACCGTGGATGCGGAGCAGGTGGACGCCTCGCGCACGATCGGGCGGGCCCGAGTCGTGGTGCTTCAGGCCGAGCTCCCGCTGCCCACGGTCGAGCACACGGCGCGGGCCGCGGCAACCGCGGGCGCGCGCGTCGTCATCAACGCCGCACCGGCCTGCGCGCTGGCCCCGGACGTGGTCGCGTGCGCCGACCCGCTGGTGGTCAACGAGCACGAAGCCGCGATCGTCGCCGCGGGCCTGCGGCCACCGGGGACGCCGGTCACAGGTGGCGGCGACCCGGCCGCCGCTGGGCGGTTCCTGCAGGCGGCGGGCGCGCGATCGGTCGTGGTCACCCTCGGCGGCGCGGGATGCCTCGGCTTCGAGCCCGGCACCGAGTGGACGGTGCCCGCGCTGCGGGTGCCGGTCGTCGACACCACGGGCGCAGGCGACGCCTTCGTCGGAGCACTGGCCGCGCACCTCGCCTCCGGCGCCGACCTACGGTCAGCCGCGCAGGAGGCGACGCGGGTCGCCGCCGCATCGGTCCAACGGCTGGGAGCTCAGCCGTCCTACCCAGGGAAGGAGGATCCCCTGCCATGAAGCGTTCCGGGATCATCAACGCTCCGCTGTCGGGTGCGCTCGCGCGGCTCGGCCACACGGATCTGCTGGTCGTCGCCGATGCGGGGCTGCCCATCCCCGCCCACGTGCCGGTCGTCGACCTGGCGCTCGTCTACGGCGAGCCGGCGTTCACCACCGTCCTCGACGCGCTCCTCGGAGAGATCGTCGTGGAGCACGCGTACGTCTCGGCGCCCTCCGACGAGTGGCCGTGCGGCGCGTGGGTCGACGAGCGCCTCGACTCGCCCGCCGAACGGCTCCCCCACGACGACCTGAAGGCCCTCGTGAGCGAATGCCGGCTGGCGGTGCGCACCGGTGAGGACACCGCCTACTCCAACGTGATCCTGAGGTGCGGCGTGCCGTTCGCAGTCTGAGGCGCTCTGCTCGCGCACGGGTCCTACGCTGAGCGCTAGACGGCCTTTCGGAGGCGCGGCAGAGGGGGACAGGATCATGAGCGGCGACACCAGCCCGGAGCGGAGGCCACGCTACACGCCTCGGACCGGCAAGCAGGCGATGCGCAGCATGCGAGGCGACGCCGCGTCGATGTGGCGTGGTGTCGCGAACCCGATCTCGCTCCGCGGGCTGGTGGCCGCGGGCGCCGGCACCCTGGTGCTCCTGCTGCCCGGCGTCAGCACCGCGATCGTCCAGATCATCGTCGTGGCCGTGCTGGGCGTCTCGGGCATCCTCGACGTGATCTACGCGCTGGTCGGCAAGCGGTGGATCGGAAAGCGACGCAACCGCGTGATCGCGTTCCTGCGCGGCCTCATCACCGTCCTGTTCGTCGCGATCCTGGTGCTCTTCATGTGGATCGACACCGACGGCGGCACGGTGAGCCTTCAGGTGGTGGTCTCGCTGACCGGGCTGTACGTGGCCATCCGCGGGCTCTTCCTGCTGGTGTCGTCGATCTTCCGCCGCGGGCAGGAGGGTCAGGGGCCCCGGATCGTCGGCGGCGTGATCGCGCTCGCCGGAGGCGGGATCGCCTTCTGGTCGCCCGAGACCCTCACGGACGCGATCATCGTCGGCGGCGCGACGCTCGCGATCGTCGTCGGGCTGATCCTGGTCGCGTGGGGACTGCGCCGCAGCTCGTCCCACGAGGCGGGTCTCGACCCCCGTACGGCGACGTTGCCCGAGGTGCTCTGGGACTGGATCCGGGGCATGGACATCGGCGTCGGCGAGCGCGAGGACCTGGCGGACAGCCTCTACTTCGACGAGCCGGGACGCTACGCGAAGCTCGGCGCGTGGTGGGTGATGCTGGTCCTGTCCGTCGCGATCGCCACCTTCGCCGTCCTGTCGGACTCGACCGCCGTGGTGATCGGCGCGATGCTCGTGGCCCCGCTGATGCAGCCGATCGTGGGGCTCGCCGGCGCGCTCGTCAACGGCTGGCCCCACCGCGCGCTGCAGGCCGGGCTCATGGTGACGCTCGGGGTGCTCGTGTCGATCGCGCTGTCCTACGGCCTCGCCGCGTGGGCCCCCGTCGCGGTCTCGTTCGACACCAACACGCAGATCACGTCGCGGGTGAACCCCAACGTGATCGACATGTGCATCGCGATCGCGGCCGGCGCCGCGGGCGCGTTCGCGACCGTCAACAAGCGGGTGTCCTCGTCGATCGCGGGCGTCGCGATCGCGGTCGCGCTGGTGCCGCCGCTCGCGGTGGTCGGCATCTGCCTCGGCGGCGGGCGCTTCGTCGATGCGGGCGGAGCGTTCCTGCTGTTCCTCACAAACTTCGCCGCGATCGTGCTGTCCGCGGCGCTGGTGTTCGTGCTCACGGGCTTCGCCGAGCATCGTCGCCTCCAGGACAACCCGATGCGGGTGATCGGCGTGCTCGGCCCGTTCGTGGCCCTCGCGGTGGTGCTGCTGGCCCCGCTCGTGCTGTCCTCGCAGGGCCTGCTGACCCAGGCGACCGCCGAGCGCGTGGCGCAGCGCACGGTCGACCAATGGCTGGGCGAGGACCCCGACTTCGTGGTCGAGGACATCTCGATCGAGAGCGGCACCGTCATCGTCGCGCTGCGCGGCAGCGGGGACACCCCTCCCCCGGAGGACCTCAAGGCCGCCCTCGACGAGGAGCTGACCCCGCCGCGCGCGCTCCGGCTCACGGTCACGCCGGTCGAGGTGACGGAGATCCCGGCGCGCTGACGCCGCCGGGCCTCCTCCCTCCCGCCTTCCCGTCCTCCCCTGGACAGTCCGCACGGGATCCGCGCGGACACGCCGGCGGCTGGGGCCGATCGGGTCCGGGACCACGGCGTGTCGCGCCCAACTCCGTGCGTACTGTCCGGAGGCGGGGCGGGGGCGGGGATGGACCACGGGCCCGGCGGGTGAGGACCGCCGAGCCCGTGGACCTTCGCCTCCGCGAGTCTCAGCTCTCGCGTCGGCGGCGCACCGTCAGCAGCGCCAGCCCGGCCACCAGCAGGAGCGCAGCGGCTCCCAGGGTGCCGCGGACGTCCGCGCCGGTGACGGACAGGGCAGGCGGCTCGGTCGGCTCGACCACGATCACCGGGATCACGGTGTTGACCGCGTCGCAGGTGACCATCCCGCCCAGCGGGGCCACGAACGTCACCGACGTGGCCACGTCGTCGAGGTCCTCGACCCCGGTGCAGGTGAGCTCCTGGGTGTAGAGCTCGTCGACCGGCTCGGAGACCGTGTAGGTCGCCCCCGGGATCAGGTCCCAGGTCGCGGTGTCGGAGCTCGAGTTGCCCGCACCCGTGAGGGTCACCGTCGCCGGGCCCACGTCGGAGGTCAGGGTGAACTCGAACGCCCAGTCGCCGTCGTCGGGCATGCCCGCCACGGTCTTGGTGAGCGCCAGCTGCGCCGCGAGGCCCGCGTTGGTGGCCGTGCAGGACACCTGCTGGTCGAAGCCCGCGACGAAGGTGACGGAGGACGCCACGTCGTCGAGGTCCTGGACCCCCTCGCACATCAGGGTGGCGGCGTAGCCGTCGACCTCCGCCTCGGCCACGGTGTAGGTCTCGCCCGGCACCAGGCCGGTCCAGCCCACGGGCTCCGCGGTCACGTTGCCGACGCCCTCGACCAGCTGCGAGTCGACGTCGTCGACGGCCGGTGCGATGGAGAACAGGAAGCTCCACGGCAGGTCGTCGGCGACCCCGGTCACGGTCTTGGTGATGGACACGCTCGACGGCCGCGCGGTGTTGACCGCGTCGCAGACGATGGACTGGTCGAAGCCGGCGACGAAGGTCACCGACGTGTCGACGTCGTCCAGGTCCTCCACGCCCTCGCACATGAGCGACTGCGTGTAGCCGGCGTCCACCGCCTCGGCGAGCACGTACTCCACGCCGGGAACCAGGTCGGTCCACAGCAGCGGCGCCGCGGTGCCGTCACCGGTGCCGGAGGCGACCTGCTCGCCACCGCCGCCCGCCGCCGGCGTCAGCGTGAAGGCGAAGGACCAGTCGTAGCCGTCGGCCACGCCCTCCACCGTCTTGGTGACGCTGATGTCGGACGGGAGCCCCGCGTTCGACGCCACGCAGGTGATGTCGAGGTCGAAGCCCGCGATGAAGGTCACCACCGTGGGATCGGGGTCGGTGTCCTCGACTCCGGTGCAGACCAGCATCCCGTCGTAGTCGGGGTACAGGCCCTCCATCACCGTGTACTCGGTGCCCGGCACCAGGTCCTCCCAGACCAGCGGCGCGGAGACCATGTCACCGGTGCCGGTCGCCGTCTGCAGGCCGCCGTCGCCCACCTCCGGGGTGAGGGTGAAGTCGAACGCCCACGCGAGCGTGTCGGCGACACCGGTCACCTCCTTGGTCAGGGTCAGGCTGGAGGGCAGCGCGTCGTTGGTGGCGTCGCAGGTGATGTCCTGGTCGAAGCCGGCGACGAACGTGACCGTGGTGTCGGACTGGTCGAGGTCCTCGACGCCCGTGCACATCAGCATCTGGTCGTAGCCGGTGACCAGCTCCTCGGCGATCACGTAGGTCTCGCCGGGGATCAGGTCCTCCCACGTCAGGACGTCGGAGCCGGGTCCGGTGCCGGTGGCGTGCTGCTCACCGCCGCCGGTCGCCTCGGGCGACAGCAGGAACCCGAAGTCCCACTGGTGGTCGGGACCCACGTTCGTGACCGTCTTGGTGACCGTCAGGCTGGAGGGCAGCGCGTCGTTGGTGGCGTCGCAGGTGATGTCCTGGTCGAAGCCGGCGACGAACGTGACCGTGGTGTCGGACTGGTCGAGGTCCTCGACGCCCGTGCACATCAGCATCTGGTCGTAGCCGGTGACCAGCTCCTCGGCGATCACGTAGGTCTCGCCGGGGATCAGGTCCTCCCACGTCAGGACGTCGGAGCCGGGTCCGGTGCCGGTGGCGTGCTGGACGCCGCCCCCGGTCGCCTCGGGCGACAGCAGGAACCCGAAGTCCCAGGCGTAGTCGTCGGCGACGCCGCTGACGGTCTTGGTCACGGTGAGCTCCGAGCTCTTGGCCGTGTTGGTCGCGGTGCAGGTGATGTTCTGGTTGACCCCGTGCCGCCACGTGACCGTGGTCGGGTTGTCGTCGAGGTCGGCCGGCACATCGCACACCAGCGTCTGGTCGTAGCCGGGGAGGATCTCCTCGGCGAGCGTGTACTCCTCGCCGGGGATCAGGTCCTCCCACGTCAGGACGTCGGAGCCGGGTCCGGTGCCGGTGGCGTGCTGGACGCCGCCGCCGGTCGCCTCGGGCGACAGGATGAACCCGAAGTCCCAGGCGTAGTCATCGGCCACGCCCTCGACGACCTTGGTCACGGTGACCGAGGTGGGCACCGCATCGTTCACCGCCCGGCAGACGATGCTCTGGTCGAAGCCGGCCATGAACGTCACCGAGGACTCGGACAGGTCGAGGTCGGTGACGCCGTCGCAGACCAGCCGCTGGAGGAAGCCTCCGAGCGCGACCTCCTCGAGCCTGTAGACCTCGCCCGGGATCAGCCCCTCGATCGCGCGAGGCTGGATGAGGGTGCTGCCGGTGCCACCGAGCACGAACTGCTCGGAGCTGCGGCTCGACGGACCCGTGGGAGCGAAGGTGAACGCGAACGCCCACTCGTAGTCGTCGGCGACGCCGGTGACCTCCTTGGAGAGGGTCGCCCGCGAGATCTTCGCCTTGTTCAGGGCGTCGCAGGTGAGGTGCTGGTCGAAGCCGGCCACGAACGTGACCGTCGTGTCGGACTGGTCGAGGTCCTCGACGCCCGTGCACTGCAGGGTCTGGGTGTAGTTCGTGTCGACCACCTCGGCGAGCACGTAGGTCATGCCCGGGGTGAGCCCTGTCCAGGTGAGCACGTCGGACGTGCTGCCGGTGCCGAGCGCGACCTGCGCGGACGGCAGGCCCCCGATCGGCGTGAGCAGGAATCCGAACTGCCAGCTGTAGTCCTCAGCCACGCCGACCACCGTCTTGGTGACCGTGATGTCGGTCGGCTTCGCCGAGTTGTCCGCGGTGCAGACGATGTGCTGGTCGAAGCCGGCGACGAACGTCACCGAGTGGTCGAACGGGTCGAGGTCCTCGACGCCGGTGCACTGGAGATCCTGGACGTAGCCGCCCACGACCGCCTCGGACACGATGTACGTGGTGCCGGGCACCAGGCCCGTCCACTCGAGCACGTCGGAGCCGTCACCGGTCCCGAGCGCGAGCTGCGCGTCAGGCGCCCCGCCGAGCGGCGTCAGGGTGAACCCGAACTGCCAGGGGAGATCGCTCGCGACCCCGTCGACCGTCTTGGTGAGCGTGAGGTCCGACGGCTTGGCGGTGTTGACCGCCGAGCAGACGATGCTCTGGTCGAAGCCGGCGATGAAGGACACCACCGTCGGGCTCGGGTCGAGGTCGACCACCCCGGTGCAGCGGAGCGTCTGGGTGTAGTCGCCGTCGGCCGCCTCGGTCAGCGTGTAGAGCGTGCCGGGGACCAGGTCCGACCACACGAGCGGCGCGGAGACCATGTCGCCGGTGCCGGTCGCGGTCTGCATGCCGCCGCCGGTGGCGTCCGGGCTGAGCGTGAAGTCGAAGCCCCACGCCAGCGCATCGTCCACGCCCGAGACGGTCTTGGTGAGCGTCAGCGTGGACGCCTCCGCCGCGTTGGTCGCGGCGCAGGTGACGTGCTGGTCGAGGCCCGCGACGAAGGTGACCGACGCGTTGGTCGGGTCCTGGTCGAGGTCCTCCGCCACGGTGCACGAGAGCGCCTGGGTGTAGTCCCCGTCGACCGCCTCCGCGATCGTGTAGGTCTCGCCCGGGACCAGGTCGGTCCAGGTGAGCACGTCGGAGCCGTCGCCGACCCCGTCGGCCTTCTGGAGGCCGCCGCCGGTCGCCGGGGGCGTGAGCGTGAAGTCGAACTCCCACGCGTAGCTGCCCGCCACGCCCGTGACCGTCTTGGTCAGCTCGACGTCCGCCGGCTTGGCCGCGTTGACCACGTGGCAGTCGATGACCGCGCCGGGAGCCGGGTCGATCTGATACCCGGGGGTGTCGCCGTCGGCGTCGGGCAGCTCCGTCTGCGCCTGGTCGTAGCACTTCATGGTCGCGTCGTAGCCGGTCGCGCCGGACTCGCTCAGCGTGTACTCGGTGCCGGGCTGGAGGTCCATCCAGCTCGCCACGCTCGGCGAGGTCTGGTTGCCCGTGCCGGCGAGCGTCTGGGTGCCCGCCGGGACCGCGTCGGGGCTCAGGGTGAATCCGAAGGACCACGGGTAGTCGTCGGCGACTCCCGTGACCTCCTTGGTCAGGCTGAGCCGCGCGAGCTTGGTGTTGTGCACGGTGCAGGTGACGGTCTCGCCGGCGTTCACGGTGATGTCCGCCGGGTCATCCTCGCCCTGGTCGCACATGATGCTGTCGAGCCGCCAGCCGTCGGGGACGTCCTCGCCCACCGAGTAGCCGGAGCCGGCGTCGACGAGCGCGCTCAGGGTGTTGCCCGAGACCGTCCCGTCGGTCGCGGTGGTGGTGATGGTGCCCGCGGCCGTGCCGGTGATGTCGAAGTCGCCAGCGCCGCCGTCGGAGGCCTTCTGGACGATCAGCTTCCCCTGCTGCTCGTTGGTGAAGGTGCAGGTGATCAGGTCGCCCTTCTGGGCGGTCACGGTCACCTTCTGGTTCGCGAGGTCGACGGTGCCGACCTCCTGGCCGTCGGCCTCGCAGTAGATGCTGTCGAGGCCCCACGGGAGCGCGCTCGCCGGGAGCGTGCCCTCGCTGATGACCACGGGCTCGCCCGCCGTCGCGGCGAAGGTCTGGGACTCGCCGAGCTTCAGGTCGAAGTCCGTCTGGCCGTAGCTGAAGTCGAAGTCGGTGCCCGTGTCGCCGTCACCGGCCTTCTTCACGACGATGCCCGTGAAGACGTTGTGGATGGTGCACGAGCTGGTGCCGCCCAGGAGCGACGACGGCACGTCGAAGACGTTCCCTGTGGGGGCGCCGTCCTCGTAGAGCGTGACGTCGACCCACGGTCGACCTGCCGCGAAGATGTCCTGATACGTGCACATCACGGTGTCGAGGCTCCACCCCGGCGGGAGGCTGTCGGTGAGCTCCCAGGCGGTGTAGTCGGTGCCGTTGATGACGCGGTTCCACGAGTCCTGCTCGCCCACGGCCAGGTCGCCGACGATGACGGCCTCGCCATCCCGCACCGTGCCGCCGCCCGTGCGTTCGATCCGATAGTCGAACTGCTGTCCGGGGGCGTCGGTGGTGGCGGTCTTGTCGATCTCGACGGTGCCGCAGTTGGAGATGTCGATCGGCGGCACGTATGCCAGGTCCTTGAGCGCACTGTTCGGGTCGTAGCCCGAGGCGGTGGCCGCCTGTCCGCCCACGCTGACGGTGCGGCACTGGTCGGTCGGCAGGATGCGCAGCAGGCTGAGGTTCATCGCGACCTCGCCCGCGGTCTGGGTGGCCGTCACCTCGACGGCTCCCGCCGGGATGCTGCGCAGCACCCAGGTGCCGCCCACGCGCTGGTACAGGTCGGCGTTGGAGGCCTTCGAGGGATTGAACTCGAACAGCATCAGGTAGTCGCCGTCGGGGTCGCTGGTCGGCGGCAGACCGTCACCGTCGTCGAAGTACAGCGCGCCGATCATCGAACCGGGATCCGCGTTGCAGCGCTTGTAGATCGCGTAGACGATGTCGTTGACGTCGCCGCCGACGTCGACCTTCTCAGCCGCGATCGCGACGTAGGCCAGGTCGCTCTTGGACGGCGTCACCTGCGAGAAGGTGGAGCCCCAGATGGGGCCGTGCTCGAGCTTGACGCCGCTGTCGCCGGCGTCATCGTTGACATCCGCGCACAGGTCCGGGTCCTCGCTCATCGCATACACGCCGGTGGTCGGCAGGCCGCCTGGCGTGGTGCCCGCGCCGTACAGCGCGTCGAAGTCGTTCGGGCCGGCGGTGTCGGCGTCGATCACGAAGGCCGTCTGCGGCGTGAACGCCGCGGACGTCGCGACCGCGGGCGCCGCCACCCCTCCCGCGAGCGTGGTCGCGAGCAGCGCCGTGATCGAGACCCCCGCGATGACCGGCCGCGACGTTCGCCGTCGAGCGTGCCGTCCGCGGGTTCCCTCAAACATGCCTGTGGACATGAAGCCGCGCATGATACCCCTCCCTCACTGGGGTCGCGCAGGTCACTCCCTTGTGACCTACATCACATTCGACGCTACGCCCGCGATGTGACATACGCCACATTGAGCTGTTCGGGACGTATGTTATGTCCGTTTTGTTGCGCTTCTCGGGGGCGAATGTGGCCGATTCGTGATGTAGAAGGCCTCAAGTCGGGGCGTTTCCGGCCGAGGCGCCGACCGGCTCGGGCCCATGTCGCCGCCGGTCAGAACGGCCGTCGATGCGACAACGCATCCGGGCGTGTCGCGCATCGTCCCGGCCCTGTGCCGTGCCCCAGGAGCCCTGTGAGTGCACGGCGCGACGCCTAGGGCGCCCGGCGTCGCGCGGTGCACTCGCAGGACCGACAACGGCGGCTGTGGACAGCCGGCGCTCGTCCACAGATCTCCGAGCGGCGGCCCCGCGCTCCCGATGCTCTGTTGCGCTGGAGAGATGCGCGCGATCCCGGGGGTGCCCATGCCCAGCGGCCTCCTGGCCGACCACCTCGACTCCCACCCCCATGCGTGGTCGCGCGCCGAGCTGCTCCACGCCTGGTCGACCCGGCGACTCACCCGCGCCATCGCCGACGGAACCGTGACCCGGCTGCTGCCGGGCGTCTACTGCGGCTCCCGCCACGCAGCTGATCCGGTGGTTCGAGGCGAGGCCCTCAACCTGTGGCACCCCGCGGGCCTGGTCACCGGCGAGCTGGCGCTGCATCTGTGCGCGCGCCAACTTCCCGCGCCGGACCGGGCCGCCCTGATCGTGCCCCGTGGACAGCACCTGCGAGCCCCGAGCTGGGTGCGGCTGCTGCAGGTGGGGACGCCACGGGTGAGCACCAGCTTCTCCATGGTGAACTGCGCGGTCCCCGAGCGCGCGCTGCTCGATGCCTGGCGTCTCGCCGCGCCGGAGCGCCGGGCAAGCATCGCGTGGGAGGCCCTGTGGGCGCGCGCCTGCAGCTGGCGCCAGCTCCGGCGGGAGGTCGAGCGCGCTCCGCGGGTGCCGGGACGCGTCGAGCTCGAGCGGATGCTCGGCTGGTTCGCCGCCGGCGCCACCACCCCGCTCGAGGTCCGCGCACGGTACGAGACCTTCGCGGATCAGCGCTTCCGAGAGTTCGAGTGGCAGGTTCCGCTGGCGTTGAGATCACGGCGCGCCACCGTCGACATGCTGCACCGGCGCGCGGCGGTCGTGGTCGAGCTCGACGGCGACCGCTATCACTCGACGCGACAGGCGCGCGATGCGGATCGCGAGCGCCAGACGGACCTGGTCGCCGCAGGATTCGCTGTGCTCCGCTTCGGCTGGCGCGATGTGGTCGATCGGCCCGCGTGGTGCCGGGACCGGGTGCTCACGACCGTGTCCGCGCGCCTCGCGGGTCCTGCGAGTGCACGACGCGACGCCTAGGGCGTCCAACGTCGCGCGGTGCACTCACAGCTGGCGGCCCGCCGCGCACGACGCTCGTCCGACTGGCCGCGATCGCGGCGCAGTCGACCCGGGTCACCCGCCACAGCACCGCGACCACGGCGACGTAGGCGATGACGGTGATCAGGCCGGCCACGACCGGTGCGTCCGCGACGCGTGCGCCCTCCGAATCCCCTGGCACGGGCCGCAACCCGCGCCGGATCCCGCCCATCCCGCCCGGGCGGGCCGTCCTGAGGCTAGGCCGTCAGCTGCGGCATGCCCTCCGGGGGGAGCACCTCGGTCGACGTGGGAGCGGGGCGGGTCAACGGCACCGGCGTCCCCCACACGGGCTCGCCGTCGACGAAGGGCAGCACCTGCGCGCACGCCTGACGGTTGGGCTCCCACAGGGGGTCGCCCACGATCTCGGTGTAGGTGCGGGCGTGATAGACCAGCACGGTCTCGCCGTCCTCGTTCTCCGTGAACGAGTTGTGGCCGGGCCCGTAGATGCCGACGGCGGGATCGGAGGTGAACACCGGCTCCGGCGACTTGGTCCAGGCCGCCGGGTCGAGCGGATCCGCGTCCGCGTCGGCCGTCAGCAGGCCCATCGCGTACTCGATGCCCGTGCCGGACGCCGAGTAGCTGAGGTACAGCCTGCCGTCCCGCTGCAGCACGGACGGCCCCTCGTTGACCCAGAACACGCGGGTCTCCCAGTCGTACTCCGGCTTGGTCAGCATGACCGCCGGCGTGGCCAGCGTCCACGGGTTCGCCATGCGCGCGATGTACAGGTTCGAGTTGCCGCGGATCGCGAGATCCTGCTGCGCCCACACCAGGTACTGGACGCCGTCCTTCACGAAGCTGGTGGCGTCCAGCGCGAACGTCTCCCAGCCGGTGTCGACCTGGCCGCGCTCGACCCAGGTGCCCGTGATGGGGTCGGCGTCGGCGCACTCGAGGACGTAGACGCGGTGGTTGAAGGTCTCGGCGGTGCCGGGCTCGTCCGCCGACGGCGCGCCCGTGGGCGACGCCGCGTAGTAGACGTACCAGGCGCCGTTCACCCGGTGGATCTCGGGCGCCCAGATCAGCTGCGACTGCGGACCCGACTCGTGCTTGACCCAGATGGTGTGCTCCTCGGCCGCCTGCAGGTCCTCGAGGCGCGACGCGCGACGCAGGACGATGCGGTCGTACAGCGGGTGCGAGCCGGTGAAGTAGTACTGGTCGCCGTCGCGGAGCACGCACGGGTCGGCGCGCTGCAGCACGATGGGGTTCGGGATGAGGTCCTCGGACACGGATGGCTCCTTCGACAGGCGGTCGCCGCATCGTCGCTGGTACGGCGGGCCTCGGGGGCATCCGCACGGATGCGGACGTCCCCCGGGGCCTGAGACTGGTCACGAGTTTACAACGATGGAAAGCGCGTGTCGAACCGGTGCGCCCTCAGACGTGCGCGGAGTCGAGCCGGCGCACCCTCGCCCCGCCGCTCAGGTGCGCGCGGTGGCGAGCTCCTCGCCCGCCGGTGCACCCGCATCGTCCGCACCGCCGCGGCCGCGCGGCCGGTCGTTGCGCATGAGCAGGCTCGCGACCACCGTCACCGCCACGATCGCGACGGACATCACCAGGTAGGCGTTCGAGAAGCCGATGGACTCGTAGGCCACGCCGATCGGCAGCGAGAAGACGGCGACACCCAGCGACTTCGCGACCCCGAAGCCGAGCATGTAGGCGGTGGCCGAGATGCGGACGTCGAACGTGCGGGTGATGTACTTCATCACGGAGACCAGCATCAGCGGCATCTCGATCGCGGCGAGCAGGCGCCACGCGATCAGCGCCTCCGTCGTGGTGACCAGCGCCGAGCCCAGCACGCGGACCACCAGGATCGCGGCGAAGAGCTGCAGACCGCGCTTGGCGCCGATCCGGTTGACGAACCAGGGCGCGACCAGCATCACTGCGGCCTCCGCGAAGATCTGGATGGTGACCACGTAGGAGAACAGGGAGACCGGGTCGCCGTGGTCGACGTGGGCGGCGAAGTAGATCGAGAACTGCTGGTCGAACACGTCGTAGAGCGCGGCGGTCCCGAACATCAGCACGACGAAGCCGAGGAAGCTCCGGTCCTTCACCAGCCCCAGCACCGCCGCGCGACTCACCTTCACCGACGAGTGCTCGCCCTCGGCCGCACTCTGCGCCGCCTGCCGGGGCACCCGCGCGACGACCAGGAGCGCGCCGAGCACGAGCGCGCAGAACGATGCCGCCCACCAGATGCTGTCGGGGTTCACGTTCGCCCACAGCCAGCCGGCGACCAGGGTGATGGTGCCGCCCGCGAGCGAGCCGAACAGGCGGGCGTGGCCGTACTCGAAGTCGTTGGCCCGCGAGGCGCGCTCGTTGAACGCCTCCACCACGCTCACGCCGGCCAGCAGCACCAGCGCCATGAACATGCCGGACACGACCGCGGCGCCCACCGGGCTCCAGCCCAGGAGCGGCGTGAAGACGAACGCGAAGAACGGCCCCACCATCGCGCCGCAGAGCACCACGAAGGCGAACAGGTGCTTGCGCAGCCCGAGCCGGTCCTGCAGGTAGCCGTACAGCGGCTGGAGGCACAGCGCGGTGATCGCCATCACGGTGTTGATCAGCCCGATGTTGCCCTCGCCGAGGCCCCTCTGGTCGAACCACAGCCCGTGGAAGGAGAAGAAGATCTGCCAGATGGCGAAGTAGAAGAAGTAGAGGCCGCCGTAGTTCCAGAACACGCCTCGCCGCAGCGACCCCCTCAGGCCGCGGTCGGACGATGCGGGGGTCGCGCCGGGAGACGGCGACGTGGCGGGCGTGGGCGTGGCGGACATGGGCGACTCCTTCGTGCAAGGGTCGGGCCCATCTTTGCACCCGTCAAACAGTGATCTCCCCACTGTAAACGCTCCCAGCGGTGCCGCATTCCACCTCCAACCTGGGCCCGCGGGCGGGCAGGCCCCACCACCCGTTGTCCGCGCACCGGCGTAGCCTGGAGGTGTGAGCAGGAGCCGGCGATGGCTGGCCGCGATCGCGTTGACCGCGGCCCTCCTCGCGGGGTGCTCGCAGGGTGACGCACCGCAGCCGTCGTCGCGCGCGACCACCCCGGCGCCTTCTGCGACGGCGACAGCAAGCCCCGCGCCGACCCCCACCCCGACGCCTACGCCCACGCCCAGCCCGACGTGCGAGGCCTTCGGCACGGAGGCGGCGAGCGCATCGTCCGACGACTGGGGCGCGCACCTGAGCCCCGTGATCTGGGGCTCGACCATGCGCCTGGGGACCCACGACTGCTACGACCGCTGGGTGCTCGACTTCGCGGGGGCCACGGCCGCGCCGGGGTGGTCGGTGACGCCTGTTGAGGCGAGCACCTTCACGCTCGACCCCTCCGGCGAGGAGCTGTCGCCCGCGCTCGCCGGCACCGCGTCGCTCGACGTGGCGTTCGGTGCCTGGGTCGACGGCACGCCGCTGGGCGAGGACCCGTACACCGGTCCGACGACCCTCTCGGGCACCGGGGCGATCCGCGAGGCGCGCATCCTCGGGGGCTTCGAGGGCATCAGCCACGTGGGTATCGGCCTCGACCGATCGCGCCCCTACCGGGTGACGTGGCTCGAGGACCCGGTCCGGCTGGTCGTGGACGTCTTCACGGGCTGACGCCCCGCGCCGTCACATGTGGACCGTGGAGGCGACCAGGACGGCCGTGGCCACGACGACCGCCGCGAACAGCCAGGCCTCGGCGACGGCGGCGCGACGCAGGTGCGTCGCATCGTCCTCGCCGCCGGTCTCCGCGGCGGCCGCCGCGGCGCGGGTCAGCCGCGGCACCACGGAGAAGTGCGTGTACGCGCCGATCGCGCCGACCACGAGCACCACCGCGACCTTCACCAGCAGGACGATGCCCCAGGTCGAGGTCCACAGATCGGAGAGCTCGTCGACGATCGCCCAGGTGAGCGCGACGCCGGCGGCGCCCACCACCACGAACGCGCCCGCGGCGACCACACCGAAGCGCGAGCCCATGCGGGCGGCGTCGAGGGGGCGACCCTCGCGGCGCCGCCTGAGCAGCACGCTCGCCAGGGTCACGACACCGCCGACCCAGATCGCGGCCGCCGCGAGGTGCGCCACGTCGGCGGTCAGCACGAGCCAGCGCGGCTCGGCCGTGTTGCTGTGCCCGCCGAGCACGTGTCCCGCGCCGGCGAGCAGCACGCCGACCACGGCGAGCCACGACCCGCGGGCGCTGCGCCACGCGCCCAGCAGCATCAGCAGCGCGCCCGCCGCCTGCAGGCCCAGCACCCAGGCGACGGACCCGGTGGTCGCCGTGTCGAGCGCCTCGAGGGTGAGGCCGTCGGCGAGCGAGCCCCCGTCGAGCAGCTCGGAGCGGCCGACGAGGCGCAGCGCGAGGCCGCCCAGGAGGAGAGCGCCGCACCAGCGCACGCCGGCGATGACGCGCGGCTCGTCGATCCGGTCGGTACCGCGCAGCGTCACCGCGGCGAAGGCGAGCGCGCCCGCGCCGACCAGCAGCGCCCATAGGGCGATCGCGCTGCCCGCGCGGGCCAGGACCTCGGCGAAGGTGTCGCCCCCGACGCCGCCCGCGTCCCCCTCGTGATCCTCTGGCATCGGGGACATCGACGCCGACGGGGAGGGCGAGGCGCTCGCGGTGGGCGTCGGGGCGGCGGACGCGCCGGCGGACGGCGTGGCCGAGGGCGACGGCTCGGTCCTGGTCACGGCGAAGGCGAAGGTGCCGTCGAGCGGATGCCCGTCCTGCGCCGCGACGGTCCACTCGACCGTGTAGTCGCCGTCGCCGAGCGGCGCGACCGGGGTCGCGACCATCTCGAGGCCGTCATCCGACTGCGTGACGTCGACGTCGACCGGACCGTCGGGTCCGGTCACCACCACCGCGTCGCCCAGCGGCGTCACCGGCAGGGAGTACGTCAGGACGATGCGCTCGACCGGCTCCGTGAGGGTCGAGCCGTCCGCGGGGTCGGAGGCGTCGAGCTGGGTGTGCGCCTGCGCGGGCGCCGCGGCCACGAGCGCGAGCAGCGCCGCGAGCGCCACCGCGAGGGCGGCCGGCAGGGCGCGGCGACCGGCGCCGGTGCGCGTGGGGACGTTCGTGGGGAGGGACATGGCAGTCGAGCGTAGGCGCGACGCGCGCGAGGCGCCAGGGTTGACCCCTCCCGTATGCTCCGTGGCACGGCACCGGACATCGAGGTCCGGATCCGCCGCCGTCCCTCGACGCGGAGAGGCGCTCCCATGGAGATCACCGACGTTCACCCGGACCTGCACGAGCCCCTGAGGCGGCTCCCACCGCTCGACCTCAGCACGCGGTGGGCGCGATGGCTCGGCCGCGTGGGACCGCGCCTGCAGCGCACCAAGCCCGTCGCCGGCGTCGCCGTGCGCTGGGTGCGGTCCGGCCGCCGACGCCTGCGGGTCTACTCCCCCGCGACCCCACCCGCCGCACCCGCGCCGGCCCTGCTGTGGATCCACGGCGGCGGCCTGGTGATCGGCTCGGCCGTGCAGGACGACGGCCTCTGCGCCCGCACCGCGAAGCGACTCGGCACGGTGGTGGTCTCCGTCGAGTACCGGCTCGCGCCCGAGCACCCGTTCCCCGCCGCGCTGGACGATGCGACCGCGGCGTGGGAGTGGCTCCACGCGCATGCCCGCGAGCTCGGGATCGATCCGGGTCGTGTCGCGATCGGCGGGGAGAGCGCGGGAGGCGGGATCGCGGCGGCGCTGGCGCAGTCGCTCCGGGACTCCGGCGGGGTGCAGCCGGTCGCGCAGTGGCTGTTCGCCCCGATGCTCGACGACCGCACCGCCGCGGACACGTCCCTGGACGCCGTCGACCACGTGGTCTGGAGCAACGTGAGCAACCGGGTCGGATGGAGCGCCTACCTGGGCGCCGCACCCGGGGCGGCATCCGTCCCGCCGTACGCGGTGCCCGCGCGCCGGGAGGACCTCGGCGGCCTGCCGCCCGCCTGGCTCTACGCCGGCGACATCGAGCTGTTCCACGACGAGGTCGCGGACTACGCCCGCCGGTTGGACGATGCGGGCGTCCCCGTGACGTTCGAGGTGGTCGAGGGTGCGGCGCACGGCTTCGAGAACTGGGCCGCGTCGACCCCGCTGTCGAAGGCGCTGGTCGGCGGCGCGTGGGCGTGGCTGGCGGCGCGGCTAGGGGTGCAGCCGCTCGCCTGAGCCGGCCGCGCTCGCGACCATAAGTGAATCGCGATTCACTTCTGTGCTACCGTGCCCGCATGACGACCCTCAAGGCCGAGCGTCGACACGAGCTCGACGGCATCGACACCGCCGCGCTCCGCGAGGGCGCAAACTGGTTCATCCAGCTCGCCGGCACGGCGAACGTGATCTGGCAGCTGTCCTACCCGCCGGTCGGCCACGGCGTGGTCGAGTCGACCAGCCCCGGCGCGCTGTTCCACGACCCGCGACGGCGGATGAGGACCACCATCGGGTACATCGCGGTGACGATGCTGGGCAGGGCCGACGAGCGCGCCGCCTACCGGGCCGCGACCAACCGGTCGCACGCGCCGGTGACGTCGCCGCCCGGGACGCGGGTTCCCTACCGCGCCTTCGACCCGGCGCTCCAGCAGTGGGTGGCGGCATGCCTCTACCGGGGGGCCGAGCACGCCTACGAGCGCGTGCACGGGCCTCTCGCCGGGCCGTTCCGGGAGGAGTTCTACCGGCAGGGCAGGGTGTTCGGCACCACCCTGCAGATGCCCGCCGAGGCGTGGCCCGCGACCCGCGACGACTTCGAGGCGTGGTGGAGCGAGCACCTCACCCGCCTCGAGATGGACGATCGCACCCGCGCCTACCTGTGGCGCGTGCTGCGCCTCGAGTACCTCGGCCGCGACCTGCCCGCGCCGCTGATCCGCTGGCGCATCCGGATGACCGGCGGCTACCTCGGCCCGCAGTTCCGGGAGCTGATGCGGATGACCTGGACCGACGACGACCAGCGCCGCTTCGAACGCTTCAACCGCCGCATGGCCGCCGTGCAGCGCGCGCTGCCGCGGGCCCTCCGCGAGGCGCCGCTGACGCGGCCGCTTCGCGACGTGCGCAAGCGGCTCGCGGCGGGGCGACCGCTGTTCTGAGGCGCACGGTCCGCTGGCCGGACATGAGCGCGCGATCCGCACCTCGATCCGGCACTCATGTCCGGCGACGACCGAGGCGCGCGAAGGGCGCGGGCTGGCGAGCGGGGCGAGGCGGTTCAGGCGCGCGCGGGCACCGCGAAGCTGTGCCGGACCTTGATCGCGTCGACCGCGTCGGACGCGAGCAGCGCGAGGACGGCGCGCGCGCCGTCCGGGTCGGTCGCGGCGGTCGCGACGGCTCCCGCGAACACCGTGGTGATCGCGCAGTCGTCCGGCAGCGTGCCCAGGATCCGGATCCCCGGCTGACCCGCGAGCTCGCTCAGCTGCTGACACCCCAGGTCCACGTCGCCGGCCGCGAGCGACGCGGCGACGGGGATGCCGGGCCTCGCCTGCACCAGGCGACCGCCGAGCTCGTCCGCGAGGCCCCACCGCTCGATCATCGCGACCAGCGCCGTCCCGCTCGGCCCGGTCGAGTAGCCGATGCGCGGCGCGGCGAGCAGCGTCTCCCGCATGGCCGCGGCGTCCGGGAAGGCGGGTCCGTCCGGAGCGACGGCGGCATCGACTCCCGGCGCGGGCACGGCGACCGCGACCTCCGAGACCACCAGCGGGGTCAGCGTGGCCGCGTCGACGTGACCGGCGTCGGCGAGCCGGCCCAGCGCGCCGTCGGCGAGGAAGACCAGGTCGAACGGCTCACCCTCGGCCACCCGGCGCGCCGCGTCCACGCCGCCGACCGACTCGACCTCGACCTCAGGGAGCCCCGCGTCCGCGGCAGCCGCGACCAGGTCCGCGAGCACGTGGCGGGTCGCCATCGAGGAGATCGCCCTCATGCGGCGTCCTCGAAGGACTCGGCGTCCACCTCGGCGGACTGCGCGGCGTTGTAGCGACCGCCCGACACCGTGGCGGTGTCGATGAGCGCGCCCGCGCGCTCCAGGAGAGCGGAATCGATACTCAGCGAGACGACTGACTCGTTCTCGAGCGCGTGCGCGAGGCTCGTCGTGCCCGGGATCGCCGTGACGTGCGGCCCGCGCGACAGGACCCACGCGAGCGCGAGCTGCGCGGGCGTGCACCCGGCCTCGACGGCGAGCGCCCTCCAGGCCGGCAGCAGCGCCGCGTTGGCGGGCCAGTGGTCCGACTGGAAGCGCGGCATGCCCCGCCGGATGTCCTTCGGGGCGAGCGCCTCCGGGTCCTCGACCGCGCCCGCGAGGAAGCCGCGGGCCACAGGCGAGAACGCGACCAGCGCGACGCCGGCCTCCCGGGTCGCCTCGAGGATCCCGAGCTCGGGGTTGCGGCTCCACAGCGAGTACTCGTTCTGCACGGCGGCGATGGGCCCGACCGCGAGCGCCTCGTGCAGCCGCGCGACGGACACCTCGGACAGCCCGATCGCGCCGATCTTGCCGGCGGCCACGGCGTCGGCCAGAGCGCCGACGCTCTCCCCGATCGGCACGGACTTGTCCCACCGGTGCAGGTAGTAGAGGTCGATGCGTTCGACGCCGAGCCGCCCGAGCGACGCGTCGACCTGCGCCCTCAGGGTCTCGGGGCGCCCGTCGATGGTCTTGACCCCGTCGACCATCGCCATGCCGCCCTTGGAGGCCACCAGCGCATCGTCCCGCCGCCCCCGCAGCGCACGCCCCACGAGCTCCTCGTTGCGCCCGCCGCCGTAGAGCGTGGCGGTGTCGAGGTGCCGCACGCCGGCGTCGAGGGCGGCGCGCAGCATGCGCTCCCCATCCTCGGGCGAGGGTGCCACGCCGTAGGCGTGGCTGAGCTCCATGCAGCCCAGGCCGGTGCGGGGCAGGATCACGCGAGCTGCTCCTCGAGCGCGCCCAGCACGCGGTAGCAGTCGATCACCTGGCGCAGCGAGGAGTTGGGCTCGCGGCCCTCGCGGATCGCCGCGACGAACTCCCGGTCCTGCAGCTCGATGCCGTTCATGCTGACCGCGACGTTCGACACGTCGATGGGCTCCTCGCGGCCGTCGACCAGGTCGTCGTAACGTGCGATGTACGTGCCCGTGTCGCCGATGTAGCGGAAGAACGTGCCGAACGGGCCGTCGTTGTTGAAGGACAGCGAGAGGGTGCAGATCGCCCCGGCCTCCGCCCTGAGCTGGATCGACATGTCCATCGCGATGCCGAGCTTCGGGTGGATCGGGCCCTGGATCGCGTTCGCCTGGACGATGCGTCCGGCCTGGTAGGCGAACAGGTCCACGGTGTGCGCTGCGTGGTGCCACAGGAGGTGGTCGGTCCAGGACCGCGGCTCGCCCTTGGCGTTGGTGTTGGTGCGGCGGAAGAAGTAGGTCTGCACGTCCATCTGCTGGATGCCGAACTCCCCGGCCGCGATCCGCTGGTGCACCCACTGATGTGAGGGGTTGAAGCGGCGGGTGTGCCCGACCATCGCCACCAGCGACGAGGCCTCGGCCGCCGCGAGGGTGGCCTCGGCGTCGGCGAGCGAGTCCGCGAGCGGGATCTCGACCTGGACGTGCTTGCCGGCCGCGAGCGCCGCCTGCGTCTGGGATGCGTGCAGCCCGGTCGGGGTGGCGAGGATCACCGCGTCGACGTCGTCGCGCTCGAGCACCGCCTCGTAGCCCACCACGGCGGTCGGGACGCCGTACCTGTCCGCCACCGCCTGGGTCGGCTCCGGCCTGGTGCCGGACACCACCGTGACCACCGCATCGTCGATGCTCGCGAGCCCGTCGAGATGCTTCATCCCGAAGGCGCCGGCGGCACCGACGACGGCGACGCGGACCTTGTCGCTGCTCACGCGTGCACCACCTCCGGCTTCGCGTCCGAGGCTACCTGGGTCTCGGCCTCCTCGACCGGCGCGGTGCGACCCACAGGGTTGCTGATCACGAGGTGGCCGACCGCGGTGTTGGAGGCGGGAACGTGGTAGAAGCGGTGGTCGACGGTCGGAGACTCGCCCTCGAACTGGTCGTCCATGGCGCCGCGGGCGATGAGCCAGTCGACCAGCTCGATGCCCTCGGAGCCCGCCTCGTCGACGTACTCCATGTGGGGCCACTCGGTCAGGCCCTTCGGGTCGGCGATGAGGTGGTCGAGGAAGGCGTTGTCCCACTCCTCGTTGATGAGGCCCGCGCGCGGGCCCTGGAGCTGGTGGCTCATGCCGCCGGTGCCCCAGATCTGCACGTTGAGGGGCTCGCCGTCCCACTTGTCGAGGGCGCGGCGGATCGCCTTGCCCAGCTCGTAGCAGCGGCGGCCCGACGGGACGGGATACTGCACCACGTTGACGGGCAGCGGGATGATCTTGCACGGCCACTCGTCGACGTCGCCGAACACGAGCGAGAGCGGCACGGTGAGGCCGTGGTCCACCACCATCTCGTTGACCAGCGTGAGGTCGAAGTCGTCCTGGATCACCGACTGGGCGATGTGCGCGGCGAGCTCCGGGTGGCCGTACACGTCCGGGACGGGGCGCGGGCCGTAGCCCTCGTCGGCGACCGGGTAGTGCGCGCCGGTGCCGAGCACGAAGGTCGGGATGAGGCTCGAGTCGAAGGCCGTGGCGTGGTCGTTGTAGACCAGGATGATGACGTCGGGCGTGTTCTCCTTGGCCCACTTCCGGGTCCACTCGTAGCCGGCGAACACCTTCTTCCAGTACGGCTCCTCGGTCTTGCCCAGGTCCATCGCGGCGCCGATCGCCGGCACGTGCGACGTGAACAGCGCGGAGGTGTACGCGGCCGGGGCGTCCTTCCGCATGGTCGTGGCCTTCTCGGTCGACGGCGGCGTCCACCCGTCGAGGTCCTTGAGCCGCACACCCTCGGGACGGCGGCCGCCCTCGATCATCATGTCGCGGTAGGCGGCCTCGCTCATGCCGGTCATGGACCCGGCCATCTGCTGGAAGCTCAGGCCGTGGGTCGCGCCGATCTTGGACAGGAAGTAGATGTTGCCGCCCTCGGCCATCATCGCGTTGAGGTCCAGGTCGAGCACGGCCTGGCGCTGCGCGGGCGACAGCGGCCACTCGTCGAGGTACGCCGCGCGGTCCGCGAGGTACCGCTCGCGGTTCTCGGGCTTCATCAGCGACATCGAGAACTGGTTGAGGTGGTAGCCCTTCCGGGCCATCTCGGCGTCGAAGATGATGGTGCCCGGGATCTTCTTGTAGGGCTTGTCGAGAGCCATGTCATTCTCCTTCGGGCCAGTACAGGCGGTGCGGGTTGTCGACCAGCAGCTGGCGCTGCCGCTCGGGCGTCGTGGCGATGTGGGGGATGTGGTCGACCAGCAGCCCGTCGTCGGGCATGTGGTCCTTGAGGTTGGGGTGGGGCCAGTCGGTGCCCCACAGCACGCGGTCGGGGAAGAGCTCGACCACGCGTCGGGCGAACGGCACCACGTCGGTGTAGGCGTCCCGCTCACCGTCGAGCGCGCGCGGACCGGTGACGGACAGCCGCTCGGGGCAGGTCACCTTGGTCCACACGTTCGGGTTCTCGCGCATGAAGCGCAGGAACAGGCCGAACTCGGGACCGTCGACGTCCTTGGTCACGTCGGGCCGGCCCATGTGGTCGACCACCAGATCCGTCGGGATGGCGGAGAAGAAGTCGTAGAGCTCCGGCAGGTCCTCGGCCTCGAAGTAGATGACGACGTGCCAGCCGAGCGGCGCGATCTTCGCGACGATCTCCTCGAGGGAGTCGGTGGGCACGCGGTCCACGAGGCGCTTGACGAAGTTGAAGCGCACGCCGCGCACGCCCGCCTCGTGCAGCTCGGCGAGCTGCTCCGCGGTGACGTCGCGGCGCACGGTGGCGACGCCGCGGGCGCGGCCCTCGCTGCGTCGCAGCGCGTCCACCAGGGCGCTGTTGTCCGCACCGTGGCAGGTCGCCTGGACGATCACGTTGCGGTCGAAGCCCAGGTGGTCACGCAGCGCGAACAGCTGCGCGGCGGAGGCGTCGCAGGGCGTGTACTTCCGCTCGGGCGCGTAGGGGAACTCCCCTCCCGGGCCGAACACGTGGCAGTGCGCGTCCACGGCGCCGGCGGGCAGACGGAAGGCCGGCGTCGCGGGGCCGTCGTACCAGTCCAGCCAGCCGGGGGTCTTGTCGAACCCGCCGGTGGTGACGCCGTGGGTCGCGGTGCCGCTGGCGGTCATCGGCCCGGCACCGACGGTTGGGGGAGGGCGACGATGCGGGAGCTGCAGGAGCAGCCCTGGCACGCGCCGCAGGGGCTCGAGGCGGCCGGGTCGTCACGACCGGAGGTGTCGATGATCACGAGTGGCGTCCTTGTCACTGGCGGGTCCTGCTCCTCCGACAGTAGGCCCGCCGCGGACTGTGGTCCAATAGATTCGACTGCGACGCCGCATAGATGGGTTCGATACATGTCCGTGGCCGATCTGAACCAGCTCCGCACCTTCGTGGTGCTCTACGAGACCCGCAGCCTCACCGGCGCCGCCGACCGGCTCTTCGTGACCCAGCCGACCGTGAGCTACACGCTCGCGCGGCTGCGCAAGCGGTTCGGCGACGACCTGTTCCGCCGCGAGGGCCACGTGATGGTCCCGACGCCGCGCGCGACCCAGCTGTTCGGCCCGCTCCACGAGGCGCTGGCCCAGATCGACGCGACCGTGACCGACAGCGCCGCCTTCGACCCCGAGGGCTTCGACGGCGAGCTGGTCCTCGGGCTCACCTCGATCGGCGAGCAGACCTTCCTCCCACCCGTCATGTCATCCCTGCGGGCCAAGGGCGCGTCGCCGCGGCTGGTCGTGAAGCGCCTCGACGCCGAGGCGGCCGAGGAGGAGCTCGTGCGGGGCGCCCTCGACGTCGCCCTGACCGTCTCGGTGATGGACACCTCGCGCCTCTGGCGCACGCCCGTGCGCGGCGTCGAGTACGTCGCGCTCACGTCCCGCGAGCACCCCCTCCCGGCCACGGGTCCGGACATGTTCGACGGGCGCCGGTTCATCCGGGTGTCCGCCCGCGGCGGTCACGTGTTCCCGACGCAGGCGCTGGTCGAGCACGGCCTGGTCCCCCAGGTCGCCCTGACCGTCGAGGAGCACTCGACCGTGCCCGCGGTGCTGGTCGCGACCGACCTGGTCGCCCTGCTGCCCCGGCACGTCGCGGACGTGTTCTGCGGCTGGTTCCCCGACCTGCAGCTCGCGGACCTGCCGTGGCCGGGCACGAGCTCCCCCGTCGCGCTCTACTCCCGGCGCGAGATGAACCTCTCCCCCGCCCAGCGCTGGTTCCGCCGCCTGGTGCTGCACGCCGTCTCCAGCGGCGAGTTCACCGACGACGCTCAGCGCTGAGGACGGTTCCAGCTCGCCCGCGCCGGGAACATCGGGCTGCGCACCGGGATGGTCCAGGACGAATGCGGGTGGATCCGCAGCAGCGCCTTCTCCCACCACGCCCGCGCCTCCTCGGACAGGTGCGGCATCACGGCGTCCTTGTCCACGTCGTCCTCCGGGCGGACGCTGAAGCACTTCCACAGCAGCTGGACCTCGGGGGCGCCCGTCGGGATCCCGTCGACGTCCAGCACCGCACGCTCCCACGGCAGCTGCAGGCGCGCGTCCCGGCGGTAGAGCCACGCGCGCGGCGCCCCGTCCTCGACGTTGACGCGCAGCACCCAGGCACCCGCATCGTCATCCCGGACCAGCACGGGCTGCACGTCCGCGTCCTCGGGGACCTCCGCGTAGGGCACCAGGGCATCGTCCACCGTCGCCCAGGCGGTGAACGATGCGGGCAGCGCCGCGACAAGCGCCGGCAGGTCGGCGGGGACGGTGCTGACGTCGATGTTCTCGCGCTCGCGGATCCGCTCGCCCATCCAGCGGTCGAGCGCGACTCCCCCGGACAGCCACCAGCGCGCATCCGTGGAGGCGAGCAGGTCGGAGACCGCCTCGGGGGTGAGCGGCGCCCACGGCGTGGCGGGCGGCGTCGTCGGCGACATGGTCCGAGGCTACCGCCGCTCGCTGTGGGATCCTGCCGCCGTGGCGAACTCCCCGTCGGGCGACTCGGTGACGGACCGCATCGTGCGGATCCTGGAGACGTTCACGCCCACCCGGACCGTCCAGACGGCCTCCGACATCGGCCGTCGCGCCGGGCTGCCGCCGTCGACGGCGCACCGCGTGGTCGGGGACCTGGTGGACGCGGGGCTGCTCGACCGCGACCCGGAGGGGCGGGTCCGCGTCGGGCTGCGGCTGTGGGAGCTCGCGACGCGCTCCTCGCACGCGCTGCGGGTGCGGCAGGCGGCGCTGCCGGCGATGGAGAGGGTCCAGGCGCGGGTGCGCGAGCACACCCAGCTCGCGATCCTCGAGCAGGACGAGGCGCTGTTCCTCGAGCGGCTCAGCCACCCCCAGGCGGGCGCGAACATCACCCGGATCGCGGGGCGGCTGCCGCTGCACGCGGCCTCCTCGGGGCTGGTGCTGCTCGCGTTCGGCGACCCGGAGCTGCAGGAGCGGATCCTCGCGGGACCCCTGCGGCGCGTCGGCCCGTCAACGCCCACCGATCCGGTCGCCCTCCGCCGCACGCTCGCCGAGGTGCGGCGGCTCGGGCACGCGATCGCGCCGGGCTACATCGAGGAGGTCTCGACCGGCGTGGCGGTGCCGGTCCGCGACCGCGCCGGCCGGGCGATCGCGGCGCTGTCGGTGGTGCTCCCCCGCGAGGCGCCGACCGCGCCGGCGGTCGAGGAGCTGCGCCGGGCCGCCCGCGACGTCGAGAGCGCGCTCGCCGCACCCGCCTGAGCGTTCAGACTCCCGTTCAATGGGAAACTGGATCCGCGGCATCGTCCCGCGACGCACACTGGCGTCGCATCGTGTCAAAGGAGACATCATGACCGCACCAGTACGCACCCAGGTCGCCATCGTGGGCGCCGGCCCGGCCGGGCTGATCCTGTCCCACCTGCTCGCCGCCGCGGGGATCGACTCGGTGATCCTCGACCAGCGCTCGCGCGAGGACATCGAGTCGACCATCCGGGCCGGGATCCTCGAGCAGGGCACCGTGGACCTGCTCGCCACCATCCCGGGATCGCGCGTCCACACCGTGGGCCAGCGGCACGACGGCATCGAGCTGCGCTTCTCCGGCGAGGGCCACCGGATCGACTTCCCCGGCCTCACGGGACGGTCCGTGTGGCTGTACCCGCAGCACGAGGCGCTCAAGGACCTGCTCGCCGCGCGCCTCGCCGCGGGGCAGGACCTGCGGTTCGGCGTGACGGCGACCGCGGTCGCCGATGCCGACAGCCTCCGACCGCGCGTGCAGGCGGTGGACGATGCGGGGGTCGCCTTCGAGGTCGAGGCCGACTTCGTGGTGGGCGCCGACGGGTCGCACTCGGTGGTCCGCAAGGCGCTCAGCGGGTCGCACGGCGGGTACTTCCGCGAGTACCCGTTCGCATGGTTCGGCATCCTGTGCGAGGCCCCGCCGAGCGCGGAGGAGCTCATCTACTCCAACTCGCCCGCGGGGTTCGCGCTCATCAGCCAGCGGTCGGAGACCGTGCAGCGCATGTACTTCCAGTGCTCACCCGAGGCGGATGCGAGCGCGATGAGCGAGGCGCAGATCTGGGACACCCTGCAGGAGCGGGTGCCCGGCACCTCGCTGGTCGAGGGGCCGATCTTCCAGCGCGACGTGCTGCGCTTCCGCTCCTTCGTCGCGCGGGACCTGCAGCGCGGCCGTGTCGCGATCGTCGGCGACGCCGCCCACACCGTGCCGCCCACCGGCGCGAAGGGGATGAACCTCGCGGTCGCGGATGTGCTGCTGCTGGCGCGCGCGCTCGAGGCGCTGCTGCTGCGCGGCGACGCGGGGCCCCTCGACGGCTTCGCGGAGGCCGCCAGCGACCGCATCTGGAAGGCGCAGCACTTCTCCTGGTGGATGACCTCGATGCTGCACCTCGCGCCGGAGGCCTCGGAGTTCGACCGGCAGCGTCAGCTCGGCGAGCTGCGCTCGGTGGTCGGGTCGGAGGCCGGACGGACCTACCTGGCGGAGGCGTACACGGGCTGGCCGTTCGCCTGAGCGGGCGGGCGCGCCTGGGCGCGTCAGCGCTCGGCGAGCTCGCGCGCGCGGGAGGCCGCCACCTGGGCGACCGCCGCATCGTGATCGCCGACCATCGCGGCGACCGTCGCGGCGGGCGTCGCCGGGTTGCGGGCGACCAGGAGACGCACCGAGCGCGCGGTGTCCGTCGCGAGGAGCTCGAGCATCGACGCCTGGGTGCTCGGATCGGCGGCGAGCATCCGCCGCTCGACCGGCTGGATGCTCGCGACCTGCGTGGTCTGGACGTCGTGCGCGGCGTCCCGGAGGGCCTGCTCGCGGTGCGCGGGGCAGGCGACCGCGGACGCGAGAGTGTGATGCCCTCGCTTGGGTGCGGTGCAGCGCAGGTCGTCCACGGGTCAAGGATAGGCAAAGATCGGTTGTGGCACCCGGGGCGCGCCGAGCTCGTCGCGCGCTGCGAGTGCACCGCGCGACGCACACGACCCTCACCGTCGCGTCGCGCACTCATGGGAGGCACCACCGCGCGCCGGGCTAGCATGCGGCCATGGCGACCTCTGCACCGATCGACGACGTCCCCACCCACGGCGGCATCCGCCTGGGCCAGTTCCTCCAGCTCGCCGGGCTCGTCGACTCCGGCGGGGAGGCGAAGGAGGCGATCCGCGAGGGCGAGGTGCTCGTCAACGGCGAGGTCGACCTGCGACGCGGGCGGCAGCTCCAGGTGGGCGACATCGTCAGCCTCGGCGGACGGCGCGCCCGCGTCGCCGGCTGAGCCGCGACGGCATCGCCTCGCCTCCCGTGAGGAGATGAGGGTACGGATCGGGCCGGAACCGTACCCCCATGTCCTCACAGGAAGCACGATGCGCGGTCCAGGAACGCGAGAAGCCCCGGTCCTCGCGGACCGGGGCTTCTGAGACGAGCCGCCTAAGGGAATCGAACCCTTGACCTATTCATTACGAGTGAATCGCTCTGCCGACTGAGCTAAGGCGGCGTGCACCCTCAAGAGAGGCACGGGTAGACATGATAGCGCCTCAGCAGGTGGTTCCCGAAACCGGCATCTCCCCGTCCACCAGGTAGCCGTCGACCGCGTCGATGATGCACTGGTTCGAGCGGCCGTAGGCGGTGTGGCCCTCGCCGTCGTAGGTCAGCAGCGTGGCGTCGCCCAGGCGCTCGGTGAGCGACTCGGCCCACGAGTACGGGGTCGCCGGGTCGTTGGTGGTGCCCACCACCAGGATGGGCGCCGCGTCCGCGGTCGCATCGAGCGAGGTGACCGGCTCCTTCGCCTCCCACGGCCAGCCGTCGCAGCCGAGGGATCCCGCGAACCACCAGCCGAAGGTGGGCGATGCCTGCGAGATCTGCGCCGTGAAGTCGGCGAGGGAGTCGACGGTGGTCGGCTCGCTCACGGGCCCGTCGAGGCAGCCGATCGCCGTGAACGACCACATCGAGTTCGACAGGTACTCCCCGCTGGACGAGTCCTTGTCGAGGTAGAAGTTCGCGAGCTGGAAGAAGATGTCCGCGGTCCCCCGGTCCGCCACCTCCTGCAGCGCGGCCGAGAGGTACGGCCACGAGCCCTCGTCGTACAGGGTCACCACGATGCCGTACACGAGCTCGTTGCCGTTCACCCGGTCGCCGTCGGAGTTCTGGTACCCGGAGTCGCGCGCATGAAGCGCGATCTCCTTGACCTGGGCCTTCGCCTGGTCGACGGTGCCGGTCAGCGGGCAGTCCTCCGCGCTGGCGAGGCACCACTCGGCGAAGTTGCCGAGCGATCGCTCGAATCCCTCGGCCTGCTCGATCGCGACCTGCTCGCCGTCGAGCAGGAAGTCGACCGCACCGTCGAGGACCATCCGGCCGACGTTCTCCGGGTACAGCGCCGCGTAGGTGGCGCCCAGCTGGGTGCCGTAGGAGAAGCCCAGGTAGTACAGCTCGTCGTCGCCGAGCAGCGCGCGGATCACGTCCATGTCCCGGGCGGCCGACGTGGTGTCCACGTTCTCGATCAGCGGCCCGGACAGTTCGCGGCAGCCGGCCGCGAAGTCGACCGTCGCCTGACGGGCGTCCTCGATCGCGCCCTCGGTGTCCAGCACCAGGTCCGTCAGGTAGTAGGTGTCGATCACGTCGGCGTCCCCGCACTGCAGCGGTGAGGACTGGCCGACGCCGCGCGGGTCGAAGCCGATCACGTCGTACGCGGCGAGCAGGTCCTCCCCCGCGGACCTCACGAAGTACTCCGTGAGGTCCAGCCCCGATCCGCCCGGGCCGCCGGGGTTGATCAGCAGCGAGCCGATGCGGTTCGCGGGGTCGGTGGCGGCCGAGCGGTTGATCGCGAGATCCGTCGTGGGCCCCGTCGGGTCCGTCCAGTCCACCGGCACCTGGATGGTCGCGCATTCGAGGACTCCGCAGGCGCTCCAGTCGACCGTCTGGTCGTAGACGTCGAGGCCGGACGATGCGGTGGTCGAGGGGATCGACGTCGGCACCGAGTCGTCGCTCGGGGTGATCTGGGCTCGCTCGGGGACGCAGGCCGCGAGCAGCAGCGCTGTCAGGGCGGCCGCGACCGCGGCGGTCAGGGGGCGAGGCATGCGCTCACCCTAACCGCGGGGGCGCAGGTCCAACATCATCGCCTCGAGCGCCAGCAGCGGCGCGACGTTGCCGGCGAGGCGCTCGCGCGCGGTGCCGAGCGCGTCGAGGCAGCGCATGGTGTCCGCCAGCGCCGTCCGGGCGGCGAGGTCGCGGATGTGGCCGTCGTGCGCGGTGTTGACCAGCGTCACGGTCGCGCCCGTCTGGGCGACGGCCACGTCACGGTAGAGCGACATGAGGTCGGTGATCGCGCGGTCGAGCACGTCGCGCTTGTGACGCGTGGCGCGCCGCTTCTGGTCCTCCTCGAGCTGGCGCAGCTGGGCCCGCAGCGCCGGGGCGACGCGCGCGCCCTCCTCGACGCCCAGGGTCTGCATGAGCGCCACCTTCTCGGCGGCGTCGCGCTCCTCGGTCGCGGCCTTGGCATCGGCGTCCGCGACCTCGACCAGGTCCGCCGCCGCGAGGATCGCGTCGCCCACGCCGCGGATCTCGGTCGCCAGGGCCAGCACCTGAGCGCGGCGGGCGCGCGCCTCGGGATCGCGCGCGAGGCGACGCGCGACGCCGATGTGGCTCTGCGCGGCCCGGGCGCACTCGAGCGCGAGGTCGGGCGCGATCCCGTCACGGGTCTCGAGGAGTCGCGCGACGTCCTCGGGATCGGGGGTGCGCAGGGGGACGATACGGCAGCGGGACCGGATGGTCACGGCGACGTCCTGCGGGCTGGGCGCGCACAGCAGCCACACCGTGCGTGGCGGCGGCTCCTCGATCGACTTCAGCAGCACGTTCGAGGTGCGCTCCGCCATGCGGTCCGCGTCCTCGACGATGATCACGCGCCAGCGGCCCTGGCTCGGCGTCGACTGGGCGAGCGTGATGAGCTCGCGGACCTCGGAGATGGCGATGGTCACCTTCTCCGTCGCCACCACCTTGACGTCGGCGTGCGTCCCCGCGAGGGCCGTGGTGCACTCGCGGCACTCGCCGCAGCCGCCGCGCTCGCACTGCAGCGCGGCGGCGAACGCGCGGGCGGCGTTCGAGCGCCCGGAGCCGGGCGGGCCCGTGATGAGCCAGGCGTGGGTCATCGCGGACGGATCGTCGATCGCGGCGCGCAGCGGACCCACCGCGTGCGCCTGCCCGACGGTCTCCGCCCAGACCCCCGCGAGCGTGGTCACGGCGTGCCCCACGGCTCGATGGGGAGCTCCTCCGGCTGCGCCTCCCGCTCGGCTCGCGCGGCCATCGCGTCCATCACGGCGACGGCGACGTCACCGGCCACCGACTCCACCGGCCGGCCCGCGTCGACCACGGCGTACCGGCCCGGGTCCCGCGAGGCGAGCGTGAGGAAGGTCTGGCGCATGGTCGCCGCCTTCTCGATGGTCTCCCGCTCGACCCGGTCGAGATCGCGTGCCATCCGGCTCGGGTCGGGCTCCATGTCGAGCACGACCGTGAGGTCCGGCAGCAGCCCCTCGGTCGCCCACAGGGAGATCTCCTCGACCATGTCCCCGAGCCCGCGGGCGCCGCCCTGGTAGACGATCGACGAGTCGAGGTAGCGGTCCTGAAGCACCACCTGGCCGTCCTCGAGCGCGGGGCGCACCTTGGTGGCGATGTGGTGCGCGCGGTCGGCGGCGTACAGCAGCGCCTCGGCGCGGGGCGCCACGTGGTCGCCGTGCATGATGGCCTGGCGCAGCTCGACCCCGAGGTCGGTGCCGCCGGGCTCGCGCGTGGTCAGCACCCGGTGGCCGCCGCCGGCGGGTCCGCTCAGGTGCGCGGCGAGGGCCTCGATCTGCGTGGTCTTGCCCACGCCGTCGGCACCCTCGAACACCACCCAGAAACCCGCGTACGCCATGGGGACGAATCTACCGGGACCCGGGGACACCCGGCTGTCAGGGGGGCGGCGCTCAGGGGATGATCGGCGAAGCGCGGTCCGGCGGCACCACGAGCTCCTCCTTGCGGAGCGGATCATCCGGCGCGATCACGAACTCCGGCATCAGGAACCATCCGTCAGGAGGCTCCGCGAGCCCGAGCTCATCGACCGTCTCCACCTCCCCCCGGGAGCCGGGAAGGAACAGGAGGTCGGCGACATAGACCGCGGAGTAGTCGCCCGGTTCCTGCGGCCACTCCGAGGGCACCGCGCAGCCGGCGTCGTACTGGAACACCTTCGCGACCGTCCCTGCGTCCGGCCCCTCGCCGATCCCGACGGAGCCGTCGCCCTCGAACACCGCCACGAGCGCGCCGTCGTCGTCGTAGATGAGCAGCGTGCTCCGGTACTGGTGGAAGACCCACGGGTGATCGGCCCGCTCCCCCGTCCAGCTGACCAGCGGGGCCACCAGCTCGATCGCATCGTCACGATTCGCGGAGTTGTCGAAGAGCACGGGTCCGAGGCGTGTCTCGAAGCTGCTGGAGTCGAAAGGCGTCGGCATCACGCGGATCGAGTCGAGCGTCGGCGCCGCGTCCGCTCGCACGCACGCCGCCGTGCCGTTGACCTGCGCAGCGGACGTCAGGGCCGGTGACGCGTAGCCCCCTCCGGCCTCCGTCAGCGGCACGCCCTCCTGGGCCACCTGCTGGATCAGCGCGCCCTGCTCCCTGCGGGCCGCATCGTCCGTTCCGAGCGTCATCTCCTCCGGCCGGTCCGCGAAGGCGACCACCGCATCGTCCCCCCAGCCCGGGTTCACATAGGTCGCGACCACGGTGCCAGGGTCGCCCTCCCAGACCTGCACCACCGTCAGCACCGTGTGCTCGCCCTCGCCCGCGAACGCCTCGCCGCAGGCGTAGGCGTCGAAGCCGCCCTCGAGGGCCCGCAGCTGCTCGACCACGGGCAGGAGGTCACCGCGCACCGTGACGCCGTCGTGGATCATCACGGGCGTGCCGTCGTCGCCCAGGACCGCGCCCGCGGTGGAGACGCCCCAGGTCTCGGGCGGTCCGTCCTCGCCCCACGCGACCGTGGTGGCGAACACCAGGGCAGCGTCGGGATCGGCCGTGACGGACCCGTCGACGGGAAGCCGCACCTCCACGGCCTCGCCCGACGCGTCGACGTACCTCTCGAAC
>NZ_JAUHPZ010000004.1:0-217065 GCF_030418375.1 Demequina lignilytica
CGGGGTGACAGGATTTGAACCTGCGGCCTCGTCGTCCCGAACGACGCGCGCTACCAAGCTGCGCCACACCCCGGTTTTTGAGCCTGCCTAGGATATCCGACGCGGGGCCGAATCATGAAATCCGCGGCCCCCGGGCTGGGTCAGGACCGCGGCACCAGCGTCAGGACGGTCGCCTCGGGCCGGCAGGCGAACCGCACGGGAGCGTACGGCGACGTGCCGAGCCCGCCGCTGACGTGGAGGAACGCCCCGGCGCCGCCCGAGTCGGGTCGCACTCCGGGCCAGCCGTGCAGGCCGCTCGCGCGGCTGGTGTCGAGGTCGCAGTTGGTGACGAGCGCCCCGTAGAGCGGCACGCACACCTGCCCGCCGTGCGTGTGGCCGGCGAGGATCAGCTCGGCCCCGTCGGCCGCGAGCCGGTCGAGCGCGCGCGTGTACGGGGCGTGCACCACGCCGATGCGGGTCGCCGCGCCCGCGGCGAGCTCGGCGGCCTCCGGCATGGAGTCCCGGCCGATGTGCGGGTCGTCGAGCCCGACCAGGTCCAGGATCGACCCCGCGGCCTGCACGACGCCGCGCGCGTTGTCGAGGTCGAGCCAGCCGGCGTCGGTGAGACCGCGACGCAGGTCGTCCGTCGGGAGCCGCACCGGCTCGGGACGCACCCGCGTCGGGCTCGCGAAGTACGTGAACGGGTTCTTGGGGTGCGGCCCGAAGTAGTCGTTGGAGCCGAGGACGAACGCGCCCGGGAGGCGCAGCAGCGGCTCGAGCGCCTCGAGCACCGTCGGCACCGCCTCGAGGTGGGCCAGGTTGTCACCCGTGGTGATGACCGCGTCGAGCGGCTCCGCCGCCAGCTCCCGGACCCACCGCACCTTGTCCCGCTGCGACGGGGTCAGGTGCAGATCCGAGAGGTGCAGGATCCGCACGGGACGACTGCCCGCGGGCAGCACCGGCACCGTGTGGCGGCGCAGCACGAAGGAGTGCGCCTCGGCGAGGCCCCACGCCAACCCGGCGCCGGCCGCGAGCGCGAGGGTGCCGACCACGCCGAGGGAGCGCCGCATCGTCAGTTCCCGTCGCTGCCGTCGTTGTTGTTGCCGCGACCGTTGCCGTTGTTCCCGTCGTTGCCGTTGTTGCCGTCGTCGGAGTCGTCCGAGCCGTCGTCGGTCAACGGCCAGCCCGAGGGCGGGTTGGTCGCGAAGTCGGCGGGGGGCCAGGAACCGCCCCACCAGTCGTCGGGCGCGACGTTCGGGTCCCAGCCGTCCGGCCAGTTGTACCACCAGTCCGGTCGCTCGTCGGTCGCGACGGAGAAGTAGATGGTCGAGCCCGGAAGCGCCTGTCCCGAGGGCGACTGCGACACGACGATGCCCGGCGCATAAGCCTGGCTGAAGACCCGGGTCGGGTACTCCGCGAGCCGGAAGCCCGCGGCCGCCACCCGGCTCCGCGCCTCGTCCGCGGTGAGGCCGACGATGTAGGGCACGTCGATCGGGTTGCCGTAGAGGATGTCGTCGCTGGGCTCGCCGAAGGTCTCGACCGGCATGCCCTCGAGCGCCACGTCCATGTACGCCTTCCAGGTCGGCGCCGACAGCGACGAACCGTAGAGCACGTTGTAGTACCGGCCGTTGAGGGTGATGTTGCGGCCCGGCTCGTCAACGTTGGGGTTCCCGAGCCACACGGTCGCGACCAGGTTGGGGGTGTAGCCCATGAACCAGAGGTGCTTGTTGAGCTGGGCGGTACCGGTCTTGCCGGCGGCGGGACGCCCGTCGGCCAGCTGCGCCACCACACCCGTGCCGCGCTCGACCACCTGCTGCATGGCGTACGCGACACCCGTCGCGATCTCCTCGTCGATCACGCGCTCGCAGCTCTCCTGCGGCACGTCGAGCGAGTTCCCGTCGGCGTCGGTCACGGACAGGATCGCGAGCGGGTCGCACCGCACGCCGCCGTTGGCGAAGACCTGGGCGATCTGCGCCATGGTCAGCGGGGACGCGTTCTGGGTGCCCAGCGTGACGGACGGGACGATCTCGAAGTCGGCGCCGTCCGCGCGGTGGAAGCCCAGGTCCTCCGCGGTGTCGCGGACGGCGCACAGGTCGAGCTGGTTCGCCATGTTCGCGTACGCGGTGTTGACGGAGTTCGCCGTCGCGTCCAGCACCGTCTGCTGGTAGGCGCGGGCGCCCTCGACGTTGCCGGGCTCCCAGGTGCCGCCGCCGACGTTCCAGTTGTCGTCGAGGCACGATGCGGTCCACGAGTCCGCCTGGTACTCCTGCTGACGGCCGTCCACGTTCTGCATGAGCGCGTGGCCGCTCCGCAGCCACTCGGTCAGGATCACCGGCTTGAACGTCGAACCAGGCGAGAAGCCTCGAGAGCCTCCCCATTCACGGTCGACCGCGTAGTTGATCGCCGTCGAGTCGATGGTGTCGGCCGCCGGGTCGAAGTCCTTGTTCTGCGCCATCGCCAGGATCTCGCCGGTCTTCGGGTCGAGCGACACGAGCGCCATCGCCCAGCCGCTCGGGTCGTCCGCCGGGAGCGACTCGCGCAGCGCCGCGTTCGCGGCCTTCTGCTTGTCGAGGTCGAGGGTGGTGACGATGTCGAGGCCGCCCTGGTAGAGCAGGTCGGCGCCGGTCAGCCCGGAGTCCTCCTGGTTGAAGACCTCGTCCTTCTTGATGATCTTGGTCACGTAGTCGCAGAAGAACGGCGCGTCCGCCGCGGCCACGCAGGAGAACTTGGGCCGCTGCACCTTGAGCGTGTCCTCGATCGGGATCGAGGTGTACGTGTCGAACTCCTCGGCGGTGATCTCGCCCTGCTCGTACATGGTCAGCAGCACGGTGTCGCGGCGGTCCTGCGCGTTCTGCGGGTAGCGCACCGGGTTCCACTTCGAGGGGTTCTGGGTGATGCCCGCGATGGTCGCCGCCTCGATCGCGTTGAGGTCCTTCGCGGACTTCGAGAAGTAGTACTGGGCGGCCGCCTCGGCGCCGTAGATGTTCGTGCCGAACTGCGCGATGTTGAGGTACTGCTCGAGGATCTGCTCCTTGCCGCAGTCCACCGCGGGGTCCTCGTCGCTGCACTCGGTCCCGTAGGTCTGGTCGACCTTCTCCTCGAACGCGAGCGCGAGCCGCCACTCGCGGATCTTGCGGGTGAGGGAGACCTCGGTCGCCGCCTCGATCGCCTCGTCGTCCTCCGTCTCGATGGCCTGCTGCAGCAGCGTGTTCTTGACCAGCTGCTGGGTGAGCGTCGAGGCGCCGGGGCTCGACGAGGAGGTGAGGTTCACGTATGCCGCGCGCAGCAGGCCCTCGCCGTCGACGCCGTGGTGCTGCATGAAGCGCTTGTCCTCGATGGAGATCACCGCGCGCTGCAGCCACACCGAGATCTCCTCGAGCGGCACCACGACCCTGTTCTGTGTGTAGAACGTGGCGAGGAGGTTCTCCCCCGTGCGGTCGTAGATGTTCGACTGCTGCGGGAGCGACACCGAGTCGAGCTCCTGCGGCAGCTCCTCGAAGAGCTCGGCCGACCCCTGGGCGGCGGAGCCCGCGACCGTCACCGCAGGCAGAGCCACGCCTGCGAGGAGGAATCCCCCCATGATCGACAGTGCGACGAACGCCGCCAGAGCGGTCACGACCTGCACGAGCGTCACGCGGGTGCGGGGGCGAGGGGAACGAGCCATGCCTTCCAGTTTAAGTCAGCGATGCTGAGAGCCCGTCCGGCCGGTGCGCGGGGTACGCGGAGGATAGGCTCGCGGCATGACTGAGAAGTGGGAATACGCGACCGTGCCGCTCATCGACCACGTGACCAAGCAGATCCTGGACCAGTGGGGCGACGACGGCTGGGAGCTCGTGCAGGTGGTGACCGGTCCGACCGGCGGCCTGGTGGCCTACCTCAAGCGTCCCAAGGTCGGCTGAGCGTGAGCGCCTCGCAGCGCCTCGCCGCGCTGGGGCTCGAGCTGCCCGAGGTGGCGACCCCGGTGGGCACCTACGTCCCCGCGAAGCGGATCGGCGACCTCATCCACACGTCGGGTCAGCTGCCGCTCGTCTCGGGCGACCTGATCGCGGTCGGGGTCGTCGGCCAGCGGTCCGGCGACGTGACCCCGGAGCGCGCGAACGAGTGCGCCCGGGTCGCCGCGCTCAACGCGCTCGCCGCGGCCGCGCAGGCCGCCGGCGGGCTCGACAGCATCGAGTCCGTGGTGAAGATCACCGGCTTCGTCGCCTCCGCTCCCGGCTTCACCGCGCAGCCCGCGGTCATCAACGGCGCCTCGAGCCTGCTCGTCGAGGTCTTCGGCGAGGCGGGTCGCCACGCGCGCTCCGCGGTCGGCGTCGCCTCACTCCCGCTGGGGGCACCGGTCGAGGTCGAGCTCACCGTCGCGCTTCGCTCCCTGTAGCGGGACGATGCGGCGACCACCGCATCGTCCCGCGTCGCCTCGCCGTCGGGCGGCGCGACGCGGCTAGCGCGAGCGGGCCCGGAGGCGCTCGGGCTCGTACACCTCGACGGCGCCGATGTGGACGTCGATCCATCCGCGCGAGGCGAAGTCGGCGAGCGCCTTGTTCACGGTCTCGCGCGAGGCTCCGACGAGCTGGGCGAGCTCCTCCTGCGTGAGGCCGTGCCTCACGGTGACATGGCCGCGCTCCATCCTGCCGAAGCGGTGGCCCAGGTCGAGGATCGCCTTGGCGACGCGCCCGGGCACGTCGGAGAACACCAGGTCCGCCATCGTGTTCGACATCCGCCGGATGCGCTGGGCGAGGGCGCGCAGCATGTGGCGCGACATCTCGAGGTGGTCGTCCAGCCAGACGTCGAGCACGCTCTTCGGCAGCTCGTAGACGATCGAGTCCTCGACCGCGTGCGCCCGCGACAGCCGCGGGCCGGGGTCGAAGACGGACAGCTCGCCGAGCATGTCGCCCACGCCGAGCAGGGCGAGCAGGTTCTCGCGGCCGTCGCGCGCGGTCCGGGCCAGCTTGATCTTGCCCTTGACCACGACATACAGGGCGTGACCGTCGTCGCCCTCGTTGAAGATGGTCTCGCCGCGGGCGAGCTCGCGGCGCTTCATCTGCCCGACGAGCGAGCGTGCGGTCGCCTGATCCATGCCGCCGAACAGCGGCGAGGAGCGCAGCAGCTGCTCCTCACGAGCGGCATCGGCCATGTCAGGGACCCTTCTCGCCGTCATCCATCCGGTGCGTGTCCGCGAGCGCGCGCACCATCTGCGCCGTCACATTATCAAGGGTCGCGGCCACGCGAGTCTCGTACGCCTCCAGCCCGGCGTCGAGCCGGTCGAGATCGTCGACGGTCGCGACGGACAGGCCGGCAGCGTCGGGCCACAGCGCCCGGGAGAGCTCGTCGCCCGTCGGCGCACCGGCCGCGAGCGCCTCCCACGACAGATCGAGGCCGGCGTCACCCGTGATCTCCGGTCGCGCCAGGAACGCGACGGCGAGGTCGCGGCGCGCCTGCACCAGGCGGCGCCACCAGCGCACGCGGGCCAGCTCACGTCGTGTGTCGCGGCGTCGCTGACGCAGCTCGGCGACGGCGTCTGCAGTCGAGGACGGGGTCACCTTCACCTCCCTCGCGACCGGCGGGCCGTGTGCTCGCCACATCCGTGTATCGGCCGGGGCCAGGCGAGGCTTGAGCGGTCGCTAGGGTGAGATCCATGTCCCGCCCCGCACCGCTGACCGTCGCGAGGAGCGACCAGGAGGCGCCCCCGGTCGCGCTCGTCCGCCGGGCCCGCGCGATCAACCGGGCGCTGGCCGACGTGTACCCGGACGCCCACTGCGAGCTCGACTACGGCACGCCGTTCCAGCTGCTCGCCGCGACGGTGCTGAGCGCACAGTGCACGGACGTCCGCGTGAACCAGGTGACTCCCGCGCTGTTCTCCCGGTTCCCCGACGCCGCGGCGATGGCCGGCGCGGACCGGGACGAGCTCGAGGCGCTGATCAAGCCCACCGGCTTCTACCGCTCCAAGGCGGAGTCGCTGCTCGGGCTGAGCCGCGACATCGTCGAGCGGTACGACGGCGCGGTGCCCGGCCGGCTCCGGGACCTGGTGACGCTGCGCGGCGTGGGGAGGAAGACGGCGAACGTGGTGCTCGGCAACGCGTTCGACGTGCCGGGCATCACGGTCGACACCCACATGGGCCGCCTCGCCCGACGCCTGGGTCTCACGGTGAGCGAGGACCCCGTGGTGGTCGAGCGGGACCTGATGGCCTTGATCGAGCGCCGCGAGTGGACGCTCTGGTCGCACCGGGTGATCTTCCACGGTCGCCGCCGGTGCATGGCGCGCACGCCGGACTGCGGCTCCTGCGAGATCGCCGCGCTGTGCCCCACCGCTCCCGGGGCGCGCGTCCGGCGGTAGCCCCCGGGGCGCTAGTGGTCCGCGCGCGGGTGCTCGTCGACGCCGACCTCGTCGGGGTCGACCCCGACGCTCTTCGCGAGGTCCTCGGGCTTCGCCATCCGGTTGGCGGGCAGCGGCACCGGCGTGGAGCGCCGCTCGTACAGCCGTCGGTAGAAGCGGTCGCGGAAGCCCAGGAGCCCCGCGCCGAGCGCGGCCGCGAGCACGGACGCGGTCAGCACGGAGAGCTTGACCACGTCGGCGTTCTCCCCGCCGAACGCGAGGTCTCCGATCAGGAGGGAGACGGTGAAGCCGATGCCCGCAAGGAACCCCATCCCCGTGACGTCCCACCACGAGAGGCCCCGATCGAGCTGGGCGTTGGTGAAGGTCGCGACCAGGAAGGTGGCGAGCACGATCCCGAGCGGCTTGCCGATCACCAGGCCGACCACGACACCGTGCGCGACCGGGCTCGCGATCACCTCGGAGATGGCGTCCGCGCTGATGGCGACGCCGGCGGCGAACAGGGCGAACACGGGGACCGCGAAGCCGGCCGACACGGGGCGCCACAGGTGCTCCCAGTGCTCGGCGAGCGAGTGCTTCTCGCCCTTGCGGGCGACCGCCGGCACCATCATGCCGAGCGCGACGCCCGCGATGGTCGCGTGGACCCCGGAGGCGTGCATGAAGGCCCACGCGGCGAACGCGATCGGCACCAGCAGGAACGGCGAGGTCCAGCCCTTGCGGATCACCAGGCCGAATCCGACGATCAGCACCGCGGACACCGCCAGCCACAGGAAGTTGAGGTCGCTGCTGAAGAACACGGCGATGATGATGATCGCGAGCAGGTCGTCCACCACGGCGAGCGTCAGCAGGAACGCGCGGAGCGCGTTGGGGAGCCACTTGCCGACCACTGCGAGCACGGCGATGGCGAAGGCGATGTCCGTGGCGGTCGGCACCGCCCAGCCCTTGAGGGACCCGCCCTCGGCCAGGTTGAGGGCGACGTACAGCAGCGCGGGGACCGCCATGCCGCCGATCGCGGCGACGATCGGGACGATCGCGGTCGACGGGCGGCGGAGCTCGCCGACCACGATCTCGCGCTTGAGCTCGAGGCCCACCACGAAGAAGAAGATGGCGAGCAGCCCGTCCTTCGCCCACGCCTCGACGCTCAGGTCGAGGTGGAGGGCGTGCGGCCCGATCACGAAGTCGCGCACCGACTCGTAGAGCTCGTGCAGCGGGCTGTTCGCGAGCACCAGCGCCGCGACCGTGCCGATCAGGAGCAGGATGCCGCCGGCGCGTTCGGTCCGCAGGACGTCGGCGAGCGTGCGCTCCGTCGACGGTGTCAGGCGGGAGAAGAGGCGCGTCGCGCGAGTGGGCATGCTGCTCCGAAGATCTCGTCGGGGAGGGTGCAGCAGGAGTCTACCCGTCAGACGGTGGCTGCTCCCTGGGCCGCGGTGCGCGCGGGCTGCGGGGGATCGAAGCGGTAGCCGACGTTGCGCACGGTGCCGATCAGGTGCTCATGCTCGGCGCCCAGCTTGGCGCGCAGCCGGCGTACATGGACGTCGACGGTGCGGGTGCCGCCGTAGTAGTCGAAGCCCCACACCTCCTGCAGGAGCTGGTCGCGCGTGTACACGCGGCCCGGGTGCTGCATCAGGTACTTGAGCAGCTCGAACTCCTTGTACGTGAGGTCCAGCGGGACGCCCTTGAGGCGGGCCGTGTAGCCGCCGACGTCGACCGTGAGGTCGCCCGAGGAGTACTCGGCCGCCCGCTCGAGGGGGTCGGCGGCGCTCGCGCGTCCCATCAGCAGCCGCACCCGCGCCTCCACCTCGGCGGGGGACGCCTCGGCGAGCACCACGTCCGCGGCGCCCCAGTCGGCGTTCACGATCGACATGCCGCCCTCGCGGAGCACCAGGAGGATCGGGACCGCGACGCCGGTCACCTGGATGAGGTTGCAGTTGTTGCGGGCCTCGACCAGGTCGGCGCGCGCGTCGACCACCAGGATGTCGGCGTCCATCGCGTCGAGCATCGCCGACGGCTCGGGCGCGACCACGCGGGTGCGATGCGACAGCAATGCGAGGGCAGGCAGGACATCGGCCGCGCCGTCTGCCGACGGCGTGAGCACGAGCAGGTCTGCCATCGCCACCTCCGATTGGGCTTCACTGTACCGCCGCGGGGTCTGAGAGACTAACGCCCATGATTCCGACGACGAGGGCGACCATCACGGCCGCCGCCGCCGCCCTCGTCGGCGTCGCCGGATACCTGGGGACCAGGTATCTCGCGGTCGCGGTGCTCGCACTGATCACGCTCACAGCCCTGGGATGGCCCGCGCTGCTGCGCGCGTCCCGCAAGCGCCACGCCACGGTGATCCTGACCGTGGGCGGCGCGCTGGCGCTCGCGGCGATCGCACTGGGCAGGACCGCGCCCCACCTGCGCCACGTGGTCGCGGCGGTCGCCCTCATGGTCATCGCCGCGCTCGTCTCCGAGGTGTTCTTCGCGAGCGCACGGGGACGGACCGTCACCTCGGTCGCCGCCGTCGCGGCGGGGGCCATCGTCGTGACCTCAGGTGCGGCGTGGCTCGCGGCCGCCCGCACGCACGGCTCCGAGGACCTGGTGGTCGCGGGCGCCGTCGCGCTGGCGGCCTCGTCCGTGGCGGCGGTCTCGACGCCGAACCCGCACCTCAACACCATCATCGCGCTGGTCGCCGGCACCGGCTTCGGGCTGGGCACGGGCTACCTGTTCCCGGACCTGGTCTGGTACGCCGGCGGCTTCGTGGGCTTCCTCTGCGCGGTGATCGTCACGCTGCTGCAGGAGCTGTACCGGCGGGAGCCGCGACCACGCGACTGGATGCCGGGAATAGCATCGGCACTCTCGCCCGTTCTGGCGGCGGGCGCGCTCGTCTACATCGCCGGCCGTCTGCTCATCGGCTGAAGCCCTCGAAGGAAGTCCATGCTCGTCCGTGTCCTCATCGTCGTCGCGATCCTGGTGGTCGCGTCCCTCGCCGCGCTCTGGTGGCAGCGGCGCCAGGGAGTCGCGCACGAGGTCGAGCGAGCGGGCTCGCTGTCCTCCGCGACGCTCGGCGCGAAGCGCGGCTACCACGCGACGTTCGTGCAGTTCTCGACGCCCATGTGCGCGAAGTGCCCGCCCACCGCGTCGCTGCTGGGACGCCTCGCCGCCGAGGACCCCCGCGTGGTCCACATCGAGATCGACGCGTCGGAGCGGCTCGACCTGGCCCGCGAGCTCGAGATCATGCGCACCCCCACCATCCTGCTGCTCGACGGCGACGGCGTGGTCGTGTCGCGCATCTCGGGAGCCCCCACCGAGCACCAGGCGCGCGAGGCCCTCGCAGCCGTGCCGCGCACCGGCACCGACTACTCCATCTGAACCCCCGCATCGTCCCCACCCCAGGAGCCCCCCATGAACGACCTCCAGCTCGACCCGCGCGGCCCTCGCTTCGGCGCGTTCTTCCAGCTCGCGTTCTCCGTCGCCGCCCTGCTCGTGGGCGCCAACACCGGGGGCATCGCGATCATGGCGGTGCTGCTCGTGCTGTTCATCCCCGGCGCGATCGTGGGTCCGCAGGCGACCGTGCAGTCGTGGGTGTTCAAGACGTTCGTGCGTCCCCGCCTCGCGCCGCCCACGGAGACCGAGTCGTTCCGGCCGCCGCGCTTCGCGCAGCAGATGGGCCTCACCTTCTCGATCCTCGCCGTCGCGTGCGGCCTGCTCGGCCTGGACCTCGGCTTCTACGTCTTCACCGGCTTCGTGACCTTCGCCTCGTTCCTCAACGGCGTGTTCAACCTCTGCCTGGGCTGCGAGATCTACCTGCTGGTCAAGCGCCTCACCACCCGGGCGGCCTGACATGCCCGCGCTGGTGGTCAAGTGCACCTGGGGCGCGGAGCGGCCGGAGGCGTTGATGCAGGCGTTCACCGTCGCCGCGACCGCGGCCGCCAGCGGCCGGACCGTCAGCGTGTGGCTCACCGGTGAGGCGAGCGTCCACGGCGTGCTCGGGTCGGAGGACGTGGAGCTGGCGTACTCGCCGCCACTGTCCGCGCTGCGCGAGGCGATCCTCGCCGCCGGCGGGACGCTCACGGTCTGCACGCAGTGCGCGCAGCGGCGCGGGATCACCGAGGCGGACCTCATCGAGGGCGCGCGCATCGCCGGCGCCGCGGCCTTCGTCGCCGAGGCGACCGCGCCCGACGCGACCGCGCTGGTCTACTGACCCCTGCCGAAGGTCCCGGATCCACGACTAGACTCACCCCTATGACCGCTCTTGAGATGACGTTCACCGCCCTCGCCGTCGCGGGCTTCGGCGCCACCGCCTGGATCGCCGGGATCGTGGTCTACCGCCTGGTGAAGGGTCCCGCCCGGTGACGTTCGTCATCCCCAGCGACCTCGCCCCCGAGGTCTACCCGCTCGCGTGGGTGGTCGGGACCTGGGAGGGCCACGGCGTGGTCGACTACCCCGGGATCGACGCCGCCGACTTCCGCCAGCGGGTCGTGTTCGATCACGACGGCGGGCCGTACCTCATCTACTCGTCGACCATCACGCTGATGGGACCCGACGGCGAGGACGGCCAGGTCTGGTCCCAGGAGTCCGGCTACTGGCGCGTCGCGCCGTCCGCGCCTGAGGGCGTCACCCTTCAGGACTTCCAGCACCCGCTCGAGGTGGTGCTCGCCGACGCGTCCGGCCTGCTCACCGCGTACTTCGGGGCGGTGGGCAACGGCCGCATCGACCTCGCCACGCGGTTCGCGGCGGCCACCGAGTCCGGCCCCGACGTCCGCGGCGCGACCCGCATGTACGGCAACGTCGGCGGCGAGCTCATGTGGGCATGGGACCTCGCGGCGTTCGGCCAGGAGCTGCAGTCCTACGCGAGCGCGCGGCTGTCGCGCGTCGAGGGTCCCGAGGTCCCCGACGCGCCCGAGGAATCCTGAGAGCGTCCCCGCGCGTTCACCGCACATGAGCATCTCACCGACCCTCGCGCGGCACGGCGCGGTCCCCGCGGAGGGACCCGACGCCGGCGTCGCCTGGCACTACGGCGACCCGACGGCCGAGCAGCGCGCGCTCGAGGCAGGCCGCGCGGTGGTCGACCAGTCGCACCTCGGAGTCGTGACGGTGACCGGCCCGGACCGCCTGAGCTGGCTCAACTCGCTGTGCACGCAGGAGGTCGCGGCGCTCGCGCCCGGCGTCTCCACCGAGATCATGATCCTGTCGCCGCAGGGCCGCATCGAGCACGTCGCCGGTCTGATCGACGACGGCACCACCGCCTGGCTGCTCACCGAGTCCGCACCCGCGCTCGCCACGTTCCTCGACCGCATGCGCTTCATGCTGCGCGTCGAGGTGGACGATGCGACGAGGGCCTGGGCGGCGATCGGCGAGGCCGTGTCGCGCCCCGCCGCCGACGGCGAGCCCGTCACCTGGGTGGACCCGTGGCCTCACATCGCCGCGGGCGGCACCACCTATGCCGCCTCTCCCGCAGATCACCCCGGTGCCACGCGGGCCTGGCGGCTGGTGCTCGTGCCCCGGGACTCGCTCGCAGATGAGATCCAGGCACGGCTCGACGCCGGCTGGACGCTCGCGGGCACCTGGGCGACCGAGGCGATCAGGATCGCCGCGCATCGTCCCCGCGCCGCCGCCGAGATCGACGCCACCACCCTGCCGCACGAGCTCGACTGGCTCCGCACCGCGGTCCACCTCCACAAGGGCTGCTACCGCGGGCAGGAGACGGTCGCGAAGGTCCACAACGTGGGCCGGCCTCCCCGGCGCCTCACGCTGCTCCACCTCGACGGCTCCTCGCACGAGATCCCCGCGGCCGGCGCGGACGTGCTCGGGAGGGACGGTGCGGTGGTCGGCCACGTGACCTCAGCCGCCCGCCACCACGAGCTGGGTCCCATCGCGCTCGCCGTGCTCAAGCGCTCGGTCGACCCGTCGATGACGCTCACCGTGCCGACCGACGGCGGCCGGGTCGCCGCGGCGCAGGAGCTGATCGTGAACGCGGACGGCTTCTCCGCCGACCGGCCCCCGAAGGTGGGGCCCACCATGAAGGGGCTGCTGATGGGCAAGGGCTGCGCGGCGGACGGCGGCGACCTGCCCGACTGAGGGACCCTGCCGGCGCGCGCATCGTCCCTCGGGACCGGCTCCCGGTCGGCGCTCCCGCAGTGGCGCGCCGCGCCCACCCCACGCGCGAGCTCCACGCCGCCCCTCGCCCACTCCACACAGCCCCTCGCCCACCCCACATCCGCGAAATGGACGCTGGGTGCACAGGAACAGCCGGTTCCGAGCACCGAGAGTCCATCGGGGTGGGGAGCGCGAGCGGCCAGCCCGGGACGATGCGCGCGGCGCGCTCCCGGCAATCCGAGCGCGCCGGCGTTACGGTGAGGGCGTGGAGATTCCCGCAGGCGAGCTCGGCTCGCGCATCGAGGAGGCCCTCGCAGCGGCGCGTGGGGGCGAGGACGTGGTCATCACCGAGGACGGGATCGCCGTGGCCCGGCTCGGCGGCGTCGACTCGGCGCCGCTCATGGAGCGCCTCGCCGCCGACGGTGTGATCGCGGTCCCCGCCGACGAGCGCGCGGTGCCCCGCCTGCCGCAGGCGGAGGCCGCCAAGGACGCGCTGTCCAGCCTGCTCGGACGCCTGCGCAGGTAGCGATGTCACTGGTCTACCTCGACACCTCGGCCCTGCTGAAGCTCTGCGTCCTCGAGACCGGCTCCGACCTCGCGGTCGCCGTGTGGAAGGGCGCCGACGCCCTGGTCACCTCGCGGATCGCCGATGCGGAGGTCCGCTCCGTGCTCGCGTCCGCCGAGCGGATCGGCCGGATCGACGCCGCTCCCGCAGCCCAGGCACGTGACCGCTGGGCCGAGCTGTGGCCCGGGCTCGCGAAGGTCGAGGTGGTCGGGGCGGTGACCGACCGCGCCGCCGAGCTGGTCGACCGCAGGCCGCTGCGCGCCGGTGACGCCATCCATCTCGTGAGCGCGCTGCTGCTGGCGGAGGCGAGGCCGCTGTTCGTCGCCTGGGACCGCCGGCTTGCGACCGCGGGCCGCGCGGAGGGGCTCCGGGTGCTGCCGCCTGCGCTAGCGTAGGTGCCCATGCTGGGCTTCCTTCAGGAACTGATCAACTGGGCGCTGTCCGCCGCGGTCCTCGCGGGCGGCATCTGGGCGCTGATCGACGCGATCCGCCACTCCGACGGGTCCTTCTCCTCCGCGGGCAAGCTCTCGAAGATGGTCTGGGTCGCGATCCTCGCGGTCGCCACCGCGATCGCATTCATCTCCCTGCCCGCGCTCCCGATCCTCAACATCTTCGGCGCCAGCGGCGGCGGCGTGTTCTGGATCGGCGGCCTCGCGGCCTCGGTCGCCATCATCGTCTACCTCGTGGGCGTGAAGCCCAAGCTCGGCCCGGCCACCGGCGGCTCGGGCGGCTCGCGCGGCCGCTCCACCGGCGGCTGGTGAGCGCCGGGTGAAGGCGGTCCTCCAGCGCGCCTCGCGCGCGTCGGTCACGGTCGACGGAACCGTCACCGCATCGTTCGACCGGCAGGGGATCCTCGCGCTGGTCGGCGTCACGCACGGCGACGGACCCGACCAGGTGGCGACCATCGCCCGCAAGATCGCGGACCTGCGGATCCTCGACGACGAGCGGAGCGCGGCGGATGTCGACGCCCCGATCATCGTGGTGTCGCAGTTCACGCTCTACGCCGACTCCCGCAAGGGCCGCCGCCCCACCTGGAACCAGGCGGCGCCGGGCCCGGTCGCCGAACCGCTGGTCGCGCAGGTGGTCGAGAAGCTGCGTGAGAACGGGCTCACCGTCGGCACGGGGATCTTCGGCGCGGACATGAAGGTCGAGCTGGTGAACGACGGCCCGGTGACCATCCTCCTCGAGGCCTGACGCCGCCCCTCCCCCTCCTACCGGGACACTCAGCACTGCTGGGGCCGCGCATCGTCCCCCCACGGGACGACCAGTACCGATCGCACGATGTTTCGCCGCGGTAACCATCGTCACGCCCCTGGCGAAATCGGGCAGACCGGCCCCATGCCCGTGGTTAGCCTGGAGACACCGCGGCGGAGCTGTCGCCGCGACCCCCGGCCCCGGCCGGACGATTCAAGGGAGGGTGACATGTTCGAACGGTTCACCGATCGGGCCCGTCGAGTGGTGGTGCTCGCGCAGGAAGAGGCGCGCATGCTCAACCACAACTACATCGGGACGGAGCACATCCTCCTGGGACTTGTCCGCGAGGGCGAGGGCGTCGCCGCGAAGGCGCTCGAGGCCATGGACATCTCTCTCAACGGCGTCCGCGAGCAGGTGCAGGAGATCATCGGCGAGGGCTCGCACGCCCCGTCGGGCCACATCCCCTTCACGCCGCGCGCCAAGAAGGTCCTCGAGCTGTCCCTGCGCGAGGCGCTGCAGCTGGGCCACAACTACATCGGCACCGAGCACATCCTGCTGGGCCTCATCCGCGAGGGCGAGGGCGTGGCAGCGCAGGTGCTCGGCAAGCTCGGCGCGGACCTGGGCGGCGTGCGCCAGCAGGTCATCCAGCTGCTGAGCGGCTACGAGGGCAAGGAGCCGGTCGCCACCGGCGCCGGCCCGCAGGAGGGCCAGCCCGCGGGCTCGACGGTCCTCGACCAGTTCGGCCGCAACTTCACGCAGGCGGCGCGCGAGGGCAAGCTCGACCCGGTGGTCGGCCGCGAGCTCATCATGGAGCGCGTCATGCAGGTCCTCAGCCGCCGCACCAAGAACAACCCGGTGCTGATCGGCGAGCCCGGCGTCGGCAAGACCGCCGTGGTCGAGGGCCTCGCCCAGGCGATCGTGCGCGGCGACGTGCCCGAGACCCTCAAGGACAAGCACCTCTACACGCTGGACCTCGGCTCCCTGGTCGCGGGCTCCCGCTACCGCGGTGACTTCGAGGAGCGCCTCAAGAAGGTGCTCAAGGAGATCCGCACCCGCGGCGACATCATCCTGTTCATCGACGAGATCCACACCCTGGTGGGTGCGGGTGCCGCCGAGGGCGCGATCGACGCCGCGTCGATCCTCAAGCCCATGCTGGCCCGCGGCGAGCTGCAGACCATCGGCGCGACCACGCTCGACGAGTACCGCAAGCACGTCGAGAAGGACCCCGCGCTCGAGCGCCGCTTCCAGCCCATCCAGGTGCCGGAGCCGGAGCTGTCGCACGCGATCGAGATCCTCAAGGGCCTGCGCGACCGCTACGAGGCGTTCCACCGCGTCACCATCACCGACGACGCGATCGTGGCTGCCGCCACCATGGCAGACCGCTACATCTCCGACCGCTTCCTGCCGGACAAGGCGATCGACCTGATCGACGAGGCGGGCGCGCGCCTGCGCATCCGCCGCATGACCTCCCCGCCGGAGCTCAAGGAGCTGGACGACAAGATCGCGAACGTGCGTCGCGACAAGGAGTCCGCGATCGACGAGCAGGACTTCGAGAAGGCCGCCAACCTCCGCGACGTGGAGCGCCGCCTCTCCGAGGAGCGCGCCCGCAAGGAGGAGGCCTGGAAGTCGGGCGACCTCGACGTGGCCGCGGTCGTGGACGAGGACCTGATCGCCGAGGTGCTGTCGATGTCCACCGGCGTGCCGGTGACCCGCGTGTCCTCCGACGAGTCCAACCGCCTCCTCACCATGGAGAAGGAGCTGCACAAGCGCGTGATCGGTCAGGAGCAGGCCATCAAGGTCCTCGCCCAGTCGATCCGCCGCACCCGTGCCGGCCTCAAGGACCCGAAGCGTCCCGGTGGCTCGTTCATCTTCGCCGGCCCGACCGGTGTCGGAAAGACCGAGCTCGCCAAGGCGCTCGCCGAGTTCCTGTTCGGCGACGAGGAGTCGCTGATCTCGCTCGACATGTCGGAGTACGGCGAGAAGCACACGGTGGCCCGCCTGTTCGGTGCGCCCCCCGGCTACGTCGGCTTCGAGGAGGGCGGCCAGCTCACCGAGAAGGTGCGTCGCAAGCCGTTCTCCGTGGTGCTGTTCGACGAGGTCGAGAAGGCCCACCCGGACATCTTCAACTCGCTGCTCCAGATCCTGGAGGACGGCAAGCTGACCGATGCTCAGGGCCGCGAGGTCAACTTCAAGAACACCATCATCATCATGACCACCAACCTGGGTGCGGACGCCATCTCCCGCCGTCAGGCGACCGGCTTCACGGCGCTGACCGAGGGCGGCCACACCTACGAGGACATGGTCAAGCTGGTGAACGGCAAGCTGAAGGAGCACTTCAAGCCGGAGTTCCTCAACCGCGTCGACAACGTGGTGGTGTTCCCGCAGCTCACCCAGAACGAGATCATCCAGATCGTGGACCTCATGGTCGCCCGCCTCGACGAGCGCATGAAGGACAAGGACATGGGCATCGAGTTCACCACGGCGGCCAAGGCGCTGCTCGCGGAGAAGGGCTACGACCCGGTCCTGGGCGCCCGTCCGCTGCGCCGCGCGCTGCAGCGCGAGATCGAGGACCCGCTGTCGGAGAAGATCCTGTTCGGCGAGGTCACCTCGGGGCAGATCGTCCGCGTCGACGCGCAGGGCGAGGGCATCCTCGGCGAGTTCACGTTCGAGGGCGTCGACCGCGACGACGTGACCGGCGAGCCGCTCACCACGGACCCCGAGGTCACCACCAAGAAGGACTAGCGCTCCGCCCCTCCCAGGCTTGGAACGCAGACGAGGCCCGGCTCACCCGCGAGGGTGGGCCGGGCCTTCGTCGTGCCGGGCGGGCGGCGGGACGATGCGGGGGTGGGCTCCGGTCATGAGCGTCCCGGGCGGCGCCACGGGGCCGGCGCCGCAGTACTGAGCGTCCCGGCGGGGGTGGGCCGCGGGCGGTCGGACGATGCGGGGGCGGGCGGCGGGCGCCGGTCGGACGGGGGTGGAGGACGTGGCACCCGTCACATCGGCCCGAACTCCTACAAATCGGACGTACCCTGATCTGCGTGCGTGTGACGGCCTGGACCCTCCCCGCCGCCGCGGCCCTGCTGCTGGCGGCGTGCTCCGGCGGCCCCGCGGACGACGACGCGCCGGGCACCGAGGCCGTCACCCGCGACACCGTCGACGCGCTGGACACCTTCTGGACCGCGCGGGTGCCGGACTACACGTCCCCCACGGTCGACCTCTACCGCGAGGCCGACCTCCCGCTGGCGGCGAACGCCTGCGAGATCCCGCCGGAGCTGTACATCGACAACTCGTTCTACTGCGGCGCGGACCGGTCGATCGCGCTCAACCTCGACCTGCTCGAGGGGCTGTCCGACTCGCAGGACTCCCCGGGCCCGGCGATGCTGGTCGCCGCGCACGAGTGGGCGCACCACGTCTCCCTGCTGGAGGGGCTCGAGGCGCGCATCGACGTGGGCGAGGAGCTGCAGGCCGACTGCAGGGCCGGGATCTTCGTCGGCGCCGTGGAGGACGGCGGCTACACGGTCAGCGTGTCCCCCGAGGATGTGGACGCGATGCTGAGCTCGCTCGTCGACCTGTCCTACCTCGACGAGACCGGCTGGTTCGACGCCGGCGCCCACGGCGACCCCTTCGCCCGGACGCAGGCGCTGTGGATCGGCTACGAGACGGGCAGCGAAGACTTCTGCGACGCGTACATCGCGATGGAGGACCGGGTCGCGGAGGCGGACTTCGACGACTTCTCCGTGTCCTTCCTGCCGTCGATGACGATCGTGAACGAGGCGACCAGCCGCGACGGCTACCCGTTCGCGCGCGCCGCGTCCGACTACTTCGAGGACCTCACGGTGGTGGCGTACGAGGTGCCCGCGAGCTCGCAGGACGCGGTCGACGTGTTCCATGCCGTGGTCGACGAGGAGTTCACCGGCGACGGCATCACGGTGCTGGACGACGTGGCGGCGCGCGAGGTCGAGGAGTGGCGCGGCGCGACCGCGGTGTCCGCCCGCTATGCGCAGGTCTACGGCGGCGATCCGTACCACGGGATGCTCCTGGTGGTCACGGAGGGGCAGGGCAAGGCCGCGCTGCTCGACGTCTACGTCCCGGGCGAGGCCCCGGCGGTCGAGGACGAGTCGGGCTGGCGGTATCTCGAGCAGGCCACGGACGCCCTGCTGCGGGGCGTGGACCCGTAGTCTGGCAGGCATGACCAACGATCCGTACGCTGCCGAAGCCGCCCGCTACGACTCCATGGACTACCCCCGCTGCGGGCGGTGGGGGCTCCGCCTCCCGCGCATCAGCCTGGGCCTGTGGCAGAACTTCGGCGGGCACCATCCGCTCGACCGCCAGCGGGGGATCATCCTCGCGGCCTTCGACATGGGGATCACGCACTTCGACCTGGCGAACAACTACGGGCCTCCGCCGGGGAGCGCGGAGACCAACTTCGGCGGGATCTTCGCGCGCGACCTCGCTCCGTACCGCGACGAGATCATCGTCTCCACCAAGGCCGGCTACTACATGCACCCGGGGCCCTACGGCGAGTGGGGTTCGCGCAAGTACCTCCTGAGCAGCCTCGACGCGTCCCTGTCGCGGATGGGCCTCGACTACGTCGACGTCTTCTACCACCACCGCCCGGACCCCGACACGCCCATCGAGGAGTCGATGATGGCGCTCGACCAGGCCGTGCGCTCGGGCAAGGCGCTGTACGCGGGCATCTCGAACTACGGCCCGGCGGAGACCGAGGAGGCCGCCCGGATCCTGGCCGAGCTCGGCACCCCGCTGCTCATCCACCAGTTCAAGTACTCGATGTACGAGCGCACCCCCGAGGACGGCCTGCTCGACGCGCTCGATCAGGTGGGCGCCGGCTCGATCGTGTTCTCCCCCCTCGCGCAGGGCATGCTCACGGACCGCTACCTGACGGGCATCCCCGCGGGCTCGCGGATCACCCACTCGCAGTTCCTGCACGAGGAGCAGGTCACCGAGACCTACCTCGCGCGGACCTCCGCGCTCAACGAGATCGCAGCCGGTCGCGGCCAGTCGCTCGCCCAGCTCGCGTTGCAGTGGGTGCTGCGCGGCGGCCGTGTCACCTCGGCCCTGGTGGGCGCCTCCTCGGTCGCGCAGCTGAAGGCGAACGTGGCGGCCCTCGACTTCCCCGAGCTCACGGAGGCGGAGATCGCCGCCATCGAGCCGCACGCGGTGCACGGCACGTACTACGCCTAGCGACGATGCGCGGGGCCGGTCACAGCGTGTAGGTGCCGCGGTCGGCGTCGTCGAGCCGGATGAGCCCGTCCGCGAGCAGGCCCTCGAGGCAGCGGTCGAGCTGGCCGGGCTCGACGTCCTCGAGGGTCGCGTGGCCCGTGACGTTGACGGGGGACGATGCGGCGCGCAGCAGCGCCATCACCCGGCCGCGGACCTGGCGGTCCGTGCCGTGCCATGGCTGCGTCCGGCGCGGAGCCAGGTCCAGCCCGGGCCGCCCCTGTGCTAGCCACGCGCACTCCCGGGCCAGCGGGCACTCGTCGCACCGCGCCACCCGGGCGGTGCACACCAGCGCGCCCAGCTCCATCGAGGCGACGGCCCACTCGGCCGCCCCCGCATCGTCCCGTGGCACCAGCGACGCCGCATGCGCCCGCTCGCCCACCGTCTGATGCGCGGCCGGCAGGGCGCGCCCGTGCCACGCGCGGCCGATCACCCGCCTGACGTTGGTGTCGAGCACCACCGACCGCCCGCCGTGCGCGAAGGCCACCACGGCGGCGGCGGTGTAGTCGCCGATCCCGGGCAGCGCCACGAGCTCCTCGTAGGTGCGGGGCACCACGCCGCCGTGCCGATCGACGAGAGCGCCGGCGCACTCCCACAGCCGCTTGGCCCGCCGCGGGTAGCCGAGCCGCCCCCAGGCTCGGACCGCGTCGGCCTGCTCGGCTGCGGCGAGGTCCACGGGGGCGGGCCAGCGGGCCATCCACTCGCGCCACACCGGCTCGACTCGGACCACGGGGGTCTGCTGCAGCATGATCTCGCTGACGAGCACCCCCCATGGGGTCGCCGAGCCCCCGCGCCACGGCAGGTCGCGGCCGGCCTGGGCGAACCATTCAAGGACCGCGGCGACCATGCGCGCATCGCGCGCGGCGGCGGACTCGGATTCGTGCGGCATGCCGCCATTCTCCCGGTCCCGGGCGCGGTTACGGTAGACGCAGAGTCCGGAGGTGAGTGATGGATCAGGTGCCCCAGGCGCCGCGGCGGCTGCCGCCGGAGGTGTACCGGCGCCGACGGATCGTCGTCGCGTTCGCGCTGATCGTCATCGTCGCCGTGACCTGGCTCGCGATCCGCGCGATCACCTCGAGCGGCGCCGACACCGCCGCGCCGAGCGCCACCCCGTCCCCGACGGCGACCGCCGCGCCGAGCGCCTCCCCGTCCCCGACCGTGACCACCAGCACGAGCGCCGAGCCCGCCGCGATCGCCGACTGCACCGCCACCGACGTCGCGGTGGCGCTCGGGACGCCCGACGTGTCCGCCGATGCCGTCACGTTCCCCGTGACGCTGACCCAGATCGGCACCGTCGAGTGCCTGCTCGACGGCACGGTCGACACGTCCCTGCTGATCACGTCCGGCGACACCCGCGTGTGGATGTCGACCGACTGCGACGCGACCGCCGCGATCCTGGACACGAGCTGGCTGCTGCAGCCGGGCGCCGAGGAGACGACGTCGGTGGCCTGGCCCCGCGAGTGGTCCTTCGAGGGCTGCGGCAGCTCGAACGACGTGCCGCAGCCCGGCTACTACTACGCCGAGCTGACCGTGCAGGGGATCACCGCCGAGCGGCTCCAGTTCCAGATCGGGTAGCGGCGCCCCTGCCCCGCGCGGCGGGTCTCACTCCCCGGGGATCGCGAGCGCGACCGCCTCGGCGACGGAGCCCACCGGGTGGAGCCGGATCCCCGCCGCGAGACGCCCGGCGTCGACCTTGGCCGGCACCACCACGTCGGTGAAGCCGAGCCTGGCAGCCTCGGCGACGCGCTGCGCCGTGGCCGCGACCGGACGCACCGCACCGGAGAGCGCCACCTCCCCCACGGCGGCCCAGCCGGCCCGCACGGGACGGTCGGCGCGAGCCGAGGCGAGGGCGAGCGCCAGCGCCACGTCCGCCGCCGGCTCGATGACCCGGGCGCCTCCCACGGTCGAGACGTAGACGTCGTCGGCCGCGAGAGCGACGCCCACGCGCCGGTGCAGCACCGCCAGGAGCATGGCGACGCGCGACGAGTCGACCCCCGAGGTGGCCCGGCGCGGGTTCGACAGCGCGCTCGGAGCCACCAGCGCCTGGATCTCCGCCGGCAGCGGCCGCTTGCCGTCGAGCGTGATGGTCGGGCAGGTGCCGGGCACCGGCTCCGACTCGTGCGACAGGAACAGCCCGCTCGGGTCCGCGACGGACTCGATGCCGGAGTCGACCAGCTGGAAGCAGCCCACCTCGTCGACCGAGCCGAAGCGGTTCTTGAGCGCCCGCAGGAGTCGCAGCGGGCTGTGCTGGTCGCCCTCGAACTGGCAGACCACGTCGACCAGGTGCTCGACGATGCGCGGGCCGGCGACCGACCCGTCCTTGGTCACGTGCCCCACGAGCACCATGGGGAGGCCACGGGTCTTCGCGGCCTGGATGAGCGCGGACGAGACCTCGCGCACCTGCCCGACGCCGCCGGGGGTGCCGTCGATCTGCGCGGAGGCGATGGTCTGGATCGAGTCGATCATCACGAGCGATGGCGCCGCCTGGTCGAGGTGGGCGAGCACGGCGCCCAGGTCCGTCTCGGCCGCGAGGAGGACCTGGTCCTCCAGGGCCCCGATGCGCTCGGCGCGCAGCCGGATCTGGCCGGCGCTCTCCTCGCCCGACACGTAGAGCACCGTGCCGCCGTCGCGCGCCGCACGCGCGGCGACGTCCAGCAGCAGGGTCGACTTGCCGACTCCCGGCTCGCCGGCGAGCAGCACCACCGCGCCCGGGACGAAGCCACCGCCGAGCACCCGGTCGAGCTCGCCGACGCCGGTCGGAGTGCGGCGCGCCGCGGCCGCGTCGACCCGCGGCAGGGGGGTCGCGGGCGTCGTCACCGCGGTGGCCTTGGTGGCCGGGCCCGCCGGGGCGGCGCCCGCCTCGACCACGGTGCCCCACGCCTGGCACTCGCCGCACCGGCCCACCCACTTCACAGCGGTCCAGCCGCACTCGGTGCACCGGTAGCCGGGGGTGCTCTTCCTGGTCGAGGTCGCCATGCGGCACACGCTACCCGTGCGGTGTGACACGCGGTGCGGCGCCGCCGCGCGGTCGGACTGCGCCTCTACGCTGGCCCCATGACCGAGCACCCCGAGGGTCCCGACGCGCGCGCAGGGGACGCGACGGACGTGCCGGAGCGCGACCAGGTCGCGCCATCCAAGCCCGTGACGCCGCTGTCGCCCCGCCGGAGCGCACCGTCCCCCGAGCCCGTCGATGTCGAGGTCGACGAGTCGGTGATCGTGTCGCCGGTGGCGTCTCCTTCGCCCGACGAGGTCGCGCCGGAGCCGCGCGGCCCCTTCGAGACCATGCCCCAGGACGCGCCCGCGGTGGCCGACGGCCCCCTGACCTCGATCCAGCTGCTGGGACGCGCGGCCGCGGCCAACGCGTCCCTCTCTGCCTCCGGAGCGCCGACCCCCCTGGGCGGGATCCCCCGGGTCGACGCGAACGGCGCCGCGCCGGCCGACCTGGGCGACTCCGAGCCGCGGTGGGTGCCGACGTTCGCCGGAGCGGCCGCGGCGCCCGGGGACGAGCCTCGCGTGTCGACGCCCGAGCCCGCGATCGCGTCGGCCGCGGACCTCCGCCGACACCACCTGGATGCGGACACACCGCTGTACCGGCCCCGCGTCGCCGCGTCCGAGGACGGTACGGAGGGCCCCGGCTCCCCGCCCGACACCCCCGCGCCTCCGCCCGCCGTCGACCTCGCGGAGCGCCGGCCCGGGCGCGCCTGGCCCCTGGTGCTCATCGGCCTCCTCACCATCGCGGCGATCACCCTCGCGATCCTCTGGCCCGCCCTGCACCCGGCAGCCATCGACATCCCGGCGCAACGGGTGATGAGCGCCCCGGCGGGCGCCGTCGTGGAGCCCATCGAGCTCGAGGAGCCGACGCCGTTCCTCGCCGCGATGCCGCTGGTGGCCGGCACGTGGGCCCTGACGGCGGTCGACACCCACGCTGCGGCGTCGGACGAGGCGCTGCCGGGAAGGGTCGCCGAGTGGCACACCCTGACCTACTCCGACGGCACCGAGGAGGTGACGGTGGAGGCCCGGCAGCTCTACACCGAGGACGATGCGCACCTGGCCCTGGTCGCCGCGGCGGGGAGCGACGCCGAGCTGACCGACGCGACCGCCGGCGGCCAGGTCGTGGGCGAGCGCGCCGAGCTCTCCGACGAGGAGGACACGCGGGTGATGTGGACCCACGGGTCGGCGTACTTCGAGGCGGTCGGAGCCGCGGGGACCGTCGACGGCCTAGTCGAGGCGCTCGGGCTGTGACCGGCAGCACCGCCGCGGAGCGCCCCCGCCAGCGGGGGCCACGGGGCGGCGACGCGGACACCCGCGGAGACATCCTCGCGGCCGCGGCCGAGGCCTTCGCCACCCAGGGCTACGGCGCCGCGTCGCTCCGGGGGATCGCGCGCCAGGCAGGAGTCGACCCGGCGCTGGTCCGGCACTACTTCGGGTCGAAGTCGGAGCTGTTCGTCGAGGCCATGCGCCCGCTGAGGGCGGACGATGCGGCGGTGACCGCGCTGCTCGCGACCCCGGCGGAGCAGCGCGGCGAGGCGTTCATCCGCCTCGCGCTCTCGCTCTGGGACGACCCGGTGATCGGCGCCCGGCTGCGAGCGATCCTCGCCTCCATCGCGGCCGTCGACGATGTGGGCGCCGCGTTCGCCCAGGTCATGATGCGCGACGTGCTGCTGCGGATGGTGCGACCCGACCACGCGGAGGATCGGGCCGCGGCGTGCGCCACCCAGATCGCCGGCCTCGCCATGGGCCGCTACGTGCTGCGCGTGCCCAGCCTCGCCGACGCCCCCGTCGAGCGGCTCGCGGCGATCTACGGCCCCACCTTCCAGCGCTACCTGGACGGGGACCTCGACCTCAGCGATTGACACGGTCCTCGACGGAGAGGAGTATTCATCACATGGAGAATTCACCGGCGGAACCTCCCGCCATCGACGTGTCCAGCCTCCGCGTGGTCCGCGGCGGCAAGGAGATCCTCCCCGACCTCTCCCTCGCCGTGCCGCGCGGCGCCGTCGTGGGGCTCCTCGGCCCCTCGGGCGCCGGGAAGTCCACGCTGATCCGGGCCATCGTCGGCGCGCAGATCATCGCCGGAGGCACGGTCACGGTGCTCGGCCACGAGGCCGGGTCGCCCCCGATCCGCGCGCGGGTGGGATACGTGACCCAGGCGCCCTCCATCTACCTCGACCTCACGGTACGCGAGAACGTGGCGTACTTCGCGTCGCTGGTGGGAGCGGCCGCGGACACGGTGCCCCACACCATCAACGCGGTCGGCCTCGCGGACCAGACCGACCAGCTGGCCGGCACCCTCTCGGGCGGGCAGCTCACCCGGGCATCGCTCGCGGCCGCCCTGGTCGGGCACCCCGAGGTGCTGATCCTCGACGAGCCGACGGTGGGCCTCGACCCCGCGATCCGCAACGACCTGTGGGCGCTGTTCCGGCGCTTCGCGGAGGCCGGCACCACCATCGTCGTCTCGAGCCACGTGATGGACGAGGCCGTCCGGTGCGACCGGCTGGTCTTCATCCGCGACGGCCGCGTGCTCGCCGACGGCACGCTCGCGGAGATCCTCGCCGAGACCGGGGCCGAGGACGCCGAGCGGGCGTTCCTCACGCTCGCGGGAAGGAGCGCGGCATGAACCCCCGGCTCACCGCGACCACCGCGAGGCGCATCCTCCAGCAGTTCCGGCGCGACAAGCGCACCATCGGGCTGCTCATGTTCGTGCCGATCATCCTGCTCACCCTGCTGTGGTGGATGTTCGGCGACACCCCGGATCCCGCCACCGGCCAGCCTCTGTTCGACCCGCTGGGCGCGAAGATCATGGGCCTCTTCCCCATGATCCTGATGTTCATCATCACGTCGGTGTCGACCCTGCGCGAGCGCACCTCCGGGACCATGGAGCGGCTCATGGCCTCGCCGCTGCGCCGAGGCGACGTGGTGATGGGCTACGCGGTGGCCTTCGGCATCGTCGCCGTGATCCAGGGGACCCTGCTGGTCCTGTTCAGCGTGTACGCGCTCCAGCTCGACATCCAGGGATCGACGCCCGCGCTGGTGCTCGTGATCGTCCTCGACGCGCTGCTCGGCACGGCGCTGGGGCTCGCCGCCTCGTCGCTCGCGCGCACCGAGTTCCAAGCGGTGCAGATGATGCCCGCCGTGATCCTGCCGCAGCTGCTCATCGCGGGGCTCTTCATGCCGCGCGAGGCGATGCCGCGGGCTCTCGAGATCATCTCGAACGCGCTGCCGATGAGCTACTCGATCGACGCGATCAACGACCTGGTCGCGGGCGACACCGGCGACATCTGGCCCGAGGTCGGGATCCTGCTCGCCTTCATCGTCGGCTCGCTGCTGCTCGGCGTCCTGACGCTCCGCCGCCGCACCGAGTGAGCGCCTCCCCGACCTGAACCGGCGATCCCTCCCGCGATAGGTTGGAGGGCATGAGCACCGAAGCCCTGTCCCCGTCCGACCTGCCCCGCGTCGCCGTGATCGGCGGCGGCGTGATGGGCGGCACCATGATCGCCGCGCTGCGCGTCGCCGGATGGCCCGGCGAGTCGATCACCGTGGTCAACCGCACCGCGGAGCGCAGCGCCGCTCTCGCCGCCGAGTACCAGATCACCGCCGAGGCCGACCCGCGCGCCGCGCTCGCGGGGGCCGGACTCGTGATCCTCGCCGTCAAGCCGCAGCAGATGGGCGACCTGCTCGACGCCGTGGGCGACGCGGTCGCGCCCGGCGCGCTCGTGTTCACCGTCGCGGCCGCGCTGCCGTCCTCGTTCTACGAGTCACGGCTGCCCGCCGGCACCGCGGTGGTGCGCGCCATGCCGAACACGCCCGCGCTCGTCGGCGCCGGCGCGACCTCGATCTCCGCGGGCGCGCACGCGACCGAGCAGCACCTGCTGCTCGCCGAGACCATGCTGCGGTCCACCGGTGTGGTCGTGCGGGTCGACGAGGAGCTGATCGATGCGGTCGGCGCCACCGCCGGGTCCTCGCCGGCCTACTTCTACGCGGTGGTCGAGGCCGTCGTGGAGGCCGGCGTGATGCAGGGCCTCGAGCGTGAGACGGCGACCCTGCTCGCGCAGCAGACGTTCATCGGCGCGGCCCGCCTGCTCGCGGAGTCCGGGGAGACCCCGGGCGAGCTCCGGCGTCGCGTGAGCTCGCCGGGCGGCACCACGCTCGCCGCGCTCGCCGCCATGGAGAACGCGGGTCTCCAGGGCGTGATCTCGGCCGGCATGAACGCCGCCGTGCACCGGTCGAAGGAGCTGGGCCAGCAGCTCGCGGGCTGATCTCGCCACCCCCACCAACACCCGCGAGATGGACGCGGGGGGCTCGATTCCGGCTCGTTTCGGGCACCGATCGTCCATTTCGAGGGCGAGGGCGGTGCCGGGTGAGGGCCGGGACGATGCGTCGCGCCCCTCAGACCCCGGCCGGCACCCCGGCGCGGATCGCGCGGGCCGCGTTGAGCGCATCGTCCTCGGTGCTGTGCACCCAGAACGCCAGGCGGGCGCGCCCGTTGCGGGTCGCGGCCCGGATGCCGGCCGCGGCCAGCGCGTCGGCGCGCGGCAGGTCGACCGCGACGATCGGCGACGCCCCGGGCGCGAGGCCCGCCTCCGCGCGGAACAGGTTCGCGAGGCCCACGGCGTGCTCGCGGATCGCCGGCGCGCCCTGGGCGGCCAGGATCTCGAGCGCCACCGCGCCTGCCTCCGCCGTCTGCCACGCGGGCGAGGTGTCGAGGCGCCGCGCCCCGGCGCTCAGGTCGGCCGCCGACCCGTACAGCGCGTCCCACGGCACGTCCGCCCCGTACCAGCTCGCCACGACGGGGCGGATCCAGGTCGCGGCCGGGTGCACGGCCGCCAACGCGATCCCGCGCGGCGCCCCGAGCCACTTGTAGGCGCTGGCGACCACCACGTCGAACTCGCGCGCCCGGATGTCCATCCATCCGGCGGCGTGGCTCGCGTCGACCAGGGTGCGCGCGCCGGCGACGCGGGCGGCGAGCGCGAGCGCGCCAAGATCCACGACCGTGCCGTCCGCGGACTGGACCGCGCTCACGGCGACCAGGTCGACCCCCGGGCGCACCTCGTCGACCAGCCGTGCGAGCGGCACCTCGATCACGCGGAGCCGGGGGTCGGCCTCGAAGGGCATGCGAACGGAGGCGAAGTCGCCGCGCGCGACCAGCACCCGGGCGCCGTCGGGCAGCGAGGCGGCCACCATCCCGACCACCTGCGAGGTCGACCCGGCGAGGGTGACGTCGGCCGCCTCGGCCCCCACCAGGCTCGCGTAGGCCGCGCGCATGCGGTCGACCGCGGCGTCGAGCGCCACGGGGTCGAGCGCGCCGACCGCCCACGCGTCGGTGGCCTCGTGCAGCGCACGGATGGTGGCGTGCGCCGGCAGCCCGTACGTGGCGGTGTCGAGGTAGCCCGGGACTCGGGGGAACAGGGGCGCGATCTCCAGCATGGATCCATGGTCAGGCGCGCCGGTGAACCAGACAAGATGCCGCTGTCGGCACCCAGACCTCGATGAGATGATGGTCTCATGATCGATGTCGAGCGTCTCCTCATCCTGCGCGAGGTCGCGCGCCACGGCTCGAAGGCCGCCGCCGCCCGCGCGCTCACCCTCTCCGAGCCCACCGTCGCCCACCACCTCCGGGCGCTCGAGCGTCGCGCCGGCGTGCCGCTCACCATGAGGTCCGGCCGCGTCACCCGGCTCACCCCGACCGGGGAGGCCCTGCTGCGGCACGCCGACTCGATCGCGGCGAGCCTCGAGGACGCCGAGCGCTGCCTCCACCGCCACTCGGGGCTCCAGGTGGGGCGGTTGCGTATCGCCACCTTCACGTCGTTCGCGGCGACCGTGCTGCCCCGGCCCCTCGCGATGTTCGCGCGCACCTACCCCGGCGTCGAGGTGGGGTTCGAGGAGAAGGAGACGGACGATGCGCTGGCCATGCTGCGGGCCGGAGAGGCCGACCTGGCCATCAGCTTCTCGGACTCCGCGACCCCGGCCCCGGAGGACCTGCCGCTGGTCGAGCTCGAGCGCGACGAGTACCTCGCGATCCTGCCGGCCTCCCACCCGCTCGCCGGGCGGGACCGCATCGACCTGGGCAGCCTCGCGGACGAGCGCTGGATCTCGGGCTGCGTCCGCTGCCGTACCCACCTGGTCGCGCACGCCGCCGACGCCGGGTTCGCGCCCAACATCGCGTTCCTGACAGAGGACTACGTGGCGGCGCAGCGACTGATCGCGGAGGAGCTCGGCGTCGCACTCCTCCCCCGCATGGCGCTCGACGCCAGCCCGGCCATCCCCGGCATCGTCGCGATCCCGACCCAGCCGCCCACCTACCGCGACATCTTCGTCGCGATGCCGGCGGAGCCCGCGCCCGCCGCGGCGGCCTTCGCCGAGCTGCTGACGGGAGGCTCGCTCGCCTGAGCCCCGGGCCCGGACACGGCTCGAGGCCCCCGGGGTGGCAGTCCCCGGGGGCCTCGTGTCCTGGAAGGAGGCGGTGCGGCTAGCGCCGCACCGCGATGCGGTGACGGTCGTCGGTGGCAGGGCCGACGACCGCGTGAGACAGCGACGGATGTCCCCCCGGGACCAACCTTCCCGGGAGGACGGAGCAGTCGAGCGAGGCCAGGTCCGCCGCGGCCGCGGCGTTCAAGGAGGCGGAGAACGCCCCGGGGATCCGGGGACGGGCCGCGACCAGCATGGCTGCTCCTTCCGTCTGGTGAGGTCCCCCGAGGGGGTGGGGGCCTCGACTCCTATACAACGCCGCGTCCCTGGGAGGGCGCTGAGAGCCGGAGGGGAGTTGCCGGGGAGCGGGACGATGCGGGACCGCCGCGCGCACGAACGCCCCCTCCCGCGGTCCGGCGGGAGGGGGCGTCGGGCTGAGGTCGCGCCCGGGGCGCGTCAGTCGGCGGTGAGGTCGCCGAGCTCGGTGCCGCCGGTCGCCGTTCCGTCGACCACGAGGCCGCCGACGGAGGTGCCCGTGACGGTCGCGTCGGCGGTCACCGTGTAGGTCTCGCCGCTCACGATCTCGGGAGAGGACAGCACCAGCGACTGGGCGGTCTTCTCCGACGTGAAGGAGGCGATGACGTTCCCGTCGGTGTCGGTCACCGTGAGCACGGTGCCGGCGGCGACCTGCGACGAGAACGCGATGGTGAGCACGCCTTGACCGTCGGAGGTGGGCGCGACCAGCATGCCGCTCGACCCCGAGGCGGCCAGCGTGCCGCCGGAGACCGTGAACGAGCCGTTGACGTCGAGCGCGCCGTTGCCGCTGCTCGCCGGGCCGTTGACCACGACCGTGCCACCGGTCATGACCGCGGTGCCGTTCGAGTCGAGGCCGTCGCCCTCGGCGTCGATCACCCAGGTGCCGCCGCTGATCTCGAGGTAGACGCCCTCGGACGCGGTCTCGCCCATGCCGCCCGCGACGGTGGTCGCGTCGGTGGCGCCGTCGGTGGTGGTCGACGTGGTCGTGTAGGCCGCGGTGGTGACCGCCGTGGAGTCGCCGGTGGTGGTCGAGGAGGTGCTCGAGGTGTCGGTCGAGGAGGAGTCGCGGCCGGGACGCGTGCCGCCACCGGGCATCTGACCGCCGCCCATCTCGGTGCCGCTCGAGCCGGAGCCGTCGGTCGCGTTGAAGCCGTCGTCGCTCGAGACGATGGTGCCGGTGCCGCCGGACAGCAGGATCTGCATACCCTCGAGGCCCTCGTAGGAGGTGGTCACGTCGACCGTGCCGTCGGAGATCGCGAGGATCCCGTCGGAGTGGATGCCGTCGTCGCCGGCGGCGATGGTGAGCTCGCCGCCCGCGATGGTCGCCTGGTAGACCACGTCGATGCCGTCGGACCCCGACGTGATGTCGACGGTGCCGCCGGACATCCACAGGACGCCCACGGCGTCGCCGTTGTCGTCGACCACGTCCTCGTTGGTGACCTTGAGCCCGTCGCCGTCGGCGTCGACCGTGATGTCGCCGCCCTCGATGACCAGGTAGTCCTTGCCGCGGATGCCGTCGTCCGCCGCGGTCACCGTGATGGTGCCGTCCTCGATCACGAGGCCGTCCTTGGACGCGATGCCGTCGTTGGCGACGGCGGTGACGTCGAGCGAGCCGGTGCCGGCGATCCACAGGTCGGCGGTCGAGTACAGCGTGGCGTTCGGCACGTCGGTCTCGGAGTCGTCGGTGGAGGCGGTCGCGTCGGCGGCGTCGGCCAGGGAGTTCGTGGAGCCCTCTGCGAGCCAGACGACCACCTCGTCGGCGTTCTCGATGTCGAGCGCCGCGGTGTCGTCGGAGGTGATGGAGACGCCGTCGAGGATGATGTTCACGTCCTCGTCGTCGGTGTCGACGATCACCTGCCCGGCGGACAGGGTGCCGGTGAGGCGGTACGTGCCGCCCTCGGTGATGGTGACGGTGGATCCGTCGACCGTCACGCCGTCGCCGCCGGTCGAGCCCGAGTCGGACAGGGTGATGTCGATCGCGGAGGCCTCGTCGAACGGGATCTCGACGTCCTTGACCCCGAGCTGCTCGTAGGTGCGCTCGGTGACGTCGGTCGCGGACAGGGTGGTCGACGTGGTCTCCGTGGTCGTGGTGGTCGTGTCGGAGGTGCCGGTCGAGGTGTCGGCGGTGGTGCTGCAGCCCGCGAGGGCCAGCGCACCGGCGACGGTGAGGCCGGCGAAGATCATGGTGGGCTTGCGCATGGGGGATGCCTTTCAGCTGCCGGCGGCGATCGCCGGGTCGAGAGTCGGGAGGTGGCGGCGGAGCGTGCGGGCCCACCGGTTGGCGGGCAGCTCGGGGCGCAGCGCCGCGAGGGTGGTGCAGTACTTGGAGACGCGGCTCGGGCGGATGCCGCGCGCCCACAGCGCCCGGTCGACCGCGCCGGCCCGCAGGGCGGACTTGGTCTCGACGATCAGCCGGTCGCCGAAGTCGACGGCCTGGCCGTCGACCGCGGTTCCGGTGACGGCGCGATCGATCGTGATGCGGCCGTCCGGGGTGAGCAGCGTGGCCCGCTCGTACGACGTGCGCAGCACTGGCTCGAGATGATCGACCGCCGACGCCACGGAGGGGAACGAGGCGACGAACGCGCGCGCCTCGCCCGCGAGCGGCCCCTCGGCCACCGCATCGTCCTGCAGCCACGCGCGGTGCTTGACCGTCTCGCCCTTGCCCGACCGGAGCTTGACCTCGATCGCGCGGGAGCCCGTGTCCAGGTACTCGCGGGTGCGGACCTTGTAGCGGGACGGCCGCTTGCGGGCGGCCGCGGTGTACGAGTGCAGCTCCGGGGTGTCGTAGTAGACCGACGAGTAGCGGAAGATCCGGGCGCCGTCGATCTCGAGGACGCGGACCCCGTCGAGGCTGCCGAGCACCTGCGACCAGGTCTCGGGGTCGACGATGTACTTGCGGTCCACGCGGGTCTGCAGGCCCGCCTCGGAGTCGATCTGCTCGAGGCTCACGGCCGGCAGGGTGCCGAGCCGCGAGGTCCAGCCCCTGGTCATCGACGGACCTCGACCTCAGGGGCGGTGACGACCGCGGCGAAGCGGTCGTCGAGCGGCGTAGGGTCCGCGGCCGCCAGGAGGGTGTAGCGGACGTCCACCAGGGTGGACTCGTTGACCAGGTCGACCTTGCGGACGTTGATGCGCTGGATGTCGGCGCCGAGCGTGACGGCGAGGTGCTGCGTGAGCTCCCCCTCGTCGGTGAAGGCCTGGTCGAGCATCATGAGCTGCTGGCGGGTGCGTCGGAACAGGGCGGGGTGGTCGCCGACGGCGATCACGGCGAGCAGGACGGCCATGAGCGTGAAGCTGATGGTGGGGCTGATCGCCGGGAACCCTCCGAGGAGGCCCAGCGCGATCGCCGTGAAGTAGTACGCGATCTCCGCGTGGTCCATCTCGGTCGAGCGGAGGCGGATGATGGAGAGCACCGCGAAGATGCCGAGTCCGAATCCGAGCGAGATGTCCGCGTTGGTCATCGCGTACGTGACGCCCATGACGCCCACGTTGATGGACAGGAACGCGACGATCATGTCGCGGCGGCGGTGCCGCGGGAAGTACAGGCCGAAGACCATCACGGCGATGGCGATCAGGTCAGCGGCGATGAAGGCGTAGACGGGCATGGCTTCCTCTCGGGTGAGGCTCCCGGGGTTCGGGTCGGGAGCCGACGTTCACCGGTAGTCAACCGACGGCGCCTGGGAGAACGCTGGGACGGCCGGGAGAATCGACCGGGAGTGTGCTCCGGGCGCTCCCCCAGCGCGCTCCCAGCCAATCCTGAGAGTCCCGCGACATAATCGATGCATGCCTGAACGCCGCATCCTCGTGGTCGATGACGAGGACAACCTCCGCACCATGCTCTGCGCCGCCCTCCGCTACGAGGGCTACGACGTCTCCCAGGCCGCCGACGGCCAGGAGGGGCTCAAGGCTGCGCGCGAGACCCGCCCCGACCTGATCATCCTCGATGTGATGATGCCCGGCCTCGACGGCTTCGCCGTGTGCCGTCGCCTGCGCGAGTCCGGCGACCGGACCCCGATCATCTTCCTCACCGCGCGCGACAGCTCGAAGGACAAGGTCGAGGGCCTCACGATCGGCGCGGACGACTACCTCCAGAAGCCGTTCAACCTGGACGAGCTGGTCGCCCGGGTGGAGGCCGTGTCCCGTCGTGTCGACCGCGAGCCGTCCGCCGCCGACGTCTACCGGGTGGACGACCTGGAGCTCGACGACGTCGCGCACCGCGTCACCCGCGCCGGCGTCGACATCCAGCTCTCCCCGACCGAGTACAACCTGCTCAAGTACCTCATGCAGAACACGGGCCGTGTCCTGTCCCGCGGCCAGCTGCTCGAGAACGTGTGGGGCTACTCGCGCGACGACGACCCGGGCGTGGTGGAGACGTACATCGGGTACGTGCGACGCAAGGTCGACGCGAACGACCCCAAGCTCATCCAGACCATCCGCGGTGTGGGGTACACGCTGAGGCTGCCGTGACCCGTCGCGGCAGCCTGTCCCTGCGGGCCCGCGTCCTGATCGGCCTGGGCTCGATCGCCGCCGTCGCGGTCGCCGCCGCGATCGCCGTGACGGCGGTCACCCATTCGCACCTGGTGGTCCAGCTAGACGAGCGGCTCGACTCGTTCGCCATCCCGCTGCGGGAGAGCGATCAGGACCCGGAGCTGGTCGACCCGAACGACCTCCGGCGCGAGTACGCGCGCCCCTCCGACGCCTGGCGCGCCTTCCTGCTCTCCTCCGGCGAGCTCGGCGGGATCGTCGCACCCAACACGATCGGCAGCACCGACGCCTCGCCCGTGCTGACCCTCGACGACCTCCCCGAGACCGGGGACGCGTACTTCACGGTGCCGTCGTCCGACGGCGAGGGCGAGTGGCGCGTCTACGCGCGCGTGTCCGCCCTCGGCACCGACCTCACCGCGCTGCCCCTCGACTCCGTCGAGTCGACCACGCAGCAGCTGATCGTGATCGAGGCCATCAGCATCGGGGCGACGCTCATCGGGCTCAGCGTGGTCGGCTGGTGGGTCATCCGGCTCGGCATCTCTCCCATGCGCCGGATGGTCGACGCGAGCGCGAGGATCGCGGACGGTGACCTCGACGTGCGCCTCGAGGGCGTGGGCCACGGGTCGGAGAGCGCGGAGCTCGCGCAGTCGCTCAACACCATGATCGGCACCCTCACCGACGCGCTCGACGAGCGCGAGCGGTCCGAGGCGCGGCTGCGGGAGTTCGTGGCCGACGCCTCCCACGAGCTGCGGACGCCGCTGACCACCGTGCTCGGGTACGCCGAGCTGTACCGCCGCGGCGCGCTGCGCCAGGACGAGGACGTCGCGGACGCCTGGGGTCGCACGGAGGCGGAGGCCTCGCGGATGCGACGCCTGGTCGAGGACATGCTCGAGCTCGCACGCTTCGACGCCGAGCCCCAGCTGATGCTCGTCACGGTCGACCTCGCGACGCTCGGCGCCGAGGTCGTGGGCGACGCCCGGGCCGCACGCGAGGGCGTCTCGTTCACCGTCGACGCCCCGGTCGCGGTGCCCGTGGTGGGCGACGCGGACAAGTTGCGGCAGGCCGTGATCAACCTGGTCACCAACGCCGCCGTCCATGGCGGCTCGGCGATCACGGTGCGGGTGCGGGTCGACGGCGACGACGGCGTGGTGCAGGTCATCGACGACGGCCCGGGCATGACGCCGGAGATGGCCGCCCGCGCGACCGAGCGCTTCGTGCGCGGCGACGGCTCCCGCGCCCGCTCGACCGGTGGCTCCGGCCTGGGGCTCGCGATCACCTCGGCGATCGTGGACGCCCACGGCGGCACCCTCGCGGTGGAGTCGGTCGAGGGCGAGGGCACCACGGTGACCATCCGGATGCCGCTCGGCACCTACGAGCCGCCGGTGCGGACCTCCGAGATCGAGGCCGCCCCGGCCTCCGACTGACCGCGGCTCCCACCTCCTCTGCCCCTGTGAGGAGTTGAGGGTACGAATCGTGCACATTCGTACCCTCAACTCCTCACAGGGAGCACAGCTGTCCACAGATGCAGTTGCCACCGCCGGTGATCTCGCTCGGGACGGTCTCATGGTGGGATGCGCCTCCTTCCCGGCGTGCCTGCGCCCACCGGCCGGCTCGACGAGTTCCTCGTCGCTCACGCTCACGCCTTCACCCGCGCAGAGCTGGTGCGCGCGTGGTCACGGCGCCGACTCGAGAACGGCGTCATGAGCGGGGTAGTCACACGCATCCTCCCCGGTGTGTACTGCGCGGCGACCCACCGCGACGACCCCGTGGTGCGCGGCGAGGCCCTCAACCTGTGGCAGCCCGGGGGCGCCGTGACCGGGGCGCTGGCACTCCACCTGCATGCGGTACCGCTACCGAATCCGCCTGTTGCGGACTACGCGGTGCTGTCGGGACAGCACCACCGGGTTCCGGCATGGGTGCGACTCCGACAGGGGGCGCTGGGCCGGGTCACGATGAGCGCGCGAGGCGTCACCACGGTCACCACTGAGCGCGCGGTCATCGATGCGTGGAGCACCGCCCCACCATCGGGCCGCCGAGAGGTGCTCTACCAGGCCTTGTGGTCCCGGATCTGCACCTGGCAGCAGGTGCGGAGAGAGCTTGCGCGCACGCCACGCGTGCCTGCGCGCCACGAGCTCCAGCGCGTCCTGGGATGGTTCGAGGCGGGAGCCACCACGCCGCTCGAGGTGCGAGCCCGCTACGAGACGTTCGCCGACCCGCGCTTCGCCGCCTTCGAGTGGCAAGCAGAGCTGTGCCTCCGCGGCCGGCGGGTGCAGGCCGACATGCTCCACCGCGCGGCGCGGCTGGTGGTCGAGCTCGACGGGCATCGCTATCACTCGTCGCGCGCGGCGCAGCAGCGTGACCGCGAGCGGTCCACCGACCTTGCCGCGGCGGGCTACCTCACCGTCCGATTCGGATGGGACGACCTGGTCCGGAGGCCCGACTGGTGCCGCGATCGGCTTGTGCAGGTGCTCGCGGCCCGCCTGACCCGGGCCCTGTGAGGAGATGAGGGTACGAATCGCGCCGATTCGTACCCTCATCTCCTCACAGGAGAACTGCCGGGAGGACGATCCGCGCGGGCGCAGCTCACGCGCGGGCCGGTGCGTCCTCGTACAGCGCGAGGATCGCCTCGCATTGGGGACCCATGCTCGTGCTGAGCAGCTCGAAGGCCATCGGGTCCTCCTTGCGGTCCGGCATGCGCATCGCGAGAAGGATGGTGTTGAGCATCCCGCGGGCGAAGAAGTCGGTGGCGTCCTCGGGTGAGAAGCCGGCCTCCTCGCGCACCAGGCGGTAGACCCCGAGGAAGGAGTCCCGCGCCTCGGGCCCGAACACCGGGTCGTGGCCGAGGCCGAACAGGTGCAGCAGCGACAGCAGGATCCCGCGGTCGGCGACCAGCTCGCCGTACGCCCGCCCGAGCGCGGACTGGCGCTCGAGCATCGTCTCCTCGCCCGAGAACTGCGAGATGACCGCGCGGAACTCGGCCTCGAGGCGCCCCACGGCGCGGCGGGCGACCTCGAGGAACAGCTGCTCCTTCGATCCGAACATGCGCACCACGTAGGCCTGCGAGATGCCCGCCTCGCGCGCGATCGCGTCGGTGGTCCCGCCGGCGTAGCCGCGCTCCCCGAACACCGCCGTGGCGGCGGCGAGGATCTGCTCGCGCCTGTCCTCGCTGCTCAGACGGCCTTCTGTCGCTCCCATGTTGACATGTTATCAAGCGATAACTTACTGTGCCACCAAGAGGTAATCAATTGATTACTTCACCGAAGCGCGGGAGTACGCGCCGACCCTGGGAGGGGAACATGTCCACCACCGCACGCCGCGCGCCCGTCGGGCTCGTGATCCTGGCGGCCTCGGTCCCGGCCTTCATGGCCAGCCTCGACAACCTCGTGGTGACCAACGCGCTGCCCGTGCTCGCCACCGACCTGGAGGCGACGCTCGAGCAGCTCCAGTGGTTCGTCAACGGGTACTCGCTCGCCTTCGCGAGCATGATCCTCATGGCGGTCGCGCTCGGCGACCGCTACGGCCGTCGCCGCGTCTTCTCCGGCGGCATCGCGCTGTTCACGTTCGCCTCGATCCTCTGCGCGCTCGCCCCGACGGCCGAGGCGCTCATCGCCGCCCGGGTGCTCCAGGGCATCGGCGGCGCGGCGCTCATGCCGCTCTCGCTCGCGATCCTCGCGTCCAACGTGTCCGAGCGGATGCGCCCCATGGCGATCGGCATCTGGGGCGGCGTGGCCGGCCTGGGCGTCGCCGTGGGCCCGCTGGTCGGCGGCGCGGTCGTCGAGGGGATGAGCTGGCACGCGATGTTCTGGCTGAACGTCCCTGTCGGCATCCTCGCGCTGATGCTCATCCGCGCCTACCTGACCGAGAGCAGGGGCGCCCGGGCGCCGCTCGACATCGTGGGCCTCGGGCTCGGCATGGCCGGCGTGTTCGGCGTGGTCTTCGGCATCATCCGCGGCAACGAGGCGGGCTGGACCAGCGGCCAGGTGCTCGCCGGCCTGGTCGGCGGCTCCGTCCTCCTCGCCGGCTTCGTCGCCTGGGAGAGGCGACGGGACGATGCGCTGCTGCCGATGCGCCTGTTCCGCGACCGGTCCTTCTCCGTCGCGAACGTCGTCGGCGTGATGTTCTCCATCGGCATCCTCGGGGCCGTCTTCATCCTCATCCAGTTCCTCCAGGTGGTGCAGGGCAAGAGCCCGCTGGAGGCCGGGGTGATGACGATGCCGTGGACCATGGCACCGCTGGTGGTCGCCCCGCTCACGGGCCTCATCGCCCCCCGCGTCGGCACCCGCGCGCTGGTCACCGCGGGCGTCTCGTCCCAGGCGGTCGGCCTGGCGTGGATCGGCCTGGTGCTCGACCCGTCGGTCGCCTACGGCGCGCTGGTGCCCGGGTTCGTGCTGTGCGGCGTCGGGATGGGGCTGGTGTTCGCCCCGCTCGCCACCGCCGTGCTGGCCCACATGAGCGAGGCCGACCAGGCGAAGGCGTCGGGCACCAACGCCACCCTGCGGGAGATCGGCGTGGCGCTCGGCATCGCCATCCTCACCGCCGTGTTCACCGGCGCGGGCGGCGAGCTCACCCCGACCGGCTACACCGACGCGGCGCAGACCGCCGTCCTGGTCGGCGCCGCGATCCTCGCCGTGACGGTCATGGTGGCGACCCTGCTGCCGAGGCGATCGGACCAGCCGACGGTCGCGGCACGCGACGATGCGGCGGGCGCACCCGCCGAGGCCCCGGCGCTCATCCCCGCCTGACACGGACCGACCGGCCCGCTCCTCGTCACCACGGCGAGGGGCGGGCCTCGTCGCGCGTCGCATCGTCGGGCAGGTGCGGAAGCTCGCCGCCGCCCGCGCGGATGCAGAACCAGCGCATCGGCCCCGGGCTGTCGGGCACGCAGCGCCACGTGCGCCACACCCCCTGGCCCACCCGCACCACCGTGCCGGGGCCCACGTCGACCACCTCATCGTCCAGGCCCATCTGTCCGCGGCCGGCGAGGAAGACGTACATCTCCTCGATGTCGCGGTGGGTGTGCCAGTAGCCGGCCTCCTCGCCGGGGACGAACGCGTTGGCGGTCATCCCGATGTACTGCATGGCCAGCTCGTGGTCGACCACCCGGCGCCCGTCGCGCAGCGTGTGCGGCTGGAAGCCACCGTGGTGGCCCCGCCACTCGTCGAGCCCGCCCATCTCCAGCACCTGGTAATCGCTCATGGATCGACCCTAGCGGTGCCCCTGTCTCGTCGCCCGACTCGGGTGCTAGCGTGATCTAGAGCGGATACCAGGCAGCTCGTAGGTTCCAGGGGGCAACCGTGGATGTGGCGCTTCAGGCTCTGACGGTGCTAGCGGCGATCGCGCTCGGCGTGCGCACCAAAGGCCTGACCGTCGGCCTGTGGGGCGCTGCCGGCGTCCTGGTGCTCGTGTGGGTGTTCGGGTTGCCTCCTGGGTCGGTGCCGACGTCGGCAATCTTCGTGATCTTCGCCGTCGTCACCGCGGCCGGCGCGATGCAGGCCGCGGGCGGGATCGACTACCTGGTCGGCATCGCGCAGCGCGTCATACGCGCCCACCCGAACCAGGTGACGTTCATCGCCCCGTACGTCGCGTGGCTGTTCGCCACCGGAGCGGGCACCGGCTTCGTCTACTACTCGATCCTCCCGGTGATCTACGAGGTCGCGTACGGCAACAAGGTGCGCCCGGAGCGGCCCATGGCTATCGCGCCGACCGCGTCCCAGATGGGCATCACGTCGAGCCCCGTCTCCTCGGCCATGGCGATCATGGTCGGGCTGATGGCTCCCCTGGGCTTCGAGATCACGAACATCCTGTCGATCGTGCTGCCCTCGACGGCGATCGCGATCGGCGCAGCCGCCTTCGTCCAGAACAAGATCGGCAAGCCTCTCGACCGCGACCCGGTGTACCAGGCACGACTCGCGGCTGGCGAGGTGACGGCACCCGAACCGGTCGACATAGGCGTCGCCAGCGCATCGGCGAAGCGATCGACCTGGATCTTCGGCACCGGGATCCTCCTGATCCTGGCCTTCGGCATCTTCGAGGGCCTGCGGCCCGTCATTCCCGGCGCCGACGGGCCTGAGCCGTTGGCGATGACCACCATGATCCAGATCATCATGCTGATCGTCGCGCTGGTCATCCTCCTGTGGTGCAGGACACGATCCGCGGATGTTCCGCGCGCGCAGGTCTTCCGCTCGGGCATGAGCGCGATCATCGCGCTGTGGGGAGTGTCGTGGCTCGCGAACACCTTCATCGCCGCGAACGAGGACTCCATCGTGGAGGGACTCGGCGGGATCGCCGACAACGCACCGATATTCATCGCCGTCGCTCTGTTCATCGTCGCTGCTCTGACCACCAGCCAGTCATCGGCGACCATCGCGATCATCCCGATCGGCATCACGTTGGGCCTCGAACCGTGGCAGCTGACCGCCATGTGGATGGCGGTGATCGGCCTCTACACCTTCCCGATCAACGGCTCCCAGCTGGCCACCATCGAACTCGACGCCACCGGTTCGACGCGCATCAGCCGGTTCGTCATCTACCACTCGTTCACGATCGGCATGCTCGTGATGGCGGTCGTGTCCGTGCTCGTCGGCCTCGGCATCGGCGGCATCTTCTATGGGTGACCTCGACCCGTGGCGGCTCGACCGCCGCCTCCGACTGGACCCCGAGACGACCATCGATCCAGCCTCGCTCATCAGCGCCAGCCCTGCGACGCCTCTCGCGGACGTCACCACGGTCGTCCACGATCCCCATGCCTCCGTCGCCCTGCCCTCCGAGGTCGAGGAGTGGCTCGCAGCCGACGTGTCAGAACGCCGTCGCATGGACTTCTCCGACTTCGCCTCGGATGCTCTCGGGCGCCACTGGGCAAGCCTCGACCCTCACATCGTCTACGTTCGCAACCCGGTGAACCGGCTGGTGCTCGACCCCAACCGCGCGCGCCCGTCGCGAGCGACCGCGCGGGAGCAGCTCGTCGAGGCCATCGCCCGCACCCGGTCGGCGGCTCAGCGAGGAGAGACCCCGCGGCTGGCAGGAGTCGACACCATCCGGACCGTCACGTTCGCCGGCCTGCCCCTCCTCGACATCACTCGGGTGGAGGCGGACATCGACGGCTTCCTCGACGTCATCTTCGAGGCGGCCGCACGCACCGTGGACGTCTACCACCGCACCGTCGAGGCCATGATCACCAGGGTGATCGCGGCGAAGCGGGCGGCCCTCTCCGCGCTGCCCGATGACCGTGGATCGGCCGCTGAGCGCGCCAGGATCGGCCACCTGCTGATCGTGGGACTCCACGACACCAGCAACTACACCCTCACCGCCGACGACAGGCTCAACGTCGCCAAACCAGAAACAGACCGGCTACCCCGGTACGTCGACTTCGGCACGCGCGGAGATCCCGCCGGCGAGCCCGTGGGGACGGAGCCGACCTCGATGCCATCGCCCTCGGTCGAGGCCCTCAAGGACGCCTACATGAAGGTGTTCCCCGGGGCGGCGGGCTTCAGCATCAACGCGCCCTATCGCGGCGCCGCCGAGACGGTGCAGCTGCGCGACACCTTCGGCTCGACGGGCGGGTCAGCCGAGCCGGTCGTCGACGTGGTCCAGGTCGAATGGAACCGCGAGACCCTGTACGGCGAAGCCGCCGCCGCGGCGCTACGAGCGGAGGGCCGAGAATGGCCGCAGGAGGCGAGCGAGATCGACCGTACAATCGCGCCCCTCGTACGCGACGCTCACGCACTCTGGCGGGGCCAGCACCGCGGACGGCCCGCCTGACGCGGTCCCGTCGCGGCACTCCTGCGCCACTCAGCCGCCGGCTTGCGAGTACAGCCGCTGCAGCTCCTCGAAGTGCGCGTCCGACTCGACCGCTGCCGGATCCTCGCCCACCAGGTGCTGGGCGAGCCGGTCGAGGTGCCAGTGCCAACCCGCCGCGTAGTCGGGGTCGTGCGGATCCGGGGCCAGGTGGTCGAAGGTGAGCAGCGTGCCGCCGTCGACCGCGTCGAGCATGAGGCACAGGTGCCAGCGGCCTCCCGGCCCGTCGAACGCGTACTCGAGCACGCGCCCGGGCTCCCACGCGAGGACCTCCCCGACCTCCGCGCCGTTCGCGGACACGGCACCTCCGACGCGCGGCTCGTAGCCGGTCGGGAAGCCCCAGGTCCCGTTGCGGTCGGGCGACACCAGGGAGTCCCACACGTCGACGGCGGGCGCGGGATACGTGCGCTCGAAGCGCAGCACGTCGGTGGCCTCGGCGTGGATGACCCGGCCCAGGTGCGCCGGGTCGATGACCGCATCGTCCATGTCCCTCAGTGTGCCCTGTCCGGCGCGGTCCGTCACGGGTAGCGTGCCGCGCATGGACGATGCGATGGTGACGCGGCTGCGCGCCGCGGGCTGCGTGTTCGCGGAGGAGGAGGCCGCACTGCTCGCCGCCGCGGGCGGCGACCGGGACGCGCTGGTGGCGCGCCGCGAGCGCGGCGAGCCGCTCGAGCTGGTGCTCGGGTGGGCCCTGTTCGCGGGGTTGCGCGTGCCGGTCGCCCCCGGGGTGTTCGTGCCGCGCAGGCGGACCGAGCTGGTCGCGGAGGTCGCCCTCGCACTGGCCCCCGCGGGCGGCACCATGGTCGACCTGTGCTGCGGCGCGGGCGCGATCGGGGGCGCCGTCGCGTACGCCCGTCCCGACCTGACGGTGGTCGCGGCGGACATCGACCCGGCCGCGGTCGATCTCGCGCACGCGCTGCTCGCGCCGCTCGGCGCCACCGCGATCGCCTCGGACCTGGACGATGCGCTGGCGCACCTCCGCGGCCTCGTCGACGTGGTGACGGCGTGTCCGCCGTACGTGCCGACCGCCCAGATCCCGCTGATGCCGCGCGAGGCTCGCGACCACGAGCCGGTCCTCGCCCTCGACGGCGGACCCGACGGCCTGGACCTGCAGCGCGGGGTGTTCGCCGCATCGTCCCGCCTGCTGCGCCCCGGCGGCGCCTGTGTCGTGGAGACGAGCGACGCCCTGGAGAGGCTGACGGTGGCCGCGGCCGCCGGCGCCGGGCTCGTCCCCGCGCTGGAGCGGGACGACGAGCGCGGCGCCGTCGTCGTGGTGGCGCGTCAGGCCGGTGCGAGCACCTCCTCCTCGAGCCGCGCGTAGCTGGTCTCCATCCCGTCGGTCATGCCGGTGCCGAGGATCATGTCGCGCATCTCCGCGTTCGGATATGTGATGAGCAGGCTGAGGAGCGTGGTGCCGTCGGAGCGGGGGATCAGCGTGAGCTCGTTGACGTTGCCCTCCCCGGGCATGCCGATCATCCGCTCGGTGGTGACCTCGCGGTACGGCGGCTCGGATGCGAGCAGCTCGCCCTCGAAGCCGAAGCCGGGCTGCCCGTCGGCGGCGCCGCCCGCGACGGGCGCCCACTCGTTGCGGTAGGAGTCGCCCACGTTCCGGGCGACCACGCACACCGGCATCGTCCATCCCTCGGGTCCCAGCAGCCATCGCCTCATCAGCTCGGGCTCGTGGTGGGCGCGCCAGACCTGCGCGGCGCTGCCGCGGATCACGCGGGAGATCCGGACCTGCGTGTCGGACAGGATCTGTGATTCGGTGCCGCGGCCGGCGGCGAAGGACTCGAGATCCGCGACCACCGCGTCGATCTGGCTCATCGCGGAGCGCATGCCCTCCTCCATGCCCATGCCCAGCAGCTGCTCGAGGGCCTCGAGGCTCGGGAAGCGGGTGGTGGTGGTGAGGCGGGAGCCGGCGGGCGTCGACTCGAACGTGAAGGTCATACGCATGGACGGCAGGTCCGGGTTGCTCTCCGCGTCCTCGGTCGCGAAGCCATCCTCGACCTCGAAGCTCCGGCCCGGGTCCACCGCGAGCCAGGTCCAGTAGCCGCCGGAGCGCTCGCCGTCGGGGCCGGTCATGTAGTAGTCGGTGCGGCCGCCCACGGCGCAGTCGTGGCGCGTGAACGTCGCGGGCCACTCGACCGGACCCCAGAACCTCTCGATCTGGCGCGGGTCGGTGTAGGCGTCCCAGAGGCGCTCGACGGGGACGGGGAACTCGGCGACCACGGTCATCGTGAGCGCCTCGGGGTCCTTGGTGACGGAGGTGATGGGCATGGTGGGGACCTGTCTCGTGCGGGTGGGGTCAGCGGTCGGGCCGCTCGGCGAAGAGCGAGTCGAGCCGGTCGACGCGGTCGCGCCAGAGCTGCTCGTAGGCATCCAGGAGGCGTTGGGCCTTCCTGATCCTGTCGGGGTTGCCGCGGACCAGGCGTTCGCGGCCGCGTGGCGTCTTCACCACCAGGCCCGCTCCTTCCAGGACGGCGACGTGCTTCTGCACGGCGGCGAAGGACATGTCGTAGGCCTGCGCCAGCTCGCTGACGGAGGACTCGACCGTGAGGGTGCGGCGCACGATGTCGCGGCGCGTCGCGTCGGCCAGAGCGTGGAAGATGCGGTCCACCTCGGCGTCGGAGAGATCAGTTTGTACAACCATTTGGTTGCAGGTTAGACCCGGGCGGGGTGCGGCGCAACCCCTCACCCTCCGCCCGCCCCTCACCCGCCGGGGTCGGGACAGCCAGTCCTCATCTCGAGCCGGATCTCGCGTTCCCGGGACAGTCAGTCCTCTTCGATGGGCCGGATGAGGACTGAGTGTCCCGAGAGCCCGCGATTCAGCAGATTCGGAGGACTGAGTGTCCCGACAGGCGCAGGGCGGTTGCGGCACGAGCCGGGCCGTGGATCAGTACTGACCGTCCCGGTGGGAGAGGCCGCGGAGGATCGCGCTCACCGCCTGCTGCGAGATGCCGAACCGCACCGCCAGCTCCGCCTGGCCCGCACCGGCCTCCGCAGCCGCACGCAGCTCGGTCACCTGCGCGTCGGTGAGGGACCCGCTGCCCGCCGACCCGCTGCGCCGACCGCTCATGATCGAGTGAACGGTGTGGATCGACACCCCCTCGGCCTCGGCGACGGCCGCCCGCGGCTCCCCCGCCGCGACCCGCGCGCGGATCGCGTCGACGCGCACGGGGGTGAGGCGCGTCCGGCGGGACGATGCCCCGGCCGGGCCCGGTCCCGGCGCGGACCCGCTCCGAGCACGGCGCGCGCGGGGAGCCGACTCCTTGACCGGCCCGCCCGCCGCCGCGCGGGTGCGACCCGACACGATCGCCGAGACCGCGGTCTGCGAGATCCCGAAGCGAGCGGCGAGATCGACCTGACGCGCGCCCGCCGCGTAGGACTCGCGCAGCTCCACCACCTGGGCGTCGGTCAACGGGGCGGCCATCCCGCGAGCCTACGCGCCCGTCACCACACGAACGGGATGTACCGCCTGGTGCGGGCGGCGTACGCGCGGAACGCATCCCCGTAGTGCTCCTCGAGGTGCGCGTCGAGCCGCGGGATGTGCCCGAACGCGAAGCTGGCCGCCATGATCGCGGCGGCCAGCAGCGGCCACCAGCCTCCCGCCACCATCGCGAACCCCGTGAACAGCAGGGTGTCGCCCAGGTAGTTCGGATGGATCACCACGGAGAACAGGCCTCCGGTGAACAGCACGCCGCGGTGCGCCGGGTCCTTCTTGAACCGCCGCCGCTGCTCCTCGGACCAGGTGTTGAGCCACGAGCCGAGGGCGTACAGCGCGACGCCGACCCACACGACCCCGTCGACCGGGGCCTGGGTGGTGCCGCCGAACCACGCCATGGTGAGCTGCAGCACCACCACCCACGGCCCGACCGCGAGCGCCTCGGCCCACGGGAACGGCCGCGTCACCATGACGTACTGGGTGATCAGCAGGCGCCCGAGGTAGACCACCGCGAGGAGCCCGGTGAGCCAGCGCCGCAGCGGGTCCGCGACCGGCAGGTCGCCGCCGAACCACTCGTGCACGCCGGTGGTGAGGAACGCGATGCCGAGCGCCACCGCGCCGACGTGCAGCGCCGTGACGAGGTGCTTCGGAGCGGACGATGCGGCGGCGGCCTCCATGCCGGACCGGACGAGCCCGGGCTACTTGGCGTCGAGGACGTCGACCACGAACACCAGAGTCGAGCCGGCGGGGATCGGACCCATCGGGCGGAAGCCGTAGCCGGACTCCGGCGGGACCACCAGCAGCAGCTGCGAGCCCACGGGCTGGCCCACGATCCCGTCGACCCAGCCGTCGATCAGCGAGCCGTACGCGATGCGGAAGGAGATGGTGTCGCCGCGGTCCCACGAGGAGTCGAACTTCGCGCCGTCCCACAGCCAGCCGGTGTAGTGGACCGTGATGTGGTGGCCCTCGGCCACCTCGGGGCCGTCGCCGGCGGCGAGGACGTCGACCACGAGACCCTCGGGCTTCTCGGCGCCGGAGAAGTCGACGGAGGGCGCGCCGGAGGCGTCGCGGGTGATGGTGGGGTTGCTCATGTTCGCTCCTTAGCGATCCGGGTACCCGGCCAGCCTAGGCCGAGAGGACGCGCGCGGGCCGACGCCTGGCGACCGGATACCCCCCTGGAGTAGCGTCGAGACGTCCCCGCTACGACGACGTAGGCAAGGAGCGACCCATGGCCAGCTGGCGCATCCGCGACGCGCACGCCGACGACCTCGAGGGCATCGTGCGGCTCTGGGAGCAGTCCCGATCCGCCGGCGTCGAGCCCGTCTACGCCCTGGCGGAGGTGCTGACCTCCGCGACCGAGGACATGGCGGTGGTGGCGACCGTCGACGAGCAGATCGTCGGCGCGGCCGTCGGCCGACGCGCGCACCGCCAGGCGTGGGTGGTGTTCCACGGCGTGGACGATGCGATGCACGGCCAGGGCATCGGCCCGGCCCTGCTCGGCGCCCTCGAGGCCCAGGTCGCCGAGGCGGGCCCGTCGACGCTGTCCGCCCTGGTGCCCGCGGAGCAGACCCACCTCGACGCCTTCCGCGACGCCGGCTACGGGGAGAAGAAGGCGGTCCGCTACCTCGAGCGTCGGCTCCCGGTGCAGCGCGAGGAGATGGCGATGCTGTCCGAGCTCGGGGGGCGCATCCTCCCGCGCGGGCTGTGGGACGGCGTCGCCGGCATGCGCGCGGAGAAGGCGCTGATCGAGAAGCGCCTGGTGCTGCCGCTGGCCGAGCCGTCGCTCGCGCAGCGCTACGGCGTCGCACCGCCGCGCGCGGTGGTGATGTTCGGACCGCCCGGGACCGGCAAGACCACGTTCGCGAAGGCGATCGCGTCGCGCCTCGAGTGGTCGTTCGTGGAGGTGTTCCCGTCGCGGCTGGCGGCGGACCCGGGCGGGCTCGCGGGCGCGCTGCGCGAGACCTTCCACCAGATCGCGGAGCTCGAGCACGCGGTGGTGCTGATCGACGAGGTCGAGGAGATCGCCTCGCACCGCCGCGGCGATCCGCCGTCGCCGCTGCAGGGGGTGACCAACGAGCTGCTCAAGATCATCCCCGCCTTCCGCGAGCGCCCGGATCGCCTGCTGGTGTGCGCCACCAACTTCATCCGCTCCCTCGACAGCGCGTTCCTGCGCCACGGCCGCTTCGACTACGTGATCCCGATCGGCCTGCCGGACGGCGAGGCCCGTCAGGCGATCTGGTCGCGGTTCGTGCCCGCGGACGCGGCGGCCGGCGTCGATCTCGATGCGCTGGTCGCGGCCTCGGGAGGGTTCACGCCCGCGGACATGGAGTTCGCGGCGCGGCGGGCGTCGCAGTCCGCGCTCGAGGCGGCGGTCGACGGCCGCGGCGCCGGCGCACCCGGGCCCACCACGGACGACTACCTCGCGGCGATCGCGTCCACCCGGGCGACCGTGTCCGACGAGGTCGCGGGGGAGTTCGGTCAGGACATCGTCGCCTTCGGACGTGTGTGAGCCGCGGCGCGCAGGGACGATGCGCGACGTAGCGTGGGCGGCATGACCGCCGCGGAGATCGACGCGTACCTGGCGGGGCTCGACGAGCCGCACCGGAGCACGCTCGCCGCGCTGCGCGACCTGCTCGCCGAGCTCCTCCCCGACGCCGAGCAGGGGCTCAGCTACGCGGCGCCCGCGTTCCGGATGGGAGGGACACCGGTCGCGGGCTTCTCCGCCGCGGCCCGTCACGTCTCCTACCTCCCGCACTCGGGCACCGTGCTGACGGATCTTGCGGCCTCCGATCCGACCGCGCTCGAGGGCGTCGGCTGGTCGAAGGGCGCGGTTCGCCTGCCCGCCGACCGGCCGCCTCCGCGCGCGCTCATCACCACGCTGGTGGAGGCGCGCCTGGCGGAGCTCGGCCGGACCTAGGCTGACCGCATGGATCACCTCACCGCCCTGCGCCGCGCGATCGACGTCGCGCACGCGGCCCGCGCCCACGGCAACCACCCCTTCGGCGCGGTGCTGCTCGACGGCGACGGCCGCATCGTCCTCGAGGCGGAGAACACCGTGGTGACGCACCGCGACGCCACCGGCCACGCGGAGACCAACCTGGTGCGGCTCGCCTCCAACCAGCTCGACGCGGACGAGCTGGCGGCCGCGACGCTGGTGACCAGCACCGAGCCGTGCGCCATGTGCACGGGCGCGATCTACTGGGCGGGCATCGGCGCGGTCGTCTACGGCCTGCCGGAGTCGGAGCTCTACGCGATGACGGGGGCGCACCCGGAGAACCCGACGCTGCTGCTGCCCTGCCGCGACGTGCTCGCGGCGGGATCCCGCGCCGTCGACGTCACCGGGCCGCTGCTCGCGGACGAGGCCCGCGCGCCGCACGAAGGCTTCTGGGGCTGACCCCCGGCCCGACCGTCAGGCGAGCTCCTCGAGGAGCGCGAGCTCCTCGTCACGGGTAAGGCCGCCGGCGACCTCGCGGTCGACCCCGAGCGCGATCTCCTCCTCCATCACGTCCGCGACCGTCGCAGCGAGAGGGCGCCGGCGGGCACCGGTCGCGAGGAACCGCGCGTCCGAGTGGTAGCCGGTCCGTGCGGGTCCCCCGTGGTCGGCGACCCACAGCGGCAGGGAACGCGGCCCCTTCCAGGACCTCACGTCCAGGTCGCCGAGCCGGTCGTGCTCGACCCGGATGCGGGCCCCGGTCGAGACCGCCGCGTCGCGCGCGGCGGAGACCAGGTCCTCGAACGGCACCTGCGGACCCACCGCGTTGACCGCGCCCGTCACACCGGCCTCGATCGCGCCGATCAGCCAGGCGACCAGGTCGCGCACGTCGACCACCTGGAGCGGGTGCGAGGGTCCGGCGGGCTCGATCATCGCGTGGTCCCCGGCCTGCACGGCCCGGCGCGGCCAGTAGGCGAGGCGCTCGGTCGGATCTCCCGGTCCGGCGATCACCCCCGCACGCACCAGGAGCGCATCCGGATGCGTCGCGACGGTGTCGAGCTCGCAGCGCACCTTCGCCGCGTCGTACAGGGATCCGTCGACCTCGGCATCGCGCGGGACGGGCGGCCGGAGCAACGAGTCCTCCGCGACCACCACGCGCGTGGGGGCGTAGGCGGCGACGGACGAGATGTACGTCCAGTGGCCGGCGCTGATCGCTTCGGCCGCCTCGCGCACGTGCCGCGGCTGCCAGCTGACCTCGACCACGGCGTCCCAGCGGGTGCCGGCGACCTCGGCGTAGGCGTCCGGGGCGTCCCGATCGGCGCGCACCAGCGTCGCGCCCGGCGCGACGTCGCCGGATTCGCCCCGGGCGAGGCAGGTCACCTCCCACCCGCGCGCGAGCGCCTCGCGGGCGGTCTCGCGGCCGAGCCACGCGGTGCCGCCGAGGATCAGGAGCCGAGGCATATGCCCAGGCTAGCCCTAGCGCCGCGCCGCGGTGAGGGGTTCACCGCAACGGCTCGTCGACCACGTCTCCCGGCCCCGCCGTGATCGACCACCGGCGCGTGGGGGCGAGCGAGGAGACGAACGCCGCGTCGTGGCTCACCACCAGCAGCGCTCCTCCGAAGCCCTCGAGCGCCTCGACCAGCTGCGCCTGGGAGTCGAGGTCGAGGCTGTTGGTGGGCTCGTCGAGGATGAGCAGTTGCGGCGCGGGACGGGCGAGCAGCACGCATGCGAGCGCGGCCCGGAAGCGCTCGCCCCCGGACAGCGTCCCGACGGGACCCGACGCGGCCGCGCCCCGCAGCCGGAAGCGGCCGAGGCGGTCGCGGATCTCCTGCTCGTCGGCGTCCGGAGCCGCGCGCCGCACGGTGTCGAGCACGGTGGCGGCATCGTCGAGGTGGTCGAGGCGCTGCGGCAGCACGCCGACCGGCACCGGAATCTCGACCAGGCCGTCACGCGCGGCGAGCCCGCCCAGCAGCGTCCGCACCAGGGTGCTCTTGCCCGACCCGTTGGGACCCGCGAGATGGATCCGCTCGGGGCCGCGCACGATCGCGTCGAGCACCGCGCCGGTGCGCGTCGCCAGGCGGCTCGCCTCCAGCACCAGGCGACGCTGCGGCACGGCCGTGCCAGGCAGGTCGATCCGGATGGTGCGGTCGCGCGGCAGCGCCGCCCGCGCGTCGGCCAGGCGTCCGCGCGCATCCGCGAGGCGCTCCTGATGGATGCCGCGCACGCGCGCGTCGGTACGTTCGGCCTGCTGCTTCTTCGCGTCCGCCACCAGGCCGACGACCCGGCGCTCCGCCCGGGCCTTCTCTCCCGCGCGGCGCTTGCGTCCGGCCCCCTCGACGTGGGCGGCGAGCGCCCGCCGCTGCCTCGCCACGTCGGCGGTCGCCGCGGTCACCGCGCGGTCGGCAGCGGCCCGCTCGGCATCGCGGGCGGCCTCGAACGCGGCGAGCCCGCCGCCGTACCAGCGGAGCTCGGCCGTGCGGTCGTCGCGCTCGCGCAGCTCGGCGATCGTGTCGACGCCCGCGAGCAGCGTCCTGTCGTGGCTCGCCACCAGCGTCGCTCCGGTACGCGCCCGCAGCTGGTGCGCGAGCGCGGCCCGGGAGCCCGCGTCGACATTGTTGGTCGGCTCGTCGAGGATCAGCACCTCGGGGCGCGCGAGCAGCGCGGCGCCGACGGCGAGCAGCACCGCCTCGCCGCCGCTCGCGCGCTCGACCGGGCGGTCGAGGTCGAGCCCGAGGCCCAGCCCCGCGAGGGTCGCGTGCGCGCTCTCCTCGACGGTCCAGTCGTCGGCGAGGACGTCATAGTGGGCCGGGTCGGCGGAGCCCGCCTCGATCGCGCGCAGCGCGGCGAGCCGGTCGGCGACTCCGAGCGCCAGGGCGACGGTCGTGCCGCGTGCGAGCGTGACGTCCTGCGGGACGTAGGCGAGCGACGGCGGCCGTCCGACGCGGCCCGCGGTCGGCACGAGGTCGCCGAGCGCGAGCCGGATCACCGTGGTCTTGCCGATCCCGTTGCGGCCGACGAGCGCGGTGAGGCCGTCGGGCAGCGACCAGGTCAGGTCGTCGAGGAACGCGCGGCCGTCGGGCCAGGCGAAGGAGACATGGGAGAAGGTGAGCGCGGGCATGGGGAGCTCCGAGGGTCTGGAAGGTGCGATGACCATGGCCAGACTCGTGGTCTGGCATCCCTAGCGCTCCACCGGTCCTCCTCGGCGCCGACGGTCGCGGCGCACCCGCACGAAGGTACGCCGCGCAGCGTCCCCCCGCAAGAGGAGGGACGATGCGGGAGTAGCCTGGGCGGGGCGGAATACTTCGCCGTACGTCAAGTGTTCCAGGGGGCGCATGAGCCAGACCTTCGCCTCCCTGCGGATCTTCAACTACCGCCTGTGGTTCGCCGGCGCCCTGGTGTCCAACGTCGGCACCTGGATGCAGCGCGTCGCCCAGGACTGGCTGGTGCTCACCGTGCTGACGCCGGAGTCGGGCGTAGCCGTGGGCATCACCACCGCGCTGCAGTTCCTGCCGTTCCTGCTGCTGAGCGCGTGGGCGGGCCTGCTCGCCGACCGGTTCGACCACCGCACGCTGCTCATGTTCACCCAGATCGGCCAGGCGGTGCTGGGCCTCGCTCTCGCGGCGCTGACGTTGCTCGGGCATGTCGAGCTGTGGCACGTGTACGTGCTCGCCTTCGCGCTCGGGGTGGTCTCGGCGATCGACGGCCCCGCGCGCCAGACCTTCGTGTCCGACCTGGTGCCGACCTCGAACCTGCAGAACGCGGTGGCGCTGAACTCGACCTCCTTCAACGCTGCGCGGCTGATCGGTCCCGGCGTCGCGGGCCTGCTGATCGCGGCGGTCGGCACCGGCTGGGTGTTCCTGATCAACGCGCTCACCTACGCGGCCACCATCGCCGCGCTCTCCCTGATGCGCGCCTCGGAGCTGCATCCTCAGGAACGGGCGTCCCGGCGCCGCGGTCAGGTGCGGGAGGGCGTGCGCTACATGCGACGGCGGCCCGACCTCATGATCATCACGATCGTGGTCGGCGTGGTCGCCGCGCTGGGGCTCAACTTCCAGCTCACCAGCGCGATGATGGCCGCGACGGAGTTCGGGCGCGGCGCCGGCGAGTACGGCCTGCTCGGCTCGGTGATCGCGATCGGATCGCTCGCGGGAGCGCTGGCGGCGGCGCGCCGACGGCAGGCGCGGCTGCGCCTGGTGGTGGGGGCCGCCTTCGCGTTCGGCGTGGCCGCGGGCCTCAACGCGCTCGCCCCGACGTACTGGGTGTACCTGGTGACCTGCGTGCCGGTCGGCTTCACCGCCCTCACCATGATCACGTCGGCGAACGCCGCGGTGCAGACCTCGACCACGCCGCGCATGCGTGGCCGCGTGATGGCGCTGTACATGATGGTGTTCCTGGGCACCACGCCGATCGGATCACCGATCGTCGGATGGATCGGCGAGGCCTGGGGCCCGCGCTGGTCGATCGCCGTGGGGGCCATCGCTGCGCTGCTGGTCTCCGTCGCCGCCGCCGCGTGGGTGGTGCGCGACCAGCGGCTCACGCTGACGTACCAGCTCTCGCGACCGTTCGTGCGGGTGCGCTATCCGACGCCGGAGGAGGCGGAGCGGGAGGCCCGCGACGCCGCCGCCGAGGACGTGCTGGCCCAGCAGATCGAGGACCGCACGGCCCAGAGCTAGGCGACCTGGCGACGGGTGCCGCGCCCAGCTACGGCACCGGTCCGCGCCTCATGAGGCGAAGCGGCCCCGCACCCGCGTGCTCAGACCGCCTCGAACAGCACCGCCGATCCCTGACCCCCTCCGCCGCACAGCGCAGCTACCCCGAGCGCGCCCGGGCCGAGCGACGCCAGCGTTCGTGCCGCGTGACCCACGAGCCGCGCCCCGGAGGCGCCGATCGGATGGCCGAGCGCGATCGCGCCGCCGTGCGGGTTGACGATGCTCGCATCGACCCCGAGGCGACGCATCGACGCGAGCGCCACGGACGCGAACGCCTCGTTGATCTCGACGGTCGCGAGGTCGCCCACCGCGCGGCCGGCCCTCGCGAGCGCCGCCTCGGTGGCCGCCGCGGGCTGCTCGTGCAAGGACACGTCGGGGCCGGCGACCAGGGCGGTCGCGACGATGCGCGCGATGGCGCGCGGCGCGACCGACTCGTCGGCCAGCACCACGGCGGCCGCCCCGTCCGAGATCTGCGACGCGTTGCCCGCAGTGATGGTGCCGCTCGCCCCGAAGGCGGGGCGCAGCCGCGCCAGCGACTCGAGCGAGGTCCCGGGTCGCACGCCGTCGTCCTCCGCGACCGGGTCCTGCCCCTCCTTGACGGTGACCGGCGCGATCTCGCCGGCCAGCAGTTCGCGGGAGGCGACGGCCCGGGCGTGCGACTCGACCGCCCACGCGTCCTGCTCCTCGCGGGTGAAGCCGTGCCGGGCGCCGTGCTCCTCGGTGGACTCGCCCATCGAGCGCTTCTCGAACGCATCGGAGAGACCGTCGTGAGCGAGCGTGTCGAGCAGCGCGATCTGGCCGTAGCGGGTGCCCATGCGGGCGGCGTAGGCGTGCGGGGCGAGGGTCATCGACTCCTGCCCGAGCGCGACCACCACCTGAGCCTCGCCCGCGGCGATCAGCCGCGCGCCGGCGGCGACCGCCTCCGTGCCCGACAGGCACACCACGTTGAGGGTCGAGGCCGGGACGGTGAGAGGGATCCCGGCCCCGACGGCGGACTGCCGGGCAGGGTTCTGACCCGCGCCGCCCTGCAGGACCTGGCCCGCGACCACCTGGTCGACCACCTCGGCGGCGATCCCCGCATCGTCCAACGCCGCCGCGACGGCGTGCGCGCCGAGCGCGGTGGCGGGCATCCGGGAGAACGCGCCGCAGTACTTCACGAAGGGGGTGCGGGCGTATCCCGCGATGACGACGCTCATGCCGCCTCCAGCTCGAAGGTGACGGGCGCGCCCGTGGAGGCGCGCACCTGATCCTCGGTGACGTCCGGCGCGAGGCGTCGGACCACGAGCCCGCCCGGCTCCACGTCGAGCACCGCGAGGTCGGTGACGATCCGGTGGACCACGCCACGGCCGGTCAGGGGCAGGGTGCACTCGGCGACGATCTTGGGGCTGCCGTCCTTGGCGACGTGCTCGGTCACCACCACGACGCGCCGAGTGCCGGCCACCAGGTCCATCGCGCCGCCCATCCCCTTGACCAGCTTGCCGGGGATGGTCCAGTTGGCCAGGTCGCCGTTCGCGCCCACCTGCAGCGCGCCCAGGATCGCGGCGTCGATGTGACCGCCGCGGATCATCGCGAAGCTGGTGGCGGAGTCGAAGAACGCGCCGAAGGGCAGCACGGTGACGGTCTGCTTGCCGGCGTTGATCAGGTCGGCGTCCTCGGTGCCCTCGATGGGGAACGCCCCCATGCCGAGCATGCCGTTCTCGCTCTGCAGGGTCACGGACACCCCGGCGGGAAGGTGATTCGCCACGAGCGTCGGGATGCCGATGCCCAGGTTGACGTGCTGGCCGTCGCGCAGCTCCAGGGCCGCCTGCGCGGCCATCTCCTCACGGGTCCACATGGTCAGGCGCTCCTCACGGTCCGCTGCTCGATGTCCTTGACGCGCGGCGCCGACGTCACGAGCCGCTGCACGAACACCCCGGGGGTCTCGATCGTGTCGGGGTCGAGCGGGGCGTTGTCGACCACCTCGGCCTCCGCCACCGTGACGCGGCCGCACATCGCGGCCAGCGGGTTGAAGTTGCGCGCGGTGAAGCGGTAGCGCAGGTTGCCCGCGATGTCGGCGCGGTGCGCCTTGACCAGCGCGACGTCGGCGACGATCCCGCGCTCGAGGACGTGCTCGACGCCGTCGAAGTCCATGGTCGGCTTGCCCTCGGCGACGGGGGTGCCCACGCCGGTGCGGGTGTAGAACCCGGCGATGCCCGCGCCACCGGCGCGCATCCGCTCGGCCAGGGTGCCCTGGGGCGCGAACTCGACGTCGAGCTCGCCCGCGAGGAACTGCTGCGCGAACAGCTTGTTCTCACCCACGTACGAGGCGACAACCTTGCGCACCTGGCCGGCCTCGAGCAGGATCCCGAGGCCCTTGCCGTCCACGCCCATGTTGTTGCTCACGATCGTGAGGTCCTTGACGCCGGTGTCGCGCAGCGCCTCGATCAGGTCGGTCGGGTTGCCGCTGAGGCCGAACCCGCCAACCGCGATCACCTGCCCGTCGCGGACCACCTCCGCCAGCGCCTCTGCGGCGCTCGGATACAGCTTCATCCGTTCAGACCTCCTTGTCTGCCCACATGATGGATACGCCGACGCTAGTGTCGGGGGAAATCCGGGTCAATCCGCCCCGGGATCTTGCTCACCTTGCGGGCGAGCGTTCAGAATGTGGACGATGCGGAGGTCGGCATGAGCACGGATGGCGCCCAGGTGGTGGGCAGGATCGGCGCGCTGCTGCGCGCGCTGAGCGCCGAGGAGGGGCCGCACACCACGTCCCGCCTCGCGGCGGCGACGTCGCTCACGCGCCCGACCGCGCATCGTCTGCTCGCGGCGCTCGCCGACGAGGGCTTCGTCGACCGCGACGCGGGCCGGGGCACCTGGATGCTCGGCCCCGAGCTGTACGTCATGGGCGCGCTCGCCGCCGACCGGTACGACATCACCGAGCTCGCCCGCGACGCCGTGCGCGAGGTGGCCCGCGCCACCGGCGAGAGCGCGTTCCTCTCCGCCCGGCGCGGCGACGAGTCGGTGTGCCTGCTGCGCGAGGAGGGCGCGTTCCCGCTGCGCTCGCACGTCCTGCACGAGGGCATCCGCTTCCCGCTGGGCGTCGCGTCCGCGGGGCTCGCGATCCTCGCGATGCTGCCCGAGCCGGAGCGCGAGTCCTACCTCCGGCGCGTGGATCTCGCCCCGGCGTGGGGGGCGTCGCACTCGGCGGAGGCGCTGCGGGAGCGCCTCGCGGCGGCGCGCAGCGTCGGCTACGTGGTCAACCCCGGGCTGATCGTCGAGGGCAGCTGGGGAATGGCGGCCGCGATCTTCGACGCGCAGGGGCGTGCCGCCTGGGCGCTGTCCGCCACGGGGGTGGAGGCGCGCTTCGCCGGCGAGCGCCAGGAGGAGATCGGCCGGGTGCTTCTCGAGCAGGCGCACGTGGTCACGCAGCGGCTCCGGGCCTCGTGACGCCGGCCGGTGCCGGGCCTCTCGTCCTGACACCGCCCGCACTTATGGTGATACAGTCTTAAGTCACATGCATGATGCCCATAAGTCCGGGCGTCCATGCGTCTCGACGAGGAAGCGAGCACCAGCATGGTCAACCTCGACCGCCGCTACGACGCGATCGTGATCGGCTCCGGTCCGGGCGGCAGCTCCGCGGTGAGGGAGCTCACCGAGCGCGGGCTGGAGGTCCTGCTCATCGACGCCGGTCGCGAAGTGCGCGAGGAGGACTTCGTCCCGCCGTCGCGCAAGAAGGGCGGCGTGGGACTCGACCTGCTCCCCCGCGCGAACGCCATGGCGCACGGCAGGATCACGCAGGCGCGGCGCCCGTACTACAGCGAGGGCACCAACCGATTCCTGGTCAACGACCTCGAGGACCCGTACACGACGCCCCTGACCCGCCCCTACCTGTGGATCCGCGGCAAGCTCCTCGGCGGCCGGATGCACTCCTACGGGCGGGTGCTGCAGCGCATGTCGGACGTCGACTTCAAGGCCGCGAGCGCGGACGGCGAGGGCCAGGACTGGCCGATCGAGTACGACGACCTCAAGGCCTGGTACGACAAGGTCGAGCGGTCCGTGGGCGTCTACGGCGACGCCGACGGCCTGGTCCACCCGCCGGACGGCGAGTACGTGGGACCGGGCTACCTCACGACTGTCGAGCGTGACTTCAAGGATCGGATCGAGGGCCGCTGGCCCGAGCGCAAGGTGATCTCCTGGCGCTGCCAGGCCCCCTTCCCCGACCGGGTCCCGCCGGGGATCGCCGCGGCGAGGGCAACCGGCCGCCTCACCATCCTGACCGAGTCCGAGGTGACCCGGATCACCACCGACGACGCGACCGGCCTCGCCACCGGCGTCGAGTTCGTGAACCGGGCGTCGAAGCGCGAGGGTCGGGCGTTCGCCGACGCCGTGGTGGTCACAGCCTCGACCATCGAGTCGATCCGGCTCCTGCTGAACTCGGGATCGAGCCGCCACCCGAACGGCCTGGGCAACTCGTCCGGCCTGCTGGGCCGGTACTTCATGGACCAGACCATCTCCATCGGGTTCTTCGACTCCCCGCAGCACCGGGGCGTCTGGGAGCGTCCCGACAACATGCCGGCCGACCCGTTCTACGGCGTCGGCGGCGGGATCCTGATCCCTCGGTACGAGAACATCCCTGGTCACCACGATCCCTCGTTCCTCCGCGGGATCTCCTTCCAGGGCCTGGGCGGACGCATCCCGGTGCCGGACGGGGAGCCCGCCGTGATGGGGCTCGGCGGCGCCGGCGAGATGCTCGCGCGCTACGACAACCACGTGCGCCTGAGCCGTGTCAAGGACCGGTGGGGGATGCCGGTCCCGCACATCGACATCAGCATGGGCGAGAACGACCGCCTGCTGCTCAAGCGGTCGATGACCGCGCTCAAGGAGATGGGCGACGAGGCGGGCTACCGCGTCAACTTCATCGGCTCGGCCGCCGGCCTCGAGACCAAGAAGATCTGGCCGGGCTTCAACCCGGTGCAGAGAGAGATCTTCCGCCAGGGGATCAAGATGTCGGTGGTGCTCGGCGCCGCGATCCACGAGACCGGAGGCGCCCGGATGGGCTCCGACCCGTCGATGTCTGTGGTCAACGGCGTCAACCAGCTATGGGACGCCCCCAACGTGTTCGTGCCGGACGCGGCCTCCTTCGTGAGCGGCTCCAACGTGGGCCCCGCGCTCACGATCATGGCGCTGTCGGCACGCGCCTCGGGCTTCATCGCCGAGCAGCACGCCGCGGGCGGGCTCACCTCCCCGACCGAGGACGTCCAGTACCGCTAGGCGCGGCACGACGCCAACCCCGAGAGTCACGGAACGGAGCACCCCCCCATGCCCGGATTCGCAGGCGGAGGACCAGTCCTTCGGACCGGCATCATCGGCGCCGCGCAGATGGGCGACGTGCACGCGCGCGCCGTGCGACGTGCGGGCGGGGTGGTGCAGGCCATCGCCGGCTCGACCGCCGCATCGTCCCTCGAGGCCGCACGCCGGCACTTCGCGGTGCGACCCGCGCGCGACGGATGGGACGTCGCGACGGCGGACGACGTCGACGTGGTGCACATCTGCACCCCCAACAGCACGCACGCCGAGTTCGCGATCGCGGCGCTCGAGGCCGGCAAGCACGTCGTGTGCGAGAAGCCGCTCGCGGTCACGGTGCACGAGGCGGAGTCGATGGCGACGGCCGCGGCACACGCGCGGACCGTCGCCTCCGTGCCGTTCGTGTACCGGTTCTTCGCGAGCGCCCGCCACGCGCGCGTGCTGGCACGGTCGGGCGAGCTGGGACGGGTACACCTCATCCACGGCTCGTACCTGCAGGACTGGCTGAGCCACCCTGCCAGCGACAACTGGCGCACCGACGCGACCAGGGGAGGCCCCTCGCGCACCTTCGCGGACATCGGCGTGCACTGGTGCGACCTCGCGGAGTTCGTCGCCGGACAGCGGATCACCCGCCTGCACGCCCGCACCGCCATCGCCCACGCCGAGCGGTCGGGGCGACCCGTGACCACGGAGGACACGGCGGTGCTGATGTTCGAGACCGATGCCGGGGCCACGGGCTCCGTGGTGCTGAGCCAGGTGAGCCCCGGACGCAAGAACCGCCTCTGGCTCTCGGTCGACGGGATCGACGGGGCTGCCGCCTTCGACCAGGAGAACCCGGACTCGCTCTGGGTCGGCGCTCGTGACGCGAACCGGATCCTCATGCGGGGGAGCGCCGACCCTGCGGATGTCGCCGCGTACTCGAAGCTTCCCCCCGGCCACCCGCAGGGCTACCAGGACGCCTTCGACGCCTTCATCGAGGATCACTACCGCGCGATCGTCGGGCATGAGGTCGACGGTCTGCCGACGTTCGCCGACGGGTTGCGGGCCGCGCGGCTGACCGAGGCGGTGCTGGAGTCCGCCGCGTCGGAGGCCTGGGTCGACGTCCCCGCCTCCGGGTGAGCCCGTCACCACGAGCCTGACCGCCGCGGCGGCAGCCGCCGTGCACCGCAGCGCCCGGGCCCCATGAGGGGACCCGGGCGCCCGGACGTCAGAGCTGCTGCTCGAGCTTGTGGAACATGGCGTGCTGGCGACGCACCTGCTCGATCCCGCGATAAGGGATGCGCGGACCCTCGTACTCCGAGGACAGGTAGCCCTCGTAGCCTCCGTCGCGGAGCACCTGCAGCACCGGCTCCCAGGGGATGTGGACGTCGACCAGGTCGTCGTCCACCTCGTAGAACTTGGCCTGGATGAAGACCACGTGCTCGAGCACCTCGGCGAGGTCGGAGGCCGGCACGTGCAGCGGACGGAGCGGCACCGGCACGTCGTCCTCGTTCTCCGGCTCCTTGCCGTCCATGCCCTGGAAGGCGGTCCTGGTCATGAAGATGCCGGTGTCGATCAGCAGGCCGAAGTTCCTGGTGCCCGTCCGCTCGATGAACGCCAGGTAGTCGTCGACCACCTTGTGCTTGATGGGCGTCGGGCTGTGGATCTCGGGGCAGATCACGATCCCCTTCTCCTGGGCGAGCTCGAGGTTCCGCTCGACAGCCTCGTCCCAGATGGGGTGCGGCACCAGGTCGAGCGACACCACGCCGATCTTCGGGCGGACGAAGCTGAAGCCCAGCCGAGCGGCGAGACGGATGTCCCGCTCGAGCGCCGCCGCGCCCTCGTCCACCGTGAGGTCGCGGTCGAGCCACATGCGGCTATCGATCCAGCTGCCGAAGTTCGTCGGCTTCAGGCCGTAGCGCTCGAGGCCGGCGAACCAGCGATCGATCCACTCCGTGGTGGGGTCGGGGTAGCCGGCGACGTTCCCCTCGCCCAGGATCTCGAAGCCGGTCGCCCCCAGGTCCGCGACGTGCGCCATCGCGTCCTCGAGGGTCATCACGGTGTTCATGTCGCCCGTGTAGCTGTAGGTGGACACGCCGTACTTGAAGCGCGGCTCGGACACGGCGCCGATCAGGATCGCCTCGCGCTCGAAGTGGAACACGTTCGGCTGGAACTCGATCGGGATGTAGGGCGCGCGCAGCCGCACGTCGACGGCGACGCGGTGCACCCCGCGCTCGAGGCCGCCCGCCAGGGGCACCTTCACGGTCATCGTCCGGTCGAGGTCCCACCGGCCCGAGGTGGTCCGGCGCAGCTCCGCGAGCGTCAGCTCGCGGCCCTCGAGGACGTAGACGTTGCCCTCGTGCGGGAACAGGTGACCGTCCACGGTGACGTCCACGCCGTCGACCAGGCTCGCCGACAGGCCGCGATAGTTCGGGTTGCGCAGGTCCAGCTGGAAGCCCACGGCAGCGCCGTCGACCAGGGTGTTCGCGAATCCACGCGACTGGATGGGGTTGATGTCGAGCACGATCTCTCGCTTTCGGATGGCTGGCCCCGACGCCACCGCCGAGGCTGAGCGGACGACCCCACGTCGGGTCGCCACGGCACGCCTCCAGTTTATGTCGACAACAACCATAAGTCAAGAAGATCGCGACTTATGTGGGGCGTCGCCGCACCCCGGATCTACGCGGCGAGGATCGCGTCCAGGGCCATCCTCGCCGCGCCGCGAACACCTCCGCGCTCGGGATCCTGCATGGTCACCACGGACAGCTGACGGGTCGCCAGCGGCTGGGCGCGCTGATAGATCGCCTCCCTGATCCCCGCGAGCAGCGTCTCCCCTGAGCGCGCCATCTCGCCACCCACGACGATGCGGCCCGGGTTGAGGATCGCGACGCATGCCGACAGGACCTCGCCGATGAGCCGGCCGGCCTCGCGGGACAGGCGGGTCGCCTCCGGGTCGCCGGAGCGCACGAGCTCGACCACGTCGTCCGAGGTCGCCGCGGCGGACCCGAGGTCGGCGAGAGACTGCGCGATCCCGCGTCCCGAGGCGTACGCCTCGAGGCATCCGCTCTGGCCGCAGCGACAGACCCGGGACGACTCGGCGGCCACCTGGATGTGCCCGATGTCGCCCGCGGCGCCCTGCGCTCCGCGGCTCAGCCGCCCGGCGCACACGAGACCGGCGCCGATGCCCGTCGCGACCTTGACCACGAGCAGATCCGTCTCGTCGGGGTACCGTTCCGTCCACTCGCCGAGCGCGAGGATGTTGACGTCGTTGTCGACCAGCACGGGCACGTCGAAGCGTCCGGCGACATAGGCCGGCACGTCGAAGTCGTCCCACCCGGGCATGATCGGGGGGCTCACCGGCCGACCGGTCGAGTGCTCCACCGGGCCCGGCAGGCCCAGGCCCGCTCCGCGCACATCCGCGGCCGTGAGCCCCAGCCCCACGAGCTGGTCGTCCCAGGCGTCCGCGACCCGGTCGAGGACGGCCACCGGCCCGTCGCCGATCGCGAGCTCCTCGCGGCGGTGCGCGAGGATCTCACCCGCGAGATCCGTCACCCCGAGGTACGCGTGCGTCGCGCCCAGGTCGGCCGCCAGCACCACGCCCGCCTTCGCGTTGAACGCATAGGAGAGCGACGGCCTGCCACCGGTCGAGACCGCCTCGTCGAGGATGGTGACGAGCCCGCGCTCGAGGAGCGCGTCGAGCCTGATGCCGATCGTCGAGCGCGCCTGGCCGGTCAGCTGGGCGAGCTCGGTCTTGGTCCGCGGACGGCCCTCACGCAGCAGCGCGAGAACGTCGTGGTTGTCGGTCGTCGCCAAGCCGGCCCTCCATACGCCTCGGGAGGCGCGTCAGGCGCCTTCGCGTCCCCATCGTACGGTGCATCACGCGAGTTATGTGCGCGTGCCAGGCGTCTTGTGTCGGTCACCTGACCATTAACAGTGCGGATCGCTATATCGCGGGCGGCTCGAACGCGACCGCGGCGCCGGTCCGGTGCGACTCGGCCACCGCCTCGAGCAGCCGCATGCAGCGGAGTACCTGGGCATGCGTCACGATCAGCGCCTCGCGCCCGTCGACCGCGGCGAGCACGTTGCGGTAGAAGTCCGAGACGTCGGTCTCGACGCGCGGCAGCTCGAGGAACTCGACCGACTCGTCGTTGGTGACCAGCGCCGCGAAGTCGACGGCCCGCGGCGCCATGGTCTTGGTCATCCCCGCACCGGCGACGATCGGCGCGGCATCGGCCTCCGACCGAGTGTTCCGGTGCAGCACCTTGCCATGCATCTCCCAGTCGTCGATGGTCGCCGTGCCCGTGGCGCTGGCGGCCACCCACTTCGGCAGCGGGATGTAGGACGTGGTGGAGACGTCGACCACGACCTCGACGCCGTTCCCGAAGGTCATCAGGAGCGTGAAGCCGTCGTCGACGGTGTGTCCGAGCACGTGGCTGAGACGGGCGTAGACCGCGACCACCGGCGCGTCGATCATGACCAGCAGGCGGTCGACCAGGTGGACACCCCAGTCGAGCAGCATCCCGCCGCCGTTCTCGGGGAGCGCCCTCCAGTCGGAGGGGATGCCGCGCGAGCCGTGGACGCGGCTCTCGATCCGGGTGATCGGCCCGATGGTGCCGTCGTCGTAGAGCCGCTTGATCGACAGGTAGTCCTCGTCCCAGCGGCGGTTCTGGTGAACCGCGAAGACGAGCCCGCGAGACTCGGCGAGCGCGATGACCTCCTCGAGCTCCGCGCTGTCGAGCATGGCCGGCTTCTCGCAGATCACATGCCGGCCGGCGCCGAGCGCCGCGAGCGCGATCGGCCGATGCGAGTCGTTCGGGGTGCAGACGAAGACCATGTCGACGTCGGGGTCGGCGAGCGCATCCTCGAGGTCGGCGTAGACGTGCAGGCCGTCCTCGCGGGCGTAGCCCTGACGGACCGGGTCGATGTCGACGGCCCCCGCCACGCGCACGCCGCCGAGCGCGCGCAGCTTCGCGGTGTGCGAGATCCCCATGGTCCCGTAGCCGACGATGACGATGCTGTGCTCCATGGATCCGTCCTCCTCGACGGCCGCGATGGCGGGCCCGATCCCGCACGGGACCGGGCCGACCCGCCCCCATCAGGACGGGCGGGCGACCCTCGCCCGCGTCCTCCCTCGAGGGAGGCGGGGGCGAGGGTCGCGACGAGCGTCAGAAGGTGACGGGCTCGCCGGACTCGGCGGACCGGTAGATCGCGTCGAGGATCTCGGTCACCACGCACGCCTGCTCGGGCAGGACGTACGGATCGGTGTCGTTCAGGATCGCGTCGACCCAGCGGCGGCACTCCTCGGAGCCCATGATCACGAAGCCCGAGTGGTGGCCCGCCTCCGCTCCGAAGAAGGGCGGCGCGACGTCGGGCTGCATGCGGGTGAGCTCGTTGCCGACAGGGCCGTTGACGGTCACCTGGTGGTCGCTGCCGACCTGGTTGGTCTCGACGCCGGCCTCGGTGCCCACGAGCTCGACGCACGACTCGCGCCCCTCCTTGACGTTCAGCGCCCACGCCGCCTCGAGGAAGATGGTCGCGCCGTTCTTCATCTTGATGAACCCGAACGCAGAGTCCTCGACCTCGAACTTCTCGGGGTCCCACGGGCCGGCGAGGTTGCCCTGCGGCTTGTCGTAGAGCTTGTGGTACTTCTGGCCGGTCACGGACTCGACCTCGTAGTTGCCCATGTACCAGAGGGTGAGGTCGAGAGCGTGGGTGCCCAGGTCGATCAGCGGGCCGCCGCCCTGCTTGCTCTTGTCCATGAAGCAGCCCCAGATGGGGACGCCGCGGCGGCGCACGGCGTGGGCCTTTGCGTGGTAGATCTCGCCCACGCGGCCGTCGTCGATCACGTCACGGATGAACTGGTTGTGGGTCGCGAAGCGGTACTGGTAGCCGACCGTGAGCTTCTTGCCGACGCGCTTCGCGGTGTCACGCATCAGGCGCGCCTCCTCGCCCGTCACGGCCATCGGCTTCTCGACCATGACGTGCTTGCCGGCCTCGAGCGCCGCGACCGTGAGCTCGCAGTGCGAGGTGTTCCACGTGCAGATGTGGATGACGTCGAGCGACGGGTCCTCGACCACCTTCTTCCAGTCGGTGGTGACGTAGTGGCCGTCGTCGCCGTACTCGTCTGCGGCCTTCTGCGCCCGCGCCTCCTCGAGGTCGCAGAACGCGACCAGCTCGATGCGGTCCTTCTGACTCTTGAGACCGGGAAGGTGCTTCTGGGTCCCGATGAACCCGAGGCCGATGATGCCGACCCTGAGCTTCGCCATGGCTGTTCTCCTTTGAATCGCTGTGATGCGCTGCCCATCCCACGCGGGTGTGGGTACGGCTCGATCATATGTCGTTGTTCGGCATAAGTCAAGTAACACAACGCCGTTAGTAGGTCGGGGTCTCGTCAGATGGCGCGAGAAACGCCCGAAGCGTCCGCGACTTGTGCGCATCGCCCGCTTGACTTATGATGATGCTCGTCAGAAGTCGATAGTGCGATGCCGCATTCCCCAGGAGGAGCCCCCATGCCGGACACGACCACCTCGAGCGACCTGCTCGCGGTGCTTCGCGACGGCCGGTCACGCACCAAGACGGAGCTCGCCGAGGCGACCGACCGCTCGCGCTCGACGGTGACCGCGCACCTCGCCAAGCTGGTCGAGGGAGGCATCGTCACCCAGCTGGAGCGGACCGCGGCGACCAAGGGACGTCCGTCGATGCTGTACGCGCTCGCCGCCGACGCCGGCGTGATCGTCGCCGTCGAGCTGGGGGCCCGACACGCGCTCGTCGCGCTCACCGATCTGGCCGGCGGCGTCACCGCGCACCACCGGATCGTGGTCGACGTCGTGGACGGGCCCGAGCCCGTGCTCGCAGCGATCCTCACCGAGGCGCGCGACCTCCTGGCCGCCGCCGGGCGCCCGGAGTCCGACGTGGCGGGATTCGGCATCGGCATCCCGGCGCCGGTCGAGCTCGCGACCGGCCTCCCGGTCAGCCCGCCGTTGATGCCGGGCTGGGACCGCTTCGACATCCGCGCATACGTCCGGCTGGTCTTCGACGTGCCCGTGATGGTGGACAACGACGTCAACGTGATGGCCGTGGGCGAGGGCATCACCCACTGGGTCGCCGAGCGGGAGATGCTCATGATCAAGGTCGCCACCGGCATCGGCGCGGGCGTGGTGGTCAACCAGCGGCTCGTGCACGGCGCCGACGGCGCCGCAGGAGAGATCGGTCACATCAGAGTGTCCGCGGCCGGCGACCGCGTCTGCCGCTGCGGCCAGACCGGCTGCCTCGAGTCCTTCGCCAGCGGGATCGGCATCGCGCGCACGCTCGCCGAGCAGGGCGTCGACACGGACGACGGCCGTGACGTCGTCGCGCTCGTGCGCGCGGGCTCGATCGAGGCGACGCGCGCGGTGCGCGAGGCCGGGCGCGCGATCGGCGAGGCGCTGGCCACCTGCATCAGCCTCATCAACCCCTCGGTCATCGTGATCGGCGGCTCGATCGCGTCCGTCGGCGAACCGCTGCTCGCCGGGATCCGCGAGGTGGTCTATCAGCGGTCACAGCCGCTGGCCTCGAAGCAGCTGCGCGTCGTCGCCGCCACCGACCTCGAGCTCGCGGGCGTCACCGGCGTGTCCCGGCTCGTGCAGAGCCAGGTGTTCCATCTCGCCGGGCTGGGCGCACGGCCCACCCCGGCCACGCAGCGAAGGAGCTGACATGCAGATCGGCCAGGACGAGCATCGGGCAGCGCTCGGCGTCGACATCGGGGGCACCAAGATCGCCGCCGGGGTCGTCGACGCCGGCGGCCGGATCGTGCGGCGCGCGGAGGTCCCTACACCTCGCGGCGCCGATGCGATCGACCGCGCGACCGCGGACCTGTGCCTGTCGCTCGCCGCGACGCACCCGGTCGAGGCGGTCGGCATCGCCGTCGCCGGCCTCGTCTCCTCGGACCGCGAGACCGTGATGTTCGCGCCCAACATCCACTATCGGAACCACCCCATCGCCGCACGCGTGCGGGCGCTGCTGGACGATGCGATGCCCGTGGTCGTCGAGAACGACGCGAACGCCGCGGGCTGGGCGGAGTTCGCCCACGGGGGCCACGGCGCGAGCGACATGCTGATGCTGACGATCGGCACGGGCGTCGGCGGAGCGATCGTCGCCGACGGACGCCTGCTGCGCGGAGGCTGCGGCGCGGGCGCCGAGGTGGGTCACCTGCAGATCGTGGCCGAGGGCGAGGAGTGCGGCTGCGGCCAGCGCGGATGCTTCGAGGCGTACGCCTCGGGCACCGCTCTCGAGCGCCACGGCGTCCGCGCCGTGGAGGACCGCGCCCCCGGCGCGGAGCGGCTCACGGAGCTCGCCCATGCCGACGGTGGCCTCCGCGGCCGGCACATCGCCCAGGCGGCGGCCGAGGGGGATGCCTTCGCGTTGGGCCTTCTCGACGATCTGGGCGAGTGGATCGGCCGTGGCGCGGCGAGCCTCGTCGCCGTCGTCGACCCGGATGTGATCGTCATCGGCGGCGGCGTGGCGTCCACCGGAGCGCCGCTGTTCGCCGGCATCGAGCGCGGTCTGCGCCGGCACCTGACGGGCGCGGACCACCGCCCGTTCCCCCGCATCGTCCCGGCGACGTTCGGGAACGAGGCCGGGATCCTCGGTGCCGCCGACCTCGCTCGTGCGGCGGTCCTCACGCCCGCCTGACGGGTCCCGCCCCTCGACCGTGGGGCGCACCGCTCCCCGAGGAGTTCCCATGCCCCGCGCGACCGCGCACCGCTCGCTCATCACCGCCCTCTTCATCGTCTCCCTGCTCGGGGCGATGAACGTGACCATCGTCAGCGCCTCGCTCGCCACGATCGTCGGCGACCTCGGCGGTCTCGAGCACATCGCCTGGGCCGTCACCGCGTACACCCTCGCGGGCACGGTGATGATCCCCGTCGTCGGCCAGCTCGGCGACCTGCTCGGACGCCGTCCGGTGCTGCTGGGGTCGATCGTCGTGTACACGATCGGCTCGCTCCTGTGCGGTCTCGCGGACTCGATGCTCACCCTCACGCTCACCCGCGCGCTGGCGGGGGCCGGAGGAGCCGCGATCGGGCTGCTTCCCCAGACGATCATCGCTGACGTGTTCCCGCCCCGGGACCGAGCGAAGTGGGCGAGCCTTCTCGCGTCGGTGTTCGGGATCGCCACGGTCGCGGGGCCCGCGATCGGCGGGATCGTCACCGACACGCTCGGGTGGCGCTGGATCTTCTTCCTCAACCTGCCGTTCGCGCTGGTGGCCCTCGCGCTCGCGTGGCGCAGCGTCCCCCAGATCCGCGAGGAGCGGGTGACCCGCCTCGACTACCCGGGAGCCGCGCTGGTCGGGGTCGCCGTCACCGGCCTCACCCTCCTGGCGACCCTAGGCGGACGGGCGTGGGCGTGGACGTCACCCCCCGCGCTGCTCACGGCCGCAGTCTCCGTCGCCGCGGCCGTCGGGCTCGTGCTGGTGGAGCGCCGCGCCGCCCAGCCGATCGTGCCGTTCCAGATGTTCCGTGCGTTCGGGGTGCGGCCCGCCATGGTGCTCGCGGTCACCACCGGCGCCGGCATGCTGAGCCTGGTCTCGTACCTGCCCGCCTACGCGCAGATGCACTACAACACGTCGACCGTCGTGGCGGGCATGGTGCCCGTCGGCATCACCGTCGGGCTCATCATCGCGTCGAACACGACCGGCCATCTGGTGAGCCGCACGGGCCGCTACTGGGCCTACCCCGTCGTGGGCACCATCATCGGCGCGACCGCCCTGCTGCTCGCGGGGCTCACGTTGCCCAGACTCCCGCTGTGGCTGCTCGCCGGCCTCTTCGTGCTGGTCGGGCTCGGGACCGGCACCTTCCTGCAGCTGTCGGTGGTGCTCATCCAGAGCAGCGCGCCGCGCCGCTTCCTCGGGGTCGCGACCTCGACCACCAACCTCTTCCGGCAGATGGGGATCACGCTCGGGACCGCGATGGCCGGCGGGTTCCTCGGCGCGGAGCTCGCGCGCCGCCTCGCCGACACCTCGCTGCCCGACGGAGTCTCCGCATCGTCCCTCACGCCGGCCGTGCTCGCGGAGGCGACCACCGAGGTGCGGGCGGAGATCGCGGCGGCCTACTCCGGCGCCATGGCGCCGATCCTGCTGGCCGCGGGCGGACTGTACGCCTGCGCGATCGTCGCGGCGGTGGTGCTGCCGCGTCATCTGCTGGACGTCGAGCCGGCGAGGGCCGACGCCGACTGACCCGCACGCATCGTCCGCGGCGCGGCACGACGAAGCGGCGCCGGGGGCCCAGGCCCGCCGGCGCCGCCGAGGAGGAGCGTCTACTGGTTCGAGAACGCGGAGTCGAACGATGCGCTGGGCAGGTTCCACAGCAGGCCGCGGATGTAGCCGACGGCCTCCTTGGCACCGTGGAGGCGATCCATCCCGGCGTCCTCCCACTCGATGGAGATCGGGCCGGTGTAGCCGATCGCCGAGAGCGCGCGGAACGAGTCCTCCCATGGCACGTCGCCGTGCCCGGTCGAGACGAAGTCCCAGCCGCGGCGGGGGTCGCCCCACGGCAGGTGGGAGCCCATGACCCCGGCACGGCCGTTGTGCGGCCGCATGCGGGTGTCCTTGCAGTCGACGTGGTAGATCCGGTCCTTGAAGTCCCAGATGAAGCCCACGGGGTCGATGTTCTGCCACATCATGTGGGACGGGTCCCAGTTGAAGCCGAACGCCTCCCGGTGGCCGATGGCCTCGAGCGTGCGCACCGAGGACCAGTAGTCGTAGGCGATCTCGCCGGGGTGCACCTCGTGCGCGTACCGCACCCCCTCGGCGTCGAAGACGTCGAGGATCGGGTTCCAGCGGGCGGCGAAGTCCTCGAATCCTGCCTCGATGACCTCGGCGGGCACCGGCGGGAACATCGCGACGTAGGGCCAGATGCTGGACCCCGTGAACCCGACCACCGTGTCGACGCCGAGCTTGCGAGCGACGCGAGCCGCGCGCTTCATGTCCTCCGCCGCGCGCTGACGCACGCCCTCGGGATCGCCATCGCCCCACGTGTAGGGACGCAGGATCGCCTGGTGGCGGAAGTCGATCGGGTCGTCGCACACCGCCTGGCCCGTGAGGTGGTTCGAGATCGCGTGGACCGTCAGTCCGTGCGCGTCGAGGATGTCGAGGCGGGACTGCAGGTACGCGTGGTCCTCGTCCGCGCGCTTGAGGTCCAGATGGTCCCCCGACGCGGCGATCTCGAGGCCGTCGTAGCCCCACTCCGCGGCCAGCCGCGCGACCTCCTCGAACGGGAGGTCGGCCCACTGTCCGGTGAACAGCGTGACGGGGAGGCGGGACTCCAGGGCGCTCATCGTGCCACCTCCTGCAGGAGCGATCGGGCGATCAGGTCGTGCTGCTGGCGCACCAGGGCGATCGGGTCGACCTCGCCGAGGTCCGCGAAGGCGTGGCCCTCGTACTCGGAGGACCAGAAGCCCTGGTACCCACCCTGCATGAAGATGCGTGCGAGCGCCGGGTAGTCGATCGACGGCTCGTCGCCGTGCGCGTCGATGTCGTAGAACTTCGCGTGCACGTGGAGGATCTGCGGCATGATGTCGAGCCATTCCTCGACCGGCACCGTGCCCTGCATGTTGAACGCGAGGCGGTTGAACGGGGCGAGCGACATGGGATCGATCCCGCGGCCGGTGAGGTACGCGGCGAACTCCTCCTGGCGCTCGAACATCGACGCGTCGGTCGCCCAGATCTGCTGGAGGCGGTCGAGCGCCGCGGTGTCGAGCCCCATCCGGCCGAGCGCCGTGAGCAGCACCGGAGCCATCGCGCGCATGGTCGACGAGAAGTCGGCGACGAAGCCGAGCAGCGGTGAGTCGAGCTCGGCGTAGGTCTCTCGCACCTCGAGGATCTTGGGCGAGTTGGGGCCCTCGGGTGCGTGGATCTCATACGCCATCTTGAGCTCGAGGTCCTCGGCCAGCGGCAACAGCCGGCGCAGCAGCTCGGGCTTCGCGCTCTGGATGCGCACGAGCGGGAAGCCCAGGCGCTTCGCGCCCTCGAAGAGTGTCTTCGAGAACTCGAACTCCTCGTCGGGCGTCATGTCGCGGTCGCGGCGTCGTCCAAGGTCGAGGTTCGCGCCGAACGAGCTGGCCTCGAAGCCGTGCTTGTCGAAGATGCGCTCCCAGTTCGTCGCGAACTCCTCGGTCACGACCGGATAGTCGCGCAGGCTCTGCGACGCGACGATCTCGATGCCGGGCCCGATCCCCGCCTCCGCGACGCGGTCGAGCAGCGTCTCCAGCGTGTACTGGCCCGCCGCCAGCTCCGCGGTGGCCGAGTACAGCGTGGTGCCGAGCTTGAAGGGCAGGTCGGAGCGGTCGACGGGCGCGGGAACCTCGTCGACGCGCAGGGCCGGCGGCGGCGCTCCGAGGTCCACCACCTCAAGGGTGCGCGTCATGCTGACGCGGTTGGGGACGTACAGGCCGGGCTTGATCTGCATGTAGACGATGGTGAGATCGGCGGTGACCTCGACCTCGTGGGTCGTGCCGAGCGCGAGCGGCTCCTCCAGGGTCGCGACGAGCAGCGGCCGCTCCTCGAGGAACCACAGGGTCTCGAAGCGCTCGCGGAGGCCCTCGACGGGGTAGGCCGTGCCGTCGAGCTCCAGGCGCAGGCGGTCGGACGGCACCGGGACGCCGTCGATCGTCAGCTCGAGAGAGTTCACCGCGGACAGCCAGAGGCTCCGGTACCAGGGAAGTTGAAGCGAGACCGCCACGCCGTCCGGGTGGACGCGAAGGCTGGAGTCGTTGATGAGGCTGTCTGACGTGGCCACGATTCTCCTCGTTGAGTACGTTGGTGGGAACAATGTCGATTGTAGCCGTACTTACGTCACTTGTCAACATAAGGGGGGTGCCGCGAGGCGGGCACCTCGCGCCCGGGCCCGCCCGGCGCAGGGGGTCAGGCGTGCGGAAGCCTCTCTCCGCCATGCCAGACCTCATGGATGCGGACGGTGACGAACCGCCACCCGTCGGGGGTCCGACGCAGCGTGCAGTCGTACCACCCAGCCCCGTCGGCATGGCGATACGTGTCCCCGTCGAGGCGATGCACACCCATCAGGTAGGAGCGGGAGCGCGCGGTGTCGCCGGCGATCTCGATCGCATGGTTCGCCGAGAGGTGCCAGGTGCCGCGGTACTGGTCGAGGCCCGCGTCCCCCACAGTGTTCGCACGCATCGCCTCGTGCCCCTCGACGCGCAGCCTGTCACCGAGCATGAACACGCCGTCCGGCACGTACAGCGCGAGGTTGACCTCCCAGTCGCGCTCGTCGAGCGATCGGGCGAACTCGATCAGCAGGTCGGAGATCTGCGCCCGGTCGACGAGCCAGCGCAGCTGGTCGGCCGGCTCCGTGGGCGCGACCGAGCGGATCGGGGGGATGCGGGGGGCGGTCTCGGTCACCTGATGTGTCCCATCGCTCGGGTGTGCGGTCGCGTGCGTCAGGACTTGATGCCACCGGCGAAGCCCTGGATGAACTTCTTCTGCGCGAACAGGTAGAAGGTCAGGATCGGGATCATGGAGATGATCACGACCGCGAAGATCAGGTCCCAACGCGACGTCAGCGAGCCCACGAAGCCGTACATGAAGACCGGCAGGGTGGCGGCGTCGGTCCCCTGCAGGAAGATCAGCGCGTTGAAGAAGTCATTCCAGATGACCAGGCCGGTCATGATCGCGACGGTGCCGGTGGCGGGCGCCAGCAGCGGGAAGATCACGCGCGTGAACACCTTGAACTTGCTCGCGCCGTCGATGGTCGCGGCCTCCTCGTACTCGCGGGGGATGGCGCGCACGAAGCCCGCGTAGAGGAAGATCGACAACGGCATGATCATGCCGATGTAGAGCACGATCATGCCCCACTGGCTGCCGATCAGGCCGAGCGAGCGTGCCGACGTGTAGATCGGGATGAGCCCGAGCTGCGGGGGCACCACGATGCCCGCGATGACCAGCGCGTAGACCACGTTGCTGACCTTGGACAGCTTGCGCGCGAGGACATAGGCGGTGATCGAGCCGATCGCCACGAGGCCGGCGACGGCACCCACCGTGATGATCAGGCTGTTCATCAGCCCCTGCCACACCCCGCTGGATCCGGCCTCGCCCATGACCTCCCGGAACGCGTCGAAGGTCGGGGTCTCGGGCCAGGAGATCGCGGGAGTGGTGAGGAGCGCCTGTCGCGGCTTGAGCGCCGTGGCGATCAGGATGTAGAAGGGCGAGAGCATCACGAGCGCGGCGAGCACGACGCCGATCTCGCGGACGAGGGTGAGCTTGGTGTAGCGGAACATCGTCGTTCCTCCTTGTTCTGCTAGTGCTTGCGTCGCGTGATGTACAGCTGGAATCCCGCCGCGACGACCACGAAGAAGGTCAGCGTGAGGGAGAGCGCCGCGCCGTAGCCGAACCGGCCGAACGCGAAGGTCTCGCGGTACACGACGGTCGCGAGGGTGTCGGTCGCCCCGAAGGGCCCGCCGCCCGTCATCGCCATCACCTGGTCGAAGACGCGCAGGCCGTTGACGAGCGTGAGCGTGGTGGCGATGGCCACGGCCGGCTGGATGCCCGGCATCACCACGTGGCGGAACCGCTGCCACATACTGGCGCCGTCCACGGCGGCCGCCTCCTCCTGCTCCTGCGGGACCGTCGCCAGGCCCGCGAGATAGATCACCATGGTGAGCCCGACGTTCTGCCAAATCAGGACGGTCATGATCGCGACGATCGCCCACGTCGGATCCGCGAGCCACGTCCGCTGCCAGGACTCGAGCCCCACGGCCTCGAGCAGCGCGTTGAGCGCGCCCTCCTGGGCGAAGATGAACCGGAAGACGTACGAGACGGCGAGCGAGCTCAGCACCACCGGCGCGAAGAGCAGGACGCGGAGCAGGTAGCGGGACTTGAGCGTGCGGTTCAGCGCGAGCGCGAACAGCAGGCCGATCACGTTGGCGACCACGACGAACACGATCGCGATCACGAGCGTGTTCCTGACCGCGCCCGCCATCTGCGGGTCGTTGAAGATCGCGACGAAGTTGTCGATGCCGACCCAGGTGGCCGGGCCGAGCCCGTTCCAGTCGGTGAAGGAGTAGTACCCGCCGAACGCGGTCGCGAGGTAGTGGATGCAGAACACCATCGCCAGCGCGGGCAGGGCCCACCACCAGGAGCCGTAGTCGCCGGCGTGGAACCGGCGCTGCGCCCGGCTCTCGGCCGGTCGCGGCTGGTGCGGCGCGGCGGGCGGTGCGGACTCAGCTGTCGGCTTCTTGATCGTCATGACGCTCATCCTTCGATCTCCCGGCGTGAGGGGGTCGGACTACTTGTCCCAGGCCGCGTCCATCGCGGCCAGTACGTCCTCGACCGTGGTCTGGCCGGTGAGCAGGCCCTGGATGCCGGCCCCCAGGGCGTTGTAGACCTCGCCGGACGACCACGACTGGTTGGGCAGCGGCAGGTAGTCGGCCTCGGCGATGAAGTCCGCGATCGGCGCGTACGCGGCGGGCAGGTCGGCCGGGTCGAGGTCGCCGACGGGCAGGTTCCCGGACGTCTCGCCGTACGCCGCGAGGTTCTCCGGCTGCGCCATCCAGTCGAGGAACGCGAGCGCCGCGGCCTTGTTCTTCGATCCCGAGGTGAGGGCGAGCGCGTTGTTGACGCTGGCGTACACGGTGGTGGACTCGGCGGTCGCGCCGGGCAGCGCGTGGAGCGAGAACTCGGACCCGGTCTCGGTCGCGAGCTGCTCGGCGGCCCCCGAGGGGATGAACGCCGCGTACGACGTGCCCTGGCCCAGCCCCACCGTGATGGTGCCGAAGTCACCGCCCTCCGCGCCGTCCTGGAAGCAGCCGGCCTCCTGGAGCTCGATGACGGCCTCCAGGGTGTCGTGCCACGCCGCGGTGTCGGCGAACGTCACCTCGCCGGCGGCGCGACGCATGTTCCAGTCGGGGTCCTCGGCGTAGACGCGGGCGCCGGCGAGCGAAATGCCCAGCAGACCGGTGTTCGGGACCGCCGTACCCGCGATGACGTAGACGCTGGCGTCGTCGGCCTGGACATCCGCGCAGGAGGCCAGCAGCGCGCCGAAGTCGTCCGGCAGCGCGTAGCCGGCGGCGGCCATCGCCGTGTCGTTGGCGACCGAGGCGATCACGGTGAGGTCGAGGCCCTGGGCGTAGATCTCGCCGTCGGAGCCGAACAGCGCGGCGCTGCTGGCCGGGACGGTCGACTCTGCGGAGGTCCCCGAGAGCGACTCCAGGAAGCCCGCCTCGGCGAAGGGCAGGAGCGACTGGGGGTTGCCCGCGCCCGGGGTCACGTAGATGAGGTCGGCGGCGTTGCCCGCCTGGAGCTGCGTGCGCGTCGAGTTCGCGTAGCCGTCGCCCGGGAGCTCGACCACCTCGACGGTGCGGTCGGGGAACTCCGCCATGTAGCGCTCGGCGAACTCGACGTGCGGGTTGACGCCCGCCTCGGTCGCCGGCACGGAGATGCTGATGCTCGACCCGTCGACCGTGCCGCCGTCCTCGGGCGTATCCCCGACCGCGGATGAGCAGGCGGCCAGGGCGAGCGCCCCGGCTCCGGCGAGCGCCGCGGCGCGGAACGGACGGGCGAAGGTGAGGGTCATCATGTCAAGCCTTTCGAGACATCGTTGTCGTGGCCGGTGGTCGGGCCACCTCGGCTAAGCCCAAGCCTGACAGCAGTTGCGGCGATTGTCAACATAACTGACGATGTATTGCGACTTAAGCCATGGCGAACGCCGTCTAAAAGCATCAGCGTAGGGGTCGGCGGTCGCCCCGGACGCGCCGATGCCCCGGTGCGCTCGCGCGCACCGGGGCATCGAGATCGGAGAGGGAGGCCGCTACTTGTCCCAGGCCGCATCCATCGCGGCGAGGACGTCCTCCGGCGTGGTCTGGCCCGTGAACAGGCCCTGCACGCCCATGCCGAGGGCGTTGTAGACCTCGCCGTTGGTCCACGCCTGGTTGGGCAGCACGGCGTAGTTCTGGTCCACGATGTACTGCGCGACAGGCTGGTAGGCCTCGGGCAGGTCGTCGGCGGTGATCGGACCGAGCGGGAGGTTGCCCGAGTCGTTCGCGTAGGTCACCAGGTTCTCGGACTGGGCCAGCCAGTCGAGGAAGGCTTGGGCGGCCTCGGCGTTCTCCGCGTCCGCGGTGAGCGCGAGCGCATTGTTGATCGAGGCGTAGATCAGGGTGGTGTCCTCGGTGAGGCCGGGCATGGCGTCGACCGTGAACGTGCCTCCGGTCTCGGTCGCGAGCTGGAACGCGGCGCCCGAGGGGATGAACGCGGCGTAAGAGGTGCCCTGGCCCAGTCCCACGGTGATGGTGCCGAAGTCGCCGCCCTCGACGCCCTCCTGGAAGCAGCCCGAGTCGTTCATCTCGATGAGCGCGTTGAGGGTGTCGAGCCAGCCCTCGGACTCCGCGAAGGTGACCTCGCCGGCGGCGCGCTTGTCGTTCCAGTCAGGCTCGGGCGCGTAGACCCGGCTCGCGGCGACGGCCATCGAGGTCAGACCGGTGTTGGGCACCGCGGTGCCCGCCACGACGAACAGCGACTTGCCGTCGGCGGCGATGTCGCCGCACAGGCCCAGCATCTCGTCGTAGGTGGCGGGCATCTCGACGCCATCCTCGGCCATCACGCCTGCGTTGACCACCGCGGAGACCACGGTCAGGTCGAGGCCCTGGCCGTAGAGGACGCCGTCGACCTCGAAGAGCGACCGGCTCGAGTCGGGAATCGTGTCCTCGGCGCCGGTGCCGTCCAGAGGTGCGAGGAAGCCGGACGCCGCGAAGGGCTGCAGCGCCTGCGGGTTGCCGCCGCCCGGGGTCACGTAGATGATGTCGCTCGCGTTCCCGGCCTGGAGCTGCGTGCGGACGGACTGCGCATAGGAGTCACCCGGCAGCTCCTGGAGCTCGATGGTGCGGTCCGGGAACTCGGCCATGTAGGCGTCGCTGATCAGGACGTACGGGCTGTCGCCCGACTCGGTGACCGGAACGGTCATGGTGACGGTGGAGCCGGCGAGGTCCACCCCCTCGGAGGCCGCGGGCGCCGAGCTCTCCGAAGCGGCCGGGTCGGAGGTCCCCGAGCTGCAGGCCGCCAGCGTGACGGTGGCCGCGAGCGCGAACGCCGCGACACCCGTGCGGGCGAAGGAGTTGCGAGTTGACATGTCGAACCTTCCTAGACGTCGTTGTCCTGTCGCGCGCCGTCGACGGCGTCGCTGACTCCGAGCGTAGAGGATTACGTTGACTTTCGCCATAACGAATTGATTACATCGACATTTCTCCGGCTGATGGGGCGGGAAAGCGGCTTCTATACGTCAGGAGTGGCCCAGCTCCTCCTCGAGCGGGGCGATGACCATCCACTGGATCTGGAACCGATCGGTGAACGCCGAGTAGAGGTCCCCCCAGAACATCGGGGTGGGCGGCATCTCGACCTCGCCCCCGTCGGACAGGGCGGTGAACAGGTCGCGCGCCTCCTCCTCGGTGTCGACCATGAGGTTGATGTAGGTGGTGTTGCCGGGCCGCAGCACGTGCCCCATCGAGGGCATGGTGTCCGACCCCATGATCTGGTGGCCGGCGACCGTCTCGAGCGCGACGTGCATGATCCGCTCCGCCTCTCCCGGGGCGAGCGGCGGCATACCGGGCGAGGGCGGCACGTCACCCATGCGCATGGGCTCGCCGAGGAACTCCCCGCCGAAGATCCCCTTGTAGAACTCGAACGCCTCGAGGCAGTTCCCGTCAAAGTTGAGATACGTCGCGACCGAGGCCATGTCCCCTCCCCAGGGTGCGCCGCGCATCGTCCGGCGCGGTCAGCGCCAGGCTACGTCCGGGCGGGACGATGCGCGCGGGCAGCCAGGCGGGGGACGGCCGAAGCGCGACGGGAGGGTCAAGCGATCTTCTTGCGCAGCCACGCGACCAGGGCGTTCGCATGCCCGTGCCCCATGCCGTGCTCCTCCTTGAGCCACGCGACCACCTCCATGTGGCGGTCGGTCTCGACCCGCGGCTGCGCCAGGTCGATCCACTCCTGCATCGGGCGCCCGTAGGTCTTCTCGATCGACGGGAAGTAGGACACGGGACCCGCCAGCTTCTGCCCCGGCGCCAGCTCCGGGGCGAGGATGCGCTCGCTCATGCCGGAATGGTACGTCCGGACCAGGGACGATGCGCGGGATGGAGACGCGACGACGGCCGCCCCCGACGCTGGGGACGGCCGCCCGTCTGCTGCGGTGCGCGCATGGGCGCGCCGGGTCAGTGCTCGACGCGGCGGTTGTCGACGCGGTGCTCGTCGACGTGCTCGTCGCGGATCTCGCGGTGAGTGGTGTTGCTGCGCTGCGCGTTGACCACCAGCGAGATGATGATCGCGATCACACCGGCGGCGAGCGCGATGTAGCCGACCATCGTGAGGTCGACGGCGTCGATCGAGTCGCGGACGGCGAACGCGAGGATCGCGCCGATGACGATCAGGAAGATCCCGGATCCAAGAGCCATGATGTGTTCCTCCCCTGCTTCCCGCGGACCGCGTCCGTCGCCCCGGACCACCCGGGGGACGGGCGCCTCGAGGGCGCCGGTCCGACGTGGGTGCAACGTCGGCCGGGACCATGCGGGGGTCGCCCTGGCCCGTTTCGCCCTGCTTTTGTCCGCCATCTACCAGGTACTATAGATTTTCAGACGATCGGGAATAGGGTCGCGGCTCAACCCTCGCCACGGGCCTCCTCGCCGCAGGCGTCGACGAGCGCCTGCAGGGCGTCTCGCAGGTCGCCCTCGGCGTACAGCTCGACGTAGGCCTCGTCGGCCTCGCCCGCCTCCAGCCAGGTCTTGAACAGGAAGGTCTTCTTCGACTCGGCGAAGGCGTGGGGCTCGCAGCGCGCGACGCGGATGGAGACCGGCACCTCGAGGCGGCCCTGGTCCGCGGCGAGCGTCGCGGGAAGAGCTCCCTGCTCGGTGTCGACGGCGAAGATCACCGAGCCGGCTATGGCTGTCACCGTGACCGGCACGTCGCGCTGCGCGCGCTCGAGCACCAGCGTGGTCGCGAGCGTGCCGCCCACCGCCTCTCCCGGAGCACCGAGCGCGGGCGCCGCGACGGCGATCGCCTCGTGGGCCGTGCACTCAGCGGCGTTGATCGCCGCCAGCACGTCGGTCGGGACGGCGACCTCCTGCGCGACGCCCGTCCCCTCGACGGCGACGGACAGGGCGACCCGCGCATCGTCCGCCGCGCCGACCCCGGCGGGGCACACGGGTTCCCCGAGCGCGACCCTGATCCGCGCCTCGTGCCCCTCCCACACGCGCACCTCGCGCTCGGTCGCCGGGACGTCCGCGAAGTACCCGCTCTGCAGCGTCGCCGCGGTCACGCGGACCTCGCCCTCGCTCGTCGAGGAGACGCGGACCTCCACCATCCGGTCCGCCTGGAGCGTGCGCGGATACGTGAGCGTCGCCGACGCCTCGAGGGGCGCCGGGGGTTCGAGGGGCGCCGGGGCGGCCGTGTCGCAGCCGGCCCCGGCGAGCGCGATCGCACATCCGGCCGCCGCGAGCCGGCGCCGCGCGCTCACCCGCTCGGCGCCTGATCGCACGAGGCGACGATGTCCTCGAGCGTCGCGAGCAGCTCCCCCTCGGGGCGGATGGTCACCGGCACCGGATCCTCGCCGGGACGGCTCAGCTCGAGGCCGAATGCGAACGCCGTGGTGGTGCTTCCGAAGGGCAGCCCGTCGCAGCGGATCGACGTGATCGTGACGGGCACCTCGAGGCGCTGACCCGTGGCCTCCAGGGTCGCCGGCAGCGCGCCCTCATCCACCGTGACGGAGAACTGCTCGGAGCCTCTGACGGACTCGAGCGTCACGGCCTCCGTGCCGCTGACGCGCACCAAGAGCACGGAGGTGCTCACCGCCGGCGCATCCGACGCGGACACCGAGCCGAAGCTCGGCGTGATCGCGCCGGTGATGGCGGTCTGCCCGCACTCCTCGCCGTTGCGCTGCTCGAACACGTCGCCCTCGACCGCCACCGACTGCAGCACCTCGACACCGTCGACCTCGACCACCAGCTGGAGCGTGGTGGCACCCAGGCCCGCGGGACAGGTGGCGGCGCCCACGGGCACGTTGATCGTGTCCGATGCGCCCGCGGCCACATCGAGCCCGACCTCGACGCCGTCGGTCGTGGTGAAGTACGGCGTCAGGAAGGCCGCGCCGGTGATCCGGATGTCACGGTCGGCCGCGGTGACCGGCACCTCGATCCACCGGCCGCCCGCCTCGGGATCCTCGCCCAGGACGGCGGTCGGCTCCACCACCGGGAACACCGGCGTGGCGGCGCAGCCCGCGATCACCGAGAACCCGAGCACTACCAGGGCGAGCAGTGGAAGACGATGCCGCATGACCTCATTGTGGCGCGGCATCGCCGGTTCTAGGGTGAACGCATGACCGCTCACTACCTGATCAGGCAGCGCATCACGCTCGGCGTCAACCGCTACGAGCTGTGGACCTCCGACGCGAGCTGGGCTCCGGTCACCGAGCTGGCCTTCGCGCAGCAGAAGCGCATGAAGCTCAAGGAGGAGGTGCCGTTCTTCGCCGACGACTCGAAGCAGGCGGTGCGGTTCAGCCTCAAGGCGCGCAACGTCATGGACGTCGCCTCGGTGGTGGACGTCGTCGACGTGGACGGCAGCGTGATCGGGTCCTTCAGCAAGGACTTCAAGAAGTCGCTGCTCATCTCCACCTGGTACGTCGACCAGCCCGGGCTGCCGCGCGCGATCGGCCAGGAGGTCAGCCAGCTGTACGCGATCGTCCGCCGCATCGGCTTCGAGTTCGTGCCCTACGACTTCCTGTTCACCGCGGAGGACACCGGGCAGCCCGTGATGAGCATCGTCCGCAAGTGGGGCGTGCGCGATGCCTACCGGATCACCGTCGAGGACGAGCGCTACGACGCCCGCCTGCTGCTCGCGATGGCCACCGGCCTCGACTTCCTGCAGAACCGCTGAGATGAGCCGCACCGACGCCCCGGCCGCCCCTGAACGGATCGCTCGGCCCGGGCCCGTGGTGGCGCTGGTGGCGCTGACCTGGCTGAGCGCGTTCGCCGCGATCGCTGCGTCGGCGCTGGCCATCGTGGCGCTGGCCGCGATCACCGACCCCGCCGACGCGACGGGTGACGACCGCGCCACGCTGATGGCGGCGGCGATCGTGACCGGCGCGGCGGCAGCGGCCCTCGTGGCTCTGGCGATCGCGCTCTGGCGCGGCTCGAACACCGCGCGGGTGCTGCTCACCGCCGTTCTCGCGTTCCGGATCGTCCAAGACCTGTACGTCGCGTCCTCAGGCGGGAACTGGGCGGCTGCCGCGCCGTCGATCGTCGGGGCGGCGCTCAACCTCGCCCTCGCGTGGAGCCCGAGGGCGAACGCATGGTTCCAGCCTGAGCGCGAGCGCCAGCTCGCCGACGCGCTCGGCCTCGAGCGCCGCACCGTCCGCTGGCGCCTCAAGCGCGCCACGGAGCTCGCGGTGCAGGCGCTCGTGGTGTGGGCCACCATCGGCCTGACCCCCGGCATCTCGGCGGATGGCTGGGCGGCGGCGCTCGGCGCTGCGGTGTCCGTCGCGATCGTGACCTGGCTGCTGCGGCCGCTGTGGCTGAAGGTGGCGAGCCGCTTCGGCTGGGCCGGCGCGCTGGTCGCCGCCTTGCTCGGCAACGCCGTCACCGTTGGCGTGGCGCTGTGGATCGCGCCCGGCGTGGACGTCTCCAGCCCCGGGTGGGCGCTGATCGCCTCGTGGATCTTCGCGGCGCTGATGACCCTGGTGACCTGGCTCTTCACTGCGAGCTCCTACGACTACCTGCTCGTGCATGCCGCGCGCATGAGCCTCGACGACGCGGCCCAGCCCGCGGACGACGCCGAGGGGGTCCTGTTCATCCAGCTCGACGGCGTCTCCGCGCCGCTGCTCGAGCAGGAGATCCGCGCCGGCAACCTGCCGACCATCACCCGGTGGCTGCGGTCGGGGACCCATGCCCGCACCGAGTGGACCGCGGGCATCCCGTCGACCACACCGGCCTCCCAGTCCGGCATCCTGCAGGGCTCCGCCGAGGGGATCCCCTGCTTCCGCTGGTGGGACCGTGAGCTCGGTCGCTTCATGGCCGCCAACCAGCCGAACGACGCCGCCGACATCGAGGCGCGGACGTCGAGCGGGTTCGGTCTGCTCGCCGACGACGGGGTCTCGATCTCGAACCTCTTCTCCGGCGACGCGGCCCGGTCCTACCTCACCGTGAGCGGCCTGCGCAGCGGCGACCGCCAGGTGGGCGCCTCGCGGTCGTACGCCCACTTCTTCACGCACCCCGCGGGCCTCGCGCGCGCCGTTCCCCGCACGATCGGCGAGATGCTCAAGGAGGTGTGGCAGGCGCGACGCCAGGAGTGGCGCGGAGTCGAGCCGCGCGTGCACCGCGGCGCCGACTACGTGGCGCTGCGCGGCGTCACCAACGTGCTGCTGCGCGACCTCAACGTCGCGCTCGTGATCGAGGCGATGATGGACGGCGCCAAGTCCATCTACGTGGACTTCGTCGACTACGACGAGATCGCCCACCACGCCGGCGTCACCCGCCCCGAGTCGCTCGCGTCCCTCTACGGCCTCGACACCGTCCTGCGGACCTTCGAGCAGTTCATCGCGCGCGGCATCGCGCCCCGCGACTACCGCATCGTGCTGGTCTCCGACCATGGGCAGAGCCAGGGCGCGACCTTCCTGCAGCGCTACGGCATCTCGCTGGAGGACTTCGTGCGGGAGCGCACCGGGGGGCGTGCGGTGACGGCGCCGCGGGACGAGGCGGAGGACGGCGGGCCCGCGCGTCTCCTGGTGCGCCAACTCGCCGAGCAGGACTCCGTGACCGGCCGCGTGGCGCGGCGAGCGATGCGGCGCCGGGACGACGCGGGGGGCGAGCAGGACTCGCCCGTCGCCTCCGGTGACGGCCCGGGACTGGCCGTGGTCGGCTCGGGCAACCTGGGCGGCATCTGGCTCACGGACTCCCCGACGCGGCTCACCCTCGCGGACCTCGAGGAGCAGCACCCGGGCCTGATCGAGTCGCTCGCGACGCACCCCGGCGTGGCCTTCGTGGTGGTGCAGGCGGGGACGGGCCCCGTCGCGATCGGGCCCCGCGGCCTCCACCGCCTTGCCACCGGCGAGGTGGAGGGCGAGGATCCCCTCGAGGGCTTCGGCCCGCACGCGCGCCGCGACTTCCTCCACGTGTCGCACTTCCCCTCCGCCCCGGACATCTACCTCAACTCCTCCTACGACGCCTCGCTCGACGAGGTGATGGCGTTCGAGGAGCTCGTGGGCTGCCACGGCGGCCTGGGCGGATGGCAGACGCGGGCGCTGCTGGTCCACCCCGCGGACTGGTCCGTCGACGCCGACCTGGTCGCCGAGGACGGTCACCTCCACACCGCCGAGAACCTCCACCGGCAGCTCGTGAGATGGCTCGAGGGCCTCGGGCATCGGGCCGGGATGCCGTCCGACAAGGAGCGCCACGGGGCGGCGGCTGTCGAGGAGCCGGCGGAATCCCCCTAGAATGGGTCACGCACCGCCGCTCAGGCGGGGCGCGCGGGTGTAGTTCAATGGTAGAACTTCAGCTTCCCAAGCTGATAGCGCGGGTTCGATTCCCGTCACCCGCTCCACCAGCCGAAGGCCCCTCCGCGGAGGGGCCTTTCACCTTCTCGGGCCGCCCGCGACCCAAGCCGTGCGAGATGGAGGATCCGCGCACGGAAACGGCCGCTCGTGCGCACCGATCCTCCATCAGGGCACAAGGCATCCCATTCCACGCGTAGGACCGGCGGCGGCCCAACGGTCCGCGCCCCGCCGATCGTCATCCTTGTATGAGCACCGTGAGCACGCACGCACATCCGCCGCGACCGCTGCTGCGCTGGGCGGCGATCCTCTGCGCCGTGCTCGCGGTCGTGTGGGCGCTCACCGGATGCACGTCGGGCTCGTCGGACTCCTCGGAGGGCGGGGCCGTCGGCGGCGACGCCGCATACGACCAGGGCGCGCCCGCAGAGGCCGAGGACTCCGCGGACGGCAGCACGGCGTCCACCGCCGACACGGCGGGCGAGGACCGTGCGTTGATCGTGACCGGCTCCATGTACGTCACGGTCGAGGACCCCATCGCGGCCGCGGATCGCGCCGCCGCCATGGTCGAGTCCGCGGGGGGCCGGATCGACGCGCGCAGCGAGCGGGCGGCGACCGAGTACGACGGCGGATCCGCGTGGCTCACGCTGCGGATCCCCCAGGAGCGGCTCGACGCCGTGGTCGACGACCTGCGCGGCCTGGGGACGGTCGACGAGTACTCCACCACCTCCGCCGACGTCACCCGCGAGGTCCAGGACCTCGAGGCGCGGATCTCGACGCTGCGCGCGTCGACCGAACGGATCGCGGCGCTGCTCGGCGAGGCCGAGAAGATCGCGGACATCATCACTCTCGAGAACGAGCTCGCGAGCCGTCAGGCCGAGCTCGAGAGCCTCGAGGCCTGGCAGCGCGGGCTCGACGACCAGGTGGCGATGTCCACGATCGAGCTGTCCCTCACCACCGAGCCGGTGGTCGTGGTCGACGATGCTCCGCGGTCGTTCTGGGCCGGGGTGGTCTCCGGCTGGGACGCCCTGGTGGGCTTCCTCACGGGGGCGCTGGTGATCACCGGCGTCGTCCTGCCCTGGCTCGCCGCCGCCGGCGTGATCGTCATCGCGGCCTGGCTGGTGCTCCGCTCGCGGCGCGCCCGGAGGCGGGACGTGGCCCCCGCATCGTCCGAACCGCCGTCCGCCCCCTAGTCTCGGGCGGCCTCGGGCGACGTGGCCGACCGTCCGAGCCGGCGGGTCCCGGCCCACGCCGCGATCACCACGCCCGCGACGATCAGCACGTCGCCGACCGAGAACGTGTTCGCGAGCGGGAGCGGCGCCGGCCAGGCGAACACGTCGCCGAGCCACGGCAGCACCGGGTCCGCGACCACCGCGGAGTTGGCGAACTCGTGCTCCCGGTCGAGACCGGCGGCCTCGATCGCCGCGGCCGAGGCGGGCAGCACCCCGCCGTTGAGCGCGATAGTCACGCCGTTGAGCAGGGCGCCTGCCCCCACGACGAGGACGCCGGGCGCGGCCCTGTTGAGCCACGCGAACACGAGTGCGGCGACGTAGGTGCCGACGTGGAGGATCTCCGCCCACGGCTCGGGCAGCGCGACGTCGATCACCACGATCTGCGTGAGCAGCGCCGCCCACACCAGGATCGGCCAGCGCCAGCTGCGCAGCAGCAGGCCTGCGGGCCAGCGCCCCGCCACGAGCGGGGACGCGACAGCGATCAGGCACAGCGCGAGGATCAGCACCGTCAGGCGCCCTCGCCCGGGACGGCGGCTCCCTCGAGGCGCGCGGTGAGGACCTCGGCGAGCTCGGGACGGCCCAGGTGGTAGCCCTGACCGATGCCGCAACCGAGCGCGCTCAGCGCCTCCGCCGTCGCCTGGTCCTCGATGCCCTCGGCGACCACACGCAGACCGAGAGCGGTCGCGAGCGCCACCGTCGAGCGGGCGATCGCGTGGTCGTGCGAGTCCCGCACCACGTTGCTCACGAAGGACCGGTCGATCTTGAGCTCGTCGACGCGCAGGCGCTTGAGATGCGTGAGCGAGGAGTTGCCGGTGCCGTAGTCGTCGATCGAGATCTCGACGCCCTGGCCCCGCAGCGCGCGCACGACCACCTCGGCGCGGAAGGGATCGGTGAGGATCCCCGTCTCGGTCACCTCGAGCACCAGCGCACCCGGCGGGAAGTCGTGACGCGCGAGGGCCGCCGCGACCTGGTCCGGGAGATCCAGGTCGGACAGGTGGCGGGCGGAGAGGTTCACGGCGATGCGGATGCGGTGGCCCTCCGCATGCCAGGCGGCGGCCTGCGCGAGCGACGTGTCGAGCACGAAGGCGGTCAGCGGCACGATCAGGCCGGAGCTCTCGGCGAGGGCGATGAAGTCGTCGGTCGGCACCAGCCCCCGCGTCGGGTGGGTCCACCGCACCAGCGCCTCCGCGGCGACCACCTTGCCCGAGGCGAGCTCGACCTGCGGCTGGTACACCACGTGGAGCTCCTGGGCCTCGAAGGCCGCGCGGAGATCGGCGAGCAGGCGGAGGCGGTCGACCGTGCGGCGGTCGAGCTCCGGCGCGTACGTGCTCACCCGGTCGCGCTCGACCTTGGCGTGGTACAGCGCGATCTCCGCGTGCTTCATCAGCTCCTCGCGGGTGTCGCCGTGCTCGGGCGCCGTCGCGACGCCGACGCTGGCGCGCATGAGGAGGTCGAGCTCGTCGGTGTGGAGCGGTTCGTCGAGCGCCGCGAGGAGGTCGCGCGCGACACGCTGCGCGGCGTCCACGCCACCCTCGACCACCACCGCGTACTCGTCGCCGCCGATGCGGTAGACGGGAGAGTCTCCCGGAACCCCCGCCTCGAGCCGCTCGGCGACGCTCACCAGGATGTGGTCGCCCACTCCGTGGCCAAGGGTGTCGTTGACGTCCTTGAAGTGGTCGAGGTCGAGCATGACCAGGGAGGTCTCGGGCCGGGTCTTGTCGTGTCGAGCCAGCACCCGGTCGAGCGTCCGTTGCAGCTGGGTGCGGTTGCGCAGGTTCGTCAACGGGTCGTGCGCCGCGTCGTGGGCGTATCGGGCGGCGACGGTCGCCGACAGGTGGGCCGCGACCACGGGCGCGACCAGCAGGATCAGTGCCAGGACGCCGTCGTCGGCGACGACGGCCGCGATGCCGCCGATGCTCACCAGGACGGCGTGGATCAGCAGCGTGAAGCCCTTCTCCTCGCTGAGCACGGTGAGGAAGCGCTCGCGGAACGCGAGCGAGATGACGCCCGCGACCAGCACCCAGTTCACGGCGACCATCACCGCGCCGGCGACCAGAAGCGCCAGGATGTCGCTGCCATGGACCGCCGCGGGTCCGCCGAAGAACGGCACGCCGGTCAGCGCGGCGAACACGGCGCGCGCGGCCATCACGGAGAGCGCGTACTGGGCGGTGTTGAAGAGCGACTTCTTGAGCGGCCGCTTGCTGAGCGCGTCGTCGGTGAGGCTCGCGATCGCCTGGACCACCACGGCGATTCCTCCGCCCGCGACCGCGAGCAGCGCGAGCACGAAGGGCGCCGAGGTCGACAAGGTGCGCACCTCGGAGGTGTCACGGACCAGGCGGACGGGCCGCACCTCGCCGATGATCGCCCCGACGGCGAGCACGAGCGCGGGCCACAGCACCACCTGGCTGAATACGTCGCTCCACGGTGTGAGCACCGTGACCGCGACGATTCCTACGAGCCCCAGCGCCGTGACCGCTGCGACGTAGGCATCAAGAGCAGAGGACGGGCCCGGGCGTGAGTCCCGGGCGCCGTCCTCGCCCACGGCGGGGGTCAGTTCCACTTATACCCGGCGCCGACCACCACAGCGACGGCGACGAGGGTGCCGGCGCTGGCCGACACCTTGACGATCGCGCTGTTCTTCATTGCAGTCCACTTGCTCACTTCGGTCTCCTTCGGTGCGTTGGTGGTGACGACGAATCCGCACCGCCCCGCTTCCCGAGTGCTGAAGGTTCCCGGGACCTGGGGTGGCCGGCGACGCCGCCACCATCTGTATCGGCCGCCACGGCGGCGACCATGACCCATAGTGTCGTCTCGTCGGGTCGCTGAAAAGGGATTCCTCGGGCTTCGTCCGTTATGCGGCTTTTGGCCCCCGATCCCGTCCCGTGCCGGCCGCGATCCCGACCCCGATCTGCAGCAGCGCGGCCGTCAGCAGCATGACCAGCACCGGCGTCCAGCCTCCCGTGAGCTCGCCGAGCACGCCGGCCGCGACGGGCCCGACGGCCGCGAGCGCATACCCGAGGGACTGCGCCATGCCGGATAGCTGGGTCGCCTCGGCGGCGGTACGACCGCGCACGCTCATCAGCGTCAGCGACACGACCAGCGATGCGCCCGACCCGATCCCGGTGATGGCGACCCACACGAGGATCAGGTCCGGAGCGAGCAGCATCCCCGCGAGCCCGGTCACCAGGGTGAGGGCGCCTGCGACCGCCGCCGCCCGCTGCGAGTCGGGGCGCATCAGCGACGGGACCGCGAGCCCGCCGACGATGCCGACGATCTGGAAGACGAACAGGTGGACGCCCGCGGTGTGCTCCGAGTAGCCGGCCGCGACCTCGATGGTCGGGAGCCAGGTCACCAGCACGTAGAACGTCGTGGCCTGGAGCCCCATGTACAGCGTGACCAGCCACGCGGTCGGCGAGCGCCACACGGTGGCGTGCGCGAGATCCGGCTCGGGCACCGCCGCGGCGACGTGGCGCCGACGCGAGCGCACCCACCAGACGACGGTCACCGCGGCCGCGAGCAGCGCCCACGCGCCCAGCGCGAGGCGCCACCCTCCGACGTCCGCGAGGGGGACCGCCACGGCCGCGCCGACCGCCGCGGAGCCCGCGATGAACGCCGAGTAGAGGCCCGTCGCCCAGGACACCCGTCCGGGGAAGTCCCCCTTGACCACCACCGGGACCAGGACGTTGCTGATCGCGATGGCGGCCCCCAGGACGAGCGTGCCGATCCACAGCCCCGCCTGTCCCGTCCACGAGCGGAGGATGATCCCGGCGGTCAGCCCGACGAGCGCCCACAGCAGCGTGCGCTCGACACCACCGCGCGCGGACAGCCGGTGGACTAGCGGCGAGACGACCGCGAAGGCGATCAGCGGCAGCGCCCCAAGGAGCCCGAGCCCTGCCTCTCCGAGACCCAGGTCGTCACCGATCCGCCCGAGCACGGGCCCGACCGCGGTGATCGCGGGCCGCAGGGTGAGCGCGACCAGGAAGATCGCGAGGGCGGCGACGGGCGGCCGCCGCGCGGTCCCGTTCACGGCCTCAGCCGGCCGGGCAGGAGTCGATCAGGCCCTCGGTCGCCGAGAAGGCCACCGCGGAGGAGGTGCCGCCGTCGTACGTGAGGGTGAGGCACCACGCGTAGGGCTCCGGGTCCAGGACGGTGACGCCGCGAGCCTCGAGCCGGTCGAGCTCCGACGGGATCGCGAGGCCATCGACCTCGTAGCCGGTGTCGGTGAGGGACACGGGCGTCGTCGCGCCCGCGTGAGCGGCCGACCAGTCCACGAGGGCGTTGCCGACGTTCACGACGTCGACCTTCGCGTGGGCGTCCTGCGCGACCTGCGGCGCATCGGACAGAGCGTAGGCGACGCCGATCGCGGTGCCGGCGACGATGCCGACGGCGCCGAGGATGGTGCCGGCGAGCGGCCAGCTGCGGCGAGACGCCTTGCCCGAGCGGTAGCGGGCGAGCCCGATGAGCCCGAGGACGAGAGCGACCGGTGCGAGCGCGAGGGCCCCCGTCACGAACGCGGCGATCCCGATTCCGTTGCCGCCGCTCTCGCGCGGCGCCTCGGCGGCGTGCTCCGCGGGGCTCTCGGCGGTCTGCGTCATGGGTCCTCCCAGGGGTTCGGGCCCAGTCTGGCACGGCGTGTCGGGCGCATGGCGAAGGCCCCCCGGAATTCGGGTCCGGGGGGCCTTGCCGAGTGCACTTGAGTCCGCGAAGTCCACACGTCGCGGCGACGCCCCAAGGCCGACCTCCCGGGCCCGTCAGCCCCTGTGCCGTCACCCACAGGTCTCACCTGCCCACGGGGGTTGGGGCAGGCGGATGCGGACCGCCGTTGTCCGGGAAGTCCGATCCGGGAGCTCCGTCGGCGACGTCCCTGGCGCCGGTGGAGAGGTCCCCCATCGGTGCTCAGGCCCGTCACGGGGAACGCTCTCACGCCCCCCGCCGAACCGGTGCGACCCGTCTCGAATGACACGTTTCTACTCGGGTGCCGGGCGCGCCGCAAGGCGTGGAGGGGGGTCGATTCTCATCCACCGGATCCCCACATCGTTATCCACGGCTCCCCCGCACGGCCAACGGTGTTTTCACACACCTGTGGACAGAATCTGTGGAGAAGTCGGCGGTCGCGCGGATGCCCCGGCGACGTTCGCTCGTTGTTCATCGGGGTCATGGGGCCGTGCCCGGTCCCACGCCCTAGGCTGGGCCCATGACCGCACCTGGACTTCTCGCTGCGCAGGCCAAGATGAGGGACGCCGGGGTCGACCAGACCGCGATCGACGTCTTCTCGCACTACTTCGGAGAGCTGGAGGCCGGCGCGACCGGCCTGATCCTCGAGGACACGATCGAGCCGCTGACGGACCCGCCGCTGCTCGCGGACGTCGCGATCGACGAGGCCGCCGCGAACGAGGCGTTCGCGAAGACGGCGATCATCCGCCTCAACGGCGGGCTGGGCACGTCGATGGGCATGGACCGCGCCAAGTCGCTGCTGCCGGTGCGCGACGGCAAGAGCTTCCTGGACCTGATCGTCGAGCAGGTCCGGCACGCCCGTCAGGCCACGGGGGCGCCGCTGCCGCTGATCCTCATGAACTCGTTCCGCACCCAGGAGGACTCGCTCAACGCGCTGAGCTTCCACCCCGACGTCGCCGTCGACGGCCTGCCGGTCGACTTCCTGCAGAACCAGGAGCCCAAGCTGCTCGTCGACGGGCTGATGCCCGTGGACTGGCCAGCAGACCCCACCCTCGAGTGGTGCCCCCCGGGTCACGGCGACATCTACACCGCGCTGCTCGGCTCCGGGATCCTCAAGGCGCTGCTGGACGCGGGCTTCAAGTACGCTGCGACCGGCAACTCGGACAACCTCGGCTCGGTCCCCTCGCCCACGATCGCGGGCTGGTTCGCCGCCTCGGGCGCGCCCTACGCCGCCGAGCTGTGCCCGCGCACCGCGGCCGACCGCAAGGGCGGCCACCTCGCGGTCCGCAAGTCCGACGGCCGCCTGATCCTGCGCGACACCGCGCAGACCGCGCCCGAGGAGATGCACTACTTCACCGACGAGTTCCACCACCCGTACTTCCACACGAACAACCTGTGGTTCGACCTCGAGAAGCTCTACGCCGCCCTGACCGAGCGTGGAGCCGTGCTGGGGCTGCCCCTGATCCGCAACGTCAAGAACGTGGACCCGACCGACGGTTCGAGCCCCGAGGTGTTCCAGATCGAGACCGCGATGGGCGCGGCGATCGAGGTCTTCGAGGGCGCCACGTCGATCGTGGTCGGCCGCGACCGCTTCCTGCCGGTGAAGACCACCAACGACCTGCTGCTGCTCCGGTCCGACGCGTACGACCTGGGCGACGACGGCGGACTGCGGCTCGCGATCGACACGGCCCCGCTGGTCGACCTCGACTCGCGCTTCTACAAGACCATGGCCAAGTTCGAGGCCCGCTTCCCGTACGGCGCCCCCTCGCTGCGCGGCGCGACCTCGCTCACCGTGAAGGGCGACTGGACCTTCGGCGCCGGCGTGGTCTGCCGGGGCGACGTGAGGCTCGAGGACACCGGCTCGGCCGAGGTGATCCCCGACGGCACGGTGCTCGAGGGCTGACGTCGGCATGAGGTCGTGGCCCGGCGGCTCCGCTATCCGCCGCCGGGGCCAGCGGTGACCGCGGGCCCACGGTCGCTGCTCGATCTGCGGCGGGTGAACCGCCGCGAACCGACGTGGCTGGTGTCGCTCGTGCAGCCGCAGCTCAACGGTGGCCGGCTCGATCCCCGGGACCTCGCCCAGCTCGACGAGCGGCCCGAGGCGACGGCGCTCCGGGTCAGCGGGCTCGACCAACGCACGTTCGAGCTCGTGGTCGCGGAGCACGGATCGCGGTTCAGCGCGCTCGACCTGTGGAAGTGCCCGCGCATCGCGGACCTGAGCCCGCTCGAGGACATGACCCACCTGCGGCTGGTGTCAGCCTTCTGGAACCAGCGAAGCGCTCACCTGTGGGACCTTTCCCGCACCCCCGCGCTCGAGGGTCTCCATCTGACCGACTTCATCAAGCTGCGCGCCCTCGACGATGTGGCCCGCGGCGTCTCCCTGAACGAGCTCGAGATCGAGGGTGGCAACTCCAGCCCGGTCACGGTCGACACGTACGAGCCGGTAGGCGCGTTGACCGGGCTGCGCTCGCTGAGCCTCGGCGCGACGCGCCCTCGCGACGGCCGGGTCGAACCCCTGGGAGCGCTCGTGGGTCTTGAGCGTCTCACCCTCCCATCCAACATCTTCACCTGGCGGCAGCTCGCGTGGCTGAGTGCTCGCCTGCCGTCCACCGTCGAGGCCGCGAGCCTGCGCCCCTACCGCCGCCTTGGTCACGCGCTAGGTGGCCACGACACGCTCCTGATGGGCAAGCGGCAGCCCTTCGTGAGCTGGGACGCCGACCAGCGACTCATCCAGGCGCATACGGCTCGGTTCGAGGCCGCGGTCGCCGAGTTCCGTGCGGACCCGCTCCTTGGCCCGGGCTGAGCCCGGCGCCGCTCAGCGCTCCTGGGCGACGTCCTCCTCGGCGGTGCGCGCCAGCATCTCGTTGTAGGCGCGCAGCTCCGCGTCCTGGTCACGGTCGGCCTGTCGGTCCTTCCGGCGGGTCTCCTTCGCGTCCGCGCGGCGCCACGCGGTGACGATCCCGATCGCGAGCAGCAGCACCGGCAGCTCGCCGATCCCCCAGGCGATCTGACCGCCGTACTGCTGGTCGGTGATGGCGTCGGGCCCCCAATCACGGCCCATGAGACCGAACCACGTGGGTGCCAGCAGCACGGTCGACATCATGAGCGAGACGCCGAAGAAGGCGTGGAACGCCATGGTCGAGAAGAGCAGGACGATGCGCAGGGGGTAGCGCGGGCGGGTCGGCCCCGGGTCGATCCCCACGAGCGCGTTGACGAAGAGATACCCGACCACCGTGAAGTGCAGGATCATCCACAGGTGGCCGGCGTGGTTGCGCAGCGCGAACTCGAACAGCGGCGAGTAGTAGAAGGCCACCAGGAAGGCCGCGAAGCTCACGGCGGCCACGATCGGGTTGGCCCAGAACCGCATCCACCGCGACTCCACCACGGCCCGGATCCACTCGCGCGGGCCCACCGAGCCGTCGCGGCGCGGCTCGATCGCCCGCAGCGCGAGCGTGATGGGCGCGGCGAACGTCAGCGGCACGGGCGCCACCATCACCAGCAGCATGTGCTCGACCATGTGCGAGCTGAAGGCGACCATCCCGTAGATCGAGGGAGCGCCCTGGGTGATCCACAGCATCAGGACGATGCCGGCGAGCCAGTTGGCGGTCCGGTACCAAGGCCACGCGTCCCCCCGGCGGCGGAGCACGGCGACTCCGCGGAGGTACAGGACCGCGAGCGCGACCAGCACGAAGGCGCTGATGATCTCGAGTCGCCACTGCACGATCCAGTTGAGCGCGCTGGGGGCCGGAGGAAGCTCGTAGCCGGTGAGGAAGTAGGCGGGGCTCGGCTCCTCGACGGGCTCGATGGGGATCGGCGGCGCGGTCGATGCCAGCACCGCCGCCACGGTCACCACCGCGACGAGCGCGCCGACGTCGATCATCATGACCCGCCAGAAGCGCTCCCTTACCTGACGCTCCGACAGCCGCGGCAGGGACACCCGGCGGTGGAGCACCGCGAGCGCGACCGCGACCGACATCAGCCCGATCTTGAGCAGCAGGAGCCTGCCGTAGGTCGTGGTGACCAGCTCCGCCGGAGAGCTCAGCCGGATCCATCCGTTGGCGGCGCCCGAGACGATCAGCACCGCCGCCGCCCACACCGCGAGGCGCGAGGCGCGACGCACCGCGGCCTTCGCATCGTCGCCCAGCGGCCCCCGCAGCAGGAGCATGGCGCCGATCACGCCCAGCCAGATCGCGGAGCCCGCCAGGTGGAGGAACATCGCCGAGGTCGCGAGGTGGTGGTCCGCGGCTCCCGCGGCGTGCCCGGTCTGCGCGAGCCAGCCGAGCGCCCACAGGACGGGCACGAGCGACCAGGCTGCGACCGTCGGGGTGCGCACGAGCGTGCACAGGACGGACGCGACCAGCCCGGCAGCGAGCACCTGGAGATAGGCGGCCAGCAGATCGACCGACTGCGAGTAGCTCCACCACTCCTCGATGAACCGTGAGGCGTCGGGCAGCTCGCCGCGGATCGACGCGTAGGTCGCCATCGAGTGTCCGAGCGCGGAGAGCACCCAGACGATCGAGCCGACGCGCGCGATCATGGCGGCCCGGTCGACCGCGGCGTGGCCGCGCGGCAGCACCCCGGCGATGATCAGCAGCGCTCCCGCGGTCATCGCGATCGAGACGTCCCGCAGACCCGCGGCGACGGTCACGAGCAGCTCGGCGGACATGGCTCCCAGAGTAGGGCGCGCGTAGGCTGACGCTGTTCGCACCCCGGTGCCTCACCCGCGAGAGGTCCCCATGCCCGCACCCTCCCCGTTGCTCAGCCGCCGCCAGATCAACCTCATCGTCGGCGGCCTGGTGGTCGGCATGTTCCTCGCGGCGCTCGACCAGATGATCGTCGCGACCGCGATCCGGACCATCGGTGACGACCTGAACGGGCTCACGCTGCAGGCCTGGGTCACCACGGCGTACCTGATCGCGTCGACCATCTCCACACCGCTGTACGGCAAGCTCTCCGACATCTACGGGCGCAAGCCGCTGTACGTGATCTCGCTGAGTCTGTTCGTGCTCGGCTCGCTCCTCTGCGGCACCGCGGGCGACATGTACCAGCTCGCGGGCTATCGGGCGCTTCAGGGCCTGGGGGCGGGCGGCCTGATGGCGCTGGCCCTCATCATCGTCGGCGACATCCTCAGCCCGCGCGAGCGCACCAAGTACCAGGCCGCGTTCTTCGGGGTGTGGGGCATCGCATCGGTGCTGGGCCCCGTGCTCGGCGGCTTCTTCGCCGGTGCCGACGCGATCCTGGGTGTCGCCGGCTGGCGATGGATCTTCCTGCTGAACGTGCCGCTGGGGCTCATCGCGCTCGCCGTGATCCTGCGCGTGCTCCACGTGCCGCACTCGCCGCATCATCCGCGCATCGACTACTGGGGCGTCGCGGCACTGATCACCGCGATCGTGCCCATGCTGCTCGTGGTGGAGCAGGGGCGCTCCTGGGGATGGACCTCGCCGAGCGTGCTGGCGCTGGCGGCGTTGTCGGTCGTGGGCATCGCGGGATTCGTCGTGGCCGAGCGGGCGGCGCAGGACGATGCGCTCCTGCCCCTGAGGATGTTCCGCAACCGCACGGTCGCAGTGTCGACAGGGCTCAACTTCGTCATGGGCTTCGCCATGTTCGGGGGGATGGCGGGCCTGCCGCTGTACCTCCAGATCGCCAAGGGCATGGAGCCCACGCAGGCGGGGCTGGCGATGCTGCCGATGATGACCGGCATCATGGCGATGGCGGGCTCGGCCGCGCCCATCATCCACCGGACGGGCCGGTACAAGCCGTTCCCCGTGGTCGGCGGGACCCTGCTGGTGGTCGCTGGGCTGGTGCTGTCGCGGCTCGAGGCGGAGAGCTCGATGTGGTTCTTCAGCCTCGGCGCGTTCCTGTTCGGACTCGGGCTCGGCGGCATCATGCAACCCGTGATGCTCGCCGTGCAGAACGCGGTCGAGCCCCGCGACATGGGCGCCGGCTCGGCGTCGGTCATGTTCTTCCGGCAGATCGGCGGCTCCCTCGGGACCGCGATCTTCCTGTCGATCCTCTTCTCCTCGGTCACGGGGGACATCGCGGAGGAGTTCGAGGTCGCGGCTCAGACGCCCGAGTTCCAGGAGGTGGTCGCGGACCCGGCCACGCTGGAGAACCCCGTGAACGCGCAGGTGCTCGCGGTGGTGCAGAGCGGGTCGCTGGACGCCGCCGACGGGCTGTCGCTCGATGACACGTCGTTCCTGTCGGAGCTCGACCCGGTGCTCGCGGCGCCCTTCCGTGCGGGCTTCGCGGACGCGATCGCGAACGTGCTGCTGATGACCTCGCTCTTCTCGATCCTGGGGCTCGCGCTGGCGATCGCGCTCCCCCAGCTGCCCCTGCGGGAGAAGTCCGGGCTCGAGACCATGCGCGACGGCGACCACGCCATCGGCGGAGGGGCGGCAGCGGACGATGCGGACCGGACGGAGGGCGCGGACCTGCCCGAGGGCGACCGCAGCCCCTGACCGGCGTCCCGCGCGGCGGCCCGGGGACCATCGGCGCCGACGCTCCCGTATTCATGCACGAGCAGACATGGGTGGGTGCACACGCGTCGGTCGGTCCATGCGCGCGGGTGCGTCGGCGCAGGCCCGTGCGTTCCCGCATGAATTCGGGAGCGTCACCGATGGTGCCCTCCACCACCGCGGAGGCCCTCGGGCGACACCGCCGGGCGCGGATCAGGGAGCGTCGTACCAGGCGCCGTGAGCGTGCGCGAGGGCGACCGTCTCCGCGGTCGCGTACCGGGGACCCACCCGCACCTCGGTGATGCCGTATCCCCGGGGCTCCATCCCGATCCGCACCACCGGACGGGTCCGCGCGGCCTCCTCGACCGCATCGTCGATCGCCTCGCGCACCCCCGCGGGCGCCTGATAGAGCGCCACGGTGTGCCATACGACCGTCGGACCCGGCGGCAGGCCGGCGAGCGTCGGGCCCAGCACCTCGGCCGCGTCGCCGGCGATCATCCTGACCTCCATCTCGCCGCGCAGGGCGACGGCCGCGCGCAACCGGTCGAGGCGCGCGGTCTGCTCGGGCCATACGAGCGCCTCGAGCCACGCGACGTTCTCGGGGTGGTCGAGGGCCACCGGCGCGAGGTCGACCCCGGTGCGCGACGCGATCACGGGGACGCTCGCCGGCACCGGCGGGCCGCCGCGACGATGACCGGGAAGCGTGAACGGACCCTCGCCGAGCCGGGCGGCGCCGTAGTCGTACGCGACCCGGTCCATCAGCAGGTTCAGCCCGGCCGCCGCGCCGACGTCGACGGCGTGCACCGCACCCCACCCACGGCTCGCGACCTCGGCGGCGACCACGGGCAGGAGCGCGGCGCATCGGCCGACCTCGTTGGTCTGGGTCGTCCTGGCGCGCGCGATCGCCAGGATCTCCCCGTGGCGGGCGAGGACGAACCGCCGGAACACCCCGTACGGGTCCCCGTCGTGCACGGCACGGCCACCCCCGAGGCGCGGGTACCAGGCCGCGAGCGCATCGTCGGGAGCGAGCAGCAGCTGCACCGCGGCGAAGAGGACGTTGAGCGGCGGCGTCGAGCGGATCTGCGCCACCGTGGCGAGCAGCTCCGGATCGTCGGCGATGCGCGTCGCGTAGAGGAGGTAGAGAGGGGAGTCCGCCGCGGCCGGCGCCCACGCGCGCACCGCCTCCGCGACGGCGCCGAGCTCGGCGGCGTCACCCGCGTGCCATAGACGGTCGGTCAAGCAGTGCCGCCGACGAGCGCGCCGACCAGCGCGATCACGTACGCGTAGAGCGCGACCACTCCGACGATTCCGAGGATCGACAGCACCAGGCCCGTGACGGCGAGACCGCGGTTGGTGGCGAGGCCCCGGCGCACCGAGGTCAGCGCCATCGCGGACAGGACGATCCCACCGATCCCGAGGCCGATCACCCCGAGCAGCGGGACGAATCCCAGTCCCACCCACGCGGCCGCGGCCCCCGCGGCCGCGAGACCGCCCAGGATCACGCCGATCAGCGCGCGGCTGTTGTGCGTGGAGGAGGCGAGGGGAGCAGCCGCGGCCGGCCACGTGCCGGCGGCCGGGGCGGCGTCGGGCACGCCCCGCGCGGACTCCGGACGGGCGGGAGGCATCCCCACCCACTCGTCCGGGAGCGAGAGGGGACCGCCCTCGGCTGAGGGCGTCCGCGGGTCGTCGGGCGTCGTCGGCATGGCGCACTCCTTCGGCCGGTTGCCCTCACCCTATCGATCGGAGCGGGCGGCCCCGGGGATGCCCGCGCGGCAGGCGCCGGGACGCCTCGGTGCGGCGACCGGTGCGCGCGACGGCCAGGCGGACCGTTACCGTTGTCCCGACGATCCGTGACGACGATGGGATGCGACCGATGGAACAGGCCATGCGCGACGACTCCGCGCTGGGGGTGATGCTGGCGCGCGCTGCGGGCGAGGAGCTGCTGCGGGTGCGCGAGGTGTCGGGCCTGGAAGGTCGCGCCTTGGGCGACGCCGGGGATGCGGCCGCGCAGGCGCTGCTGGCGGGCCTGCTGGCGGAGCACCGCCCGGGCGACGCGGTGCTGAGCGAGGAGGCGAAGGACTCGGCGGCACGCCTGGCGGCGGATCGCGTGTGGATCATCGATCCGCTCGACGGCACCCGGGAGTACTCGGAGGGCCGCGCGGACTGGGCGGTGCACGTGGCGTTGTGGGAGGCGGGCGAGCTGGTGTTCGGCGCGGTCGCGATCCCCGGGGAGGACCTGGTGCTCGACTCGTCGTCGGTCGCCGCGGTGCCGGCGGGCGCTCCCGATGCTCCCGTGCGGCTGGCGGTGTCGCGGTCGCGTCCACCGGCGGTGACGGAGCCGGTGCGTGCCGCGTTGAACGCCGAGCTGGTGCCGATGGGCTCGGCCGGCGTCAAGATCGCGGCGGTGGTGCGCGGTCAGGTCGAGGCGTACGTCCATGCGGGCGGCCAGTATCAGTGGGACTCCGCGGCGCCGGTCGCGCTCGCGCGAGCGGCTGGTCTTCACACGTCGCGCATCGACGGCTCGCCCCTTGTCTACAATGGCGCAGATCCCTATCTTCCGGATCTGGTGGTGTGCCGTCCGGATCTGGCCGGACCGATCCTCGCGGCGGTGGCCGGCGAGCGCGACGGAGGAACCGCATGACGTCTCAGAACACTCTCAGCCAGCTCGATGCGCTCGAGGCCGAGGCGATCCACATCGTGCGCGAGGTCGTGGCGCAGATGGAGCGGCCGGCGCTGCTGTTCTCCGGCGGCAAGGACTCGATCGTGCTGCTGCACATCGCGCTGAAGGCGTTCGCGCCGGCGCGGCTGCCGATGCCGGTGGTGCACATCGACACGGGTCACAACTTCCCCGAGGTGCTCGACTACCGCGACCGGATCGTGGAGCAGTACGGCCTGCAGCTGGTGGTCGGGTCGGTGCAGGCCGCGATCGACAAGGGAACGGTCCGCGAGGAGCCCAACGGGTCGCGCAACCGGATCCAGACGCCGGTGCTGCTGGAGACCATCGAGTCGAACAGGTTCGACGCGTGCATGGGCGGAGCCCGCCGCGACGAGGAGAAGGCCCGCGCGAAGGAGCGCGTGTTCTCCTTCCGCGACGAGTTCGGCCAGTGGGATCCGCGCAACCAGCGTCCCGAGCTGTGGTCGCTGTACAACGGCCGCGTCCACCAGGGCGAGTCGATCCGGGTGTTCCCGCTGTCGAACTGGACCGAGCTGGACATCTGGGACTACGTCGCGTCGCGCGAGATCGAGGTCCCCTCGATCTATCTCGCGCACGAGCGCGACGTGTTCCACCGCGGCGGGATGTGGATGGCCGCGAACGAGTTCTGCCAGCCGCGCGAGGACGAGATGATCGAGCGGCGCACGGTGCGCTACCGCACCGTCGGCGATGCGACGCTGACCGCCGCCGTGCTGTCCGACGCGGACACGGTGGACAAGATCATCGCGGAGACCGCGGCGACGCGGCTCACGGAGCGGGGTGCCACCCGCGGCGACGACCGGGTGTCGGAGGCCGCGATGGAGGACCGCAAGAAGGAAGGGTACTTCTGATGGATCTGCTGCGATTCGCCACGGCCGGCTCGGTCGACGACGGCAAGTCCACCCTGATCGGGCGCCTGCTGTACGACAGCAAGTCGATCTTCGAGGACCAGCTGGAGTCCGTCGAGGCCGCGTCGAAGGCCCGTGGCACGGAGTACACGGACCTCGCGCTGCTCACCGACGGCCTGCGCGCCGAGCGTGAGCAGGGCATCACCATCGACGTGGCGTACCGCTACTTCGCGACCCCGAGGCGCAAGTTCATCATCGCGGACACCCCCGGGCACCAGCAGTACACCCGCAACATGGTCACGGGCGCCTCCACGGCGGACCTGGCGATCATCCTGGTCGACGCCCGCAAGGGCATGACGGAGCAGTCGCGCCGCCACGCCACCATCGCGTCGCTGCTGCGGGTCCCCCACCTGGTCCTCGCGGTGAACAAGATGGACCTGGTCGGCTGGGACGAGGCCGTCTTCAACGACATCTACGAGGAGTTCTCGCAGTTCGCGTCGAAGCTCGATGTGCCCGACCTGACGGCGATCCCGCTGTCGGCCCTGCTGGGTGACAACGTCGTGGACCGGTCGGTGAACATGCCCTGGTACGACGGCGCGTCGCTGATGCACCACCTCGAGCACGTCCACATCGCGTCGGACCGCAACCTGCAGGACGTGCGCTTCCCGGTCCAGTACGTGATCCGGCCGATGCGCAACGACGTCCACGACTACCGCGGCTTCGCGGGACAGGTCGCCTCGGGCATCCTCAAGGTCGGCGACGAGGTGATGGCGCTGCCGTCCGGCATGACGTCGAAGATCGCCGCGATCGACGGCCCCTCGGGCCCCCTCGAGACGGCCCAGCCGCCGCAGTCGGTCACGGTGCGCCTGGAGGACGAGATCGACGTCTCGCGTGGGGACATCCTGTGCCGGGTGGGCAACCACCCCGAGCCCACCCAGGACGTCGACGCCACCATCTGCTGGATGGACGCCGAGCCGCTCGTGGTCGGCAAGAAGTACGGCATCCTCCACACCACGCGGATGGCCCGCGCGATGGTCAAGGACATCGCGTACGAGCTTGACGTCAACACCCTGCACCGCGACCCCGACGCCACCCAGCTGGGCCTGAACTCCCTGGGCCGCATCAAGCTGCGCGTCACGTCGCCGCTGCTGGTCGACGACTACGCCGACAACCGCGCCACCGGCTCGTTCATCCTGATCGACGAGTCCGCGAACCGCACGGTCGGCGCGGGCGTCATCCGTCACAGCTAGGAGCCCTCCCGCATGGACCCGGCACTGCTGGCCGTCGCGTTCGGCATCGGCATCGTGGTCGGGCTCACCGGCATGGGCGGTGGCGCCCTCATGACCCCGGTGCTCGTGCTGTTCTTCAACATCCCACCGCTGACGGCGGTGTCCTCCGACGTGGTCGCGTCCGCCGCCATGAAGCCGGCGGGCTCGTGGGTGCACTGGCGCAACGGCACCGTCAACTGGACGCTCGTGAAGCTGCTGGTCGGAGGCTCGGTACCGGCCGCGTTCCTGGGCGTGCTGATCGCCCACTGGATCGGCCCCGGGCCCGAGGTGCAGGCCTTCATCAAGCACGCCCTGGGCTACGTGCTCATGGTCGCCTCCGCCGGCCTGCTCGCCCGCGCCTACCTTCGTCTGCGCGAGCGCGCCCAGTCCCGCGACGGCAAGGGCTCCCCCCTGCCCAAGGAACGCCCCGAGGTCATCGCCCGCCCCATCCCGACCATCATCGTCGGCGTCGTCGGCGGCCTCATGGTCGGCCTGACCTCCGTCGGGTCGGGCTCCCTCATCATCGTCGCCCTGATGGCGCTGTACCCGACCCTCAAGGCCTCCCAGCTCGTCGGCACCGACCTGGTCCAGGCCGTTCCGCTCGTGTTCGCGGCGGCCATCGCGCACCTCATCTTCGGCGACGTCGACTGGTCCGTCACCTGGCCCATCATCATCGGCTCCATCCCGGGCGCCTACATCGGCGCGCACATCTCCTCGCGGGTCTCCGGCGGCATCGTCCGCCGCGCCCTCGCGATCGTGCTCATGATCGCCGGGCTCAAGCTCATCGGCGTGTCCAACGAGTGGACCCTGGTCGCCCTGGCCGTCGCGCTCGTCGGCGGCACCCTCGCGTGGGGCCTGATCCGCCGGTCCCTGGGGTTCTCGTTCTTCATCCACCAGGACAAGCGCCGCAAGACCCGGCCCACCAAGGGAGACTGACGTGCAGCTCAGGCTGACCCGCACCCAGCTCAACGAGCTCGAGCTCGTCCTCGCCGGCGCCTACGGCACCCGGCCCCGCTACCACCTGCCCACGGTCGCCGGGCACGTCGCCACCCTCCTCATCCGCGACGTCACCGCGGGCCGCCAGATCGAGCTGCTCGACACCGAGACCACTCCCATCGCGGTGATCGAGGTCGACGAGTCCACCACCACCGACCGAGGCACCTGGGTCGCCGGCACCGTCACCGCCCTGCGCGAACCCGCGACCCCGCCGTTCGCGCCCCTGCGCCCCGGACCGGGCCGCCCCCTGCTCGACCACGCCGTCCTCGCCGTCGGCCACGACCACGTCCCCGGCGACGAGCCCGTCATCCACCTCGACGCCGGCGACCCCGAGGCGCTGTCACGCGCGGTCCACACCGCCCAGCGCGACCGACGCACCGTCCGCGTCCTGCCCGAACCCGCCGCCGAGCACCTCGACGGCGACGCCCGCATCGAGCTCCTCAGCCACCTCGCCGAGGTCACCACCGCCGGCCACGTCACCGTCTCCCGACGTCAGCGCGCGCCCCGCGGCAACGGCCTCGTCGTCCTCTTCACCGGCCTGTCCGGCTCCGGCAAGTCCACCATCGCCCGCCAGCTCACGGGCCGCCTGCGCGCGGAGACCCACCAGCGCGTCACCCTCCTCGACGGCGACGAGGTCCGCGCCATGCTCTCCTCAGGCCTGGGCTTCTCCCGCGCCGACCGCGAGCTCAACGTCCGCCGCATCGGCTGGGTCGCCTCCCAGCTCGCCGCCCACGGCGGCATCGCGATCTGCGCCCCCATCGCCCCGTACCGGTCCATGCGCGACGAGGTCCGCACCATGGCCGAGCGCGCCGGCAGGTTCGTCCTGGTCCACGTCGCCACACCCCTCGAGGTGTGCGAGGCACGCGACCGCAAGGGCCTCTACGCCAAGGCCCGCGCCGGCGAGATCGCCGAGTTCACCGGCATCTCCGACCCCTACGAGGACCCCACCGACGCCGACGTGACCGTCGGCGCCCACGGCGAGTCCATCGAGGAATGCACCGAGCAGGTGCTCGCCGCCATCACCGGCGGCGTGGGCAGCTACATCATCTGAGGGCTCAGCCCCAGACCAGCCCCTGCGCCGGGTCGTTCATCACCCGCGCGATGTCCGCCAGCACACGCGCACCGAGCTCGCCGTCGACCAGACGGTGGTCGAAGCTCAGCGCGAGCTGCGTGACCCAGCGGATCTTGATCTCGCCGTCGTGCACCCAGGGCTGCTCGCGGATCGCCCCGAACGCCAGGATCGCCGACTCGCCGGGGTTGAGGATCGGCGTGCCGTTGTCGATGCCGAGCGTGCCGACGTTGGTGATGGTGATGGTGCCCCCGGTGAGGGATGCCGGCGAGGTGCGGTTGGCGCGCGCGAGCGCGGTCAGCTCGCCGAGCTCGATCGCCAGCTCCTTCATGGGCAGGCGGTGAGCGTCCTTGATGTTCGGCACCAGCAGGCCGCGCGGCGTCGAGGCCGCGATGCCCAGGTTGACGAAGTGCTTGTAGACGATCTCCTGCGCCTCGTCGTCCCAGCTCGCGTTGATCTCCGGGTGGCGGCGCACCGCCAGCAGGAGGGCCTTCGCTGCGATCAGCAGGGGCGTCACGCGGACGTCGGCGAACTCGCGGTCCGCTTTGAGGCGCTTGACCAGCTCCATCGACTCGGTCACGTCGACGGTGTGGAACACCGTGACGTGGGGAGCGGTGAAGGCGGACCTGACCATCGCCTCGGCGGTGCGCTTGCGCACCGACCTCACCGGCACGCGGGTGGAGCGCCCACCGTCGCTGGTGTAGCCCGACTCGAGCCACGGCTGGTCGTCGTTCACGTCGTAGGTGGTGAGCGTGCGGGTCGACTTCGCCTTCGCGGCCTGCTCGACGTCCTCGCGCGTGACCAGGCCGCCGGGGCCCGACGGGGTGACGGTGGTGAGCTCGACGCCGAGCTCCTTCGCGAGCTTGCGCACCGGCGGCTTCGCGAGCACCGGGTACTCGCTCGCCTCCCCGGCACCGCCGATCGCCTCGAGCGAGCCCTCCTTGCGGGGGCGACGATGCACGGCCCCGGCCTTGACCCCGTAGCCGACGAGCACGGCCGGGGCCGGCTCGTCCGCCGCGGCGGGGGCGGGCGCGGGCGCGGCGGGGGCGGGGGCGGGCGCCTCCGGCGCGGGAGTGGCGGCAGGCGCCGCCGCATCGTCCGCCGGCACCTGCGGGGGCGCCTCGCCGCCGGGGTCGACGTCGAACTCCACGATCGGGGCGCCCACCTCGACCGTCTCGCCCTCCGTCACGAGCAGGCGCGTCACCACGCCGTCGACCGGGCAGGGCAGCTCGACCAGCGACTTCGCGGTCTCGATCTCGACCAGCGGCTGGTTGACCTCGACGGTGTCGCCGACGGCGACGCGCCACGTGACCACGTCGGCCTCGGTGAGGCCCTCGCCCGCGTCGGGCATGTGGAAGATCTCGAAGGTGGGCATTCCCAGGCCTCTCAGTGCGTCATGACGCGGTCGACGGCATCGAGCACGCGGTCCAGGTTCGGCAGGTAGTCGTGCTCGAACTTGCTTCCAGGGTAGGGCGTGTGGAAGCCGCCGACCCGGAGGACGGGGGCGTGCAGGTGGAAGAACGCCTGCTCCATCACGCGCGCCGCGAGCTCCGCTCCGGCGCCGAAGGCGGTGGGGGCCTCATGCACGACCACCACGCGACCCGTGCGCTTGGCGGAGCGCACCACGGTGTCCGAGTCGAGCGGGGAGATCGACCGCAGATCGACCACCTCGACGCTGGTGCCCTCCGCGGCCGCAGCGTCCGCAACCTGCAGTGCGAGACGCACCGACGGCCCGTACGCCACGACCGTCACGTCCTTGCCCTCGCGGGCGATCCGGCCCCGGCTCATCTCGGCGGTCGCCGCGGAGGCGCCTCCGTCGGCGTCCAGCTGGGAGGCGACGCGCGACTCGTCGACCTCGCCCTTGTCCCAGTAGCGAGCCTTGGGCTCGAGGAACAGCACCGGGTCGGGCGACGCGATCGCCTGCTGGATCATGTCGTAGGCATCCTGAGGGGTCGCCGGGGAGACGATGCGCAGGCCGGCGGTGTGCGCGAAGAGCGCCTCGGGGCTCTCGGAGTGGTGCTCGACGGCTCCGATGTGTCCCGAGTACGGCACCCGGATGACCACGGGCAGCGTGATGGCGCCATGCGACCGGTAGTGCATCTTCGCCAGCTGCGTGGTGATCTGGTTGTAGGCGGGGAAGATGAACCCGTCGAACTGGATCTCCAGGACGGGTGTGTAGCCGCGCATCGCCATGCCGATCGCGGTGCCGACGATCCCCGACTCGGCGAGCGGGGTATCGACCACGCGGTCGGGGCCGAAGTCCTTCCACAGTCCGTCGGTGACGCGGAACACGCCGCCGAGCTGGCCGATGTCCTCACCCATGAGGACCACCTTCGGGTCGCGGTCCATCGCCGCGCGCAGGCCGCGGTTGATCGCGCCCGCGAGGGTCATGGTGCTCATGCGTGGACCCCCTGGTCCGCGAAGGACGCCTCGTAGCGGGCGAACCAGGCACGCTCCGCCTCGACGGTCGCGTGGGGCTCGGCATAGACGTGGTCGAAGATGCTCGCGGCGGGCGGCCGCTCCCACCCCTTCACCGCCTCGCGCGTGCGCCGCCCCAGCTCCTTGGCCTCGACGCCGGCGGCGTCCACCGCATCGTCCGTCAGCGCGCCCTGGGCGCGGAGGTAGGTCTCGAGGCGTGCGATCGGGTCGCGCTCGGCCCAGTAGGACTCGTCGGCCTGGCTGCGGTACTTCGACGGGTCGTCCGAGGTGGTGTGGGCTCCCATCCGGTACGTGAACGCCTCGATGAGCACCGGGCCCTGGCCCGAGCGCGCGTGCTCGAGCGCCCAGCGCGCGACCGCGTACGACGCGACCACGTCGTTGCCGTCGTAGCGCACGGCGGGGATGCCGAAGCCGGAGCCGCGCTGCGCCAGCGGCACGCGCGACTGGCGGGTGGTGGGCTCGGAGATGGCGAACTGGTTGTTCTGCACCATGAAGACGATCGGGGCGTTGTTCACGGCCGCGAAGGTGAGAGCCTCGTTGACGTCGCCCTGGCTGGTCGCACCGTCGCCGAAGCAGCAGAGGACCGCGCCGTCCGAATCCGCGCCGGTGCCGACCAGCCCGTCACGGTCCATGGCGAGCGCGTAGCCGGTGGCGTGCAGGGAGTGCGCACCGATCACGAGCGTGTACAGGTGGAAGCCGTGCTCCGCCGCGTCCCACGCGCCGTGCTGCAGTCCGCGGAAGATGCGCAGGATCTCGGGCAGGTCCACGCCGCGGGTGAGGGCGATGCCGTGCTCGCGATAGGACGGGAACACGAAGTCGGACTCGCGCAGGGCGTGGCCGGCGCCGATCTGCGCGGCCTCCTGGCCGAGCGACGGCACCCAGAGCCCGAGCTCGCCCTGGCGCTGGAGGCTGGTGGCCTCCTTGTCGAAGGCCCGTACCACCGTCATGTCGTGCCACATCGCGAGCAGCGCCTCGAGATCGAGGTCCGCCGCGTACCGCGAGAAGCGCTCGTCCTCGAGGCGCTCGCCGTGGCGGTTCAGCAGCTGGACCAGACCCTGGTCCGAGAGCGGTCCGTGAGCGTCCACGTGTCCCTCCGTCCTTGCATCAATCTTGCGTGCGGCGGGGCCGCCGCACGAACCTACGCCATCGTAGGTTACGGAACCGTAGGTTTCAAGCGGACCCCGCGCAGCGCGCACGGGACGCGACGCTCCCGACCAAGGTCGCACCCCGGCCTCGGCGCCACGTGTAACCTTATGTTCACCTTCATTCCACCATTCTCGTCAGGGGGCGCAACCGTGGGCACTCGCGTGATCACCTTCGGCACCTTCGACGTGTTCCACATCGGTCACGTCAACATGCTGACGCGCGCGCACGAGCTCGGCGACCACCTGACCGTCGGCGTCTCCACCGACGATCTCAACTTCTCGAAGAAGGGTCGGTACCCGATCTACCGCGAGGAGCACCGCATCGGCATCGTCAGCCGCCTGTCCTGCGTCGACGACGTCTTCTTGGAGCACTCGCTCGAGCTCAAGCGCGACTACCTGATCGAGCACCGCGCGGACATCCTGGTGATGGGCGACGACTGGGCCGGCAAGTTCGACGAGTTCCGAGACGTCTGCGAGGTCATCTACCTGCCGCGCACGCGCGACATCTCCACGACCGAGATCATCGCGAACATCCGAGCGCTCGACCTGTAGGAGGCCCGGCCTCCTCCGCGCCCCTGGTCGACTCCGCGATGGACAACCTCGCCGCCACGGCAGCACGCGGCCTCATGAAGCGCTCCCCCGCGCTCCGACGGCGGATGCGCGCCGCCGTGCGGTCGGTGCGCCGACTGGGCACCCGACGCCACGGAGACGCGCCCGCCGATCCCCGCACCGCGCTGTTCGAGTCGTTCCAGGCGCGCTCGTACGCCGGGTCGCCTCGGGCCGTGTACGAGCACCTGCTGGCCGACCCGCGCTTCGCGGACTGGCGGTTCGTGTGGGCGTTCCGTGAGCCTCCGGCGCCCACGCTGCTCTCCGGACCGCTGTCCGACCCTCGCACCTCCTGGGTGATCTACCGCCGTGCCGACTACCACCGCGCGGCCGCGACCGCCGGGTGGTGGATCACCAACGCGATCATGCCGGAGTACCTCGCGCTCGCGCCCGGGCAGCGACAGCTCCAGACCTGGCACGGCACCCCGCTGAAGAGGCTCGGGGCCGACATCATCGACAACACGACGACCGCGACCAGCGGCAAGAGCGAGATCGTGGAGCGCTACCGCCGCGCCGGCGAGGTCGCCACCTACCTGCTCAGCCCGTCGGGATTCGCGTCGCAGGCGTTCGCATCCGCGTTCGCGATGGACCCGGACCGGGCGGCGACCACGATCCTCGAGACCGGCAACCCGCGCAACGACGCGCTGGTGCACGCCGACGCCGCCGACGCGGCACGCACGCGCGAGGAGCTGGGCATCCCCCTGGGCGCACGGGTCGTCCTCTTCGCGCCGACGTGGCGCGACGATCAGCACTCGACCCGCCACGGCTACCGGCTCAGCCTGGGCCTCGACCCCGCGGAGCTCGCGGCCCGCCTCGGGCCCGACCACGTGGTGGTGCTCCGCGCTCACTATCTGGTGTCGGAGGCGATCGACGCCCGGTCTCTCCCCGACAACGTCGTCGACGCGTCACGTCACCCCGACATCAACGACCTGTTCCTCGCGAGCGACGTCCTGGTCACCGATTACTCGAGCGCGCTGTTCGACTACGCCCTGCTCGATCGACCCATGGTCTTCTTCATGCACGACCTCGACCGATACCGGCGGCAGCTGCGCGGGCTCTACCTCGAGCCCGACGACCTCCCGGGGCCGGTGGTCACGGATCTGGACGCCCTGGTCGACGCCGTCGCGACCACGGGCGAGCGCGCCGGCGACGAGGCCGCGGCGCGTGCCGCCTTCCGCGCGACGTACGCGACCGTCGACGACGGCCGGGCATCCGGGCGCGCCGCCGACCTGCTCCTCGAGGCGCCGGCCTCATGATCTCCCTGGCGACACGCATCGGCGTCGAGGCGGCCGTGCGGCTCCTGCGCGGCGTCGACCTCGTCATCGGCCGCCGTCCCACGGAGGACCTGGTGGTCATGATCAGCCGCCAGCACCGCACCACCTCCGGCGACTTCGCGCGGATCCGCAAGGAGATCGCTCGCGCGTCGCCCTCGACGCGCGTCGTGGTGCTCAACCACCGCAGCACCCGCAACCCGTTCATCGAGGCCGCTCGCATCCTGCAGCAGACGAGGCTGCTGGGCGCGGCTCGTGCCGCTGTCGTCGACACCTACATCATCCCGGTGAGCGTGCTGCGCCCCCGGCCGGACCGGCCGGTGGTGCAGATCTGGCACGCGAGCGGCGCGATGAAGCGGTTCGGCGTCGCCTCCGTCGGCACCGACGAGGGAGCGTCGCCCGCGGTCGCGCGCGGAATGCGGATGCATCGGGGGTACTCCGCGATCGTCGCCGGCGGCCCCGATGCCGCGGCGGAGTTCCGCGCCGGCTTCGGCGTGCCCGCCGAGGTGGTCGTCGAGACCGGCCAGCCCCGCCACGACCGGCTCGGCGATCCGGAGCACTGGGAGGGCGCGGAGCGCCGTCTGCGCGCGTCCTACCCCGACCTGGTGGGTCGCGGCCGCATCGTCGTCTACGCCCCGACCATGCGGCGGAACGCCGCGATCCGCTGGGAGCTGCTGTCCGCGGCCCTCCAGGACGCGGGCTACACCCCCGTCATCTGCCCCCACCCGCTCGACGCCCGCACCGCGGTCCACGGCCCCGGAGTGGTGGACGGCAGCGCCGTCCCCACCTCCGACTGGCTCGCCGTCGCGGACCACCTGGTGACCGACTACTCGGCGCTCGCGTTCGACTCCGTGGCGCGCGACGTCCCCACCTGGCTGTTCACCTACGACATCGACGAGTACCGGCGCTCGCCGGGCCTGTTCACCGACCCCACCGTCGACCTGGTCCCGATCACGTCCACGAGCCCGACCGACCTGGTCGAGCGGATCGCCGGGCATGACCGGATCGGGTCGCCCGAGGTCGTGGCCACCTGGGACCGCCTGCGCGCGGGGCACTGGGCGGTCACGGACGGGCTCGCGACCCGACGGCTCGTCGGACTGCTCGGGCTCGCCCCCGACGCCGTCCCCCCGCATCCCTCAGGAGCAGCATGAGACTCTCGCACGACGCGCGTCGCGCGGTCGACCTGGTCCGCCAGGTAGCCGACCGCCGACGGGCCGCGCACGCCTGGCGCGGACTCGCCTCCGAGCGGGCGGTCCCGGACCGGGTCACCCTCGAGGCGGTGGTCTACTTCGCGGACCCGCCGGTCAACCTGTACCAGATGCGTCAGTGGTACGAGCCCCTTCGCCGTCTCGCGGAGCAGCACCCGGTGGCCGTGATCACGCGCACCATCGAGAGCGCGGTCGCGCTCGCGCGGGAGTGCCCGCTCCCGGTGGTGCACGCGCGCACCATCGCGGACATCGAGACCCTCGTCGACGACAACGACCTGACCGCCGTGTTCTACGTCAACCAGAACACGCGCAACTTCCAGATGCTGCGGTTCCGCCGGCCCGCGCACGTGTTCCTCAGCCACGGCGAGTCCGACAAGGACTACATGGCGTCCAACCAGCTCAAGGCCTACGACTACACGTTCATCGCCGGAGACGCCGCCCGCGCGCGGCTCACCGGGAAGCTGGTCGGGTTCGACGTGGAGTCGCGCACCCTCGAGATCGGGCGCCCACAGCTCGACGTCCATCACGAGCCCCCTGCGCCGCTGCCCGCCGACGACCGTCGCGTGGTCCTGTACGCGCCCACGTGGGAGGGCGACCGCCCCTCGATGACGTACTCGTCGCTCGGCTCGCACGGGACCGCGATGGTCCAGGCTCTGCTCGCGACCGGCCGCGATCGCGTGATCTACCGGCCGCACCCCCGGACGGGGATCGCGGACCCGCGGTTCCGGCGGGCCCACGACCAGGTGGTGCAGCTGCTCCGGGACGCCTCGCACGCGGACCCGGCCGCCGGTCACCTGGTGGACACCGAGAGCGCGTTCGGCTGGCAGCTCGACGCGGCCGATGCGTGCATCGCCGACATCTCCGCCGTCGCCTTCGACTGGCTCGCCACGGGCAAGGCGCTGGTGCTCACCGAGCCCGCGAGCCCCGACGCGCACACCGACGGGGACGGCATCGCCGCGACGCTGCCGACGGTGACGCAGGACCGCGCGGCCGACGTGCCGATGCTGCTGACCGACGCCGACGGCGAGGAGGAGCGCGCGACGCGCGCAAGGCTCGTGCATCACTACTTCGGGGACACCACGCCGGGGGCGAGCATGGCGCGCTGGCTCGCCGCCGCCGAGCGGGTCATGGCGGAGCGCGCAGGCCTCTGAGCCGCGGGTGCGGCACGGTGCACGGCCGGCCGCCTCCGGGAAGGATCAGCGAGAGGCGTTGTACGCCTTGACGACCGCCTTCGGCTCGCCGTCCATGCGCAGCTCGCCGTGGTCGATCCAGAGGACGCGGGTGCAGGTGTCGCGGATGGACGACATCGAGTGGGAGACCAGGAACACGGTGCTCGCCTGATCGCGCATGTCGCGGATGCGCTGCTCGCTCTTGGCCCGGAACTCCTTGTCGCCGACCGCGAGCGCCTCGTCCACCAGCAGGATCTGGTGGTGGCGCGCCATCGCGATCGAGAAGCGCAGCCGTGCCTGCATGCCCGACGAGTACGTCTTCATGGGCAGGTCGATGAACTCCGCCAGCCCGGAGAACTCGACGATCTCCTCGCGGGCCGCCTCGACCTCCTCGAGGGTGAGGCCGAGCGCGAGACCGCCGAGCGTGATGTTCTTGTCCCCGGACAGGTCGGGGATCAGCGCGGCGTTGACGCCCAGGAGCGCCGGACGGGCGGACGCGTAGACCGCGCCGGTGGCCGGCGACTGGAGCCCGGCGATCGCGCGCATCAGGGTCGACTTCCCCGAGCCGTTGTGCCCGATGACGCCGATCGACTCCCCCTCGTCCACCCGGAACGAGACGCCCTTGAGCGCGTGGACCACCCGCACGCCCCGCTGCCGGCGCAGCAGCGACGGACGGTCCCCCGCGGCCTTGCCCGACGCGAACGAGCGGTACTCCACCTCGAGCCCGTCGACCACCACGGTCGGACGCCTGGTCTCAGGCGCGTCCATAGCGCTCCTCCGCCCGCCAGAAGAAGACGACTCCGAACACGAGAGTGACGAGCGCGGAGCCGGACGCGACCACCCACAGGAGAGGCTCGAGCTCCTGCGTGGTCTGGAGCGCGCCACGGCCGAGCTCGATGAACGCGTGCACGGGGTTGAACTGCGCGACCTGCAGCATCCAGGCCGGATGCGCGGGCGGCGCGAGCACCAGGTCGATCGAGTAGAAGATGCCGCTCGCGTAGAACAGGATCCTGGTGATGATCGGGATGAGCTGGCCGATGTCGCGCAGATGGACGGTGAGCCTCGCGGCGATCAGGGCGACCCCCAGGTTGAACATGGTCATCAGGGCGAGGATCGGCACCATCAGCAGCCAGTTCAGCGTCGGCAGCTCCCCGAACCCGATGAGGATCGCCACCAGCACCACGAGCATGGGGGCGAGCGTGTACAGCTCCTTGAGCACCGCCGATACCGGCAGCAGCATGCGCGGGAAGTGGAGGCTCCTGACCAGGGACACGTTGCCCGTCAGCGCCTTCGCGCCCTGCGAGAAGGACTGCGAGAAGAACGTGAACAGGAAGAAGCCGGTGACCAGGAACGGCACGAAGTTGTCCGGCCGCGAGTCGCTGGTCATGATGATCCCGAACACCGTGCCGTAGACCGCCGCCTGCAGCAGCGGGCTGATCACCACCCAGGCGATGCCCAGCCTCTGCTCGGAGAGCGTCGCCTCGAGCCGGTAGCGCGCGAGCGTGGTCGCGAAGCGGCGCCGATGCCAGAGGTCGACGAGGTACCGCCACAGGGACGGGCGAGCGCCGACGCGGGGCAGCCCCGCCTCGATCGCGACGGCCCGGTAGTCGATGTCAGCCAACGCGCCGCCCCCTTAGCCCTCGCCCCGCATGCGGCGCACCACCGCGTGCGGCTCGTCGTCCATCACGACCACGCCGTGCTCGAGGAGGATCCCACGGTCGCACAGGTCGGCGACCATGTTGAGGTCGTGGCTCACGATCACGAGCGTCTTGCCCGAGGCGCGCAGCTCGCGGATCCGGTCCAGGCACTTGCGCTGGAAGGGCTCATCTCCCACCGCCAGGATCTCGTCGACCAGGAACACGTCAGGATCAGTGTGCACCGCGACGGAGAAGGCCAGGCGAAGGAACATGCCCGACGAGTAGAACTTGACCTCCTGGTCGATGAACTCCTCGATCTCGGAGAAGGCGACGATCTGCTCGAAGCGCGCCTCGATCTCGGCCTCGCTCATCCCGAGGATCGCGCCGTTCAGGTAGACGTTCTCCCGCCCCGTGAGGTCCGGGTGGAAGCCGGCCCCCACCTCGATCAGGCCGGCGATGCGACCGCGGACGCCGATCTGGCCCTCGTCGGGCGTGAGCACCCCGGAGATGCACTTCAGCAGGGTCGACTTGCCCGATCCGTTGAATCCCAGCAGCGCGACGGTCTCGCCCTGGCGGATGGTGAGGTTCACGTCCTTGAGCGCGGTGAACTCGTCGGTCTCCACCGTGGCGCGGCGCACCCACCGGGCCACGGTCTCCTTGAGCGAGTGGACGTGCCGGAAGCGGAAGCGCTTGACCAGGCCGTCGACGACGATCGCCTCGGGCGTCTCGATGGACGGGTCGGTTGCCATCACAGCTCCTGCGCGAAGTTGCGGGACAGGCGGGTGAACACGCGGTCGCCTACCCACAGCAGGCCCATGCACACGACGAGCGCGATGACCCCGCGCCACATGACGTGGTCGATCAGGGCGCCGTCCCGGACGCCGGGCTCGGCCGCCGGGTACCAGAAGGCCCGGTGGAACAGCTCGACGGCGATGGTGAGCGGGTTCGCCTCGTACAGGCGCGTGAGCCAGCTGTCGGCACCGAAGTGGTCGCGCACGAGCCCGATGTTGTACAGCACGGGCGAGAACCACACCGCGACCATGAGGATCAGGTCGACGGTGTTCTCGGTGTCGCGGAAGGCGACGTTGACCGCGCCGAACAGGAGGCCGAGCGCGAGCGCGAAGACGATCACGAGCACGGCGCCCAGGAGGGCCGCACCGAGCGCGGCGGGGTCGGGTCGCCACCCCGAGACGAGCGCGCCGATCACCAGGATGACCAGCTGCGGCAGGAAGTGCACGAGCGCGACGAGCACCGTCGACAGGGGGAACAGCTGGCGTGGCAGGAAGATCTTGCGCACCAGCGGGGCGTTGCCGACGACGGAGCGGGTCGCGTTGCCCAGGATCTCCGAGAACAGGTTGACGACGACGATGCCGGAGAACAGGAAGATCGCGTAGGGAGGGATCGAACGGGACAGCTGGAGGAACTGCCCCATCACGAAGAAGAACACCGCGAACTGCGCGCCCGGCTTCACATAGCTCCACGCGAGTCCGAGCACGGATGCCTGGTACCGGACGCGCAGCTCCTTGCGCACCAGCAGGGTCAGCAGGTAGCGATGGGAGACCAGGGTGAGGAGGCCGCGAGCGACCCCCGGCCGCTCCATCCCTTCGGGGAGCGGCCTCGGGGAGACCTCAGTCATCCTCGTCCACGCCGTTCGCCGCGAACGTCGCCTTCCACTGGTCGGGAGAGGTGAAGGAGTCCAGCGCGCCGCGGTACTCGGCCTGAAGGTCGTCCCACCGCGCGATCGCCTTGCGGTGCAGGTTCAGGCTGCGGCGGAGATAGGCGCTGAACAGCTCGCGATCGCGGACGTAGAGCGACACCCCGGTGCCGTCGGCCGAGGTCACCACCGCCGAGTCGATCTGCGACAGCCTCCACCACTTCGCGGCCATCGAGGCGACGCGCTCCTCGGGGATCGCGAGGGCCTCGTCACGGACGGGACGCAGCTGGCGCAAGGCGCCGACCGCCGCGCCGATCACGAACGAGACGGGGTTGGTGGGCCGCTCCGGGTCCCGCCCCTTCGACGGCGGACGATGCCGGCGCGTGATGGGGTAGGCGGCCGGGTCCTTGGTGACCACCGCGTCGGTGTGCTTCACGCGCATCGACCGCACCTCGCCGAGCGTGGTCCCGATGGTGCGGTGCAGGTGATCGGGGCCCTCGAGCAGCTCCTCGAGCGCCTTGAGCCGCAGCTCGACGGCCGAGTACTGCAGCGACAGCAGGTGCTTCACGTCGGAGGTGAAGCTGGCGCGCGGGAGCACCCCTCCCCGCTTGTAGGGCGAGTGCAGCAGCGCCGCGAGCCAGCGGTTGCGCTGGTGGTAGTACGCCTGCCAGTCGATCGAGTCGTCCTTGTCCGTCCACGGCACGTGCCAGACGGCCGCACCCGGCAGGGACACGGTCGGGATCCCGTGGGCGCCGGCGCGAAGCGCGTACTCGGAGTCGTCCCACTTGATGAACACCGGCAGCGACAGCCCCACCTCGCGCAGCGCGTGGGTGGGGATGAGGCACATCCACCAGCCGTTGTAGTCGCCGTCGTGACGGCGGTGGAGCCAGGTGGTCGCGCGCAGGGGGTAGGACCCGAAGTCGTGGCCCTCCTTGGTGCCCGCGGCGGGACCCCACCAGAACGAGTAGCGGTTCACGCGCTCGGCATAGGCGTGCAGCACCGACTTCTCGTGCATCGAGAACATGTGCCCGCCCACGATCGTCGGGATCCGGCAGAAGTTCGCGAAGGCGACCGCGCGAAGGATGCCCTCGGGCTCGGACACCACGTCGTCGTCGAGCAGCAGCACGTAGTCCGACTCGCTGGCGGCGAGGGTCTCCGCCATCGCACGGGAGAAACCGCCCGAGCCGCCCAGGTTGCCCTGGCGCAGGTATGCCAGGCGGTCCCCCAGCGCCTCGGCGGCCTGCGCGAAGCGCGGCTCGTCCTTGACCCGCTGGTTGCCCTGGTCGACCACGTAGATCCGGTCGATGACCCCGTCGAGCGACCGGTCCGCGCCCATGGTGAGGAGCTGGTCGACGCAGTAGTCGGGGCGGTTGAACGTGGTGATCCCGACCGAGGCGGTCCCGGTGACCCGCTCGTGCGCGGCGGACACGGTCCACTCGGCGCGAACCAGCCGCACGGGGCCGTCCGAGGCGAGCAGGTCGAACCAGTACCACCCGCCGTCGCCGAACGGCGCGAGCGGCAGGTCGAACTCGGACGCGCCGCCGTCGGACGCGACCATCTCGACGCGCTGCGCGTGCCCGCGCGCGTTCGACTTGTAGACGACCAGCGTCGCGGGTCCCGACAGCTCGACCACCAGACGGACCGTGTCGACGTCGGTCCAGCGGCGCCAGTAGGAGGCCGGGAACGCGTTGAAGTACGTCGCGAAGGACACGTGCGAGCCGTCCTCGAGCGCGAGCGCGCGCCTGCTGACGAGGGTGGCGCCCGCATCGTGCGGACTGATCGCGAGCACCGGGTCGTCGAACACCCCGGCCGCCTCGCGCTTGCGCTGCGCCTGCTCCGTCAGCACCTGCGCGCGCGCCTGCGTGAAGTCGACGTACAGCGGGAGGGTGTCCGGGTCCGAGTCGGTCGGGAGCACCACCCGGTGGACGATGCGGCGGTCGGCCGCCGCGTGCGCGGTGCTGCCCGCGGTGGTCGCCGTCGCGGTCATCAGGCCGCCTTCCCGCCGAAGATCGGCTCGAGCTTGTTGTCCACCATGGACAGAGCCGAACCGATCGCCATGTGCATGTCGAGGTACTGGTAGGTGCCCAGCCGGCCGCCGAAGAACACGTCCTTCTCGCCGGTCATGAGGTCGCGGTAGCGCCCCAGCCGGTCGCGATCGGCAGGGGTGTTGACCGGATAGTACGGCTCGTCGCCTCGCTCCGCGAAGCGCGAGTACTCCTTCACCACGACCGTCCGGTCCTTCGGGTACCAGTCACGCTCGGGGTGCAGGTGCCGGAACTCGAGGATCCGGGTGTAGGGCACGTCCAGGTCGGCGTAGTTCATCACGGGGGTGCCCTGGAAGTCGCCCACGTTCAGCACCTCCTGCTCGAAGTCGATCGTGCGCCACGACAGGTCGCCCTCGGTGAAGTCGAAGTAGCGGTCGACGGGACCGGTGTAGACCACGGGCACCTGGCCGACCACGGCCGCCTTGCTCGCGTCCTGGGATGCGTCGAAGAAGTCGGTGTCGAGGCGGACCTCGATGCGCTTGTGGTCCGCCATGCGCTCGAGCCACGCGGTGTAGCCGTCGACCGGCAGGCCCTCGTAGGTGTCGTTGAAGTAGCGGTTGTCGTAGGTGTACCGGACCGGCAGGCGCGAGATCACGGACGCCGGCAGCTCCGTCGGGTCCGTCTGCCACTGCTTCGCGGTGTAGTTGCGGATGAAGGCCTCGTAGAGGGGACGGCCGATGAGGTTCACGCCCTGCTCGTCGAGGTTGGAGGGCTCCTTGCCTCCGAGCTCCGCGGCCTGCTCGCGGATCGCGGCCTTCGCCTCCTCGGGCCCGTAGGCGCTGCGGAAGAACTGGTTGATGGTGCCGAGGTTGATCGGCATCGGGAAGACCTCGCCGCGGTGGGTCGTGTAGACCTTGTGCACGTAACCCGTGAACGCGGTGAAGCGGTTGACGTACTCCCACACGCGCTCGTTCGACGTGTGGAACAGGTGGGTCCCGTACTGGTGGACCTCGATCCCGGTCTCCGGCTCGGGTGCGCTGTACGCGTTGCCCCCGATGTGGGCCCTCCGGTCGATCAGGAGCACGTTGGCGCCGTGCTGCTCGGCGAGCCGCTCCGCGACCGTGAGGCCGAAGAAGCCGGAACCCACCACCACGACATCAGTCATGCGAAAACTCCCATGGTCGTCGTGCGCTCCTGGACGGGCGCACAGTCGCGTCAAGGCTACCTGCGGCCATGAGAGGCCAGCAAAACGGGCGGTCCTGGCGGGCCCTCAGGACGGGGCGAGGGCGGGGGCGACCGGGACGGTTCGCGCATCGTCGTCGGTGCCGCGCTGGACGGCGACGGCGGCCGCCGTGAGCGCGAGCGCGGCGAAGGCGGCGACGACCAGGACGTTCGCGACCACACCCGGCACCCCGAGCGCCGCGGACATGACCGCGAGGCCCTCGCCGACGGAGCCGGCCTCCGGCCAGAACCCGTGCAGCGCGACCATCCAGCCCGCGCACGCCACCGCGCCCAGGCCCAGCACGGCGACCGCTCCCCCGATCGCGGGCAGCGGCGCGCGCAGCCGCCGCTCGACCACGGACCAGCTGATCGCCACGAGGACGCCGAGGATCAGGATCGCGGGGAACAGGTATCTCCCCTGGATCCCACGGAACAGTCCGTAGTTCCAGTAGATCTCCCACGCGTGGTTGAGCGTGATGGCGAGCAGCGCCACCGGGTACGCCGCGAGCACCAGCAGGATCAGACGATGCCGGGAGCGGATGGCACCCACCACCACCACGAGGAGCGTGACGACGAGGGCGCCGGCCAGGTACCAGCCGGGGAGCGCGAGCGCGGGGTTGAGGGAGCCCCAGAAGGTCGAGTTGAGTCGCAGCAGCGCCGTGGTGACGAACTCGAGGAGGTCGTAGCCCTCGGCCGCGACGTCCTCCCGGCCGGATCCGAAGTTGCTCGGCTGGATCGCACCGTAGACCAGGAGGTTGCGCAGGTACCACCAGCCGCCGGTCGCGAACGCGACCGCCATGGCGATCGCGGGCGCGATCAGGGCACGCCACCGCCAGCCGTGCCGGCGGACCGCCGGCACCGCGAGCGCGATCGCGACCACCGGGATCAGCGTGAGGAACAGCCCCTTGACGAACAGCCCCGCGCCCAGGGTCAGGCCGAGCACCGCCGCCCGCCGCCACGAGCCACGCTCCGAGTCCATGGCGACCACGCACTGGTGCAGCACCAGCGAGGCCAGGAGCACCGAGAGCGCGTCGTTCGACACCAGCGCGCCCACGTGGAAGTACTGCGGGATCGCCAGCACCGCCGCCGCTCCCACGAGCGCGCCCCGTGGGGATCCCGACAGGCGTCGTGCCGCGAGCGCGACAGGGATCGTGGCGAGCGCGACCCACAGGTCGCTGAGCAGCCGCATCGCGAGCAGCGCGTGGTCCCAGCTCCAGCCGTGCCCGCCGACGGCGGAGATCAGTCCGGCAGTGAGCCCGTAGTAGCCGGGAGGGTGCTGCGTCATCCAGTCCGGATCGTCGGCGATCCCGCGCGTGGACCCCTCGTGCTCGTCGAGCGCAGAGCGCTCGCCCGGGAGCGCGGGGGAGGCCTCGTCGCCCGCGAAGGGATGCCCGGCCTCGGACGCGGCGACGCGCACCGCGTCGAGCAGCGGCGCCTCCCGCGGTGCGGGCCACCCGCCGCCCTCCATGAGGCGCACCACCGAGTTGAAGTGGCGCGGCTCGTCGACCTTGGTGAACGGCTCGGCCATGAGGGACCATGCCGCTCCCACCAGCAGGACCAGCAGGGTCACGGAGGCGAGGCCGAGCCGCCAGGTCCGGCGCTCCCGCGCTCGCGTCTCGACTGCGCTCACGGCTGCCCATTCTGGCACGCGGCACCGCCGCATCGTCCGCCACCGTGCCGGGCGGGCACGGCAGGTATCCTCACGTACGAGCAGGACGCGCGTGCCCGTCGTCGCCGCGGAGGCCCGCCGGGCGCGGCCGGCGTGCGCAGACCCGACGAAAGGACGTGACGGATGCAGGCCGCCACCTCGGTGATGCCCACGACCCTCGGGTCCTCGCCGCTGCCCAGCCGTCTGCGGGACTCGCGGTGGTGGTGGGTGCTCGCCGCGGCCTCCGTCGCCATGCTCCTCCTCGCGATGTACGTCGTGTCGCGCTCCGCGATCGCGCCGCGGACGCCGTGGGACGAGAACGGCGTCCTCGAGCTCGCGCGCGTCTTCGCCGGCCAGGACGATGTGCCGCTGATGATCACCCGCGGGTACTACCCGCTGGCCTCGATCGTGATCGCGCCCATCTGGTGGTTCACGTCCGACGCGGCGACGGTCTACGCGTGGGCCAACCTGGTCTCCAACGTGGTGGGCTTCGCGACCATCCTGCCGCTGATCGGCCTGGCCAGGCGCATGGGCCTCTCGACGCCGCAGGCGATCCTCGCCTCTGCGGTCACGCTGACCCTCCCCGCGTACACGGGACTGGCCGACTACGTCCTGGCCGAGCAGTTCGTCGGCTTCCTGCTGGTGCTGGCCGCCTACCTCGCCTACCGCTACTGGGAGCGCCCGACCTTCGGGAGAGCGGGCCTCCTCGCGCTCGCCCTGCTCGCGGGGGTCTTCACGCATCCGCGGATGATCGTCGGGATCGGCGTGGCCGCGATCTGGCTCGCCGGCCTCCTGGTCTCCCGCACGCACCGGCTCACCGCAGGGGTCACCCTGGCGGTGCTCGTCCCGGCATCCCTGCTGGTCAACCGCGCCGCCAAGGCGCTCGCCGAGCTCGTGCTGTGGGGAGACTTCAGCCAGGGCGGCGCGCTGCAGCGGTCCCTGTCGGATCTCGATCCGGTGCTGATCATGAAGATCGCCTTCTCGCAGACCTGGGCGCAGCTCGTCGGCACGCTGGGCCTGGTGGCCTTCGGTGCCGTGGTGGTCGCGGTGTGGGCCGGTCGCGAGGTGCTCACGGAGCGCCGCTTCGGTCCCGGCGTCTTCATCCTCGGGCTGTCCCTCGCCGGGTGCCTGGTGTCGATCCTCAACTGGTCCAACCTCGGGGCTCACTTCTACAACGCCGAGCCGCGCCTGGACTCGTGGCTCTACACCCGCTACATCGCGCCGTTCGTGCTGGTGGTGATCCTGGCGGGCATCGCGGCCCTGCTGCGGCGCATGTCGCTGGCGATGATCGGCATCGCCGTCGGGTCGACGGTCGTGGTCGTCGCGGGCATGCTGACGGTGTTCGCCGACTCGATCCCGACGTGGGGCTCCACCTACGGCCCGGGCAACGTGGCGGCGCTGCGCGCCTGGGAGGGCATGTGGCCGACCGAGCCGCACGCGATCCCGCTGACCCCGACGCTCACCGGGCCCAACCGGTTCTGGGTGATCGCCTCCCTCGTGGTGCTCGCGGCACAGGCGGTCACGGTCGTGCTGTCGCGCTGGCCCCGCGTCCTCGCGGGCGCCCTCGTGGTCGGTGCCGCCTGGTACGCGCACCTGTCCGACCCGTCGCTCGCACGTGAGCTGCCCGACCGGATCGAGTCCGGGATCGACCGTGTCGAGACGGTCAGCGACGGACTCGTCGCGATCGACGTGGACATCGACTGCGGCGCCAGCATCGCCGGCCGCGACACGACCGCCAACTGGGTGGGCTACTGGCTCTCGCCCCGACAGGTGGACCTGGTCGGTGACGAGGAGGCCTTCGCCGCGGACGTGGTGATCGCGTGCGACGACTGGGATCTCGCGGCCGACCTCGGCGCGCTCAACGTGCCCGACTCGAGCAACTACGGCTACAGCGTGTGGGTGCCCGCCGGCGGGCTCCAGGACAACCTCGTGGACGCGGGCGTGCTCGCTCGTCCCTGACCGCCCCGGGCCCGCGGGCTCAGCCGTCGAGCTGGTCGAACCTGTACAGGAACGCCGCCATGGCGTCGCGACCGATGGTCGAGCCCGGCCGGTACTCCGCGCCCGCCGAGGTGTTCCAGCCGGTCGAGATGCCGGTCTCCGCGAGCCAGCAGATCTCCGTGTAGAACGGGTGGGACGGCGTGACGTCGACGAACGGCGAGCTGGTCGGAGCGACGTAGTCCTCGGGGGCCGCGAGCCGGTAGAGGAACGCGGCCATCGCGTCGCGGGTGATGTTCGACAGCGGGCGGTACTCGGCCCCGGCCGAGGTGCTCCAGCCCGTCGACACCCCCGTCGAGGCGAGCCACTCGATCTCGGCGAAGAACGAGGAGGTGGTCTTCACGTCGATGAAGCTCGACGAGCCCGGCGGGCTGTAGTCGGGCGCCGTGTACCGGTAGAGGAACGCGGCCATCGCGTCGCGGGTGATCCTCGAGAGGGGGCGGTAGACGACGCCCTCGGTGGTGTCCCAGCCGGTCGACAGGCCCGACGACGCCATCCAGAAGATGGCCTCCGCGTGCTCGCTGTAGTCGTTCGACGCGGCGTTCGCGGACACGTCGGCGAACGGGTAGCCCACGACGACCGTGCCGCCCACGTACGCCGCGCGCACCTCGCGGAACTCGATGACGTTGACGCCGTCCTCCTTGACGCGGTCCGCGATGGGCCAGCCCCAGGCACCCCCGGGCCCGCCGGCCGCCTTGTACGCCGTCGCGATCGAGCCGTTGGGCACGTACGTGAAGATCCCGTCGGCCGTCTGGTACAGCGTGCCGTTGGAGAACCGCTGGTACCAGCCTCCGCCGTTCGCGTCGACGCGCACGCCGGCCGTCAGCGCTGCGCCCAGGACGTCAGCGCCGCCATGGGACTCGTACGTCGAGGCGAAGCGGGCCGCCACCGGGTAGCCCGTGGTCGGGCCGAACCAGGTCGTGTAGTAGTTGTAGAAGTTGCGGTTGCCGTACGACGAGCAGGTGTCGCCGGTGCCCCAGCCGGCCGCCAGCGCCGCCGCGTTCGGCGTGTAGGGCGTGTAGTTGTACAGGCCGGCCGTGGCCTGGTTCTTGATGACCACCTCGATGGTCGCCGTGCACGAGGCGGTCGCCGTGGTGTTCGCCGGGTGGATCTTCAGGTTCGTGGTGCGTCCGGCGACATGGCCGTAGCTCGTCGGGTTCGCCTGGTAGCGCTTGAACTGCTTCGCCGCGTTGTAGACCTGGTTGAAGAACCCGTAGTAGAGCTCCGCGCACGTGCCGCTGTCCGGGCACCCGTAGCCCATCGCCGACCGGTAGCGCCAGGAGCTCGGGTAGGTGTTCGTGACCAGGCCCTGCTCCTTCTGCAGGGTGACCAGGATCACCTTCTGGCTCACCCCGCAGGCGCGGGCGACGATATCGATCACCTTCGCGGCGGTCACCCCGGTGCGCGCGCTGATCGCCTTGCACAGCACGGTGCCGTCGGCGAGCACCGCGGCGTCCCGAGCCGCGAACTCCGTCACGTAGTCCTTGAGGCACACGATGTCGTCCGGATCCGCGTCCCGCTCGGGCTCGCACTCCGGGACCTTCTCGTCGAGGAAGGCCTGGATCTCCTTCGCCGTCATCGCGTCGGAGTCGTAGAACAGCGCGTCCGAGATGATCATCGACCGGTCGAACCCGTCGGTGACGAGGGCCGCGGCGGGCTGCGCGGGCGCCAGCACGGCGACCAGGGTCGCGAGGCCCAGGACGAGCGCGGTGAGCCTCGAGCGGACGACGACGGTCATGGGATGTCCACCTCCTGGGGGGCTGAGGTCCCCTCGGCGGTGTCCGACCGGAAGGCGATCGTGAGCGACCAGGTCCCGCTCGACAGGTCGTCCACGTCGACGATCAACCCGTCGCCGCAGCTGCTCGACGCGGCGGAGCGCGCAGACTCGCCGTTGGCCGTCACGGTGCGGTCACCGTCGGTCATGGTCATGAAGCAGAGGGCCCCGTCCTCGACGACGCCCTCGACCACCGCGCCGGCGGAGAACAGGCCGTTGGACACGCCCCAGCTGGTCACCGTCACGGCAACCTGCGCCCGATTCTCGCCCGGTGCGGGCGTCGGCGTGGTGGCCGGGGGGTCGCTCGCGACGGCGTCCGTCGGCGACGTCGCGCTCGGCGTGGGCGTGGACGATGCGGGGGTCGGGCTCACGCTCGGCTCGGACGGCGCTGCCGTCCCGGTGCCCGAGGCCTCCGCGGTGGGGCTCGCCGAGGCCTCGGTCCCGTCCGTCGAGGTGCAGCCCGACAGCACCGCACCGAGCGCCGCGGCGGATGCGGCGGCGATCAGGGTGCGGCGAGCGCGCGGGGTCGAGATCCTCAGCATGGTCGGCTCATGCTACGTCCGTCGACGGAGCCCTCGAGGCAGCCTCGCCGCGCGTCGCCGCGACTCCCAGGAACTAGCGCTCGGACGGCGCGGGCGTGCTGAGGTAGCCCTTGATCGCGGCCTTCGCGGCGCGGCCGATCCGCCCCTCGCGGGCCACGCGACGGATGATGCCGAACTGCTCCATCGCGGTCTCGCGCACGGCGGGGACGGCCGTGGTGAGCTGTGCGCGGATCTCCTGCTTGGCCCGGTCGAGGTCGGTCATGCGCTCCTCGAAGGCCTCGACGGTCGCGTCGCTGGCCGCCATCGCCCACTCGGCCTGACCCACCTGGTCGAGCACCTCGCGGTACTTGTGCGACCAACCGAGCACCAGGGTCGGCACGCCCTGCGCCAGCGAAGAGACCATGGCGTGGAAACGGGAGGCGACGAACAGGTCGCACTGCCCGATGAGCACGCGCAGGGCACCCGGCGTGAGCTCGCCCTCGGCGAAGCGCACGTTCTCCGGCGACGCGACGTTCGCGAGGATCTCGCGGCACACGGGGCCGTCGTTGTTGTGGAGCTTGTCGGGGTTGGGGCGCGTGGAGTGCGCGATGAGCAGGACCGGACGGCCCATGACCTCGGTGAGGTGGTCGATGTGGCGGACCACCTCGGCCACGTAGTCCTCGCCGCGCTTCGCGGCGGACTCGCGCAGCACCTGGGAGGGCGAGTAGCCCACCACATCGCCGCCCGCGAAGAACGAGGCGGGCACCGAGGCCTCCGCGATCTCGCGGTCCTCCGGCGTGATGTCGAGCGTGAACGCCATGTCCGCGCCGGCGGTGACGTTGGTGAGGCCCAGGCCCATGAGGTGCTCGTGCGTGATGGCGCCGCGCGAGATGATCGCCGCCATCTTCGGAAGGTAGATGCCGGCGAGCGCGCGGTTCACCGGGTTCTCGAACGGCCCGAGCGCCTGCGCGCACTTCACCACCGGCGTCCCGGTGTTGAGCGCGGGGAGGATGGACGCGACGTTGTAGATCAGGTACTTCTCGCGGCCGTCCACGAAGGTGATGCCACCCTCGTCGAGGAGCACGTCGGCATCGGCGATCGCGCCGACCTCGGGCACCGCCTTGCGGATCGCGTCGCGCGCCGGGGGCAGCAGGCGCCACAGCAGCGCGCCGCCGTTGATGAGCACGCCCAGCCGCAGGGGCGACGCATCCATGACCTCCACGTTGTCGTGCACGTTGAGGTCCGCGTCCGAGCGCGGGTACATGCTGAGGTGCGTGATCTCGACGTCGTCGCCCTGCGCGGTGAGATGCGCGATGGAGCTCTCGAGCATCGCGGCGGCGCCGCGGTTGCCGGAGAAGGCCGAACCGATGATGGCCACCTTCATGACTGCTGCCTCGTCTTTCGGGTCTGGAGGGTGAGGATGCCGTAGACGCCCGCGATCAGGGCGTCGGCGACGGTCGCGAGCACGCGTGCCACGAGCGAGACCACGATCGCCTTCTCGGTGCCGAGGTACGGCGCCGCGAAGAGGACGAACACGGCCTCCCGCACGCCGAGTCCGCTGGGCACGAACACCGCCAGGATGCCGACCGCGCCCGCAACAGCATAGGCCGCGGTCAACGGGAGCCACGACTCGGGGCCGGCGCCCGCGAGCGCCGCTGCGATGAACGCGATGCCCACGCCGTTGATCACCCGGGGCAGGAGGAACGCGGCCTGGAAGCGCATCGTCACCCCGAACGGGAGGAACAGGTCGCGGGGGACGTCACGCTTGAGCGTGCGTCGTCCCAGCACCGACACCACGCGGTGGAACACCGCGGGGTGGGTGGCGGCCGCGAGCGGCACCATGGCCGCGAGGGCGAGCCACACCGTCCCCGAGACCTCGAGAGAGCCGCCGCGGGCGAGGGCGAGGATGGCGACCATGGGGATGGTCGAGCCGAGCAGCAGGAAGGCGTTCTCGTAGACGACCGAGATGAGGATCACCAGCCGCGAGACGCCGCGCCGCTGCCCCCACACCACCTTGTTGAGGACGAACCCGACCTGCCCGGGCACGTACTTCAGGAGCCACGAGGAGAAGTGGACGCGGACCGCCTCGACGCCCGAGACCGGGGTCGGGTCGAGCCGGCGGACGATCCGTCCCCACAGGGTGCCGGAGACGGCCACGGCGAGCACGAACGCGACGGTCGCGGCGACCGCCCACCAGCCCAGCGAGAGGTCCTCCTCGCGGAGATTGTCCCAGTTGCTCGCCAGGGACCGGCCGAAGAAGTACGCGACCACGCCGATGACCGCGACCGCGACCGCGGTCCGCATCGCCCTGCCACGCCACCAGGGGGCGCGGCGCGCCGGGGTCGGCGAGCCGTCCGACGCGTCGAGGTCGTCGGCTCCCGCCGGGCTGTCAGCCAAGGGAGTTGTACGTCCTGATGTTGTCGATCTCCTTCTTCTTGGAGTACGCGACCAGGGCGTCGGGATCGGCGTAGCCGACGGCGATGAGCATGATCACCCGCTCGTGCGGCGCGAGGCCGAGGGTCTTCGCCATCTTCGCCTCGAGCGGCTCGAAGTCGGGCCAGTTGATGATCGAGGAGCTGAGGCCGAGCGTCTCGAGGGCGTAGATGAAGCCCATGGTGGCGAGCGACGAGTCGATGTACGGCACGTGGCGGTCCCGCGGCGAGAAGTAGTTCGACAGGTCGCCCTTGACCACGACGATCGTGGGGATCTGATGGCCGTACCCGGCGGCGCCGAACGGGATCCCCGACACGACCTTGACCTGCTCCGGCTCGTCGAACACCAGGAACTCGTACGGCAGGCGGTTGCAGGCGGAGGGCGACTGGCGTGCGACCAGCAGCGCCTGGTCGACCAGCTCACGCGGGACGGGCTTGTCCTGGAACCAGCGGATGGAGCGACGCGACTCGGCGAGCTGCAGCATCTGGTCGAACGTGATGTCGGTGCGTGCGAGCGTGCCCTGCGGATAGGGGCGCACGTCCGCGGACGACGAGTAGGCGGGCAGCGACTCGAAGCGGACGCGCGAGCGCGCGACGCCCGGGTCGTCGTCCGTGACGATCGAGAAGTACTCGGAGAGGACGTCGTAGGCCCACTGCATCTCGCCCGCATCGATGTTCGACACCGTGTGCGGCCGCTCCAGCGCGTGCGCGTAGAACTCGACCGTCTCCTCGATGTAGTCGCGCGCGAAGACCGCGCGGCGCGGCTGCATCAGGATGCCCTTCTCGAGCCGGTGGACGTTGCGACGGAGCTCCACGTGGTTCGCGCGGTGCGTGGTGAGGTTCCGGTAGTACGCGCGCCGGCCCGACAGGACCGCCCACTGCTCGCGGTTGTGCGTGGCGAAGCCCAGCAGCGAGTACGCCGTGGCGCCCACCCGCGTGGAGGCGGCGACCTCGAGGACGCCGCGGTTGGCGGCGTTGTAGGTCTTGCGGATGGCGGGGTTCGCCAGCGCGGTCTTGGCGATGCTCTTGAGCTTGCCGATCACGGGATCTCCTTGATTCCGACCCGCGGGGTGACGGGGCCGTACTGCTGCTCCTTGAGGCGTTCGAGCGCCTGCTCCTGGAGGATGCGGTTGGTCTTGGACAGGTCGGAGAGCACTCCGAGCGCGATGGACAGCAGCGCGCCGATCAGGAGCAGCGTGCCGAGCATGAGCGACTGGAAGTGGTTGCCGTGGTCGCCGGTGGCGAGCAGCACGGCGTAGCGCACGAACGGGTAGAGGCCGATCAGCCCGAAGACCCACGCCAGCGCCGCGAAGATGCTCCACGGCTTGAACATGATGTACGAGCGCAGGATCGCCTGGCCCGACTTCAGCATGTGCTCGAACATGTTCGAGAACAGCCGCGACTCGCGGGTCTTCGGGTTCGTGTCGATGGGCACGGAGGCGATGGACAGCCGCTTGTTGCCCGCCTGGATGATGGTCTCCATGCAGTACGAGAACTGCGTGACCACGTTGAGGCGGTAGAGCGACCAGCGCGAGTAGGCGCGGAAGCCGGAGGCGGCGTCGGGCAGGTCGGTGCCCGCCGCCCGGTTCACCACCCACGAGCCGAACCGCTGCATCGTCTTCTTGAACGGCGAGAAGTGCTCGATGGTGTGGGTCTGGCGGTCGCCGATCGCGATGTCGGCGACCCCGTCGAGGACCGGACGGACCAGATCCGGGATGCGCTCCTGCGGGTACTGGTTGTCGCCGTCGGTGTTGACCACGATGTCGGCACCGTGGGCGAGCGCGTAGTCGATGCCGTCGCGGAACGACTGCGCGAGACCCATCGGGCGCGTGTGGCGCAGCACGTGCGCGCCGAACTCGCGCGCGATCTCGCCGGTGCGGTCCGACGAGCCGTCGTCGATCACCAGGAGCTCGATCTCGTCGATGCCCTCGATCTCCGTCGGGATCCCTCCGAGCACGGTGGCGAGGGTGGCTTCCTCGTTGAGGCAGGGCACTTGGACGATGAGCTTCACGTAGGAAAGGGTAACGCGCACGGACCTGCGTGCACGCGCGCCCGCCTGCGGCTCAGTGCCCGAAGGCGCCGCGGTAGACGACCCGCCTCACGGCGGTCGGCATCAGGCGGTACGCGCCCCTCACCGCCAGGTTCCGCAGCTCCTGGGTGCGCGTGGTGAAGCCGATCCTCCGGAACGCGCGCTGCAGCTCGATCTCGGACTTGAACTGGTCCCATCCCCCGCGACGCCGGTAGGCGCCGGCGTCGACGCGGTACCCGAGCAGAGGCTCCGGGATGTTGTCCGCCTTCGCGCCCTGCATCAGCATCCGCGCGAACAGCCAGTAGTCCTCCATGCGGCCCATGGGCTGGTACCCGCCCGCGGCCGCCACCACCGAGCGCCGGTAGACCACCGTGGGGTGGTTGAAGGGCTGGTGGAAGCGGGCCGTCGCCCGGATCCTGTCGCCGACCGGCGGGGTCCGCCGCCCGACCACGTGGTCCATGTCCGTCTCGAACTCGTACAGGCCGGTGCCCACCAGGTCGAGGCCGGCGTCCATCGCGGACAGCTGCCGGGCGAAGCGACCGGGCAGCGAGATGTCGTCGGCGTCCATCCGCGCGACGATGTCGTGCGCGCTGGCCTCCAGGCCGCGCTCGAGCGCGCCGTAGAGGCCGATGTTGGTGTCGAGGGGCACCAGCGTGATGGTGGGATCCTCGCGCCTCACCGACGCCAGCACGTCGGCGAGCTCGTCGCCCACCGGTCCGTCCCGGACGATCACCACCTGATCGGGGCGTCGCGACTGCTCGTCGGTGCTCGACCGGTAGGCGGTGAGGAAGTCGCGCGCGCTGTCGCCGCGGTACACGGGCAGCAGCAGCGAGAAGGGCGATTCAGCCACGCGCTCTCCCTGCCTCCACTGCGGCGATGTCCGCCGCCACTGTACCGACATCGGCGAGCGCGGTGGCGTTGGGGCGCGGCACGGTGCGCCAGCCGTCCCGCCAGCCGCGCCGGAAGGCGTCGCGGAGCGTGGCACGGTCGGTCGAGCCGCGCCACGTCCGGGCCCACCGCAGCACCGTGGCGCCGCCGTACAGCGCCTTCTCCGCCGGGTTGAGGGACGCGGAGCGCCGCAGCATCCAGAGCTTGTTCCGCACCTCGTAGTAGAAGCGCGGCCCGGGGTCGACGTCGGTGCTGCCGAACGCCTTGGTCTTGTGGATCACCACCGACGCGGGCGCGTAGATGCCGTCGCGGCCGCGCAGCAGGCGCGTCGAGTACTCGAAGTCGTCGTTCCAGATGAAGTAGTCCGCGACCGGCAGTCCCTGCTCCCGCGCGGCATCCGCGCGCACCAGGATCGACACGAAGGAGGCGGAGCGCACCGGGATGCCCCCCGCCCGGGCGGCCGCCGCCCGGCGGCGGGACGATGCGAAGGGCCGCTGCCGCGGCGTGTTCATGGGGTGGTCGCGGCCGTCGTGCCAGACCACGCGGGACGCGGCGAGCACCGCGCCCGACACCTCGGCGGCCACGCGCAGCTCCGCTGCCGCGGTCGGGGTCGGCACGGAGTCGTCGTCCATGATCCAGATCCAGTCCGGCTCGTGGTGGACCAGCGCTCGCGCGATGCCGGCGGCGAACCCGCCCGCGCCGCCGGTGTTGCGGTCGAGGGCGACCAGGTCGACGTCCGTGGCGGCCGCCACGTCGCGCGTGCCGTCGGTCGACGCGTTGTCCACCACGACGATCCCGGCGAGCGGCTCCGTCTGAGCACGCAGGCCGTCGAGCACCTCGACCAGCAGCTCCGCGCGGTTGAAGGCGACGACGACCGCGACGACTCGGGTCACGTCGCCGCCCGGGGACCCTGCCAGGAGCCCAGCCGCGCGAGCAGCGCATCGTTCTCCGCCGGCGCGCCGATGGTGACACGGACGCCCTCGCCGGCGAACGGCCTCACGAGGATCGCCGGCTCGGAGGCGCCCAGGTGCTTGACCAGGTCGAGGGTCGCGGGGCCCACCGGCAGCCAGACGAAGTTGCCCTGCGCGTCCGGGACGGTCCAGCCGTCGGCGCGGAGCGCGGCGGCGACGCGCTCGCGCTCGGCGACCACGGCGGCCGCCCGCTCGAGGTAGGTCTCACGCGCGGCGAGCGCCGCGAGCGCGCCCGCCTGGGCCGGTCCGGACACCGAGAACGGGGTCACGCAGGCGCGGATCGGCGCGATCAGCCCGGCCGGTCCAACCGCGTAGCCCACGCGGAGCCCCGCGAGCGCGTACGCCTTCGAGAAGGTGCGCAGCAGCAGCAGGTTGGGGTGCCGGTCGAGCACGGCGGGACCGGAGACCGCGTCCTGCGCGCGGACGTACTCGACGTACGCCTCGTCGAGGACCACGAGCACGCGGGTCGGCACGGCCGCCATGAACTCCTCGAGCTCGGCCGTCGAGATGGTCGGACCGGTGGGGTTATTCGGCGAGCACAGCATCACCACGCGCGTGGCGTCGGTCACCGCCGCGGCCATCGCCGGGAGGTCGTGGCGGGCCTCGGCGGTCAGCGGGACCTTGACCGCCGTCGCGCCGGCCACCGCGGTGAGGATCGGGTACGCCTCGAAGCTGCGCCACGCGAAGATCACCTCGTCGCCCGGGCCCGCGTACGCCTGCAGGAGGTGCGCGAGCACCGCCACCGAGCCCGCGCCCACGACGACCTCCGCCGGGTCGCGGTCGAGGGACGCGGCGATCGCGGCCGTGATCTCGGTCGCGGCCATGTCCGGGTAGCGGTGGATCGCCTCGCTCGCCGCGGCGGCGGCGTCGACCACGCCGACCACGGGACCGTCCGGGCTCTCGTTCGAGGACAGCTTCACCGGCGGCACCGCGGAGCTGCCACGCGCGCCGGGCACGTAGGCGGGAAGCGCGGCGATGGCGGGCAGAGGCGTGGGCAGGGCGGTCTCGCGCGTGTCGGGCATACCCAGAAGCATGTCACCCCCGTGGAAGAATGACCGCCATGCGTTTCGTGCTCCTGTCAGCGATCACCGCCCTCGCCGTCTGGCTCGTGACCTTCCTGCCCCTGGGCGTGGTGGTCGACGGGGGCGAGACCGGCACGTGGGCCCGGATCGGGGTGTTCCTGCTCGTGGGCGCCGTGATGACCGCCGCGAACCTGCTCATCAAGCCGATCGTCGACGTCCTCACGCTGCCGGTCAAGATCCTCACACTCGGCCTGTTCTCCCTGGTGGTGGCCTGGTTCATGCTGTGGCTCACCTCGTGGCTCAGCACCCTGGTGCCCTGGGCCGAGCTGACCATCGGCGGCTTCTGGGAGACCGTGCTCGCCGCGCTGGTGATCTCGATCATCACCGCGATCCTGAGCGCGATCGTGCCCGGCGCCCGCCGGGACTGACGCTCCGCGACCGGCCCTCCACGATGGAGGATCAGTGCACGAAAGCCGCGGTTCTCGTGCACCGATCCGCCATTTCGCACCGGGGGCGCATGGCTGCGGCGACCGGGGCGCGACCGAGGTGCACGTGGCCCCTCATGACGCGGGCCGGTACACGCTGATCTCCGAGCGGCCCCCCGTCAGGTAGGCGCCGGCCGAGTCCGTCCAGGCGCGCACCGAGGGACCCGCGCCGCGGTCGACCAGCGCGCCGGTGGCGGCGTAGCCCTCGAGCGCGTGGGCCTCGGCCACGGTCCGCGAGCCGTCCGGGGCCTCGGCCTGCCCGGACCGGCGCCTGTCGTGCACCACCGTGACGCGGTCGCGCGTGTCGGGGTTCGCGCGCCCGTCGAGGCCGGGCACCACGTCGCGCGTGTTCTCGAGGTGCAGGACCGCGACCCCGGACGGCGTCGCGATCCTGCCCGTGGGGGAGCCGGCCGTGAGGACGTGGGTGATCCGGTAGCGGTCGGCGAGCGCGCTCGCACCCACCGCCGCGACGAGCCCGCCCTGGCTGTGGCCGGCGAGCATCACGGGCTCGTCGGGGGCGACGCCATGCGCGTCGAGGGCGTCGCGGACCGCACGGCCCGCGTCGGGGACCCCGCCGGTGACCGCGACCAGGTTGGCGTGAGCATCGGCGGGGTTGGGGTCCGTCACGCCCCAGTCCTGGGTGCCGGGGATGTACACGACGTGACGTCGCGACCCGTCGGACGCGGCGACCGTCTCGATGGCGACCGCGCCGCCGCCGAGCTGCTCGGTCCAGTCCAGGCGCCGCATCGTCCCCGCGACGCCGGCGTCCCGGAGCGCCACCGGGCGCGGGCCCGGCTCGGGGACCACCCCGCGGTAGTCGGGCTCGAGCGCCTCGGCGGCCGCGAGCGCGCCGGCGAGCGCCGCGACCGCGCGGTCGTAGTCCTCGACCCGGGCGGCGACCGTGGCGTGCGCGAGCTCGCCGTTCAGCCAGGAGGTGTGCGGCGGCAGGCCTCCGGGCGCGAGCCGGCGCGGACCGTCGTCCCACAGCAGCGACGCCGCGCCGATCGGGCTCGCGAGGGCCGTCGCGAGCACCGCGCCCCACCGCAGCCCCCAGCCGACGGAGCCCGCGGCGTCGGCACCCACCTCGCCCAGGCGGACGGCGAGGGACAGACCGGAGGCGGCCTCGCGCTCGGCCTCGGCGTAGCGCTCCACGGCGATCGCCAGCGCGGCGGAGAGCGCCCGGCAGCTCAGCGCGATCCCGGAGGCGCGGGCGGCGAGACCCGCCGGGCCGGCCCCCGTCGCGGGGCCGCCGGCTCGAGCCGCGGACGCGAGGGTCCAGACGGCGTCCTCGAGCTCGCCGCCCGCGAGCGCGAGCACCGCCTGCGCCCGCTCCAGGTCCTCGAGGCGGACCGCGAGCCCTGCGGCACCGCCGTACGACCAGAGCGGCTCGTCGCTCACGCGGCGGCCCGGAGCGCCGCGAGCGCCTGGGCGTAGGCCGCGTCGACCTCCGCGAGCAGCGTCGCGCAGGCCGCCCGGCGCTCGTCCAGGCGCTCCCGGTACGACCAGGCGCTCGGGCCCGCCCAGGCCGCGTCGTCCGCGGCGGCCAGCAGCCGCTCGGCGTGCGCGAGCTGGTCGCGGGCCCGGGCGAGGAAGCGGAGCGAGTCGTCCATGCGGTGGACGCTAGGCGGCGGACGTCCTGCCGGGGCGCGGGTCCTCGGTCGCTGGGGAGCGACGATGCGCGGCGCGCGGTTGGGGACGCCGCCCGCGCATCGTCCGCGCCCCACGCATCGTCCCCGGCCACGCACCGTCCCCGCCCACGCACCGTCCCCGCCCCCAGCGCACCCCCCTACTCGCGAGATGGCGATCCGGTGCACGAAAGCAGCGACTTTCGTGCACCGAGTCGCCATTTCGGCGGCTGGAGCCGCCCGACGCGCCGCCCGCGCCTGCATGGAACAATGTGCGCGTGACCTGGACCTCCCTCGCAGCCATCGAGCCCCCCATCGCCCTCGGCCCCCTCGACGGCCGCTACCGCGGCGCCGTCGCCGGGCTGGTCGACCACCTCTCCGAGCCCGCGCTCAACCGCATGCGCCTCCACGTCGAGGTCGAGTGGTTCATCCACCTGTGCGAGCAGGACGCGGTCCCGGGCGTCCGCCCTCTGACCGACGACGAGAAGGCGCTCCTGCGCGCGATCCCCGCGGACTTCGGCGCCGACGGCATCGCCGAGCACGCCGAGATCGAGAAGGTCACGGTCCACGACGTCAAGGCCGTCGAGTACTACATCAAGCGCCGGATCGAGGGCACGTCGCTCGCGCCGCTCAGCGAGCTGGTCCACTTCGCCTGCACCTCGGAGGACATCAACAACCTCTCCTACGCGCTCATGGTCAAGGGCGCGGTCGAGGACGTGTGGCTGCCCGCGGCGACGTCCCTGGTCGGGCAGGTCGCCGACCTGGCGCGCGCCGCCAAGGCCGTGCCGATGCTGTCGCGCACCCACGGCCAGACCGCCACCCCCACCACGCTGGGCAAGGAGTTCGCGGTGCTCGCGCACCGCCTGGGCCGCCAGCTGCACCGCGTCTCCTCCCAGGAGTACCTGGGCAAGATCAACGGCGCGACCGGCACCTTCGGCGCCCACACCGCCGCCGTGCCGGGCACCGACTGGATCGAGGTGTCGCGGACGTTCGTCGAGGGCCTCGGGCTCACGTGGAACCCGCTGACCACCCAGATCGAGAGCCACGACTGGCAGGCCGAGCTCTACGCCGACGTCGCCCGGTTCGGCCGCATTCTCCACAACCTCGCGACCGACGTGTGGACCTACGTGTCGCTCGGCTACTTCGCGCAGGCGACCACCAAGGGCTCCATCGGGTCGAGCGCGATGCCGCACAAGATCAACCCGATCCGCTTCGAGAACGCGGAGGCCAACCTCGAGATCTCGGCGGCGCTGCTCGACACGCTCGGTGCCACGCTGGTGACCTCGCGGCTCCAGCGCGACCTCACCGACTCGAGCTCGCAGCGCAACATCGGCCCCGCGTTCGGGCACTCGCTGCTCGCGATCGACAACGTGCGCCGCGGCCTGGGCACGCTGAGCGTGAACGAGGCGGCGCTGGCCGCCGACCTCGACGCCTCCTGGGAGGTGCTCGCCGAGCCGATCCAGTCGGCCATGCGCGCCGCCGCGATCGCGGGCGTGCCCGGCATGGAGAACCCCTACGAGCGCCTCAAGGAGCTCACGCGCGGTCAGCAGATCGACGCCGCCGCGATCCAGGCCTTCGTGGGCGGCCTCGAGCTGCCCGCCGAGACCAAGGACCGTCTCGCCGCGCTCACGCCGGGCGGCTACGTGGGCCTCGCCGAGACGCTGGTCGACCGCTTCCTGGCCTGACGGTCCTCCTCCCTGCCGGACCGTGCGCACGGAGCTCGCGGCGACACGCCGCGCGCGAGGGGACGATGCGGGGTCCGGCCCGGCGTGTCGACTTCACCTCCGTGCGGAGTGTCCGGGGGTGGGGGCTGCAGAAGTCAGGCGGTGAGGGGCGCGACCGGGTCGCCCACGCGGACGATGCCCGGGGTCGCCACCGTCGCGTAGACCGCCACGCACCCGTCCCGACGGTCGCCCAGCGGCTTGAGCCACCGCGTCCGCTCGGTCGCCCCGTTCTGCGCCTGGTCGATGACCCGACAGCGTGTGTTGCGCTTCACCACGTCGAGCGCGACGTCGCCCAGCCCGATCCGCGACCCGATCCAGCTCTCCTCGACGAACGGCTCGTCGGTCTCGACCACGACGTTGACGCGCAGGCGGCGCGGATCGGCGTCCGCGCCGAGCTCCGCCCGGCACCAGTCCAGGGTGGCCGTGCCCACGATCGACACCGGCTTCGCGTCGAAGAAGTCCGTCTCGCCCGGGGTCTCGGCCACCACGCGCATCGGCTCCCCCGTCGCCGCGGAGAGCTCGGCATCGAGCCCGGGCGACCCCGCCTCCCACGCGGCGTCGCCGCGGAGGACCACCACCGCATCGTCCCGCGCCGTGGCAGCGAAGCCGAAGATCGCCTCGTGCGGACGCCACCGCGACCCGCGCTTGCCCGCCGCGAACATCCCGTCCGCATCGACCACCGCGAACGCCCGGTCGTGCGCGAGCCCGCGGCCGTCCACGCGCACCGCGTCGATGTCCTCGCCGCCCATCGCCTTCACGGGGAAGCGGTGGAGGGAGACGATGCGCATGGCGCCAGCGTAGGCCGGGAACCCCCGCTCGTTAGAGTGGCGTGACGATGGACACCGCAGCCGCCCCGGTCGAGACCCCTCCCTCACCTCCCGCCGCGGGCGTGACGCTGCCCTCGAAGCGACGCATGCGCGCCGAGGTCTGGATCGTCATGGGCCTGTCGCTGGGTCAGACCGCGGTGTACGCGGCGGTGCGGCTCATCGAGCGGTACCTGGACTCCACACCCATCTCGGGCCAGACCACCACGCTGAACCCCAGCCGGTCGAGCATCGACGTCATCGACCTGATCCGTCAGCTGCTGACCATCGGCTTCGCGCTGGTGCCGGTCGCGCTGGCGCTGTACCTGCTGAGCCAGCACGGCGCGTCGGCCCGCCGGCGGTTGGGCCTGGTCGGCCCCGCGCGCGCCTGGTGGAAGGACCTGGGCTGGGGAGCGATCCTCGCGGCGATGATCGGCCTGCCCGGCCTCGCGCTGTACGCGATCTCTCGCGCATTCGGCCAGACCGTGACGGTCGACACGTCCGGCCTCCCGGACGCCTGGTGGGCGGCGACCATCCTGCTGCTGTCTGCCGCGGCGGCGGGCGTGCTCGAGGAGTTCGTGGTGGTCGGGTTCGTGCTGACGCGGCTCCGCGACCTGGGCCGGAGCCCCTGGACCGCGATCATCCTCGCGGCCCTGCTCCGCGGTGCCTACCACCTGTACCAGGGCTGGCCGATGGCGCTCGGGAACGTGGTGATGGGCCTGGTGTTCGGCTGGGTCTACGTCCGGCGCGGACGGCTGGCGCCGCTGGTGCTCGCGCACTGGACGCTCGACGCGGTCGCGTTCATCGGACCCGAGCTGGTGCCGCACGAGTGGTTGGTGCAGCTGGGCGTCGCCTGAGCGCGGCGAGCGGGTGCGTCCGCCCCGGGTCCCGGTACCGGCGGCCGTAGACTCGCGCACATGGCCGACGACACCGCTTCCGCCGCCGTGTCCTCGGACACCCCGGCCGTGCGCATCGTCGACGAGCCGCAGGCCCGCATCCGGCGCTTCACCGACCTGCTGGCGCTGGTCGGCACGGCGCTGGGCGTGGTCCTGGTGCTCTTCCTCGCGGAGTACGCGCTGAGCACCACCCAGGGCATCGCGCAGGACATCGCGGGGGTGTCGCCCCTGCTCCAGCGCCTGCTCGTGGCGCCGGTGAACCTCTTCAACGGCATCGTCGCGGTGATCATCCCGGCCACCCTGGTCATCGACCTGATCGTGCGCCGGGAGCCTCGCCGCCTCATTGAGGTGTTCGCGGCCGCGGTAGGCGCGTTCATCCTCACGCTGCTGCTCGCCGCCGGCCTGGTGCTGTGGGGCACGCCCGAGCTGGGCCTCAGCCTGACGCCCCGGGGGGCGGAGTCGCTGCAGCTCCCGAGCTTCGTGGCCGCGATCTCCGCGATGCTGACGGCGGCCGGCCGCCGCAACACCCGGCGCACGCTGTCGATCTCGTGGAACCTGCTGTGGCTCGGGCTCGCGATCGGCATCATCTTCAGCGTGGTCACCATCCCGTCGGCCCTGCTGACGGTGCTCCTGGGGCGCGCGGCGGGACTCGGCCTGCGCTACTGGCTCGGCTCCACCGCGGACCGCGCGTACGGCGATGCGCTGGTCGAGGGCGTGCGACGCGCGGGCTTCCACCCGCGCACGATGGTGCGAGCGGACATGGAGCATGTCCACGAGCACCCCGAGCTGGACGCCGTCACCGACGCGCTCGCGCGCACCCGTCAGGGTCGCGTCTACGCGATGACCACGGTCGAGCACCACCACCTGCTCGTGGTCGCCCTCGACGGAGACCAGCAGGCCGCAGGCTTCCTGTCCAAGCTGTGGGGATCGCTGCGGCTGCGTGGCGTCGACACGCGCGCCGACGTGTCGCTGCGGTCCAGCGCGGAGTCCACGGCCCTCGTGTCGCATGCAGCCCGCGTCGCCGGGGTGCGCACGGGCCGCGTGCTCGGCATGAGCCAGATCCGCGACACGATGCTGCTGGTCTACCAGCGCCCGCCCGCGGTCCGGCCGTTCGCGGACGTCCCGGAGGACGAGGTCGACGATGCGCTGCTGGACGCCATCTGGACCGAGGTGGATCGCGCGCACGGCGCCGGACTGTCGCACCGCCGCCTCGACGCCGACACCGTGCTGGTGGGCGACGAGGTGCCCGGCACGCTGCCGACCGTGTGGCTGACCGCCTGGGAGCTGGGCGAGGTCGCGACGTCGGTTCTCGCCAAGCGCATCGACGCCGCCCAGGTGCTGGCGCTCACCGCCGCGAAGGTGGGTCCGGAGCGCGCGGTCGACTCCGCCTTCCGCGTCCTGGGCGCCGAGACCGTCGAGCAGGCCGCCCCCCTGCTCCAGAGCATCGTCCTGCCGGCGACCACGCGGAGGTCGCTCCGGGGCAACCCCCACGGCAAGGTGCTCGAGGCGGTCCGCCAGGAGATCCTCGAGCGGTCGCCCGACGCGGAGGTGGGGTCGGAGAACATCGTGCGGTTCGGGTGGCGCACCGTCGCCACCATCGCGCTGGCGCTGGTCGCCGTCGCGGTCATCGCGGTGCAGTTCAACACCGAGGACTTCCTCGACGCCGTGCAGCAGGCGAACCCCTGGTGGCTGGTGGTCGGCTTCGCGTGGGCGCTGCTCACGTTCGTCGGTGCGGCGCTCGCGATGGTCGCGTTCAGCCCCGTCAGGCTGCCGTTCTCACGGGTGCTGCTCACCCAGGTCGCGGCGGCCTACGTCGCTCTCGCGGTGCCGGCTGGCGTGGGGCCCGCCGCGTTGAACCTGCGGCTGCTGACACGCCGGAAGGTCGCGACGCCGCTCGCCGTCGCGACCGTGGCGCTGGTGCAGGTGAGCTCCGTGGTGGTGACCGTGGTCGGCCTGGTGATCCTCACCGTGGTCTCCGGGGGCAACGGCGCGCTGGCGGCGCTGCCCTCGACCTCGATCCTCATCGGGCTGGGCGTGGTCGCCGCCGCGATCGGGCTCGCATTGACCGTGCCGCGGGTGCGCGCGTGGGCGGCGAAGCGGATCATGCCGACCGTGCGGCAGACGTGGCCGCGCCTGTCGCAGGTGCTCGGTCAGCCGTGGCGGCTCGGGCTCGGACTGCTGGGCAACCTGCTCCTCACCGTGGGCTTCGTGGGCGCGTTCCACGCCTCGCTGATGGCCTTCGGCCAGGACATGGCGATCATCGACCTCGCGGTGCTGTTCTTCGTCGGCAACGCGGTGGGCGCCGCGGTGCCGACGCCCGGTGGTCTCGGTGCCGTCGAGCTCGCGCTCACCACCGGCCTCACCGGCTCGGGCATGCCCTACGCCCTCGCGCTGTCCGCCGTGCTGATCTATCGACTCCTCAGCTACTGGCTGCGGATCCCCCTGGGCTACGTCGCCATGAAGTACCTGGAGGGCAAGGGCGAGCTGTAGGCAGTGTCGGTTGCCGGTCTATCTAGGCAAACGGCGCTAGTTCGGCAAAGTTGCCGTGCGAGTCTGGCAATTGCCGACTTGTGCAGCAGGTCCACTCGGCCGTCTGTGCGCCACGCCCGCCACACCGTAGTGCCGAACGGCGGCCGCCCAAACGCGCGCTTCGCACTCGTGCCGTCACGCTTCATGTGGGTCGCATCACCAGATCTGAATTGGCCTGAGTTTCGTTCCGCTCAGTTTCTTTGTCCGACAGACGCTACTTGGGCGGCTGCGAGGTCAGCGTAGTACTCGGCTTCAACCTCCTCGGGGGTGCGCATGCCGAGTTCGCCGTGGAGGCGCTGGTGGTTCCACCACCAGACGTATTCGAGGGTGGCGAGCTCGACCTGCTCGACGGTCCGCCAGGGGCCTCTCTGGCGGATCAGCTCGGTCTTGTAGAGGTTGTTGATCGCCTCGGCCAGAGCGTTGTCATACGAGTCGCCGACGGTTCCCGTCGAGGGTTTCGCGCCGAGTTCGACGACGCGGTCGGTGTAGACCATCGACTGATAGTTCGAGCCGTGGTCCGAGTGGTGCGTGAGCCCGGTGAGGTCGCCTCCGGCGTCCCATGCGGCCATGTCGAGGGCCTGCAAGGGCAGGATCTCGGCCTTCAGCGTCGAGGCGACGTTCCAGCCCACGATCCTGCGTGAGAAGACGTCGGTGACGAACGCGACGTAGGCGAAGCCCGACCAGGTGGCGACATACGTGATGTCGGCCACCCACAGACGGCGAGGAGCGTCGGCCCTGAAGTGGCGCTTCACGAGATCCTTCGGCAGAGCCGCGGCCGGGTCGGACTTCGTGGTGAAGACGCGTTTGGACTTCTTCACGCCCCGCACGCCTGCGAGCCTCATGAGCCGCTCGGTCTGGTCCCGCCCGATGTCCCAGCCCTGACGGCGCATGAGCGCATGCATCTTGCGCCGTCCGTAGACGCCGTAGTTCTCCGCGTGCAGACGGGCGACCTCGGGGATGAGCAGCTCGTCACGCAGCTGCCGTGCGGACGGTGTTCTGGTCTTCGCGGCGCGCTAGCCGCGCGCGGTGAGGAATCCCTGGACTGCCGGGCGCAAGACACGGCAGATGGGCTCGACCCCGAACTGATCCCGATGTTCATCAGTGAAGCGGATCATCTCGGTCAGGGGCGGTCGAGCTCCTTGGCGAAAAACACGCTCGCAGCCTTGAGGATCTCGTTGGCCTTGCGAAGCTCGGCGTTCTCGCGCTTGAGACGCTTGATCTCCGCCGCCGCGTCGGCGACGTTCGCGACCTTGCCGCCCGCGTTGGCCTCCATCTGGCGCTGCCACAGGCGAAGCGTCTCGGAACTCATCCCGAGCATCCCCGCCACGTGCCGCGTCGCCGAGGTCAGGTTCGGGTGATCCGGAAGCGCCTCCGCGAGCATTCGCAAGGCGCGCTCACGCATCTCCGGCGTGTATCGAGTCATGGGTTCCATCCTTGTCGATCAGACGGAACGAAACTCAGGCCAGTTCACTCAACCGACACGAGAGGCTGGGGTTCTTCTAGCGGCTAGCCGGAGCCAGCTCGCGAGTCAGCCGCACCTCGCCGGAACCGCCGGGCAGGTCGACGGTCGCCGTCCCCGCTCCACCTTCCACAGCGAGGCTGCCGGCGGCCTCGCCGTCGACCTCGACCGCGTACGTGCCGTCGACCGCACGGCTCAGCCGCATCGTGAAGGCGCCCCCTCCGGCCGCCCCGTGCTCGACGGCCAGGGTGATCTCCGTGAGCGCATTGTCGACCGTGGCACGCGCGTACCGCGCGCCGGTGAGCTCGAAGCGGAAGCCGCCGTGCTGGTAGAACGTGGCCCGCTGCCGCACGCCGTCTCTGGGGACGATGGAGAGGCCGCTGGCCGATGCTGAGAGGTCGCCGCCGTAGGCATACAAGCCCACGATTCGGTCTTCCACCACCGCCACCTCGGAAGCGCGGAGGCCTCCCCAGAATCCCAGGTCGGCCTCGCCCGACCACGCCCACCAGCCGTCGATCTGGGGCATGAACGCCCAGTTCGGCTCGGGGACGCCCAGCTGGCTCTGGTACTGCCAGGACGCCGCGCCGATGTTCGCCGGGTCAGCGCTGATCTGCCCGGCGTTGATGTTGGCCCAGCCGGCGAGGAGGGCGCCGTAGGTCGAGCGCATCGACTCGTCGAAGTCCCTGTCTCCCGCCGCCATCTCCTCGCGCAGGTAGTCCTGCTGCTGCCATGCGCCGAGCTGCGTCTCGTAGCCCAGGTTCCACCACGACTCGCCCATGTGACGGTTGTCCGAGCCGTAGTAGTACCAGAGCGGCTGCATCCCGCGCGCGGCCAGCGACGACCTCTGGACACGGTCCTTGAGCGCCTCATCGTCGTACATCTTCGCGAACACGTATGACGCTTCAAAGCCCGTGGTGTCGATGCTCGCCTCCGAGGCGAACGGGTACTTCTGCGCGAAAAGCGTCTCGCTCTTGGCGTCCAGCAGCGAGCGCAGGGCCGCCGCCTGGGCGATCATGCCCTCGCCGTCCAGCGCCGCGAGGATCTCGGGATAGGTCCCCTCGCCCATGAGGCCCAGGTCGTGCGCCGCGTCGCCAATTGGCGTCGGCAGCGGGATCTTGGTGAACATCGCCTCGAGGGTCCGGAAGGCCAGGTCGAGGTACTCGCGGGCGGGGCGGGCAGTCTCGAGGTTCGGGTACGTGGTCGCGACCTCGTACATCGCGACGTAGGTGTTGGCGATGTGCGTGTAGTTGTACGCCCGCCACACGCCCTGGTCGCAGGGAGTCCCGTCGCAGCCGTCGTACCAGCGGTAGACCTGCCAGGTGCGCTCCCCGTCCTCGGTTGCCGCCTGAAGGTAGCCCAGAAGGAAGCTGTCGATATACCGGTCGAGGGCGTCGATCTCCGCCTGGTCGGGGCTGGTGAGGTTCTTGCGGGCCAGGTACAGGGCGGGCGCGAGCCCCGAGTCGTCGGAGCCTCCCGCCATCCACTCCTTCCAGCCGCCGCCCGGGTAGTCGTGCCAGGACACGGGCTTGCCGGTCGCCATGCTCCACTGGAGAAAGGCTCCGTCGTAGTCGTGCTCCGTGCGCGCCTGCTGGTGATCCACGAGGAAACGGGCGTGGGAGTCGATCAGCGTCTCGACCGGCGCGATGGCGTAGTACTGAAGTACCGACGTGCGGCCGCCGTCGAACGTCACAGTGACCTTGTTCGGCCCGAGACGGGGCATCGTGAGCCGGTAGAGCTCGTACCCGTTCCGGGTCCCCACCGAGGTGACGGAGACGGACCGGCCGTCCTCACCTGCGACCCCCTCGATCCCGCCCGTGGCGCGCACGGCGAGGGTGACGTCCGTGTCGGTCGGCACCACCATCCCCGGGAGCGAGACCACGTCAACCACGCCCGCGTCGAACAGCACGTCGCGCAGGTCCGTGTAGTCCGCGGCCCACCGGAAGGTGAAGCCGTAGGACGCCGAGCCCCCGGCCGGCACGGTGCCGGACGTCGCCGGAAGGTAACCGCCGATCTTGCCCTCGCGCTCGGGCTGCAACACGGCGGAGTGGATCGCGAACGTCACCAATCCCTCCCACGCGGGATCCAGCTCGCCGAAGATGGTCTGTCCCGTCCGGCTCTTGTCGCGGAACTCCAGCGACGTGCCGGGCTTCGGCACCATCACCAGGAAGGGTCCTTCGCCGTTCGGACGCTGCCAGTACGCGTAGGAGCCGTCCCCCGCGACGTACGAGTGACGCACCACGTTCTGCTCGTAGATCGCGGTCTGGTCGCCGGCGTTCCACCATGCGTTCATCAGCATGGGTACGCCGAGGTCCTCGATGGTGAGCGGCTCCGATGAAGGGTTGGTCAGGGTGATCGACCAGTCGAAGACGTCGCGGTCCTCGCCGGTGAGCGCGTAGGTCTCCGTCAGGCCGAAGCCCCGGATGCCGTCCTCCCGCGCGGCCTCGCCGTCGTACGCGACCACCACGCGGTCGCCCGAGGACGCGACCGTGCGGATGTCGTCCGACGCGCTCGTCAGCCGCTCCGCGCCGTCGACCCGCATCACGAGGTCGCCTACCCAGCGCGAGTCGTCGATGTCCCAGTCCGGGTGGATGTCGGGATTGGCGACGAATGTGGTGCCGTAGGAATCCGCGGGATGCGAGAGCTCGAAGACTCCTCCGCTCGCGCCGTCGATCCCCACGCGGAAGGTGTCGGAGCTCAGGGTGGCCATCTGCTCGGGCGATACGGGCACGGGGGCGTCTCCATTCGTGACGAGGGCTCGGATGAGCATGGACGATGCGCCGGCGGTCACGATCGCGGCCGCGACGGTCAGCCCGATCCGGACAGGTCTGCGCATGGGCGTGTGAACCTTTCGTCGGCCGGGTGGACCGGCGGGCGGCGCGGGTGCCGCGGCGGGGATCTGGCGAACGCAAGGTCGCCCGCCGAGGGTGGGCGTCGCGGCCGGCGGTTCGCCGGGCCGCGGCGCCCCGCGTCAGCCTTTGAGGCCTGGGTTGAGGTTCGCGCCCTCGATGATCGGCTTCTGGAAGGTGAACAGGACGATCACGATCGGCAGGATGGTCGCGACGGACGCCGCCATCAAGAGGTTCCACTGCGTACCGTACGTCTGCTTGAAGGACGTCAGGCCGAGCGCGATCGTGTAGTTGTCGTTGCTCGTCAGGTAGATCAGCGGTCCTAGGAAGTCGTTCCACACCCCGATGAAGGTGAAGATCGCCACCACCAGGAGCGCGGGCTTCACCATCGGCATGATGATGTACCGCAGGATGTACCAGTGGCTCGCACCGTCCATCTGCGCGGCCTCGTCGAAGTCCTTAGGGATCTGCATCATGAACTGGCGCAGCAGGAAGATGTTGAACGCGCCCCCGCCGAACCATGCGGGCAGGGCGAGCGGCCAGAACGTGTCGATCGCGCCCACCTTGGACCAGCCGATGAACAGCGGCACCAGCGTGACGGCGAACGGCACCATCATGGTCGCGAGCGTCGCACCGAAGACCAGGTCGCGGCCGCGCCACTGGACCCGGCTGAACGCGTAGGCCGCGAGGAGGCTGGTCAGGAGGGTCCCGACGATGATCAGGAGCTCGAGGATCATCGTGTTGAAGAAGAACCGGATGAAGTTCGGGCTGGTGCCGAGCAGCGCCTCCGCGTAGTACTCGAAGGTGAACTGCTCCGGGATCCAGGTGGCCGGGATCTTGAAGACCTCGGAGTTGGCTTTGAATGAGGTGGAGACCATCCAGAAGAGCGGCAGCAGCGCCGCGAGGGATCCGATGATCAGAAGCGCATAAATCGTGGCCCGACCGAGGATGTGGCGCACCAGGTCGCCCGTCGATCGACGTGCCTTTCGCGTGGGCCGCTGCGGCGGGAGTCCGGCGACCTCGTGGACGCCTTGCGTGAGTTCGGGAGTGGTCACTTCTGCCTGCTCTCGTAGAAGACCCAGAGGCTCGAGGATCGGAAGGTGATCGCGGTAAGGATGAGCGTGATGAAGAACAGCAGCATCGCCAGCGCCGACGCGTAGCCCATCTGACCGCCCTGGAAGGCCCTCTGATAGAGGTAGAGGTTGAAGAACAGCGCCGACTGCCCGGACCCGCTGCCGATAAGGAAGCCCTGCGCGAAGGTCTGCATGGCGGCGATGATGCCGATCACCAGGGTGAAGAGGATGACCGGCGAGAGCATCGGCAGCGTCACGGCCTTGAACTGCTGCCATGGGCCCGCGCCATCCAGGGATGCCGCCTCGTAGAGCGTGGGCGAGATGCCGCGCCGCGCGGCGAGGAAGATCAGCGCCGAGCCTCCGACGCCCCACAGGTTCATCAGCACGAACGAGGGGATCACCAGATTCGGGTCCGAGAACCAGTCCAACGTCGGCAGGCCCACCTTCTCGAGGCCCTGGTTGACCAGGCCGTACGACGGGTCCAGCAGCCATAACCACACAACGATGACTGCGACGACCGGGAGGATCGACGGCAGGTAGAAGAGTACGACGAAGAGCCGGTTGAACCGGGTCTTCTGGTTGAGGAGCAGGGCCATCAGCAGGGCTCCGATGATGCCGGTGGGCACCGAGAGCAGCGCGAAGTAGAAAGTGACCCCGAGGGACTTGCCGACCAGCGGGTCGGAGAAGATGGCCCGGTAGTTGTCCAGTCCGATGAACTCGGGAGAGCTCAGGAGGCCCCAGTCGGTGAAACTGATCACCACGGCGGCCCCGAGCGGGAGGACGAAGAACACCACAAGGCCGAGGATGGCGGGGGTGGCCATCGCCACCCCCGCCGCTGCCTCGTGGCGACGACGCGTGCCCTTCCCGCGGCTGGCGTCGGCACGAGTGCCGGTGCGAGCCGAGCCGGTTGGCTTTCGAGTCGTCGCGTTCATCACTGCGCCTGGAGCATCTGGTCGACGGTGGGCTTGAACCCGTCGAGCGCGGCGCCGAGGTCGGGCACCAGGTCGGTGAAGTACCCGTTGATGCCATCGTCAGTCCACTGCACGGTGTTCCAGACGTTGATCAGGTCCCGGACCTTGCGGGACGGGTCGTCCATGACGATGTCGAGCGAGTTGTCGATCGTCTCCTCGAAGCCGAGCGGACGGTTGCCCGTGGTGAGCCAGGTCTCGCGGCCGTTGCCCTCCGTGGCGGCCCGGGTCGCGGGAACGCCGTCGTAGGCGGCCGGGTTGTTCTCTGCCTGGGTCGCGAAGTGCACGAACTCCGCCGCGAGCTCGGGATTCTGTGTCTTGGCCGAAACCACGAGCTGGTCGGTGACCGCCATCGACTTCGGGTCGCCGTAGGACGGGTAGAGCGCCATGCCGGCATCCTCACCCCACGCCTCGGTGACGGCCTGGAGGTTCCAGGTGCCGCCCGGGTACAGCGGGGCCTGGCGCGACTGCAAGACCACGTCGAGACCCATCGAGCTCAGGTTCGCCGGCGGGATGGACACCCCAGTGTCCGCGAGGGCCTTGATGTTCTCGTAGACCTCCACCGCGCTCGGGTCATTGAGCGTGAACTCCATCGCCTCCTCGTCGAACCAGTACGCGCCGTTCGACGCCAGCAGCGGCGCCGTCACCAGCGGGTCGGTGAGGATCATCGATCCCCAGCCGTCCCCCTCGGACGAGGGGTCCGACAGGGCCGTGGCGGCGGCCACGAAGTCATCCCACGACCAGGCCTCAGCCGGGTCGGTCGGGGGCGTATCGATACCGGCGGCGTCGAACGCGGCCTTGTCGTAGAACATCACCATGAGGTGGATCAGCGGCGAGAGTCCCCAGACCGACTCGTCCTCGCGCCAGATCGCGGGTTCGAGGTACTCGCTGTCGAGGTCGATGCCGAGCTCGTCGTACACAGGTGCGAGGTCGAGCAGCGTGCCTGCGTCGATGAAGCGGCCCATGCCCGCAGAGTTCATGAAGAACACGTCCGGGGTCTGGTTGGCCGCGACGAGGGTCTGGATCTTCGTGTCGTACTCCGCGGGCTGGTGGATGTACTCGATCTTCACGTTCTCGTGGCCGTCGGCAATGAAGGCGTCGCCGAGCGTCTTCCACTGCTCGGGTGCACGCTCGTCACCCCAGAACATGATCGTGAGGTTCTGGTCGCCGGCGGGCTGGCCGGGCTCGCCCGAGCTGCCACCGTCGCCACCGTCGCTCGACGAGCAGGCGGAGAGGGTGAGGGCGACGGCCCCCATGCCGGCGAGCATGGCGCCGGCGCCGGTGCGACGCCAACGGAAACTGCGCTGTCCCATGACATTCCTTTCAGTGTGTGGTGCGGCATCCGGCCGGCCTCGTCCTTGAGTGGCTGAGCAGAACACCTGACCGAGCTCCTTCGTCGAGCTCCAGTCTCCCCGATCGGCTTCCCCATTGAAAGGCCTTTCGACGATGACGGCGACGATACTCTCGCCGATTCGCCGATGTCAACAGCGCGGTGCCGTCGTCGCCGAATCGCCACCCATCATCCCTGTTGCTCGGGTGGGTCGCTGCGGGTACCGTTGGACGAAAGGCCTTTCATCCTGGCCTGGCCGTGCACCCCGACGACCGGGGCGCGCGGCCTCTACGCTTCAACGAGGAAGGGTCGACAGTGGCGCCTGAGGACGATGCGGTGGTGTGGGAGATCGGCGACCTGCGCGCGGGGTTCGACCCCGTGCGCGCGGCATGGACGTCGATGCGTTCGGCGAGCGATCGCCACGGCACGGAGTTCCTGCTTCCGGTGGACGATTTCGAGGAGTACGACGGTCCGGGCTCGCGCTGGCTGGGCACCGTGGGGATCGAGGTCGCGTCGCCCGCGGGACCCCCGGCCGCGTTCCTCACCTCGGAGCTCGCCGCGCAGCGCACGGTCTCCGTCGCGAGGGACCGCATTCAGGTGTCCTTCTCGCCGTCGGAGTCGACGTCCCACCTCTCCGTGACGCAGGAGTACCGGCGCACCGCTCAGGGCCTTCGATGGGACACCCTGATCCGCAACGACGGCGACGCCGCCGTCAAGCTCGCCCGCGTCGGGGTCCCGCTGCTCATGAACCAGTACTTCCGCGGGGACGACACGTACAAGTACGAGCAGTGCGTGCTGAGGCACGCGGCGATCTGCCATGCGAACTCGTGGTTCACCTGGGCGAAGTCGAGCGGCGACATGCCCCTGCTGGTGCTCAAGACGATGGGCGACACGACGATCGACAGCTTCGACGTCGCGCACGACGATCCGCGGTGGGGGCCCCGGAGCACCTTCTCGGAGTCGTTCGAGGGGCTCTACACGGCGTACCCCATCGACTCGGAGAACCCCGCGTTCGGCGTCGACGGGGACGGTCGGACGCTCGACCCCGGCGCAGAGGTCACCCTCTCGCTGCTGGTGTCGATGCAGGCGGACCACGAGGCCACGCACCGCTGGCTCGCGGCCAACGGGGGCGTCTACCTGGAGACGACCCCGGGGATGGTGCTCCCGGTCGGGCTCGAGGCGGCGGCGACGGTCTACGCCGACGCACGCCCGGACGTCACCACGGACCCCGCCGACATGGCGCTCGGAACGCTCGAGAGCCTCTGCGACGGCACCTGGCGGCTCCCGCTCACGCTGCGCGGCCACGGGCGGCGCACCCTGCGGGTGTCCGTCGGCAGCCATGAGTCCCGCATCGTCTTCTGGGGCATCGAGGATCCCGAGGCCATCTACTCGCAGCAGGCGGCGTTCATCGCCGAGCGGCAGTTCGAGACCGACCCCGCCGATCCGGCGTTCCACGGGCTGCTGATGTGGGACCTGGCCGGGCGCCAGCGCGTGAACGCGGCCTCGACCACGGACGTGCCGGAGTGGATGGCGGGGGGCAGCGACGAGATCGGCCTGGTCAGCGGCCTCTTCCTATCCGAGTGGAACGTGCACCGGCCCGACGAGGACCAGATCCGGACCCTGCAGGCCTACTGCAAGGACTTCATCGAGGACCGGCTCACCGAGCAGCCGGGCTGGCGCGTCCATCGCGCCGTGCCGTGGTTCTCGATGTTCGAGCCGTGGGCCGGCAACGGCGCCGACGACGTATGGCGTGCGTTCAACTACGTCCACGTGGCGAACACCTACGTGAACATGTACCGGATCGCGACGCTGTACCGCTACGACTGGCTCGACGCGCCCGTCGAGTGGCTTCGGAAGGCTTACTTCTACGCCCGCGCGATGTTCGCGTACTGGATGTTCCCCGACGGCGTCGGCGCCGACCGCTTCGGCAACATGGGCGAGCTCGGCATCGCGCTCGACCTGCCGGCCGCGCTCCGGCGGGAGGGGCTCGACCAGGAGGCCGCCCATCTCGAGGCGCTCGTCACCAAGAAGGCGATGCACTTCGCCGGCAAGGAGTACCCCTTCGGCTCGGAGATGGCGTACGACTCGACCGCATTCGAGGCGGTCTACGCCTACGGCAAGGCCGTGGGCGACCAGGCCGTGATGGAGAAGTCCGCGCGGGCGTCGCTGGCCAACCGCGGCCGCCAGCCCGTGTGGCACCTCTACATGACCGACCTGCGCGCCCACGGCGACAGCCAGTGGAACGCGAGCTACATGACGCAGCTGGGCGCGTACGCGCTGTTCGACTGGGCGCTGGAGCAGCAGCACGCGGACCCGGAGCTTCTGAAGGCCGCCTACGCGTCCTACCTGGCAGGCTTCTCGATCTTCAACTCCGGCGGCTGCCTGAGCGAGGCCCCCGAGAACCGTGGGGCAAGCGGCTGGATCGTGGTGGGCCATCACGGCGACCTCTCGGGTCGCGCAGGCGGCGAGGACCTCCTGCACGGCGTGGTGGCCCTCTCCGGCGAGAGCGCGCTGGGGTGGTTCGGGGCGCTGCGTTGCGCCGCCTCGATCGTGTACGCCGAGGAGGGCCGCGACGCGGGCCTCGGCTGCACGGTGACGGCAACCGGGCATGGCGTTACCGTGGTCCCGCACGACGGCCTGCGCGCACGCTTCTTCGACGTCGCTCGCGGGTGGGCGGTGGTCCTCGAGCGTGACGCCATCGTGGAGGTGCGCATCGCAGATGACGGTTGCGTGCTCGAGCTCGAGAACATCACCGCGGATGCCCACGAGCTTGCGCTCGAGGTCCGCGCGCCGAGCGCCGGGTCCTACGCCGTCGAGATCGACGGCCGGCGCCTCGACGGCGACGCGACGATGCGCCCCGGCTGGAACCGCGTCACCGTCGCCCTGCCGACGGGGGCGGGGGCGACTGTCTCGCTGCGCTCGGTCGCGACGGCGAGGTGACGTCGAGGGCCCCGAGACCTCGCAGTCTCGGGGCCCTCGACCCTCTCGTCGCGCGGGCGTTCCCGGCTACCGCTCCGGGAGCCAGACCGCCATGGTCGACTGCCCGCGGTTAGCCCACGCGAAGTACGGGATGGCACGGATCCACTGCGGCTGCAGGCGCGGATCCTCGGTCGAGTACAGCTGCCCGTCGGCGAGCGGCTCCACGCGCCTAGCGTCGGCGGCGATGGCGTGCACACCCGCGACAGGGCCCTCCTCGACCACGAGCGCGGCCTCGCGCGGGAGCACGATGCTGTGGGCGGGGACGCCGTCGAGGTCGACGCCCTCCAAGCAGTGGACCAGAGGGCCGCGCTGCAGGGCGACGCGCCCGGCGTCCGCAGCGACGCGAGGATCGGCGCGGACCCGGAAGGGTGCATCGTCGAACGACAGCTCCACCACGTCGCCCTCGGCCCACTCGCGTGTCAGGCGCGCATAGCCGTCCCGGACCACCTCGGCCAGCGCGATCTCCTCACCGTTCACTCGGACAGATGTCGTAGCCGACCACGCGGGGACACGCAACGCAAGCGTCCACGCGGCGTCCGCCTGCACGTCTCGGAAGGTGAGCGCGACACGGCCGTCCGCAGGCAGGGCGGTCGCGACGTCGACCGTCGCGCCGCCCCCGGCCGTGGTCGTCACACTGCCCCCGATGTAGAGGTGCACGGCGAGCTCGTCGTCGCCCTGGGCATACGCATAGGTCTGGAGGGACGCCAGCAGCCGGGCGAGGTTCGGCGGGCAGCACGCGACTCCGAACCACTCGTGACGATGCACGTCGCCGGCGCTGGCGAGCGGGTTGCCGTAGAAGTAGCAGACGCCGTCGGACGAGGCACCGGCGAGAACGCCGTTGTACAGGGCGCGCTCGAGCACGTCGGCATAGCGACCGTCGCGGGTGATGTTCGCCATGCGCTGCGCCCACATGACGAGGCCGATCGCCGCGCAGGTCTCGCCATAGCCGGTGTAGTTCGGCAGGTCGAAGGGAGCGGAGAAGCCCTCGATGGACGGGTCCGACCCGAGCCCGCCGGTGACGTACATCTTCCCGCCCACCATCGACTCCCAAAGTCGCTCGCAGGCGCTCAGGAGGCCCGGGTCGTCCGTGTCGACGGCCAGGTCGGCCATCGCGATGAGCATGTACATGGCCCGCACCGAGTGTCCGACGATCTCGGACTGCTCGCGCACGGGCAGGTGGGACTGGTTGTACTCCCGGAAGCGCTCGGCCTGCTGCTCACGGTTGCGGAACTCCCGGCTGAAGTAGCCGGGTGTACCGCGGCGCTCCAGCTCCGCCTCGAAGTAGTACGGCTGCGTCCCACGAGCGTCGATCATGCGCTTGGCGAGTTCCACATACCTCGCATCCCCGGTGGCGCGCGACAACTTCACGAGCGCGAGCTCGATCTCCTGGTGGCCGTCGTAGCCGCCCTCGCAGGAGCCGCCCGGTCCGAACTCCCGAACCACCAGGTCCGCGTAGCGACGGACGATGTCGAGGAAGCTGGTGCTACCGGTCGCGTCGAAGTGCGCGACCGCGCCCTCGATGAGATGGCCGAGGCAGTAGAGCTCGTGGGCGTCGCGCAGGTCGGTGAAGCGCTCACCGGGCTTCACCACGGTGAAGTAGGTATTGAGATAGCCGTCAGGCTGTTGCGCCCCGCGGAGCAGATCGATGGCCTCGTCGACCGATGCCTCGAGGTCGGGATCGGGGTGCGTCGCGAGCGTGTAGCTGGCGGCCTCGATCCACTTGCCGATGTCGCTCTCCCAGAAGATGTGGGGCTCGCCGGGGTCGCCGGGTCGCCATGCGAGCCTGAGGGCTTCGAACTGACCGCCCGTCCGTAGCTGGTGCTCCTGCTGCGGGATCGTATGTGCGCGCACCGTCTCGCGCCGGGGCGCCCAGAACCCGTCGGCGATGACCGCGTCGCGCAGGGCGAGCGGCTGGAGCGTCGAAATTGTCGTCATGGTGGTCACAGTCACACCTTCCTCATCAGGCACCGTTGCACGCTGAAGGTCTATAGTTGCGAAAGGCCTTTCGCTGAGTCGAAGGTACGGTCTTCCCGGGAACGATGTCAACCAGGAGCGGCCACCCCGACGCGCGGTAGCGGGCACTACACTGCGACGATGGAGACAGGCGTGACGAGCGATTCCCCCAGCAAGGCTGCGCGCGCGACCACGCTCTCGGACGTGGCGGCGGCCGCGGGTGTCTCCATGGCTACGGCATCGAAAGCCCTCAACGGCAAGCGGGGTGTCAATCCGTCGACGCGCGCCCGGGTCGAACAAGCGGCTCAGGACCTGGGCTTCTACCCGAATCAGCAGGCGCGCAGCCTGATGTTCGGTCGCAGCGGATCGATCGGGCTGCTCACCACCGACCTCGAAGGCCGATTCTCCCTGCCGATCCTCGCCGGCGTCGAGAGCGCGCTGCGCGACGGAGAGGCCGTCGCGATCATGGCGAATGCCAGCGGCAGCGCGGAGATGGTCGACCGCCACGTCCACGCGCTGCTCAGCCGTCGCGTCGACGGCATCATCTACGTCGCCAGGGGCACCGAGCCCGTCTTGCCGCTGCCGGACAGCATCAAGGTGCCTGTCGTCTATGCCTACGGCCCATCGACCGACGCGGATGACGTGTCGATCGTGGCGGATCACCGCGGCTGTGGCCGTCTCGCGGTGGACCACCTCATCGACGTCGGATGCCGCGCCATCGCGCACATCGGCGGCCCCGACGACCCGGCCACGATCGGCTACATGGCCGCCCGGCTCCGCGCCCGCGGCACCTTGGACGGCCTGGCCGCGCGCGGCATGGACCCGGTCCTCAACCGCCCGCTCTTCGGCGACTGGACGGAAGCCTGGGGGTGGGAGGCGGTCGAGCAGCTTCTCGCCCGCGACGTCGAATTCGACGGACTCGTCTGCGCGAATGACCAGATCGCCCGCGGCGCGATCGACTGTCTCGCCGCCAGGGGTATGCGGGTGCCCACCGACGTCGCCGTCATCGGGTTCGACAACTGGGCGCCCGTAGCCCAAACCGCTCGCCTGCCGCAGAGCTCGGTCGACATGAACCTGGACGAGCTCGGCCGGGTCGCGGCGCGCGCCGTGCTCGACCCAGATGGCTTCCCGCAGGGCAGCACTCGCGTCGCTGGCAGAATCGTCGCCCGCGAGTCGACGGCCCACGCATCGCTCAGCACTCCCTAGTCCCCGGCCCTCCCGGCCCTCGTCCGGAACCGGGTCTGTCGGCACTACATCCATCGTTCACCGAAGTGGTCCAAGATGTGGGGCCAGCGCAACCACGTCGAGACACTCAACGAGGACGTCAAGGAAGATGGCTCGGACGACACGAGCCGCCGCCAACGCGTCCCCGCCAAGCGGCCCTCTTGGCAGCGCACACCAACATCAAGCGGTTCGGGCGTGGTGAACGGATAGGCGGCATCTGCTGCAGCATCGATCGACTCCGGTCGCCCGATGCTGGGGCAGACCCTACCTACTTGCCAGTGCTCACTACCGCTCGGGCCTGACTCAACGGACGGGCGTCGCGCGAGGAGGCGGACCCGACGCGGAAGCACGCGACAGGCACGTGCCGCCTGCTAGCGGGTCCGCCTTGGGCGTGATGCCTGACTCGTGCCACCGGGGACACTAGCGCCGCGAACCGCCACTCACGAGCCCTTCGCGGGCACGGCCGGCCGCTCTGGGTTGTCTCCTACAGCCTCCAAGGTAGTCGCGACCCTCGACGCCGGCGGCAAAATCCCCAGGTAGAGCGCTCCGTGAAGGAATTGCCAGGATATGGCGCTCTCCCGCCCAACCGCCGGGAGCTCAGTCTGAACACGGGCGCACATCGTGGCAACCTGCCAACCTAGGCCCCTACCCGACAGTAGGCAGGCCTCGCGCCGAGCCCGTCCTACGCCTCCGCCCGCTCCGCCTCGAGCGGTCGTGCGGCCGGCACCACCAGGATCGCCACGAGCGAGACCACCCCGACGGCCAGCAGGGCGTCGAGCACGCCCACCCGGTCGCCGAGGAAGCCGATCAGCGGCGGACCGATCAGGAACGCGCCGTACCCGATCGTGGACACGACGCTGAGGCGCACCGCCGCGCGCGCCGGGTCGTCCGCCGCGGCCGACATCCCCACCGGGAAGCCCAGGCTCGCGCCCACGCCCCACACCGCCACCCCGATGAAGGCGAGCCACGGCGGCCCGAACACCACGAGCGCGCAGCCCACGATGGCGGTGGCGAACATCACCCGTAGCACCGCGATGCGCCCGAAGCGGTCGAGCAGTCCCGTGCCGACGATGCGTCCCGCGGTCATGAAGGACAGGAACACCGCGAGCGCGACCACGCCAAGCGCGTTGGACGTCTCGTGACCGTCGACGAACGCGACGGCCATCCAGTCGTTGGCGACGCCCTCGGTGAACGCCGCCGCCAGCACCATCAGCCCGATCAGCAGGGTGCGGGGCTCGAGCCACGGCGACCGCGCCTTGCCCCCCGTCGGCACCGCCTCCGTCGCGCCCTCGTCGTACGCCGGCAGGAACCGCCTGGTGAGCGGTACCACCGCCACCATGCCGGCCGCCGCCGCGACTCCGATGTGCACCCCCACCGGCACCGCGAGCCAGGTGAGCAGCGCCCCGACCAGCGCGCCCACCACGGTTCCACCCGAGAAGCCGGCGTGGAACCACGGCATGACGGAGCGGCCGAGCGCCTGCTCGACGATCGACCCCTCGAGGTTCTGCGCCACGTCCCAGCCGCCGATGCCCAGCCCGACCAGGAACAGGGGCACCATGAGGACGGGGATCGGGGCATGCGCCTCGACGGCGATGCCGGCGCCGATGAGCCCGGGCAGGCTCACCCCCATCCCCAGCAGCACCGTGTTCGCGGCGCCGATGCGGTGCGCGATGCGGCCCGCGACAGGGAGTCCGCACAGCGACCCCACGGAGATCGCCAGCAGGAGCAGCGACAGCTGGCCCGGCGTGAGGTCCAGCAGGTCCTTCACGTCGGGCACCCGTGCCATCCAGGTGGCGAAGGCGAAGCCGTTCACGCCGAAGACCAGGAGCGTCGCTGTCCGCGCGGCGCGCCCCCGCCCGACGTCACGCGTCCAGTCGGCGGGCTCTGCGCTCAGGCTCATGGGCTCAGCATCGCAGGTCGGCCCGCCCCACCCCTCGACATCGTTGGGGTACTGACTATATGATCGGGGAGTCCCCCGCAGGCATCGATCAAAGGAGATCGGCCATGCAGTTCTACCGAGACGGCTACCGCCCCGGCGACCCTGACGTCCAGCCCCCGAGCCCCGAGGCTCTCGCCCGCCCCGACAGCCTCCCCGAGGAGGTCGACGTGCTGATCGTCGGCACCGGGCCCGCCGGCACGGTGCTCGCCGCGCAGCTCGCCGCGTTCCCCGGCATCCGCACCGGGATCATCGAGCGGCGCGACGCCCCGCTCGAGGTCGGCCACGCCGACGGCGTCGCCTGCCGCACCGTCGAGATGTTCCAGGCCTTCGGTCTCGCGGATGCGCTGGTCCGCGAGGCGTACTGGGTCAACGAGGTGCGCTTCTGGGGCCCGTCGGAGACGGACCGCGACCGGATCGTCCGCACCGGCTGGGTCGAGGACACGCCCGCGGGGCTCAGCGAGTTCCCCCACGTGATCGTGAACCAGGCCCGCATGCAGCAGTACCTGCTCGACCACGCCGCAAAGCAAGCGAGTCGACTGACTGTTGACTACGGGCTCGAGCTGGTCGACCTGCACCTGGGCGACGACGGCGACCCGGTCACGGCGACGATGCGCCGCACGGTGGGGGAGCGCACCGGCGAGGAGGTGACGATGCGGGCGCTCTACGTCGTCGGCTGCGACGGCGCCCGCAGCAACGTCCGCCGCGCGATCGGGCGCGAGTTGGTCGGCGACGCCGCCAACCACGCGTGGGGAGTCATGGACGTGCTGGCCACCACCGACTTCCCGGACTGGCGGACCAAGAACGTGATCCAGTCCGCGGGCAAGGGCAGCCTGCTGATGATCCCCCGCGAGGGCGGCTCCATGGTCCGCTGCTACGTCGACCTGGGCGAGGTTCCCGCGGGCGACTCGGAGATCAGGAAGACCACCGCCGCGCAGCTCACCGACGTCGCCAACGCGATCCTCCATCCCTATTCGATCGACGTGCGCTCCGTCGCCTGGTCCTCGGTCTACGAGGTGGGCCAGCGCGTCACCGACCGCTTCGACGACGTACCGGCCGACCAGGTCGGGCTGCGCGACCCCCGTGTCTTCATCGCGGGCGACGCGTGCCACACGCACTCCGCGAAGGCCGGCCAGGGCATGAACGTGTCGATGCAGGACGCGTTCAACCTGGGCTGGAAGCTCGTCGCCGTCCTCACCGGACGCGCGACGCCGGACCTTCTCGCGACCTACTCGGAGGAGCGGCAGACGGTCGCGAAGGACCTCATCGAGTTCGACCGCTTCTGGTCCGCCTTCATCGCCCAGCCCACCGTCGACCCCGACCACCCCGAGCGCGGCGGCGTCACGTCCGAGCAGATGCGCGAGGAGTTCGCCCGGCAGGGCCGCTACACCGCCGGCCTCGCGACGCGCTACCGGCCCTCGACGCTGACGGGCGAGAGCACGCACCAGGGCCTGGCGACCGGCTTCGAGATCGGCGCCCGCTTCCACTCGGCCAGAGCGATCCGCGTCGCGGACGCCCGCCCCATGCATCTCGGCCACGCCCACGTCGCGGATGGCCGGTGGCGCGTCTACGGCTTCGGCGACCGCGGAGGTGTCGAGCTGCGCGCGCTCGCGGAGTGGCTCACGGACTCGCCCGACGCCCCGACCCACCTCTTCCGCGCTCCCGGCGACGCCCTCGATGCGGTCCTGGACGTCCACGGCGTCCTCCGCGCCGGGCACCACGACCTCGACGTCACCGGCCTGCCCGAGATCCTGCTCCCACGCTCGGGTCCGCTCGGCCTCCAGGACTGGGAGAAGGTATGGGCGATCGATCCCGCCGACGACATCTTCGCCGCCCGCGGCATCGGCGACGCCGGGGCGCTCGTCGTCGTCCGGCCCGACCAGTACGTCGCGCACGTGCTCCCGCTCACCGCCCGCGAGGAGCTGACCGCCTTCTTCCGGGGCGTCCTCGTCGAGCAGCGGGCGGCGGCGGTGCGATGATCGACCGGTGAACGACCCCGACCAGGAGCCGCAGCGCCACACGGGCTATCTGATCCGGCGCGCGCAGCAGGCGCACGTCGCGACGTGGACTCGGATGGTCTCCACGGAGATCTCGAGCGTCCAGTATTCCGTGCTCGTGATCCTCGACCAGCGCGGGGAGGCGAGCCAGCGCGACCTGTGCGACGCGGTCGACCTCGACCGGTCCACCATCGCGGATCTGGTGCGGCGCATGGAACGTCGCGGTCTCATCGAACGGCGACGGGACCCCGACGATGCGCGGCGCAACACCGTGTCCCTGACCGCCCTGGGCAGGGCGGAGCGGGAGCGGCTGCGGCCGCTCGTGGCGGCCGCCGACGCGGAGCTCACCGGCGCGCTCGCCCCCGCCGAGCGGGAGGCGCTGCGCGAGGGGCTGCGGCGCCTGCTGGCCAGGTGACGTTCTGTCATATTCCGGACTCATCGACCCTCTACGGTGGCCTCATGGCCGTCATCGATCCGGACGAGGACCCGCTCGAGCTCGAGACGGAGGAGTTCCGCGAGATCTACGCCGAGGACCCCACGGTCGCCGACCTGGTGCACGCCGCCGTCCTCGCGGAGCACCCGGAGCGCCCGGCGCTGGCCGACGCGGTGGTCGACTCGCTGGTCGCGGGACACGACATGCATGAGGACGAGGCGCCGATCGTCGAGATCCTGGACGCCTGCCTGCGGCTGATGCCGCTAGACGCGGTGGTCGAGCACCTGCGCGGGCTGCAGCGGGACGCGCTCGCCGACCTGCTCGAGGCCACGCCCGCCGAGGCCGGGCGCTGGCTTCACGAAGGAGGCTGGGCGGTCCACGACGATGCGGGGACCGAGGTCGCGTTCATGTTCGCCCGACGCGACAGCGGCCGGGCGTGGGTGCAGCTGTTCGACGGCACGCTCTGACCGGCCGGCGCCGGTCCGCCGTTCAGACCAGGCGCATGCCCCACACGAAGGTGTGCTCGGCGCCAGGCTCGAGGGTGATGAGGTCGTCGCCGGTGCGGAACGCGTCCGCGATGCAGGTCATCGGCTCGATCGCGACGCCCGCACGGTGCACGCCCTCGACCACGTCGCCGGTGCACACCTGCCACGCCTTCGCCTCGGGGCCGGCCCAGATCTCGACGGTGGAGCCGTCCGCCCAGCCCAGGCGCGCCCACGAGCGGCCCTGGCCGTCGGGGATCACGTCCACCCACGCATCGTCGAACGCGACGCCGTCGAGCGACCATGCCGCTCGCAGGTCGAAGTCGCCGTCGACGGGAACGCTGCCGGTGGGGAGGAGGCGGTCGTCGACGGTCACCCTCGAGGATGCGTCGAGCTGCAGCGTGCACCGGTCCACGGGCGTGCCACCGGGCGCGAACCAGGGGTGGAAGCCGAGCCCGTAGGGCAGGGCGCGGGCGCCGACGTTGCGGGCGACCGTCGTGATCGTCAGACCGTCCTCGCCGAGCGCATACGTGATCGCGAGCGCCAGCTGGAACGGGTAGCCGGGGCTGGCGGGCAGCTCGTAGGCGAGGGTGACGGCCGTCTCCGAGACGCTGTCGACGCTCCAGTTCGCCCAGCTGACCAGGCCGTGGAGCGCGGTGCCGCGGCCCGGCTCGGACACGGGCACCTGCAGCTCCTCGCCGTCGAACGTGTACTTCCCGTCGCGCAGGCGGTTGGGCCACGGTGCGAGCACCATGCCGTGGAAGGCCGCCGGCAGCTCGTCCGCGGGGAAGGGGATGACCACCTCACGGCCGCCCACGACGTACTCGCGCAGCGCGGCGCCGACGGTCGCGATGGTGGCGGTCTGCTCGCCGGAGGTCAGGGTGATCTGGTCGCCCGAGATGAAGTCCATGCCGCGAACATATCGCGTCGCGACCGGGACCGCGGCACGGCCCGGGGAGGCGCGAGGGCTACCTGCCGCGCCGTCCCGCGAACACGGTGTGAAGCAACGGCACCGCCGACCCGATCATGAGGAACGTGCCCATCCCGGCGTTGTCGGCGTGCAGGCGGGCACCGGCGATCAGGAGCGCGGCGAACACCAGCGCCGAGATCAGCCGGCGGATGCTCCGCTCCGCCCTGTCGAGGGTCTTCTCCAGCTTGGGCATGGTCACCGCGAGCGAGCCGTCCTCGATCCGGCTCAGCGCGGCGTCGACCCGCTTGGGCAGCCGGTACGCGATCCGCGCGACGTCGCCGACCTCACGCGCGACGTCCCCCACGATGTCACGGCCCTGATCGCGGATCAGCTGGCCTGCGTACGGCTCGACCGAGTCCCACACGTTGTAGGCGGGGTTCAGCGCGCTGCACACGCCCGAGGTCAGCGACACGGCACGGATGATCAGCAGGAAGTTCTCCGGCAGCTGGAACGGCAGCGTCAGCATGAGGTCGGAGAACTCGAGGGCGAAGTCGCGGAACTCGCGCGGGTCCACCTCGCGCAGCTGCGCGAACCCCATGCCGCCGAACCGGGCGAACACCTGCTCCATGACCTTCTCGAGCTCGACCGAGTCGGCGCTCGGCAGCAGCACCCCCGCGTCGTGCATCGCCGCGACCATGGCGTGGCCGTCGCGCGACGCCGCCGCGATGATCAGGGCGCGCAGCGCCCCGCTGAGGCGGTCGGGGACCTCGCCCATCATCCCGAAGTCGACGAACGTCAGGGCGAACGATGCGGCGCGGCCCTTCGCGTCGCGCGGCCCCGGCGTGACGAAGAGGTTGCCCGGGTGCGGGTCGGCGTGGAAGAAGCCGTGGAGGAAGAGCTGGTCGAACATCACGTCCGCGAACACCGTCGCGACCTGCGCGGGGTCGATCCCCGCGGCGCGCAGCGCGTCGTGATCGGTGATCTTGATCGCGGTCACGTCCTCGAGCGTGAGCACCTGGCGGGACGTGCGCTCCCAGGCGATCCGGGGTGCCCGGACCCGCGCGTCGTCGCGGAAGTCGGCGGCGAAGCGCTCCGCGTTGGAGGCCTCGTGGAGGTAGTCGATCTCCTCGAGGCTGACCGCGGCGAACTCCTCGACCAGCGTGGGCATGTCCGTGCGGTCGGAGACCAGCCGCACGCGCGCCATCCAGCGCCCGACGCGCCGCAGGGCCGCCAGGTCGACCGCGACGATGCCCGCGATGCCCGGCCGCTGCACCTTGACGACGACGTCGGCGAACCCGGCCTCCCGCGCATCGTCCGGGCTGAGGCGGGCGCGGTACGCCTGGCCGAGCGACGCCGCGGCGACCGGGACCTCGTCGATCGCGGCGAACACCTGGCTGAGCGGCAGGCCGAGCTCGGCCTCCGCGAGCGCCCGGATCCGGTCGAACGGCACGGCTGGGACCTCGTCCTGCAGGTCCTCGAGCTCCTTGGTGAGCTCCGGCGGCAGCACGTCGAGCCGGGAGGACAGGAACTGGCCCAGCTTGATCATGAGCCCGCCGAGCTCGACCGCGAGCGCACGGAAGCGGACCGCGAAGCGACGCATCCGACGATCGCGGCTGCGTGCCGCCAGGCCGGCGAGGCCGATCTGCGGCAGCAGGATCTCGAACCACCACGCGATCGCGAGCTGCCAGGAGGCGAAGCGCAGGATCCGGCGGTAGCGGGCGCGGTCGAACGTGGCGTCCCGCGGGCCGTCGGTCACTGCGCCTCCCGGATCCCGCCGGCCCGCGTGGCCGGGCTGTCCGGCGATGCGTCAGTCCTGCGCGAGGATCGAGTAGATCTTACGTCGGGCGTCGGCGAGCACCTCGGCGGCCTGCGCCTGCTGGGCCTCGCTACCCGAGCGAGCCACCTGCGCGACCGCCTGCGCCAGGTCGACGCCGGCCTTGGGCACCGGGCCCATGTTCAGGCTCTCCTTGAACGAGGGGATGTCCCACGGCGCGTCGTCCGCGGCCGCCTCGGCGACGGGACGGCCCTCCTCGGTGAGGGTGTAGACCTTGCGGTCGTTCTGCATCGACTGGGTGATCAGGCCCTCGTCGGCCAGGAGCTGCAGGGTCGGGTACACGCTGCCGGCGCTGGGCTTCCACCTGCCGCCGGTGCGCTCCTCGATCTCGCGGATGATCTGGTAGCCGTGCATGGGGCCCTCGACCAGCAGCGCGAGCACGGCGTTGCGGACGTCGCCGCGGCCCATGCGGGTCCCGACGCGCTTGTCGAACTGGCTCTTGAGCTGCTCCATGGCGTCCCACATGGCGTCGGCGGGGTTGCCCCCGCTCTTCCAGGTGCTGTTCATGATGACCTCCGAACGATCGTCGACGACACTTAACGATGTATCGCTATTGTCGCTCGGGCGGGCCGCGAGCGCAAGGGGAGCCGCGAATCGTCCGCGCTGCGGCCCGCGCATCGTCCGCCCGGCGAAATGGCAGATCCGTGCCCGAAACCGCGACGTTCCGTGCACGGATCCTCCATTTCGCGGCGCGGTCCACGCGACACGCAGACCCCGCCCATCCACCGCCTCCCCGGCGCCGAACCGTGGGAGCGTGTACCCACGAAGGAGGCCCCATGCTCGACGCCGACACCGCGTACGCCCTGCTGCTGGGCGCCGTCGCGGCGTTCAACCCGTGCGGCTTCGCGCTCCTGCCGGCCTACCTCACGCTGATCGTGACCGGCTCCGCCGGCGCGGTCGGGGGAGACGATGCGGGGGTTCCGCGCGCGATCGCGCTGCGGCGCGCGCTGGGCTTCGCGCTGGCGATGACCGTCGGGTTCGTCGCGGTGTTCCTCGCGTTCGGGCTGCTCTTCGCGGGGGTGTCGCTCGGCCTGCAGGCGTCGGTGCTCCCGGCGGTTTCCTACGTGACGATCGTGCTCGGCGTGCTGGTCGCGATCCTCGGCGTCCGCATGGCCTGGCGCGGCGAGCTCTCGGGTCCCGGGCTGGGCGCGCTGGCGCGCGGCTCCCGCGCGCCCGGCCGCACGTGGCTCTCCCAGGCCGCGTACGGCGCATCGTTCGCCGTCGCGTCGCTCAGCTGCACCATCGGGCTCTTCCTGGTCGTGGTCACGCAGGCGCTCGGCGCCGGGGGACCGGTCGCGACCATCACGCCGTTCGTCGCGTACGGGCTCGGGATGGGGACGGCCGTGGTGCTGGTGTCGCTCGTGGCCGCCCTCGCCGGCACCGGTGTCGCCGCGGCGCTGCGCCGCCGCACGCCGCTGCTCATGCGGATCGGCGGGGTGCTGATGGTGCTGGCGGGCGTCTACGTCACGCTCTTCGGGCTCGCGGAGGTGCTGCCCCGGTTCGGCATCGACGCGCTCGACCCCGTGATCGCGGTCACCACGCGCTGGCAGTCCGCGGTGACGTTCGCGGTCCAGGACTGGGGCACCCCGGTGCTGGTGGGGCTGGTCGTGCTCGCCGTGGGAGCGGCCGTTACGGTGGAGGTGGCGGCGCGACGAGCGGAGGCGCGGTGAGCGACAAGGTCGACTTCAAGCGATCCGACCCCGGCTTCCGCGCCCGCGCGGGAGCCTGGTCGGAGCTCGACGTGCCCGAGCGCCGCCTCGTCGCCGTCGACGGCACGGGTGATCCGAACGGCCCCGCCTTCGCCGAGGCCCTCGCCGCGCTCTACCCGGTCGCCTACGCGCTCAAGTTCGCATCCAGGACCGCGGGGCGCGACTACGTGTTGCCGCCGCTCGAGGGGCTGTGGTGGGCGGAGGACATGACCACCTTCACCTCCCGCGACAAGGGGGCGTGGAGCTGGACCGCCATGCTCATGGTGCCGCCCTGGCTCGACGATGCGGCGGTCGCCGATGCGGTCGCGGTCACGCGCGCCAAGGGCGCGCCGGCGCGGCTCGACGATGTGCGCGTCCTCACGCTCGCCGAGGGCCGGTGCCTCCAGACGCTGCACGTGGGGCCGTTCGACGCCGAGGGGCCCGTGCTCGCGCAGCTGCACGCCGAGGTGCTGCCCGCGGCCGGGCTGGTCGAGGCCGGTCACCACCACGAGATCTACCTGTCCGACCTGAGGCGCACCACGCCTGCGAGGCTGCGGACCCTGCTGCGCCAGCCGGTCCGCGCCGCCTGACTCTGGGGGTCGAGCCGGACTCGTCAGCTCGCGGCGAGCTCCTCCGCGCGGGTGACGATCTCCTCGACGGTCGTGCCCGCGCCGGTCACCGTGACCATGCCCGAGTCGTCGAGGAACACGAACGTCGACTGGGACGCGACCTCGAAGTACCGCCAGGTGTCGCCCTCGAGGTCGACCACGTGCGTCATGTCCTGGACGCCGTACTCGTCGATGAACTGGTCGACCTGATCCTCGGAGTCGGTCAACCCGGCCACCCCGATGAACTCGACGCCGTCGGGGAGCTGCGGCAGCGCCTCGTTGACGAGTCCCGCCTGGCGCTGGCACGTCGGGCACCACGGCGCCCAGAACCACAGGACCGTGTCGGTGCCGGCCAACGATGCGGGGTCGAAGTCGGCTCCGTCGATGATGGCCGCCATCGCGGCATCGCCGTCGGTGCCGGTCATCATGGCGTCGTCATCGGTGGGCTCGGTGGACGCCTCGGGCGTCATCACAGCATCCTCGGAGGTCGCTGCAGCGCCGGGCGCGGCCGCGTCCTCCGCCGTGCCGCCGCTCGCGCATCCGGCGAGCACCAGCAGCCCCGCCATGGTCGTTATCGTCGCCGCAACCGCGGCCCCGCCTCGTCGCATCGTCCCTCCCCAGGATCGTCCTGCGAGGTCTTCGGAGACCCCGGTGGACCGGATGGGTGCGACCTCAGAGGTCCCGCGCCATGTCGGTGAAGTGCGCGTAGTCCTTGCGGAACGCCACCTCGATGGTGTCGGTGGGTCCGGCGCGGTGCTTGGCGACGATGAAGTCGGCCTCCCCGGGGCGGTTCTCGCGGTCGTAGACGTCCTCGCGGTGCAGGAGGATCACGATGTCCGCGTCCTGCTCGATCGCACCCGACTCACGCATGTCCGACAGCATGGGCTTCTTGTCGCCGCGCTGCTCCGAGCCTCGGTTCAGCTGCGAGATCGCGATCACCGGCGCCTCGACCTCCTTCGCGAGCAGCTTGAGCGCACGGGAGAACTCCGAGACCTCCTGCTGACGGGACTCGACCTTGCGACCCGAGGTCATGAGCTGCAGGTAGTCGACCACGATCAGCTTGAGGTCGTGCTGCTGCTTGAGGCGGCGGCACTTGGCGCGGATCTCCATGAGCGACATGTTGGGGCTGTCGTCGATGAACAGCGGCGCCTTCGCGACCTTCGCGGCGGTCTGGGCGAGCCGCTCCCAGTCGCTCGGCCCCATCGGGCCCTTGGTCAGGCTCGACAGCTTGACGCTCGCCTCGGCGGAGAGCATGCGCTTGGTGATCTCCTCGCGGCTCATCTCGAGGGAGAAGATGACGGCGGCCTTGTTGTGGTGGATCGCGCACGAGCGCGCGATGTCGAGACCGAGCGTCGACTTTCCGACCGCGGGTCGGGCCGCGATGACCACCATCTGACCGGCCTGGAGGCCACCCGTGAGGTCGTCGAGGTCGCGGAAGCCCGTCGGGACGCCGAGCATCTTGCCGTCGCGCGAGGACGCCGCGTCGACCTCCTCGAGAGTGCGCTCCATGATCTCGCCGATAGGGAGGTAGTCCTCGGAGTTGCGGCGCTCGGTCACGGCGAAGATCTCAGACGAGGCGGCGTCGACGATCTGGTCGACCTCCGAACCCTCGCCGGCGTACCCGAGGTTCGCGATCCGCGTGCCTGCCTCGACCAGCTTCCGCAGGATCGCCTGCTCGCGCACGATCCGGGCGTAGTAGCCTGCGGACGCCGCCGACGGGACCGAGGCGATGAGGGTGTGGAGGTACTCCGCTCCGCCGACCCGCGCCAACTCGCCCCGGCGCTGCAGCTCGGCGGACACCGTGAGCGCGTCGACGGGGTCTCCGGTGTTGTACAGCTTGACCGCGACCTCGAAGATCGTCTCGTGCGCGGGCTTGTAGAAGTCGTCGCCGCGCACGGCCTCGATGACGTCGGCCATCGCGTCCTTGGACAACATCATCGAGCCGAGGACCGACTGCTCGGCCTCCAGGTTCTGCGGCGGCACGCGATCGAACGTGGCGCGCTCGCCGCCTCCGGCGTACGCGGCCTCGAGCTCGTCGACCGACATCGTGCTCCCTCTCCTGTACGGGTGAGCCCCGGACGCCATCAGTGTCGCGCGGGGGTCAGACACGCGAATGTAGAGCGCCCGGCGCGGCGGCTCAAATCCGCGAGCGCCCCGACCGTGGACGGACCGTGGAGAACTCGTTATCCACAGTGGAGGAACCGTGGACAACTCCCTGGGGAGGGTGTGGAGGAAAATGTGGATGAACCGTCAACGTGACGTTTAACCCTGTGCCTGCCAGGGATTTCGCTGGACGCACCGCTGTGGAAACCGCGGGGGACAAAGTCCTCGGCGTGTCGCGCTTCGGCGTGTCGGCGCGCGGTGCCGCAATCCGCATCGTCCCGCCGCCGCGGGCGCCCTCCCGGACGCGCGCCATGCGAACGTTCACACGCCCCGGGACGACCCCGCGCGCCCGACCTGCCCCGCACTCCTCCAACCCGGCCCTCCGCCGAAATGGAGGATCCGTGCCCGAGACCGCCCTCTTTCGGACGCCGATCGGCCACTACACCTCCTTGAACCGGCCCCAGCGCTCAGGCGAGATCTCGCAGCCGGACCGCGACGATCCGGTCGAGGGTCCGGCGGCACCACTCGGGCCGGTCTCTCAGGTCTCGGTACCGGTAGCGGACCGTCTGGTAGCCGAGCGCGCTGAGCTCGACATCGCGCCGGTGGTCCCGAGCCACGTCCTCCGGGGCGCCGTGATACGAGTCGGAGTCGATCTCGACCGCCAGGCGGGCCCGACGATGGAGCATGTCGACAGGCCGCCCGCGCCCGTCACCGACGACCGGGACCTGCCGTTCGAACTCGTCGTACCGTGGATGGCGGAAGACCTCGCGCCGTGCCATCACCTCACCGGGCGACTGCGCCCCGTCGATGAACTCGCCGAGAATCGCCAGGAGCTCGGCACGCTGGGGGACCTTGCCGCGCCCGGACGAGGCCTCCGCGATCGCCGCAGGTGCCGCGCATCGCAGCCACAGCGCGTCGTACAGGACCGCGCGCCGCCGCTCGACCGGGGCGCGCGCCCAGGCGTCGACCACCGCATCCGGCGGCGTCAGCACGCGGCAACGGCGAAGCGTCCACGCGGGCCCTGGAGCGGGGATGCGACGTGCCTGGATCCATGGGGCGCGGGGAGCGTGGCTGCTCGGGTCGACGATCACCTGGACCACGCGGGGCGCCGGGTACGCGTCGTTCACCAGGTGCAGAGCAGAGCGGCCTGCGATGGTGGCGCGCCCTCGCGAGGCCAGCGTCACCGCATGGCAGAGCACGCGGTGATCCGTCGCCAGGTCGGCGGGCGCGTAGACGCCGGGCAGCAGTCGCACCAGCACGCCGCTCTCGACGGCCCGCTCCAGCAACCGCCGCCCGAGCACGCGAAGCAGCGCACCTCGGGGCGCCGCGATCCTGCCGCGCCGCATCCGATCGACCTCGTCGGTCAGACGTGCCACGAGCGCCCTGTGAGTCCCCATGGCCAGATCGTGGGCCGGCATCGGCGGGCGCGGCGTCGGTCGACCGGCGGCGGGCACGGGCGGGAACGCGCGGGGGCCTGTCGACATCGGTCCTCGCACCGGAGACCTGGTGAGCCCGCCGAGCCGCCGGCCGCCAGGCGCCCGCTGAGCCGAAATGGACGTTGAGTGCACGCAACGCGGCCGTTTCGGGCACCAGAGCTCCATTTCGGGACGCGGCGGCGGGACGCGGCGGCGGGAAGCGGATCAAGCGGCGGGAAGCGGATCAAGCGGCGGGAGGCGGAGCGGGCGGGAAGCGGGTCAGGCGGCGGAAGGCGGCCGCGGGCGGTGGGAGGTGGGAGGTGGAGGCGTCAACGGAGCCGCGGCTCGCGCCCGACGCCCGACACCCGCCCCGACATGCATCGAGGCCCGGCGCCCCGCCCCCGCTAGGGGACGGCGCGCCGGGCCTCGAACGCGTGTGTCGCGAGGACTACTTCGCGGCGACCACCTGGACGGTGACCTTGGCCGCGACGTCGCTGTGCAGCGAGACCTTGACCTCGTACTCGCCCAGCGCCTTGATCGGCTGCGCCACGTGGATGCGACGCTTGTCGACCTTGGCGCGGTCGCCGATGGCGTCCGCGATGTCGGCGGGCGACACGGCGCCGAAGAGGCGGCCCGACTCGCCGGCCTTGACCGAGACCACCACGGGCGAGGCCTGGAGCGCGTCGCGCGCGGCCTGAGCACCCTCGATGGACGCGATCTCCTTGGCGCGCTGCGCCTTGCGGAGGCCCTCGATCTGCTTCTCGGCACCCGCCGACCACGGGGTGGCCAGCTTGCGGGGGACGAGGTAGTTGCGGGCGTAACCGTCCTTGACGTCGACGACGTCGCCGGCGATGCCGAGGCCGGAGACCTCGTGGGTCAGGATGACCTTAGCCATGAGACAGACCCCCGATCAGCGGCCGGAGCCGGCGTAGGGGAGGAGCGCCATCTCACGAGCGACCTTGATCGCCCGCGCGATGTCGCGCTGCTCCTGGACGGTGACACCGGTGACGCGGCGCGAACGGATCTTGCCGCGGTCGGAGATGAACTTGCGAAGCAGCGCGGTGTCCTTGTAGTCAACCTTGTCGACCTTGGCGGCCTTGAGCGGGTTGACCTTCTTGCGCGGCTTGCGGATGTCGTGCTTAGCCATGTGAAGACTCCTGATGAAAAGTACCTGTTAGAACGGGGGCTCATCCGACGCCGGGGCGGTCGCCCACGGGTCGTTGCTCGAGCCTCCGGCGGGCGAGCCGCCGCCGTAGCCACCACCGAAGCCGCCCGACTGGTTGCCGCCGCCCCCGGAGAAGCCGCCTCCGCCGCCGCCACCGCGCTGCGTGCGCGTGACCTTGGCCGTGGCGTACCTCAGGGACGGGCCGACCTCGTCGACCTGCATCTCGGTGACCGTGCGCTTCTCGCCGTTCGCCTCCCACGAGCGGGCCACGAGACGGCCGGTGACGATCACGCGCATGCCCTTGGTGAGGGACTCTGCGACGTTCTCGGCGGCCTCACGCCAGAGGGAGCACCGCATGAACAGGGTCTCCCCGTCCTTCCACTCGTTCGACTGACGGTCGAACGTGCGGGGGGTCGACGCGACGGTGAAGTTCACGACCGCGGCGCCGGAGGAGATGAATCGAAGCTCGGGGTCACCGGTGAGGTTGCCCACCACCGTGATCTGAGTGTCGCCTGCCATGTGTGTTCCCTCGGTTTCGTGTATTCGCTGGTGAGAGTCGGGATGCGGGCCTGGACTAGTGAGCGTCCGGGCGGAGCAGCTTGGTGCGAAGGATCGCCTCGTTGATGCCGAGCTGGCGCTCGAGCTCCTTGGCGGTGGCGGACTCCGAGGTGAAGTTGATCACCGCGTAGATGCCGTCAGCCTTCTTCTTGATCGGATAAGCGAGACGGCGACGGCCCCAGATGTCGACCTTGTCGACGGTGCCCTTGTCGTTGCTGATCACGGTCAGGTACTTGTCGAGCGACGGAGCGACGGTCCGCTCGTCGATCTCGGGGTCAAGGATGACCATCATTTCGTACTGGCGCATTGATACCCACCTCCTCTGGTCTGGTCGGCTGCGGTCTTTCCGCAGCAGGAGGGTTGCGTCTGTGGCCGAGGCCACCGAGCAATGGTACCGGCACCAGGTCCCGAGGCGCCACATGCCTGTGGAGGGGACGCAGGGACGATGCGCCGGTCGCCCCGGGAGCGGCGCGCGCCTCCGTCTAGACTGACGAGTCGAATCGGGAGGTGCGGGTGAGGCAGGTACTGGTCGTCGGGCTCGGCGGGGACATCGGGACCTACGCGTTCCAGCGCGCCGCGCATGAGCGGTTCGGCTGGCCGTCGCTGGTGGTCGGGCCGCGCGTCACCACCTTCGGTCGCCACTCGACGCTCGCGCGGTGGATCATCGAGCCGGACATCTTCACCCCGGAGACGCTGCTCGCGCGGCTCGACGCGATCGCGGCGGAGCATCCCGACCACGACCTGCTCCTGTTCACCAACCTCGACTGGCACGTCCGCGTGCTCGCGGAGCACCGCGAGCGGCTCGACCCGCGGTGGATCGTCCCGTTCCCCTCGCTCGCGGCCTTCGACCTCGTCTCCTCCAAGGTCGCCTTCGCCCAGGCGTGCGACCAGGTCGGCATCCGCACACCCTTCACGGTGGCCGTGTCGTTCGGCGACGCGGCCGCGGTCGGTCCCGCAGACGCCGTCGCGCAGCTGCGCGAGCGCGACCTCGCCTACCCGCTGATCGGCAAGCCCTCCAACAGCGCGGACTGGTTCGCGATCGAGTTCCCGGGCAAGCAGAAGATCCATCACTTCGAGTCCGAGGCCGAGCTGGTGGACGTGCTGGCCCACCTCGAGGAGCGCGGCTACCCGTCGGAGTTCCTGGTCCAGGAGTTCGTGCCGGGCGACGAGACCCACATGCGCTCGCTCACCGCCTACCGCGACCGCGCGGGCCAGGTGACGCTCGTCGCGGGCGGCCAGGTGCTGCTCGAGGAGCACACTCCGGGCACGCTCGGGATCCCCGCCGCGATCCTCACGGGCGTCGACCGCGAGGCCTTCGACCAGGCGGCCCGCCTGCTCGACCACATCGCCTACGAGGGCTTCGCGAACTTCGACTACAAGGTCTCGAGCCGCACGGGCGAGAAGGTCTTCTTCGAGGCCAACCCGCGCATCGGCCGCAACAACTTCTACGTGACGGCCTCGGGCGTCAACGTCGCCGAGGTGCTCGCCCGCGACCTGCTCCCGGCGCATGTGGACGGCGCCCCGGCGCCGCTCAGCCCCGAGCGGGACGTGCTCTACAGCGTGGTGCCGTACCGCTTCCTGCTGCGCTACCTGCTGGACCCGGGCCTGCGGGCGCGCGTCCGCACCGCGAAGCGCCGCCACGGCGTCCATCACCCGCTGCGGTACCGGGGCGACGCGAGCCTCAAGCGGCGCCTGTGGGTGCGGTCGGTGGACCTGCGCCTGGTCAGCAAGTACCTCCAGCACTACCCGCGGCCCACCGAGTCCGGCTTCTGACGCGGATAGTCTCGAGCCCATGAGCCTGCCCACGCCGCTGCGCGTCGAGGACGTGTCCGACGACCGGTTCCTCGAGCTCGCCCGCCGAGGCCCCCACCCGGTCCCGATCGAGCAGGCGCCCGCGTGGGACGCGTACGACGCGGCCGTCTGGGGCCGCGAGCACCTCGCCCGCCTCGCGGTGATCGGGGCGGACGATGCGCCGGTCGCCGTCGTGTCCCTGTCGCGTTACGAGGTGCGCGGCTTCCCCTACGTGTGGGCGAAGCACGGTCCGATCGTCCTGGTCGAGCAGACCCCCGAGAACGAGAAGGCGATCCGGGACGCGCTGGTGGCCGCGCTGCGCGAGCGCTACCCGTGGGCCGTGTTCGCCCGCCTGCACGCGCGCCACGCGGCGGGCGACCTGCACGAGCTGCTCCAGACCGTCACCTTCGACCACACGGTGTACGTCGACCTCACCGCGCCCGAGGACCAGATCATGGCGTCGTTCTCGAAGCGCGGACGGTACAAGATCCGGCGCACGCTCAAGGACGAGGCGATGACGGTCGCCGAGGAGACCGGCCTGACGGGCGAGCAGTTCGAGGAGCTCTACGAGATCTACCGCGAGACCGCGGCAGGGGCGGGCTTCGGCATCTTTCCGGCGGAGATGTACCTGACGATGCTCGACACGCTCAGCCCGCACGCGCGGATCTGGGTGGCCCGCCGTCACGACGCGGGGCCGGACGGCGACCTGGCCCCCGGCCGTGCCGTGGCCTGGGTCATCGCGGTGGTGCACGAGGACGGCGGCACCGACTACTACGCGGCGAACAACCTCGAGGCGCGCGACACGAACGCGGCCCTCCGCCTCAAGTGGGAGATCCTCACCACGCTCAAGGCGGAGGGCGTCCGCGAGTACGACCTGTTCGGCGTCGGCTCCGAGCGCGCCCCGCAGCTCATGGGCGTGCGGGAGTTCAAGCAGCAGTTCGGCGAGATCGTCGAGTGCGACGGCGCGTGGGACGTGCCGCTCAAGACAGTGCGCTACCGCGCGCTCACGACGGCGCTCCGCCTCAAGCGCGCGATCCGCTGACGGACGGACCCTGGCCCTCAGCCTCCGAGCGCTCCGTCGACGGCCGTCCCCGTGCCGTTGCCGTTCCCGTTGCCGTTCCCGTTGCCGTCGCCCGACGCGCCGGCGGTCACCGACGGCTCGGGAGTCGCGCTGGGCTCCGGGGTCGGGGTGGGCTCGGCGGTCTCGGTCGGGCTCGGCGTGACGATCGGCTCGGAGGTCTCCGTCGGCGTCGGGCTGGGGGTGCTCGACGGGGTCGGCGTGGGTGTCGAGATCACGCCTCGGTCCTCGCCGACGTCCGCCCGGGGCGCGAACGAGGCGACCTCGTAGTCCTCGAGGATCGGGCCCATCATCTCGACCCAGATGTCGGCGGGCACCGAGCCTCCGGTGATCGAGCTGTAGCCGCCGAAGGGGGTGATCTGCTCGACCGAGCCGTCCTCGCCCACCTGGTAGAGCGACACCGCGCCGACGATTTGCGGGCTGAAGCCGATGAACCACGCCGAGCGGTTGTCGTTCGACGTTCCGGTCTTGCCGCCGAGGGGACGGCCCAGCGCCGCCGCCTTGCGCGCGGTGCCGCTGTTGACCACCTGCTGCATCGCGTAGGTCGCGTCAGCGATCACGTCCTCGTCGAACACGCGCTGCGCGTCCACCTCGTGCTCGAACACCGTGGTGCCGTCCGTGTCGACGACCGTCTGCACGCTGTACGGATCCTTCTCCAGGCCCGTGTCCGCGATGGTCGTGTACGCGTGCACCATGGCCAGCTGGGTCGGCGACGCCGTGCCCAGCACGTTGGCCGGGTTCGCGTCGAGACCCACGGTGTCCTCGGGGAGGCCCGCCGCGATCGCGACGTCCCGGACCTTGTCGTTGCCGACGTCGACGCCGAGCTGCGCGTAGTAGGTGTTCACGGACTTCTCGGTCGCGGTGATCATGTTGATGCGCCCGTAATTGGTGCCGCCGAAGTTGCGGACCTGGTTGTCGAAGCCCTCGACGGTCATCAGGTTGTCCGAGGTGTAGGTCGTGTTGAGCGACCAGCCGGTGGACAGCGCCGCGATCATCGCGAAGGGCTTGAACGTCGAACCGGCCTGCGCGATGTCCTGCGTCACCGCGTTGCGCTGGACGGCCAGGTAGTCCGCGCCGCCGTACATCGCCGTGATGGCGCCGGTGGTGGCGTCCACCGTGCTCGCCGCGACGTGAAGGTTGTCCGCGTGATCCTCGGGCATCGCCGCGACGGCGTCCTCGACCGCCTGCTGGTGGTCCGGCTGGAACGTGGTGACGATCCGGTAGCCGCCGAGCTCGATCTCCTCCTGGTCCACGTCGAGCACGCTCATCGCCTCGTTGATCGCGGTCCGCAGCAGGTACCCGGTGGGCCCGGCGAACGTGTCCGCGGCGACGTACTCGACGGTCTCGGGGAAGGTCTGCGCATCACGCTCGTCCTGGGTGATGAACTCGCCCTCGACCATGCCGTCGAACACGTAGTTCCACCGCTGCTCCGCCTTCTCGGGGCTGAGGCGCGGGTCCCAGGCGCTGGGCGCGGGGATGATCCCGGCCAGCATCGCCGCCTCCGAGACGCTCAGCTCGGACGCGGGCTTGGCGAAGTACGCCTGCGCCGCGGCGTCGATGCCGTAGGCGCCGCGCCCGAAGTAGATGGTGTTCATGTAGTTGCAGAGGACCTCGTCCTTGGTCTGCTCCGAGTCCACCTTGAGCGCGAGCAGCGCCTCCTTGATCTTGCCGGGGATGTCGGTGGTCGTCTCCCCGAAGTAGTAGCGCTCGACGTACTGCTGGGTGATGGTCGATCCGCCCTGCTTCTTGCCCAGCACGACCGTGTTGAACAGCGCGCGGGCGGTGCCGAAGAAGTCGATGCCCGGGTTCGTGTAGAAGCTGCGGTCCTCCGCCGCGACGATCGCGTGCGGCACGTGGTCGGGGAGCGCCGCGCAGTCGATGATGTTGCGGTCGACCTCGCCGATCCGACCCATCTCCGTCTCGCCGTCCGCCCAGTACACGGTGGACGCCTGTGCGAGCGCCACGTCGGACGCCTCGGGGACCTCGAGCCGCGAGTAGACGACCATGAGCGTGATCGAGCCGACCGCGATCGCGACGAGCCCGGCGATGAGCGCGCCGATCCCGACGCGCTTGAGGACGCGCTTCCAGCGCGGGCCCTCCGGCTGCTTCGTGGGCCGCTTGCCGCCGCCGCTCCCGCCGGCGCCGCCGCCCTTGCCGCCGGACGATGCCCCGGTCGCCGTCACGCCCGTCTGCACCCAGCCGCTGGTCGGCTTGCTCGCCGCCGCGCCGGTGGTGGGCCGGGTCGAGCGCCGCTGGGGAGCGCTCGACGAGCGCGGGGCGGTGCCGCCGGCGGCGGTGCGGGTCGTGGGCCGTCGGGGCGGCTGGGCGCTATCGGTCACAGGTCCACCTTAGAGATCGAGGCGTCGGGCAGGCCGGAGCCGGGGTGCGGGCTCCGCATCGGTGTCATAACGTTCACCTCCCCGCATTCGTGACCCAGCGGGGCGGATTCGCGTGTCACGATTCCGTGATGTATCTTCTCCGATGTATCAGTTCGATATAACTAGCCGTTCGATCGACGCGCAATCCCGCGCGCCGAGGATCCACCACGGCGGAGAGGAAGGCGACCATGGCCAAGACCGATGTGCTCACGCTCGCCATCCTCGGGATGCTGCGCGAGCAGCCCCTCCACGGCTATCAGATCCGCAAGCGTCTCGGCGCCCAGCTGGGACCCTTCCGCGCGCTGAGCTACGGGTCCCTGTACCCGTGCCTCAGGCGCATGGTCGACGCGGAGCTCATCACCGTCACCGGTGAGGAGCCCGCCTCGTCCGCCCCCGCATCGTCCCGGCGTGCCCGGATCGCGTACAGCCTCACCGAGGCGGGACGCGCCCGGCTGGCGGAGGAGCTCGCCTCCTCCGGCGCGTCGTCCTGGGACGACGACACGTTCGATGTGCGCTTCTCCATGTTCGCGCACACGGACTCCGCGACCCGGCTGCGGATCCTGGAGGGACGGCGCAGCCGTCTCTCCGAGCGCCTGGAGGAGGTGTCGGACGGTCTCAAGCGCATGCATGAGCGCCACGACGCCTACACCGCCGAGCTGCAGCGCCACGGCCTCGAGCAGGTCGAGCGCGAGGTCGAGTGGCTCGACCGGCTCATCGAGAATGAACGATCCGCCCCCGGCGGTGACAACCCCGGCTCCGCCTCGGCGGGCCGCTGATCCAAGGAGACATCACATGGCCAAGCTTCGTGCCGCGATCGTCGGCGTGGGCAACTGCGCCACGTCGCTGATCCAGGGCGTGGAGTTCTACAAGAACGCCGACGCCAACGAGACCGTCCCGGGCCTCATGCACGTGCAGTTCGGCGACTACCACATCTCGGACATCGAGTTCGTGGCGGCGTTCGACGTGGACTCGCTGAAGGTGGGCAAGGAGCTCGTCGAGGCGACCCAGTCCTCCGAGAACAACACCATCAAGATCTGCGATGTGCCGAAGACGGACATCCAGGTCCAGCGCGGCGTCACCCTCGACGGCCTGGGCAAGTACTACCGCCAGACCATCGTCGAGTCCGACGAGACCCCGGTCGACGTGGTCCAGGTGCTCAAGGACACCGAGGCCGACGTGCTCGTCTGCTACCTCCCCGTGGGCTCCGAGGAGGCCGCCAAGTTCTACGCGCAGTGCGCGATCGACGCGGGCGTGGCCTTCGTCAACGCGCTGCCCGTGTTCATCGCGTCCGACCCGGAGTGGGCCGCGAAGTTCCAGGAGGCCGGCGTGCCGATCGTCGGCGACGACATCAAGTCGCAGGTGGGCGCGACCATCACGCACCGCGTGATGGCGAAGCTGTTCGAGGACCGCGGGGTGCGCCTCGACCGCACGTACCAGCTGAACGTCGGCGGCAACATGGACTTCAAGAACATGCTCGAGCGCGACCGCCTCGAGTCCAAGAAGATCTCGAAGACCCAGGCCGTCACGTCCAACATCGACAACGGCCCGCTGGCCGGCGTCAAGGACGACCGCAACGTGCACATCGGCCCGTCGGACTACGTCGCGTGGCTCGACGACCGCAAGTGGGCGTACGTGCGCCTCGAGGGCTCCGCTTTCGGCGAGGTGCCCCTGAACCTCGAGTACAAGCTCGAGGTGTGGGACTCCCCGAACTCGGCCGGCATCATCATCGACGCCATGCGCGCCGCGAAGATCGCCAAGGACCGCGGCATCGGCGGCCCGATCCTGTCCGCCGCGACCTACTTCATGAAGTCCCCGCCGGTGCAGACCGAGGACACCCTCGGCCGCCAGCACCTCGAGGAGTTCATCGCCGGCACGCGCGAGCGCTGATCAGCGCATCGCTCGGCCGCTGAGCTGAGGCGAACGAGACCCCGGGTCCCCGCTGTGGGGGGACCCGGGGTCTTCGCGTTCACCGGCCCGGACGGTGGTCTCTCCCCGCCCCCCCGCGAAATGGAGGATCGGAGCCCGAAACGGCCGGGTTGCGTGCACCGATCCTCCATTGGGGGGAACGGTGGGCGCGCGAACCGGGTGGGCTGAGCCGGGGTGGCCGCGCTACTGGACCGGCGGCACGGGCGGGTAGCCCGGCTGCTGGGGCCACCCGGCCACGGGCATCCGCTCGGCGGCCTTCGGGTCGGGCCCGTAGCGGTTCGGACCGGCCTCGCCGTCCATGATCGCCATGATCAGCGGCACGATCCCGAGGCCCACCAGGTTCAGCCAGAGCCAGTGCCCGGTCTGCCCGACGTCGTGGAGACGTCGCACCCAGACCGCGAGGCTGAGCCCGAAGGAGGCGAGGCCGAGCAGCAGCGCGAAGCCGTACACCGCGAGGACGGGGCCGGCGACGTCGGCGACCGCGGAGTCGGAGATCTCGCCGGTGGTCGAGTCGATCGAGGCGAGCGCGGGGGCCAAGGCCGCGACCAGCAGCACCGCGACGATGATCCCGACCGGGATGCTCACCAGCTGCAGGAAAAGGTAGAACCACCAGAACTCGGCGCGGCGCGCGCGTCCCTGGAGGCTCGTGAGGTGGCGGAACACGTACCGGATGGACTCTCCGAAGGTCATGGCGTCACGGTAGCGGCCCGCCCCGGGCCGGCGGCGGCACCGACACGACGACGGCCGGACCCCCGTCGGGATCCGGCCGTCGCGACGATGCGGTGGCTCAGGCCTTCGGATCGGGTCCGTAGTCGTTGCCGCCGACGTTGCCGGGGATGAAGGCGACGATCAGGGTCAGCAGCGGGACGAACCAGCCGACGATCGACACCGGCCCTGCCCAGCCGATGTCCTGATACCGGCGCCACTGCAGCGCGATGTTCGGCACCAGGATGAAGAGCCCGTACAGGACGATCAGGGCGACCAGCACCCAGCCGATCAGCGTGTACTCGTTGGTGTCGCGGTCGATGCCGACCGCGCCGATCAGGATGCTGAACACCACCGAGATCAGGATGTTGACCAGGGCGAAGCCCCAGAACTCCTTGCGGCGTGAGCGACCGGTGAACTGTGCGTACTTGCGGATCACGTCCGCGTAGCTGTGGAACATCGTGAGCTCCCGTGTTCGAGGCGCCGGTCAGGCCTTGGGGTCGGCGCCGTACTGGTTCTCGCCGACGTTGCCGGGGATGAACGAGACGATCAGGGTCAGCAGCGGGACGAACCAGCCGACGATCGACACGGCGCCCGCCCAGCCGATGTCCTGGTAGCGGCGCCACTGCAGCGCCAGCGACGGGATCAGCACGAACAGGCCGTAGACGACGATCACGGCGACGAGCACCCAGCCGATCGCCGTGTAGGTGCCGGCGTCGGCATCCATGCCGACGGTCGCGAGAAGGATTGCGAGGATGGTGACGATGATCGCGTTGATCACGACGAAGCCCCAGTACTCGAGCCGGCGCGAGCGGCCGCTGAACTGGGCGTACTTGCCGAGCACGTCCTTGTAGCTGCTGAACATTGTTCTCTCCTAGGTTCGCACCCGACGCGGCGCCGGGCCACGCTCAGCCTACGGAGGGACGGTGTCGCGGGGAAGCGCCACGCGGGGCCCTGTCAGGCATGACGCCGTCAGAGGCGGGCGGCGGCCCGATCGAGCGCCTCGCCCACCGGCACCGGGCCGGTGACGACCTCCCACTGGTGGCCCGCCGTCGCCGGACGTGCGAGACAGCCCGCGATCACCTTGGCGACGTCGATGCGAGGGATCGTGTGGTGCGGAACCTCGGGTCCGAGGTTCACGCAGCCGGTGCCGACCGCATCGGTGAGCGTGCCCGGGCGGATGATGGTCCACGCGAAGCTCGACCGCCGCAGCGCCTCGTCGGCGCGGCGCTTGGCCTCGACATAGGCCGTCCACACCTCGCCGAGCCCGGGGTCCGGCGGGTTGTCGACGCCGATCGCGGAGACCTGCACGAACCGGTGGACGCCGCGGAGCATCGCCGCCTCCTGCGACTTGAGCGATCCCTCGAGGTCGACCGTCTGCTTACGCTCGGCGTTGCCGTCCGGTCCGCCGCCCGCGCTGAAGACGATCGCGTCGCAGCCGCCGAACGCGGCGGCGAACGCCGCCGGCTGGGCCGCCTCGATGTCGAGCCTGCGCGGGATCGCGCCCATGGTGCCGAGCTCGGACAGCTGGTCGTCATGCCGGGCGAGGGCCACGACCTCGACTCCCTCGTGCAGCAGCAGCGGGATCAGCTTGCGGGCGATCTTGCCGGCGCCGCCGACGATGGCGACGCGCTCGATGGAGTGGGCCATACCTCCACCTTGGCCCCGTTCGCGCCGGATGTCATGTCGGGGGTCGGGACGATGCCCGCGTTCAGGACTTCGGGTCGTCGCCGTAGGCGTTCGGGCCCTCGGTGCCAGGGATGAAGCCGATGATCCACATCACGAGCGGGATCACCAGGCCGATGATCGCGACCGCGCCGGGCATGCCGACGTCCTGGCATCGACGCCAGTTCACCGCGAGGGTCGGGACGATGAACGCCAGGCCGAGCACGATCAAGATGCCGAGCGAGATGGCGGCGAGCGGGTTGCCCTCACCGCTGTTCGCGACCATCGCGGCGCTGATCCCGTAGACGATCGACAGCACGATCACGATCGCGGTGATGGTCAGGTGGTAGCCCCAGAACTCGCTCCGGCGCGACCGGCCGCTGAACTGCGCGTACTTCGACATCGCGGTGGTGAAGCCGTTCATCAGATCTCCTCCTGGTGGGTCCGGGTGCTGCCGGGGTGTCCTCACCCTAGCCAGGCATCACGGTGTTTCCGGGCGCCACGCGCGGGCCGGGTGCGCGCCGACGAACCCGTCAGGCGACCCGCCGCGACAGCAGCACCACCACGCCGAGGGCCGCGATCATCCCGCCGCCGGCGGCGCGCACGCGCGCGAGCCGACCGGGCGAGCGCGCGAACCAGTCGCGCGCGCCCGAGGCGATCAGAACGTAGACGCCGTCGGAGACGACCGCGAGCGCCGCGAAGATCGCCCCGAGCAGCAGGATCTGCGCCGCGACGGGTCCGCGGTCGGGGTCGGCGAACTGCGGCAGCACGGCCGCCACGAAGACCAGCGTCTTCGGGTTCGTCACCCCGACGGTGAACGACTCGGCGAGCAGCCGTCGCACCGACGGGGCCGCCGTCCCATCGTCCTCCGCCTCGAGCCCCTCGCCACGGTGGCGGATCGCCTGGATCCCCAGCCAGATCAGATAGAGCCCGCCGATCACCTTGAGCACCACGAACGCCGCCTCCGACGCCGCGACCAGCGCGCCGACGCCGACCGCGACCAGCGCCGCGTGGACCAGCGGCCCCGCCGCGTTGCCGACCACCGAGACCAGCGCGGGACCGCGACCCAGGTGCAGCGCGCGGCCCACCACGAACAGCACCGACGGCCCCGGGATCACGATCACGACGACCGCGAGCGCGGAGAAGGCGAGCAGGGTGTGCGGCGCGATCACGCCGTCGCCCGCGACGGGACGGGCACCAGGCGCGGATCGGGTCCGTGGCGGTTGGAGCCGGTCTGGCCGCGCATCGCGCACATGATCAGGACCACGATGCCGAGCCCGATCAGGTGGAGCAGCAGCCACCACGCGGGCTGGCCCATGTCGTGCAGGCGGCGCGACTGCACCGCGAGCGCCGGCACCGTGTAGAGGAGCGCGTAGGCCAGCAGCACGCCGATCGCGGCGGTGAACGCGCCCCAGCTCACCGCGGTCGGATTGATCGCGGGGTCCTCCGCGGGTCCGGTGATCGAGCCCTCGAAGGCGGCGCTCCACAGCAGCAGGAAGGCGATGTTCGCGGGGATCGCGAGCAGCACGCCGTAGAGCACGAACCACCACATCTCGCTGCGGCGCGCGCGCCCGCGGAACGTCGCGTAGCGGCGCAGGCACCCGCGCACGGCCTCCATGAACCCCATGGATGCTCCCCTCTGCCCCCCGCGGGTCACTCTACGACCGGCGCGGACGCCGCACCACCGCGACCCGTGCCAGGGCGATCGCCAGCGCGGTGAGCACCGCGGCCGACCAGACCGTCATCGGCAGCACCGCCACGTGGCCCACGTAGCCCGAGACGACCCCGCGGAAGCCCACGACCGCGAAGCCCAGCATGGCGACGATCGCGCAGGCGACCGAGACGGCGGCGACCGTCGCGCGGCCCGCGCCCGGCCCCGCCAGGGCCGCGCGCGCCGGCGGCCGGTCGAAGCGCCGCCAGGCCAGGACCAGCAGGCCGACCAGGAGCAGGAACGCCGGCGCCATCGCGAGCTTGCCCCACCAGAACGATGCGGTGGTGGGATCGCCCGCGAGGTCGACGCCCGCCGCCCACAGGACGGCGTGCAGCGCGACCAGGGCGGAGAAGTGCCACAGGAAGGCGGTCATCGCGACGGCGCCGCCCGCGACCACGACGGTCCACGCCCGGCGCCGGGCCAGGAGCCGCCTCGCGGGTCCGCGCAGCAGCAGGGCCAGGCCGGCCTGCGCGCACGCGAACACGAGCAGCGCCGTCGTGGGCGGTGCGAGGTTCGACAGCGGCTCACCCGCGTACGAGACCATGGACCACCCGTACGGGCCCCACGTGACCAGGCCGAGCAGGGCGACGGCCCCGACGCCCAGCATCGTCCCTCCCAGGCGGCGCGGGCCCACCCGGTCGGCGACGCCGTCGGCGTAGTGGAACCCGAGCTGGTGGATCGCGAGCCACACGAACGCGAAGTTCAGCCACTTGACGCCGTCGATGCCGACGGCGAGCCGCAGCACGTCGACCGCGACGGCGGCGCTCGCCAGGGCGCCGAGGGTGAGGCGCGGGGCGCGCTCGTGCGCGGCGAGCAGCGCCGGGGCGAAGGCCGCGGCGATCAGGTAGATGCCGATGAACCACAGCAGCTGGCCCGAGATCTGCAGCAGCGGACCGGTGGCGGGCGAGTCCGGCCAGGCGAGCTCGATCGCCGCGCCCAGCACCATCCACACGGCGACGAACACGGCCGTGGGCATCAGCAGCCGGCCGATGCGGGCGTGCACGAAGTCGGCGTATCCCCCTCCCCGCGCCCGGAGGCTCCGCCACGAGGTCGCATGCGCGAACCCGCCGACCACGAAGAACAGCGGCATGACCTGGAACAGCAGCGTCAGCGGGCGTGTCCAGGTCGCCGTCTCCAGGACGTTGGCGACCACCACCGTGCCGTCGGCGTGATCGAGGACCACCGCCGCCATCGCGAAGTGCCCGAGCACCACGCCGATCAGCGATCCGACGCGGATCAGGTCGACGAACCGGTCACGAGTGTCCGGTGTCGCGTCCACGGCGGCGGAGACCGCGCCTTCCCCCATGGTCCGATGCTATCGACGCCCCCTAGGGTGGGCGCGTGACCCTCGCCCGCGACCTCGGCCGCCTGTGGCACGCGCGCGGGTTCCGGCGGCTCACGTACTCCCGGCTGCTGTCCCAGGGCGGCGACGGCATGTTCCAGGTGGGCATCGCCACCGCCTTCTTCTTCGACCCGACGCAGGCGGCGTCGCCCCCGGAGATAGCGATCGGATTCGCGGTGCTGCTGACGCCGTTCACCCTGGTCGGACCGTTCGTCGGGCCGCTGATCGACCGGTGGCAGCGTCAGCGCATCCTGCTGGTGGGCAACCTGGTGCGGCTCGCGCTCGCCGGGGTGATCGTCGCCGTGCTGCTGCTCGACGGCCCGCTCTGGTCGCTGTACGCGCTCGCGCTGCTGACCCTGTCCGTCAACCGCTTCCTGCTGGCGGCGATGTCGGCCGGCATCGCGCGCGTGGTCCCGACCGACGAGCTGCTCGCCGCCAACGCGATCATGCCCACGCTGGGCACCATCGCCGCGGCCGCCGGGGCCGCGGTCGGCGGGGTGGTGACGTTCCTCTCTCCCGCGGCCTCGGACAGTTCGCTCGCGTTCACGGCGCTGGCCGGCGCGGGGGTCGCGTTCGGCCTGGCGTCGTGGGCGTCGACGCTGCTCAGGCGGACCGAGCTGGGTCCCGAGCACCCGCTGAAGGCGCTGCACCCGATCGAGCAGCTGCGGGCTCTGGTGGGAGAGCTGGCCGACGGCGTCCGCTACCTCCACCGTCGCGGGACGCCCTTCCACGCGCTCGGGGTGATGAGCGCGCAGCGCCTCCTGTACGGGCTGATGTTCGTGGCCGCGATCCTGATCTCCCGCCACGTGCTCGGCGATCCCGACCGGCCGGAGCAGTCGCTCGGTGCGTTCTCGATCGTGCTGGGCTTCGCGGCGGTCGGATTCGGGCTCGCCGCGATCCTCACGCCGTGGCTCGGACCCCGCGTGGAGAGGCAGCGGTGGATCCTCGGCTGCCTCGGCGTGGGCGCGCTGGGCCAGGCCCTGCTCGCCGTGTCCGCGGCGCCGTGGACGCTGCTCGCCGCCGCGGTGATCGTCAGCTTCGCGGTGCAGGGCGGGAAGATCGCGGTCGACACGATCGTCCAGCGCGACACCGCGGACCACGTGCGCGGGCGCGCGTTCGTGCTCTACGACATGGCGTACAACGTCGCGTTCATCCTCTCGGCGGTGATCGGGGCGCTGGTGCTGCCGCCGTCGGGCTACTCGGCGTTCGTCATGGCCGGGGTCGCGGTCGCGTACCTCGCGGTGGCGGCGCTCTACGCGCAGGCGCCGCGGGTGCCCCGCCCGGTCCCGACCCCCCCTTCCGGCCGGGACAGCAAGTACTGATTCTCGAAGCCGTTCGGCCCCTGCGGGACGGTCAGTACTGGTGAGCCGCGCATCGTCCCCCTCCTAGGCCTCGCCTCGCATCGCCGCGAACCCGCCGCCACCCAGGTGCTCGAGCCCGGTGAGGTGCTCGAACACGATGTTGGTGTGGGTCGAGGCGACCGCCGGGTCCATGCTCAGCTCCTCGGCGACGAAGTCCCGCAGCTGCGCGGTGCCCGTGCACGCCACATGGATCAGGAAGTCGACCTCGCCTCCCATGAACGTCACCGACAGCACGTTGGGCAGGCGGATCACCTTGCGGGCGTAGGCCTTGATCTGGGGGCGGGCCTGCGCGCGCAGGCGCACGTAGACGATGCCTTGGACGTCGAGCCCCAGCGCCGCGTAGTCCACGCTCACGTGCGACGACCGGATGACGCCCGCCTCCTTGAGCGCACGGACGCGGGCGTGCGTGGTCGACGGCGAGACGTGGAGCCGGGCCGCGAGCGCCGCGTTGGTGATCTGCGCGTCGCGCATGAGCTCCCAGAGGATGCGCTCGTCGAGCTGGTCGAGGTCGGGTGGCCGAAGATTCGTCGGTGCGGACGGCCTGGCGGGCTGGTTCTCCACGGATTCTTCCCTCTTCTCCGGCTTCTTGGGCAATTTGTTCGCTCAGTCTTGATTGTGCCGCAGATCCTCCAAGAATTGGCGAGTCACATGAAGACGATGCGGGACGGCCCGCGTCCCATCGAGGAGAGACCATGCGCATCGGCGTTCCCCAGGAGATCAAGAACAACGAGAACCGCGTCGCCATCACGCCTGCCGGTGTGCGTGAGCTTGTCGCGGCCGGCCACGAGGTGCTGGTCCAGGCCGGCGCGGGCCTCGGCAGCGCGTTCACGGACGCCGAGTACGTCGCCGCGGGTGCCTCCATGGTCTCGGTCGACGAGGCCTGGGGTGCCGAGATGGTGCTCAAGGTCAAGGAGCCGATCGCCGCGGAGTACGGCTACCTGCGCGAGGACCTGCTGCTCTTCACCTACCTCCACCTCGCCGCCGACGAGGCCCTCACCCGTGCCCTGGTCGAGGCCGGCACCACGGCGATCGCCTACGAGACCGTCGAGCTGGCCGACGGCTCGCTCCCGCTGCTCGCGCCGATGTCCGAGGTCGCCGGTCGCATGGCCACCATGGTCGGCGCGTTCTCGCTGCAGTCCAGCCAGGGCGGCCGCGGCGTGCTGCTCGGCGGGGTCCCCGGGGTGCGACCGGCGAAGGTCACGGTGCTCGGCGCCGGCATGTCCGGCCAGAACGCGATCGCCCAGGCGGTCGGCATGGGCGCCGACGTGACCGTGCTCGACCTGTCCGTGCCGCGCCTGCGCCACCTCGACGCGCTGTACGCGGGTCGCGTCAAGACCGTGGTCTCCTCGGCCTACGAGGTCGAGCAGGCGTGCCTCGAGGCCGACCTGGTGATCGGCGCCGTGCTGGTGGCCGGCGCCAAGGCCCCCAAGCTGGTGTCGCGCGAGCTGGTGTCGCGCATGAAGCCGGGCTCGGTGCTGGTCGACATCGCAATCGACCAGGGCGGATGCTTCGAGGACTCGCGGGCCACGACCCACGCCGAGCCGACGTTCAGCGTCGAGGGGTCGACCTTCTACTGCGTCGCCAACATGCCGGGCGCGGTGGGCAACACCTCGACCCTCGCCCTCACCAACGTGACCCTGCCCTACGCCGTGCGCCTGGCGAACGACGGCTGGGAGGTCGCCACGGCCAAGGACCCCGCCCTGGCGCGCGGCATCGCGACGGTGGGCGGCAGCATCGTCCACGGCCCGGTGGCGTCGGTCTTCCCGCAGCTCCCCGCGGCGGTCTGACCCTCCCGCCCCTCCCCGGTCGGGACACTCAGTACTGGTTCTCAGCCAGGCGTGCTCGCTCCGGGACCGCCAGTACTGACGCAGGGGTGGCGCTCCGTGCCCGCAGGGTCCGCAGCGCCACCTCCCTGCACCACGCCGGCCGCCCCATCACATCCGGATAGGTGAAGCGCAGGGTCAGGACGCCCACGGACGCGAGCAGGGCATCTCGTATCGCATCCTTGCGCCTCTCCGCCGGGCTCGAATGGCCGCGTTCACCGTCGAACTCGATCGCGGTCAACGTCGTCGCGTCGAAGGAGTCGATCCGAAAACGTTGGCCGTCGACCTCGATCCGGTGCTGCCGCTCCAGGCCCGCGAAATCCGGTCCCCTGAGCACCGATCGGCCGCCGCGTTCCTCCAGATAGCTCTCCGCTCCGCTCTCGGCGTCGGCAAGCCGTGCCACCAGCTCACGTCGAGCCGTCAGGCGCGGCGTGCGCGCCAGGGCGTCCCAGATGTCCTGGGGCGAGACGAGGCCCAGGCGCATCGGCGCGTACAGCGCTTCAGCCCGCGACCCCGCTGGCAGCTCTGCGTGCGCCTGAAGCACGGCTGTCGCAGGATCGACCACGCGAAGTCCCGCCACGTCGAGGAGGCCGGGCATCGATACCTTGCGCCGCACGCGAAGCCACGCGGGCCCGCGAGGCCTGCTGTCCCACGGCGCGACCAGGCTCACCGTCCCCGGCGAATCGACCGCTCCCCACGCAGACAAGGCCGACACGCCGGCAAGGCCGCTGCTCGAACCGGCCCACCGAAGCGCCGCGAGCGACCTGGGCCGCCATCCGGCCGCGTGCAGCGGGGACGTGTACTGGTCAGGCAGGAGGCGCACGATTCGGCGGTCGGCGATCGCTCTCGCCAATCCGTCACGGCTGGCGAACGCCGTGAGGTCCGCGAAGGACATGGGCGTAAGACTCCGGGCGAGCGTGGATTCGAGCTCTCTGATCCCCATGGCGCGAGCATCGTGGCCATCCACGCCCGCGGGGCGGTCGCGCGCGAGCCGGTGGAGCTCCCCGGTCCACGCGCGGGCCTGGGGGCATCGGGCGTGATCGGTACCGCGGATCCCGCTGCCCTTAGGCCCAGACGCTGATCAGTACTCAGCGTCCCGTGGCGGGCTCGGATGCATGAGAACCAGTACTCCATGTCCCGGCAAATGGGGGCGGAGTGGGGCGGGGGCGGGCGGAGGGGCGGGGCGAGTGGGACGGTGATGGCGGGCGGGCGCCGGTCAGGCGCCTCGCGACTCCCACCATGCCCGCAGCTCGGCCTCCGCGCGCTCCTCGCCCAGCGGCCCGTGCTCCATCCGCAGCTCCAGCAGATGCTTGTACGCGGCACCCACCTCGCGCCCCGGGGCGATGCCCAGCAGCGCCATGATCTGCGTGCCGTCGAGGTCGGGGCGGATCGCGTCGATCTCCTCCTGCTCGCGCAGCTCGGCGATGCGCGCCTCCAGGTCGTCGTACGCGAAGGACAGCCGGTCGGCCTTGCGACGGTTGCGCGTGGTGACGTCCGCCCGGGTCAGACGATGCAGGCGCTCCAGCTCCGCTCCCGCGTCCGCCACGTACCGGCGCACGGCCGAGTCGGACCAGCGGGCGTCCGCGTAGCCGTGGAACCGCAGATGGAGGAAGACCAGGTGCTGGACCGCCTTGATGGTGTCCTTGTCGAAGCGCAGCTCCTTGAGCCGCTTGGCGGTCATCTTCGCGCCGACCACCTCGTGGTGATGGAACGAGACCCCGCCGCCGGGCTCGAGGCGGCGCGTCGGCGGCTTGCCGATGTCATGCAGCAGCGCCGCGAGCCGCAGCACCAGGTCGGGACCGGGCACCGGACCCGACGCGTCGGTCTCCAGGTCGATGGCCTGCTCGACCACGGTCAGCGTGTGCTCGTACACATCCTTGTGGTGATGGTGCTCGTCCACCTCGAGCTTCAGCGCGGGAAGCTCGGGCAGGACATGCGCGGCGAGACCGGCGTCCACCAGCGCCCCGAGCCCGGCGCGGACGTCGGCGCCGAGCATGAGCTTGACCAGCTCGTCCCGCACCCGCTCCGCGGACACGATCGCGAGGCGGTCCGCCATCGCCGCCATCGCCGCGAACGTGCCGGGCTCGATCTCGAACCCCAGCTGGGACGCGAACCGCGCCGCCCGCATCATGCGCAGCGGGTCGTCCCCGAACGACACCTCGGGGTCGATCGGGGTGCGCAGCAGGCCCCCGGCGAGGTCCTCCAGGCCGCCGAACGGGTCGACGAACTCGAGCGACGGCAGCCGCACGGCCATGGCGTTCACCGTGAAGTCCCGCCGGGCGAGGTCGCCAGACAGCGAGGAACCGAACGCCACCACGGGCTTGCGCGTCGCTCCGTCGTACTCGTCGGCGCGGTAGGTGGTGACCTCCACCACGACCGACCCGCGACGGCCGCCGATCGTCCCGAACTCGCGTCCCATGTCCCAGGTGGCGCGCGTCCATCGCTTCAGCAGCCGTTCCGTCTGGTCCGGGAGCGCGGAGGTCGCGAAGTCCAGATCGGCGGAGGAACGGCCCAGGAACGCGTCGCGCACCGGACCCCCGACCAGAGCGAGCTCATGGCCGGCGCCGGCGAACAGGTCGGCCAGCTCGGCCACGTCCGCGGGAAGGGCCCCCCACAGTCCGGCCGCGCGCTGGCGGAGGACGTCGAGCGAGGGCACAGAGGGGGCGCGGGAGGTCACGCGCACCAGTGTCCCAGATGGTCACAGCGGCGGTCCCGCCTCCACTCGCCCTCACCGAGCGTCGTTAGAGTGGGGCCATGCCAGTCCCGTCCGCGCCGCGCCCCGGCTCCGTGCCGTTGCCGCCGGCGGGGGCGTCGCTCCGGCAGCGCCGCGACTCGGTCGCGCATCGCGCCCCTCACCTCCCGGTGAGCAACGAGACCTCCGCGGGCGGGATCGCCGTCCGCGTCGAGGACGGCGTCGCCTACGCGGCGTGCATCGGACGCCGCAACCGTGCCGGGCGACTCGAGTGGTGCCTGCCGAAGGGCCACATCGAGGAGGGCGAGACGCCCGAGATCGCCGCGGTGCGCGAGGTGGCCGAGGAGACGGGCATCGACGCTGAGATCATCCAGCCGCTCGGCATCATCGACTACTGGTTCACGGGCGACGACCGCCGCGTGCACAAGGTGGTGCACCACTACCTGCTCGAGGCCAAGGGCGGGATCATCACCACGGAGAACGACCCGGACCACGAGGCGGAGGTCGCCCGGTGGATCCCCGTCTCCACGCTCGCCCAGGAGCTGGCGTATCCGAACGAGCGCAAGATGGCGACCGCCGCGGCCCGGCTGCTCGCCATCACGCCGTGACCGGAACCGGCGCCATGACCGTGCCGCGCCCGTTCGCGCGCCTGCTCGCCCTCGCGTCCGCGCTCGCGCTGGGCGCGGGCGTCGCCCTCGGCGCCGCCGCTCCCGCGACCGCGACGCCCACCCCGGACGCGTCGGACACGCCCGCGCCGAGCGCGTCGAGCGCCCCGACCGCGGAACCGGCGGTCCCCGTCGGCACGCTGACGGCCGAGCTCGTGATGTACCCGGCGAGCGTCGCGGAGCCCGGCGGGTCGATCCGCGCCCTCGCGCGCATCACCAACGGCACGTCGGAGGCGCTGGACGATGCGGTGCTCGAGCTCGCGCTGACCACCGCACCGCTGACCTCGACCACCGCGGTCGACCGCTTCCTGTCGGCCCCGTCGGGCCTCGCCACGGTCGGCACGACGCCCGTCGGCGCCGCCGTGCCCACGGCCCCGGACCCGGACGCCGACCCCGACGCGGAGCCCGCCACCGTGCATCGTCTCGCCGCGGGCGGCAGCACCCTCGCCGCCGTCGCCGCGGCGGGCGAGGATCTGGGCCTGCCGGACGATGCGTGGGGGGTCTACGGCCTCTCCGTCACCCTCGTGGCGGGCGGCGTGCGCACCACGATCTCCACCGGCGTCATCACGTGGGCCGGCGACGGGATCCCCGAGCTGGAGGCGGCGATGCTCGTCACCGCCGCAGGCCCCGGTGCGGCGATGTCGACGGTGACGGACGCGCCCGGGCTGCAGGACGTCGCGATCGCCACGGACGGGACCCAGCTGATCGGGCTCGATGCGGGTGGCGTCGCCCTGTCGGGCCGCACGGTGCTGCGGATGCCCGCGTACGTCCCCGACGTCCTCTCCCTCGCGCACGCGGGCGACGACTCGCTCCTCGCGTTCGCGGTCGAGCGTGCGCGCGGGACCTCGACCTCCGCCACCCACGACTCCGCCTGGATCTCGCCGGTGGTCGGACTCGATGCGGCGACGGTCGCGCTGCTCTCCTCCGGGGGCGCGAGCGCAGCGCTGCTGATGGATGGGTCGGCGACGGCGGGTGAGGCAGCGATCGAGCGCGAGGCGGAGACGGGGCTCGCCGTCCTGTCGCCCGAGCCGACGCTGTCGGCCGTGGTCGCCGCCGAGGCCGCGCTCGAGACCCCCGCGACCGCGGTCGCCACGGCCGCGCTGATCGCCGCCGACGCGAGCGGGCCCGTGCTGATCGCGCCGGATCCCGGCTGGCTCGCCCTGGGCGCGGACCCCGCGGCCCTGACGGCGATCGCGGAGGCGCCGTTCGTGACCACCGTGGACGTCACCTCGCTGCTCGCCGACGCCGCGGCCCCCGCGCTGACCGTGCCTGCGGACGACCAGCTCACCGACGCGGACGTGTCCACGTCCGCCGTGGTCGGACAGGTCCATCGGCTCGAGCGCGGCAACGCCCTCGCGGTCACCGTGGAGGACCCCGAGAGCGTGCTGGGCCCGCTCGGCACCACGCTGCTCGAGCCGCTGGCGACGTCGCTGCGCGACGAGCCGGAGCGGCGGGAGGCCGCCCTCGCCGGCGCGACGGCCCGCGCGGAGGACCTGCTCGACTCGCTCTCGGTTCCCGCCGGCTCCGACATCAACCTGATCGCGGCCAAGGGCTCCGTGCCGGTGAACGTGCGCAACGAGCTGACGGTGCCCGCGGAGGTGACCGTCGACGTCACGTCCTTCTCTCCCAACCTGCAGGTCCGCGACGCGCCGACCGTGACCGTGCCCGCCTCGTCCTCGATGACCGTCCTGGTCGAGGTGGAGGCCGTGTCGACGGCCGACGTGAACGCCGCGATCGTGCTGCGCAACGCGGACGGGACCGCGCTGGGCCCCAGCACCGCGCTGAGCGTGAGGGTGCGCGCGGACTGGGGCAACGCCGTCACGGCGGTGTTCACCGCGGGCCTGGTGCTGCTGCTCATCATGGGCGTGATCCGCACCATCCGCCGCGGGCGCAAGGACACCCGGACCGGCCCGCAGCCCGAGGCCGGCGACGCGTCCGCGCCTGCCGGGACCTCGACCTCGGGGGACGATGCGTGACATGAGCGAGAACGAGCCCGTCCCCCCGGGCGACGAGGAGCCGCCGCAGCCGCGGCGACGGTCGCTCGGGAGGAACACGGCGATCATGGCGTCGGGGACCATGGTGTCCCGGGTCCTCGGGTTCGTCCGCAACGCGATGCTCGCCGCCGCGATCGGCGTCACCGGGATGGCGGCCGACGCGTACGACGTCGCGAACAAGATCCCCAACGCGCTGTACGCGGTGGTCGCGGCGGGCGTGCTCAACGCGGTGCTCGTGCCGCAGATCGTGCGCGCGTTCCGCCGCCCGGACGGCAAGCGCACCGTCGACCGGATCGTCACGCTCGGCGTGTTCGGCTCGCTCGGGCTGACGGTGCTGCTGACGCTGGCCGCGCCCGTGCTCGTGCTGATGTACACCCATGGGTGGGGAGCCGAGCAGCGCGAGCTCGCCGTCGCCTTCGCCTTCTGGTGCATCCCGCAGCTGTTCTTCTACAGCCTCTACACGATCCTCGGCCAGGTCCTGAACGCCCGCGAGCAGTTCGGCCCCTACATGTGGGCTCCCGTCCTCAACAACGTCGTCTCGATCGCGGGCCTGGTGGCGTATCTCGCCTGGTACGGCCGGCTCGCGGTGGACCCTGACCTGTCGATCGGCGAGCTCCCCGACACCGGCTGGGATCCGGCGCGCATCGCGCTGCTCGCCGGCACGGCGACCCTCGGCATCGCCGCGCAGGCGCTGATCCTGATCTGGCCCCTCAGGCGCGGCGGCTACCGCTGGACGCCCGTCTGGGGCGGGCCCAAGGGAGAGCTCCGCGGGGTCACCTCGGTCGCCGGTTGGGCGCTTGGCGCCGTGCTCCTCGACCAGGTCGGCGTGCTCTACGCGACGCGCGTCGCCGGCGCCGCGCCTCTCGAGGACCCGGGATCCTCGATCGCGGGCAACGCCGCCTACTTCAACGCGATGATGCTCTACCTCCTGCCGCACTCCCTGGTAGTGGTCTCGCTGGTCACCGCGCTCGCGACGCCCATGGCCAGGCACGCGGCCGCCGGCGACACCGTCGCGCTGCGCCAGACCACGGTGCGCGGCATGCGCATCGTCACGGTCTTCTCGCTGTGGTCGACGGCCGTGCTGATCGGGCTCGCCCCCGCGATCGTGAGGATCGCGTTGCCGGTGCAGAGCGCGGACGAGGTCTGGGCCGTCGCCCAGGTCCTCATGGGCCTCGCCCTCGGGGCGGTCCCCCTCGGGCTCCTGCTCGTCTTCAAGCGGGTGTTCTTCGCGCTCGAGGACGGGCGGGCGGTGTTCCTGATCCAGATCCCGGTGACCATCGCGTGGCTCGGCGGCATCTTCCTGGTCCACAACACGCTCCCGAACCGCTGGTGGACCGCGGGCGTCGCGGTCGCGCTGAGCCTGTCGAACGTCATCGGGGTGGCGCTGCGGGCCAACGGCGTGCGGGTCAGGCTCGGCGGCCTGGACATGCCGACCTACCTGTGGATGGCGGCGCGCTCGCTGGTGGCGGCGGGCCTGACGGGCTGGCTGGGCTGGTCCCTGCTCCGGTTCATCCCCGCCCCCGACCCCCTGGACATCGGCCGGAGCCTGCTGATCGCGTTCGGCGCGCTCGTGGTGATCGTGCCGATCATGGGGCTCGTCTACCTGGCGCTGCTGCGGCTGCTGCGCGTGCCGGACGCCGCGCAGTTGGTCGCCCCGCTCACCCGACGTCTGAGGCGCCGGATACGATAGGCGCAGTCGTCAGGATCCGGGGGTGCAGGTCAGGTGCTGGTAGGGAAGGTCCTCGGGGCACGCTTCGTGCTCCGGGAGGAGCTCGATCACGACATTCCTGGTATCCAGAGGTTCCTGGCGCATGACGAGCGGCTCGACCGCGCGACGGTCGTCGACCTGATCGACTCCCCCGAGGCGGCGGCGGTCCGCAACGTCGCGACCCGCGCGTCGCGCCTGCGGGACCCGCGCCTGGCCCGCGTGGTCGCGACCGGCGCGGAGGAGCTCGACGGTGCCTCGGTGACGTACATCGCCTCGGAGCACGTGCCGGGCTCGCGGCTCGACACCGTGCTCGCGGAGCGGGTGCTGGATCCCCGCCGCGCCGTCGCCGTCGTCGGCGGCGCCGCCCGCGCCCTCGCCGCCGCCCGCGCGGAGGATCTGCACCACGGGATCCTGAGGCCGCGCTGCATCACGGTCACCGAGCGCGGCCGCGTCGTCGTCGCCGGCGTGGGCATCGAGGCCGCCGCAGCGGCCCGCGCGGGCCTGCCCACCGACCCGAGCGAGCATGGCGACGCGCGCGTCCTCGGCGAGATCCTCATCCGCGCGCTCACCGGGGTCGACGTCGCCACCGCGACGGAGGCGGACCTGCCCGACGCGCTCGCCGCGCGGCCGCGTCGGCTCGCGGCGCAGATCCTCGCGGGCGACGGACCGCGGTCGCTGGACCAGGTGATCGTCTCGCTGTCGCCCTTCGACTCGCGTGCCCTGGTCGGCTTCAGCTCCGTGTGGCCCGTGCTCGACCTGACGCCCGAGAAGGAGCGCGAGCGGCTCGAGTCCGAGGAGCGTGCGGCCACGGCCGCCGAGGCGGCACGGCAGGAGCGGCTCGCCGCCACCCGCGAGATGCTCGACGAGGACACCCTGCCGGCCGCCGAGGCCGCCGCCGTCGCCGCCGTCGCGGTCGAGCACGCCTCCCCCGAGCTTCAGGAGACGGTGCGCCAGATCGAGGAGCACCGCGTCGAGACCGGCGAGCAGCCGGAGGTCGCGCCCGAGCCTCCGGTGGAGGACGCTCTGCCGCCCGGCGCCCACGTCCAACCGGACGGGGCGGCGGACAAGTACGAGGCCGGCTTCGACACCCTCGAGATCATGGTCGCGGCGCAGAACGTCACGCGCGACCAGTCGACGTGGGAGCTCGTGCTCGAGCGCCTCTCCACGCGCTGGCCCCAGTCCCGGTCGCTCGCGCGGAGCCTCGAGCGTGCCCAGGAGCGGGCGAACTCAGGTGGCCCCCTGGACGGCTCCAAGATCGTGATGCTGCTCGCCGTGATCGGAGTCGTCGCAGCCGTGATGGTGGCCTGGTCGCTGCTCGACTCCCCGCTCGACCCGAGCATCCGCATCGAGATCGACCCGACGTTCACCCCCGCCGGGGATGTCGGCACCGCATCCCCGAGCCCCAGCCCATCCGCCGGGTGACCGAGCACGAATCCCCACCTGACAGGGCCGGTTCTCCCGCGGGAACACACGCCCCGTACCATCTGTTCATACGTCAGCCCGTCCGCGCTCGAGCGGACAGGTGCGCACAAGCCAATCGCAAGGAACGAACGTGAGCGACACCCGCAACCTCATCATCGTCGGATCCGGTCCTGCCGGGTACACGGCTGCCATCTATGCCGCGCGTGCGGGGTTCGCCCCGCTCGTGGTGGCGGGCTCGATCACCGCCGGTGGTGCGCTGATGAACACCACCGAGGTGGAGAACTTCCCCGGATTCGTGGAGGGCATCCAGGGTCCGGAGCTGATGGAGACCCTGCAGGCCCAGGCCGAGCGCTTCGGCGCCGAGGTGCTGTTCGACGACGTGACGGCGCTGGACCTGACGGGGCCCGTGAAGAAGGTCACCACGGGGATGGGCAAGGAGTTCACCGCGAAGGCGGTCATCCTCGCCACCGGGTCGGCGTACCGGGAGCTGGGCCTGGAGGACGAGAAGCGCCTGTCGGGCAAGGGCGTGTCCTGGTGCGCCACCTGCGACGGGTTCTTCTTCCGTGACCAGACGGTCGTGGTGGTCGGCGGCGGGGACTCCGCCGTGGAGGAGGCCACGTTCCTGACGCGGTTCGCGTCCAAGGTGTACCTGGTGCACCGTCGTGACGAGCTGCGGGCGTCGAAGATCATGGCCGACCGTGCCAAGGCCGACCCGAAGATCGAGTTCGTGTGGAACTCCGAGGTCATCGGCCTGGACGGCGACGTCAAGCTGTCCGGCGTCCAGGTCCGCAACCGCGTCACGGGCGAGGAGTCGGTGCTGGCCGCGACGGGTCTGTTCGTCGCGATCGGTCACGAGCCCCGCTCGGAGCTGGTCAAGGGCGTCATCGACACCGACGACGCGAACTACGTCCAGGTCATCGGTCGGACCACCGCGACCAACGTCGACGGCGTGTTCGCGTGCGGCGACCTGGTCGACTCCCGCTACCGCCAGGCCATCACCGCCGCGGGCTCGGGCTGCGCCGCCGCCCTCGACGCCCAGCACTACCTGGACGGTCTCGCGGACGCGGCCCCGGCCGAGGTCGTCGAGGAGTCCGCCCCCGCCCCGGCTGCCGCCGCGGAGCTGCCCTCGACCCCCGTCGCCGCCACCGTCGACACCTTCCAGAACGAGGTGCTCGGCTCCGACGTGCCCGTCGTCGTGGACTTCTGGGCCACCTGGTGCGGCCCGTGCCGTGCGGTCGCGCCGATCCTCGACGAGCTGGCCGAGGAGTACCAGGGCCGCCTCAAGGTCGTGAAGGTCGACACCGACGAGAACCCGCAGCTCGCGATGGCCTACGGCGTCACCTCGATCCCGACCATGAACTTCTTCAAGGGCGGCGAGGTGGTGAAGTCCGTCGTGGGCGCGCGTCCGAAGCCGGCCCTCACCCAGCTCTTCGACGAGGTCCTGTCCTAGCCGACGCATCGTCCCGCCGCGGACCGCGCGGCCACGGAAGGGGTCCGGTCGCCTTGCGACCGGACCCCTTCCGTCATGCGAGACTTGCGCCATGACGGAACCGACGCCGACTCCCCGCGAGGGCACGCGCCTGGACCCCTGGTACGGGTCCTACGCCCAGCGCGCGCACCAGATGCGCGCCTCGGAGATCCGTGCGCTGTTCGCCGTCGCCAGCCGGCCCGAGGTGGTGTCGCTGGCAGGCGGCATGCCGTTCATCGGGGGGCTCCCGCTCGAGGAGCTCGGCGAGATGACCCGCAGGATCATCGTCGAGCAGGGCGAGGTGGCCCTCCAGTACGGCTCCGGTCAGGGCGACGAGTCGTTGCGGGAGAAGATCCTCGACGTCATGGCGCTCGAGGGCATCCAGGCGCACCCGGACGATGTGGTGGTCACCACGGGCTCGCAGCAGGCGCTCGACCTGGTGACGACCGTCTTCATCGACCCCGGTGACGTCATCGTCGCCGAGGCTCCCTCGTACGTGGGCGCGCTCGGGGTGTTCCGCGCTCACGAGGCCGACGTGGTCCACGTCCCCATGGACGCGGAGGGGCTCATCCCCGAGGCGCTCGAGCAGACGCTCGCGCGCTTGAAGGCCGCGGGCAAGCGGGTGAAGTTCCTGTACACGGTGCCGAACTTCCACAATCCCGGCGGCGTGACCCTGACGCTCGAGCGTCGCCCGCGGATCCTCGAGATCTGCGCCTCCTACGGGGTGCTCGTGCTCGAGGACAACCCCTACGGACTGCTCGGCTTCGACCGGGATCCCCTTCCCGCGATGCGGTCGATGAGCCCCGAAGGCGTCATCTACCTGGGGTCATTCTCCAAGACCTTCGCTCCGGGCTATCGGGTGGGCTGGGCGGTCGCGCCGCACGCGGTGCGCGAGAAGCTGGTGCTCGCGTCCGAGGCCGCGATCCTGTCGCCGTCGAACGCCTCGCAGATGGCGATCGCGACCTACCTGGAGCATTTCGACTGGCAGGGCCAGATCAAGAAGTTCCAGGTGCAGTACCGCGAGCGCCGGGACGCCATGATCTCCTCGCTCGGTGAGCACATCCCCGAGGCGTCCTGGAACGTTCCCGACGGCGGGTTCTACGTGTGGGTGAAGCTGCCCGAGGGCCTGGACGCGAAGTCGATGCTGCCGCGCGCCGTGACCGCGCGGGTCGCCTACGTCGCCGGCAGCGCGTTCTACATCGACGGCTCCGGCACGGATCACATGCGCCTGTCCTACTGCTTCCCCACCCCCGACAGGATCCGCGAAGGGGTACGCCGGCTCGCGACCGTGGTCGACTCCGAGCTCGAGACGGTCCGCATCTTCGGCAACCCCGGAGGCGCCCGTGAGGGCACCGTCGACTTCCCCGCACCCGACATCTTCTGACCCGCTCCCACGGAAGGGGAACCCATGCACGCGATGATCCTGGCCGGCGGTCTCTCCCATGAGCGCGATGTCTCCATCCGCTCGGGGCGCCGGGTGCACGATGCCCTGCGAGGCTCCCTCGACCGGGTCTCGCTCCAGGACGTCGACACCGAGCTCATCCCCTCGCTTCGGTTCGGCGGCGTCGACGTGGTGTGGCCCCTGCTCCACGGCGCATCCGGCGAGGACGGGTCGTTGCAGGCGCTGCTCGAGCTCGTGGGCGTCCCCTACGTGGGGACCACCTCGAAGTCCGCACGTGTCGCCTGGAACAAGGCTGTGGCGAAGGCGGTGCTGGGGCGCTCCGGCATCTCCACCCCCGACTACGTCACGCTTCCGCAGTCCCTGTTCCGTGAGGTGGGGGCCGAGCACGTGCTCGACCTGATCGTCGCCCGCTTCGAGCTCCCCGTGGTGGTCAAGCCGGCGCGCGGCGGCTCGGCGCTGGGCATCTCCGTCGTGCACAAGCGCGAGGACCTGGCGCGCGCGATGGTGCACTGCTTCGCCTATGGCGACACGGCGCTGGTCGAGCGGGCCGTCGAGGGCATCGAGGTCGCGATGAGCGTGCTGGGGACGGGGGACGATGCGCGGGCGCTCCCCGGCGTCGAGGTGGTGGTCGACGGCGAGTACGACTACGACGCCCGCTACAACCCCGGTCGCTGCGAGTACTTCGCGCCGGCCCGCCTCACCGACGAGCAGTCCAGGATCGCCTCCGAGACCGCCCTGCTGGTGCATCGGACCATGGACCTGCGGGACGTGTCGCGGGTCGACATGATCCTCGACTCCGAGGGCCGCGCTCAGGTCATCGACATCAACGTCGCGCCGGGGATGACCGAGACGTCGCTGCTGCCCCAGGCGGCCGAGGCGGCGGGCCTGGATCTGCCCACCGTCTACCGGGAGCTGGTGGAGACCGCCGCCGCGAGGGGTCCCGTCACTGCAACCTGACTATCACCCCTGGTAGATGATGGTTAAGGTCGCTGCCCGCTAGCCCTTGAGGACGCCCGGGTCGGCGGGATCGATCATCGACACGATGCGGTTGAGGTCCTCGACCGAGCCGAACTCGATGGTCAGCGATCCCTTCGAGCGCCCGAGCCGCACCTTGACCCGTGTGTCGAAGCGGTCGCCCAGGCGGGTCCCGAGCTGGTCGAGCGCCTCCGTCCTGCCCCCCTGGCGGACCGCCGCCCGACGCTGCTTCGGGGCGTCCACGCCGAGCGCGACCGCCTCCTCCGTCGCGCGCACCGACAGGCCCTCGGCGACGATCCTGGTGGCGAGATGCTCCATGGCCTCCGGCGAATCCAGACCGAGCAGCGCACGCGCGTGGCCGGCGCTGAGGACCCCCGCCGCGACGCGACGCTGGACGGGTGCCGGAAGGCGGAGAAGACGGAGCGTGTTCGAGATCTGGGGGCGCGAGCGGGAGATCCGGGTCGCCAGCTCCTCGTGGGTGATCCCGAAGTCGTCGAGCAGCTGCTGGTAGGCGGCGGCCTCCTCGAGCGGGTTGAGCTGGCTGCGGTGGAGATTCTCGACCAGCGCGTCGCGCAGCAGGTCCGTGTCTTCCGTGTCGCGCACGATCGCGGGGATCTCGGCGAGGCCGGCCTCCTTGGACGCGCGCAGGCGACGCTCGCCCATGATGAGCTCGTAGCCCTCCCCCGCGGGGTTCGGTCGGACCACGATCGGCTGGAGGACGCCGATCTCCTTGATCGATCCGACCAGCTCGGCCAGGGCGTCCTCGTCGAACACCGTGCGCGGCTGGCGGGGGTTCGGCACCACCGCGTGCGGATCGATGTGCGCGAAGCGGGCGCCAGGAACGGGGACCAGCTCGCCGTCCTCGCTGATCTCCGTGATGGTGGGCAGCGCCTGCGTGGTGGTGTCGGAGAAGAACATGTCGTGAGGACGCTCGGCGGCACCCTCGCTCGGCTCTGTGGGGATCAGGGCACCGAGGCCACGTCCGAGGCCGCGCTTGGGCTTGCTCACTGGGTGCTCTCCGCTCCCGCGGCGCCGCGCACCGCGATGTCTCGTGCGATCGCCATGTAGGCGACGGCGCCTGACGAGTGGGGATCGTGGGTGATGACGGTCTGACCGAACCCGGGTGCCTCCGAGACCCTCACGGATCGGGGCACGGTCTGCTCCAGGGTCTGCGTCGGGAAGTGGCTCCGGACCTCGTCGGCGACCTCGCGAGCCAGGTTCGTGCGGCCGTCGTACATGGTCAGCACGATCGTCGACACGTCCAGAACCGGATTGAGGTGCTTCTTGACCATCTCGACGGTCTTCATGAGCTGCGTCAGCCCCTCCAGCGCGTAGTACTCGCACTGGATCGGGATGAGCACCTCGGTGGCGACCACCATGGCGTTCAGCGTCAGGAGACCGAGGCTGGGCGGGCAGTCGATGAAGATGTAGTCGAGGCCCTTGCCGGGGCCATCGAGCAGCTCCCTGAGGGCGTCATGGAGACGGAACTCACGTCGGACCACCGAGACGAGCTCGATGTCCGCGCCGGCCAGGTCGATGGTGGCGGGGACGCACCACAGTGAGTCGAGGTCAGGACACTTCTGCGCGACGGAGTGCAGCGGCACCTCGTCGAGCAGCACGTCATAGATCGACGGCGTGCCCGAACGGTGCTCGACCCCGAGCGCGGTCGACGCATTGCCCTGGGGGTCGGTGTCGATGACGAGCACGTTCGCGCCGCGCTTCGCCAGGGCGGCGGCGACGTTGACGGACGTGGTGGTCTTGCCCACGCCGCCCTTCTGGTTGGACACGGCGAAGACCCGGGTCTGACGGGGACGGGGGAAGGGGCTCGCCTCCAGCTCCTGGCGCTGGCGCTCCGTCGCGATCATCTGCGCGGCCAGCGGGCTGCCCTCGAGCTCGAGGTTGGCGAAAGCGTCTCCTGTTTCACGTGAAACACCGTATCCGGGTGCATCGAGCGGTGTCTGCCCCTGACTCGAATCTTGTTCGTGGAGTTCCACTCACGTCCCTTCCCAGTCGAACGCGCGCCCTCGGGGGCATCGCGTTGTTTCACGTGAAACGGCCCGCGCGCCACCGCGTCCGGAGGCGCCCACGCAGGTCCACGACTCTACCTCAGCCCGCATCGGCGTGGGCCATCCGGACACCGCGCTCCTGTGGACAACGTCGACCTCCGGCGCGATTTCACGCACGGAGCGCTGTGGAGAGCGTTGGGGAGAAGCTCAGACGCGTGTGAGGGTCACGACGGTGGTCGGCTCCACGCCCTCGATGGTTCCCGCCTCGTGGACCTCCCCCACGAGCCGATGCTTGCGCAGCGTGTACTTCGCACGGTCGATCTCGTCCTGGGCGCTGCGACCCTTGAGGAGCACCATCGAACCCGTGGGCGACAGCAGCGGGCTGCACCACTTCACCAGCTTGTCGACGGCCGCCACCGCACGCGCGGTGATGGCGTCGGCCTCGACCGACTCCGCGACCTCCTCCGCCCTGCCCCGCAGGATGCGCACGTTGTCGATCCCGCAGTGCCGCGAGGACTCGAACAACCACTGCACCCGACGTTCCATGGGTTCGATGAGGACGTAGTCCCGCGAGGGGTCCATCGCAGCCAGGACCATGCCCGGCAAGCCCGCACCGGAACCCACGTCGGCGACCACCCCATCGGGCAGGAAGGGCATCACCGCGGCGGAGTTGAGGATGTGCCGTTCCCAGAGCCGCGCCGGCTCCCGGGGTCCGATGAGCCCCTTCTCCGGACCCTGCTCCGCGAGCAGCTCGGCGAAGGCGAGCACCCGGGGATAGGTGTCACCGAGGAACTCGCGCACCGCCGATGACCCGTGGAGCGGGTCATCGGCGAGGGTCGCCTGCTGCTCGGTCATCGCTGTTTCACGTGAAACGTCAGGCGGGGAGCACGACGACGTGACGCTGCGGGTCCTCACCCTCCGACTCCGACTGGAGCCCGGCCTCGAGGACCACGTCGTGCACGACCTTGCGCTCGAAGGCGTTCATCGGCGACAGGGCCACGCGGTCGCCGCTCTCGCGCACCTGAGCGATCGCCTCGCGAGCGAGCTCTGCGAGACGCTCACGGCGACCCGCGCGGAAGTCCGCGATGTCGAGCATGAGACGGCTGACCTCGCCGGTGTCGGCCTGCACCGCCAGACGCGTGAGGTCCTGGAGCGCCTCGAGCACCTCGCCCTCGGGACCCACGAGCCTCTTCAGGTCCTGGCTCGGCCCTTCCGACACGACCGCGACCTTCGCGCGACCCGCCTCGACCGAGATGTCGATGTCGCCGTCCATGTCCAGGATATCCAGCAGCTCCTCGAGGAAGTCCGCGGCGACGTCGCCCTCGGCCTCGAGCTTCTTGATGTTGTCGCTCATGACTTGTCCTTGTCCTCAGAGTCGTCGGGATCGTCCGCGGGGGTGGCGCCGTGCTCCACCACGGTGGGCTTGCTGCCACCCCGATTCTTGCGCTTGGGCTGCTGACGCTGCCCCGACTTCTTCTCCTCGATCTCCGGCAGGGCGTCCTGGTCGATGACCACGACATCCGGGTCCTCGCCGCGTCCGATCGCCTTCTTCCGGCGCTTCGCCTCCTTGCGGGCCTCGAGCTGCTTGGCGGCCTCGGAGCCCGGCGTCGGGTTGTTCCGGATGACGTAGAACTGCTGGCCCATGGTCCAGAGGTTCGTGGTGGTCCAGTAGATGAGGACACCGATCGGGAAGTTGGGTCCGGTGATGACGAAGATGAACGGCAGCGCGTACATGAGGATCTTCTGCTGCTGGGCCATCGGGCCCTCGAGCGCGCTCGCCGGCATGTTCTTCATCGTCAGCTGACGCTGCGTGGTGAAGGTGGTCGCCACCATGGCGACGATCAGCACCACGGAGAGGATCTTCGCCGAGGCGCCCTCGGAGCGGAAGAACGTGTCGGACAGCGACGCACCGAACAGCGTCGCCTGCTGAGCCGACTCCCGGAGCGCATCGTCCAGCAGGCCGATCTCACCCGACGCCGCGCTGATGCTGCCGGACCCCTCGAGCCCGTTGAGCACGCGGAAGAGGGCGAAGAAGATCGGCGCCTGGACCAGCATCGGGAGGCACGACGAGAAGGGGTTCGTCTTGTGCTTGGAGTAGAGCTCCATGGTCTCGCGGCTCATGGCCTCGCGAGACGCCTGATCCTTCTTGCCCTTGTACTTGTCCTGGATCTTGCGCAGGTCGGGCGCGATCATCTGCATCGCGCGGGACGCCTTGATCTGCTTGACGAACAGCGGGATCAGAGCCGCGCGGATGGTGACCACGAGGCCGACGATGGCGAGGGCCCAGGTGATGCCCGCATCCGGGTCGAGACCCACCAGCGAGAAGAACTTGTGCCAGATCACCATGACGTTGGCGACGACCCACTCGAGCGGGTACAGGATGGTGTCGATCATGAAGACGCGGATCCTTAAATCGGGTGAGCGGAGGTCTGGTCGGCCGCCATCGCGGCATTATTCCTCGTGAGGCGAAATAGGCGCTCGCCGCGAGCCGGGACATCGTCGACGCCACCGTGGCTCCAGGGGTTGCAGCGCAGCACACGCCAGCCCGCCATCAGCGAGCCGAGGACGGCACCGTGCACGCGTACGGCCTCCATGCCGTAGTGCGAGCAGGTGGGGTGGAACTTGCACGTCGGGCCCGTGAGCGGCGAGACGGTCAGCTGGTAGACGCGGATGAGGCCGCTGATCGCACGCTGCGCCACGTTCATCGCGACGCCTTGCGCACCGCGGAGCCCAGCGCATCGTCGAGCTCGCGCGCCAGCGTCGAGAACTCGGCGTCCGCGGCGTCCGGCAGGGCCCGCACCACGACGCGGGAGCCCGCAGGCAGGTGGTCGATGCGGTCCGCCATGAGCGCGCGAAGGCGCCGCTTCACACGGTTGCGAACCACGGCACCTCCTACGGCCTTAGATACAGCGAAACCGGCCATGCGTTCCGCATCGCCGGTCAGCGCGATGTGCACCACGAGGGTGCGGCGGCCTGCCCGCGTCCCGCGGCGCATGGCGGACTGGAAGTCCGCGGATGCGCGCAACCGGGATCGGGCGGGCAGCAAGCCTTAGGCCGACAGGGCGCCGCGGCCCTTGCGGCGGCGGGCAGCCAGGATCGAGCGGCCGGCACGGGTCCGCATACGCAGACGGAAGCCGTGCGTCTTGGCACGCTTGCGGTTGTTCGGCTGGAAAGTCCGCTTGCTCACGGGTAACTCCACGACGTTTCAGGGGATGGTCAAATCAGCGCACTAACGTTACGCGCTGGAACCCAGGTGGTCAAATCACAGGTCTGACCTTGGGCGTCCTACCCGAACAGGATAGGCTCCACCATCACGGGTCGGCATCATGTGAACGACACGCCCATAGTCGGGTAACGAGCACATGACGAGCCATGCACCGGTTGTGAAGAAGTCTGTGGAGAGTCTGCCTGGGGGTGAAGGCGAGTGGCGGTGGAGCCTGCGTCGGAGTCGATCGACGGGATCTGGAGGCGCGCGGTCGACGCCGTCGCCGAGGACCGTACGGTCGGCCAGCAGGGGATGAGCTTCCTGCGCCTGGTCAAGCCCCTCGCGGTGGTGGAGGACAACGTCTTCCTGGCCGTCGCGGAGGACTACACCAAGAACTACGTCGAGACCACGCTCCGCGGACCCGTGACGGAGGCGCTGAGCGAGGTCATCGGCCGGGACATCCGGATCGCGGTCACCGTCGACGCCTCCGTGCGTCCATCCGCATCGTCCTCTCCCGAGACGGACGATGCGCCGCCGCCCCAGATGCGACGGCCGGAGCCCGTGCCCTCGACCGTCATCGAGGACCCGCACCTCAACCCGCGCTACACGTTCGACACCTTCGTCATCGGCTCGTCCAACCGCTTCGCCCACGCGGCCGCGCTCGCCGTGGCCGAGTCGCCGGGCAAGACCTACAACCCGCTGTTCATCTACGGCGGCTCGGGCCTGGGCAAGACCCATCTGCTCCACGCGATCGGCCACTACACGAGGCACCTCAAGCCCCAGACCCGAGTGAGGTACGTGAACTCGGAGGAGTTCACCAACGACTTCATCAACTCGATCCGTGACGACCGCTCGCTCAGCTTCAAGCGCCAGTACCGCGAGGTCGACGTGCTGCTGATCGACGACATCCAGTTCCTGCAGGGCAAGGAGCAGACGCTCGAGGAGTTCTTCCACACGTTCAACGCGCTGCACAACGCCGGCAAGCACGTCGTCATCACGTCCGACGTCAGCCCCCGCAACCTGGACGGCATCGAGGAGCGCATGCGCACCCGGTTCGAGTGGGGCCTCATGACGGACGTCCAGCCGCCCGACCTCGAGACCCGCATCGCGATCCTGAGGAAGAAGGCGGCCGCGGACGCGGTGCAGGCGCCGTCGGACGTCCTGGAGTACATCGCGTCCAACATCACCAGCAACATCCGCGAGCTCGAGGGCGCGCTCATCCGGGTCACGGCGTTCGCCGCGCTGAACCGGCAGCCGGTCGACCTCAGCCTGGCCCAGGTGGTCCTCAAGGACCTCATCTCCGACGACGACTCGGAGATCACCGCGTCGATGATCATCGGCAAGACCGCCGAGTACTTCGGGATCACGCTGGAGGAGCTGACGGGGACGTCGCGCTCGCGCGTCTACGTCACGGCGCGACAGATCGCCATGTACCTGTGCCGGCAGCTGACCGACCTGTCGCTGCCCAAGATCGGCGAGCACTTCGGCGGCAAGGACCACACCACCGTCATGTATGCGGTCAAGAAGGTCGAGGACCAGATCGCGCAGCGGCGCCAGATGTACAACCAGGTCAACGAGATCCACGCGCGCATCAAGCAGTCGCGGGCCTGACAGCCCCCTCGAGCGCCCGGAACGGGTGCTCCCCCGGCGTCCCGGTGTCGGATTCCGACTGAGTCGTGCTTCTCACAATTGTGGATAAGTCTGTGGACGCCCGTGGATGACGTGCTGAGCGCCCTTGGGAGGCGTTGTGAAGAATGACAGGAATCCTGTGGTCGTGATCCGCGCCTCCACCGGCCACCCGGGTCCATCCACCGGTCTCATCCGCAGGTCGCGCACATCCCGATTCTTGTCATTTCCAGCGCAGACGATGGAATTCCACAGATTCCACGATGCCTACAACGACTACTCATCTTCTCTCTACCTGTTTTCCCCATGGACCTTCATCTGCGCCGCTCCCGGCCGGCCCGGCCCGCCTCCACTCAGCGTCGGAGGCGTGGCATAGTCTGTGCTCAGACCCGAGGAGAGACCCATGAAGTTTTCCGTCGAGCGCGACGTCCTGGCTGACGCCGTCGCGTGGATCTCGCGCGCCGTTCCGGCGCGCCCGCCCGTCCCCGTGCTGGCCGGCGTGCACATCACCGCGACGGAGGACGGGCTGGTGCGGCTTGCGAGCTTCGACTACGAGGTCTCCGCCCGCGGAGAGTTCCCCGCGTCCGTCGAGACGGCCGGCGAGGTGCTCGTCTCGGGGCGCCTCCTGCGCGAGATCTCCAACGCGCTTCCGCACAAGCCGGTCGAGCTGTCGCTCGAGGGCACCAAGGTGTCCGTGACCTGCGGCGCCTCGCGCTTCACGCTCGCGACCATGCCGGTGGACCAGTACCCCACGCTCCCCGAGCTCCCCGAGCACTCCGGCACCATCGACGGCACCGCGCTCCAGCAGGCCGTCGCCCAGGTGACCGCGGCGGCGTCGCGCGATGAGACGCTGCCGATCCTCACGGGCGTCCGCGTCGAGATCGAGGGCTCGCACATCTCGCTGCTCGCGACCGACCGCTACCGTCTCGCCCTCCGCGAGCTCGAGTGGAAGCCGTCGAAGTCCGACATCAGCACCGTCGCGCTCGTCCGTGCGAAGACCCTGGCCGACACCGCGAAGGCGCTCGGCGCCGGCGACGTGACCGTCGCGCTGAGCTCCGGCCAGGGCATGGACCTCATCGGGTTCGAGGCCGGCGGCCTGGTCACCACCTCCCTGCTGATGGACGGCGACTACCCCGCGGTGCGGCGCCTGTTCCCGGACTCGAGCCCCATCAAGGCCGTGGTCAAGACCTCCGAGCTCATCGAGGCGACGCGTCGCGTCGCCCTGGTGGCCGAGCGCAACTCGTCGGTCCGCCTCGCCTTCGCCGAGGGCGAGGTGACGCTGGACGCGGGTCAGAGCGACGACGCCCAGGCGTCGGAGGCGCTCACCGCCACCCTCGACGGCGACCCCATCACCGTCGCCTTCAACCCGCAGTACCTGCTCGACGGGCTGAGCGCTCTCGGCAGCGAGTACGTGCAGCTGGGCTTCACGCAGGAGACCAAGCCGGTCGAGTTCGTCGGGCTCTCGGAGCCGGGCGGCGACGTGGCGGCCGAGTTCCGCTACCTGCTGGTGCCCATCCGTATCGCCTCGTAGTGCGCGTCACCCACCTCCAGCTCGCCGACTTCCGCTCCTACGCCGAGGCCGAGGTCGAGCTGGGCGCGGGCGTCACCACGTTCGTCGGTCGCAACGGCCAGGGCAAGACCAACCTGGTGGAGGCGCTCCGGTACCTGTCGGTGCTCGGCTCGCACCGGGTCGCGTCGGACGCACCCCTGATCCGGTTCGGCGCCGAGCGCGCGGTGGTGCGCGCCAAGGTCGAGAAGTCGGGGCGCTCCCTCGCGCTCGAGGTCACGCTCGTGGGCGGCAGGGCGAACCAGGCCCGGCTGGGACGCGCGCAGGTCAGGCCACGCGAGCTCATCGGCATCCTGAGGACCGTGCTGTTCGCTCCCGAGGATCTCTCCCTGGTCAAGGGCGATCCCGGAGGCCGACGCCAGTTCATGGACGAGCTCTGCGTCGCAATGCAGCCCACGCTTGCGGGCGACCTCGCCGACTACGACCGGGTGCTGCGTCAGCGCGGGTCGATGCTGAAGACCTCGAGGAACGCGCGCGGCGATCTCACCATGCTCGACATCTGGGACGAGAAGCTCGCCGACCTCGGAGGTCGGATCGTCGCCGCGCGCCTCCGGGCGGTCGCCGCGCTCGCGCCGCACGTGTGGGCGGCTTACCTCGACGTGGCCCCTGACGGCGGTGACTGCCGCATCTCCTACGCGACGTCCCTGGGCACGGATCTCGAGCCCGACTCCGCGGCGCTCGCCGGCGCGCTGCTCGACCAGCTGAGAGAGCTGCGTCCCAAGGAGCTCGAGCGCGGCGTGAACCTGGCGGGTCCCCATCGCGACGACCTGGAGATCCGCCTGGGCGAGATGCCCGCGAAGGGCTATGCGAGCCACGGCGAGTCGTGGTCGTGCGCGCTCGCCCTGCGCATCGGCACGTACGACCTGCTCACGTCGGAGACGGGTCCCGACTCCGAGGACGACGGCGAGCCCGTGCTGATCCTCGACGACGTGTTCGCCGAGCTCGACTCGACGCGGCGCTCCGCGCTCGCGTCCCGTCTCGAGCGGGCGAGCCAGGTGCTCATCACGGCGGCCGTCGCCGACGACGTGCCGGCGGCGCTCGCCGGCGCGGTGATCCCGGTGACCAAGGGACACGTGGGCGAGGAGCCCGCTCACCTCGACGGGGCCGACGCATGACCGACGACCAGCCCGACGCCGATCCGCCCGAGGCACCCGACGCATCGTCCGACCCGTCCACGCTCGCGCGCGACGCCATGGAGCGGGCCCGAGCCTCCGCCCGGGCGCGCGGTGCGACCCGTCGGGGCGCGGGACGGGCCCGACGCGACAAGCACGCCAAGCGCGAGGCGACGGAGCCCTACGGCTCGGGCCGCGATCCCCAGCCGATGAGCGGCGCGGTCGAGTCCCTGCTGCGACGCATGGGCTGGACGGAGCAGATCGAGGTGACCTCCGTGACGGCCCGGTGGCGCGAGGTGATCGGCGACCGCATCGCCGATCACTGCGAGCCGCTCGGCTTCGACGACGGCGTGCTCACCGTGAAGGCGAGCTCCACGGCGTGGGCGACCCAGCTCCAGCTGATGAACGGGCAGATCCGCCACCGCATCAATGAGGAGTTCGGCCGCGAGATCGTGACGGAGCTGCGGGTGCTGGGTCCGACCGCGCGGTCGTGGACCAAGGGCCCGCGGTCGGTGAAGGGGCGCGGACCCCGCGACACCTACGGGTGACGATTCGCCAATAACGACCATATAACAGGGGTGATGTGACGAATCGCACGTTGGCGGAGGCGCCTCTATCCACCTGACGTCGATAGGCTCGAGAAGACTCCTGAGGCATCGCGACCAAGTGTCGGGGCCAACGGGGAATGCATGGGGGGCCTGCATCCGCGCCGTTCGTTGTCGCACGCCTACCTCCGTGCGCATCACACGAACAAACGTCGCTCCTGAGGGCGCGGCAGCTGAGGAGCAGACCATGTCAGAGCAGACACCCGTACCTACCGCGCCCGCGCCCGCCGCACCTGGAGCCACCTTGCCGCCCAAGAAGGGGCTGGCGGTTGCCGCGCTTGTGCTCGGCATCGTCGCCATCGTCGGCGCATGGATCCCGATCCTGAACATCGGCTCGATCGTCATCGCGCTCGTTGGCGTGGTCCTGGGCGTCATCGCGATAGTGCAGGCGGTGAAGGGAAAGGCTGCTGGCAAGGTCATGGCGATCGTTGGCACGAGCCTCTCGGCGCTTTCGATCGTGATCGCGATCGTCGTGAACGCTGCGACCGTCGCAGCCGTTGATGATGCTCTGGACGAGCTCGACGACCAGAGCACCATCGGGGTGGTCGACAGTGAGACGGACGACGCGTCTGGTGATGAGGCGACGTCGAACGTGGACGAGGAGCCCGCTGCAGACGCGGTGGGCACTTGGGACAACCCTGGCGTGCTCGGTGACGCGACCGTGTGGACTGTCGCGCAGGGTGAGGACTCCTGGGAGATCACGTTCGACAGCATCGACATCGTCGACGCGATCACCGGTGACGACGGCCAGAAGGTCGCCGTGATCAGCGGAACGGCCACCCCGACCGCGATCTCGGACGGCCCCACCTCGAACTGGGCGACGTTCCCCATGATCGGACTGATGGCTGATGGTGCAGCGGTGGACGACACCTACGATTTCGCCGACACGGACTTCCTCGGTGCGGACTTTCGCTCCACCGTGGACCTCGAGGCGACCGCCGGCACGACTATGAACTGGTACACCACAGTCGGGCTTCCCGCCGGCGTGGTGCCGGAGATTGTGACGGTCGAGACGTTCTTCGGTTCGGACGCCGTCTACCTGGTGACGGGGCTCTAGTCGAGCCGACCGCGCGCGAGTCCACTCAACGGAGCCGTGACATCCCTCAGGGTGTCACGGCTCCGTCGCGTTGCGACAGCTCGTCAGCTCAGATCGACAGATCGTGCACGATCGCCGTCGGGAACGCTCCCAGTGCCCGATCGTTGTCTCACCAGCGCACCGACGCGTCGAGAGGAGAGCGCCATGAGCGAGCTGCACACCCTTGTCGCCGGACTCTCGTGGAACGAGCCGGCCACCGCATCGTCCCCCGACGGCGGACGCCGACGCCGGCAGATCGCGACCGGGATCGGCGCCGCGATGCTGAGCCTCGCCGGCGGTGCGCCGGGCGTCGCCGTGGAGGTGGGGCAGGCCGACTGGGCGGCGGACGACGCGGTCGCGCAGGAGAACATGTTCAACTCGGCCGCGCCGGCCGGCACGAGCTACGTGATGGTGCCCGTGACCGTGAGCAACGGGGACGGGGACGCGGTGGTGCCGCGGGCGGTCGTGTCCGTGACCTACCGCGCCGAGGACGGCCGCACGTTCAGCCCGGAGCGGCAGGTGGTCCCGGCCGACCTCGACGAGATCGCGGAGCTGGCGCCGGGCGAGACCGCGACAGGCAACGTGCTGTTCGCCATCCCCGACGACGCACGCGGGGCCGGCGCCTGGGTGGTCGAGCTGTCGACCGGCGACGGCGCCGAGCTCGCCTTCACCGCGCTCTGAGAGCGTCGCGGGAGCCCGCTCCTCGGCGCCTTCGCTGAGAGCGTTTGCGCCTGGGTGGTCCCCTGCGGGCAGAAATGCCTGTGCAACGCCGCGAATCGGCCCTCAGAGCCACTAGAATGGCCTGAGACAGGACGCGACCCCTCTCGGGGCGCGTCAGCGGCTTGAAAGGCGAATCTGTGGCGAATAGCGAGGAGCGGGCGAACGAGCCCGCCTACGGCGCCGAGAACATCACCGTCCTGGAGGGCCTCGAGGCCGTCCGCAAGCGCCCCGGCATGTACATCGGGTCGACGGGTGAGCGCGGTCTCCACCACCTGGTCTACGAGGTTGTCGACAACTCCGTCGACGAGGCCCTCGCCGGGTACTGCGACACGATCACCGTCACGCTCCAGGAGGACGGCGGCGTCAAGGTCACGGACAACGGCCGCGGCATCCCCGTCGACATGCACCCGACCGAGGGCAAGCCGACGGTCGAGGTGGTCATGACCATCCTCCACGCGGGAGGCAAGTTCGGAGGCGGCGGCTACGCCGTCTCCGGCGGTCTTCACGGCGTGGGCATCTCGGTGGTCAACGCGCTGTCCTACAAGGTCGAGACCGAGGTCAAGCGCCAGGGCCACGTGTGGCGCCAGGCCTTCGCTGAGGGCGGCAAGCCGCAGGGCACGCTGGTCAAGGGCGAGGCGACCGAGGAGACCGGGACGCAGCAGACCTTCTGGGCCGACCCGCTGATCTTCGAGACCACCGACTACGACTACGAGACGCTGCGCGCCCGCTTCCAGCAGATGGCGTTCCTCAACAAGGGCCTCTCAATCACGCTCACCGACGAGCGTCCTGAGCACATCGCGCCCGAGGACGATGCGGCGGACGATGGGGACCACCCCACGTCGCGGACCGTGACCTACCGGTACGACGGCGGCCTGGTCGACTACGTGGGCCACCTCAACTCGGCCAAGAAGGCGGAGCTGGTCCACGCCGAGGTCATCTCCCTCGAGTCCGAGGACACCGAGAAGAAGATCTCGCTCGAGATGGCCATGCAGTGGACGAACGCCTACTCGGAGTCCGTGTTCACCTACGCGAACACCATCTCCACGACCGAGGGCGGCACCCACGAGGAGGGCTTCCGTGCGGCGCTCACCACGCTGGTGAACAAGTACGCGCGCGAGAAGTCGATCCTCAAGGACAAGGACGACAACCTCACCGGCGACGACGTCCGCGAGGGCCTGACCGCCGTGATCTCGGTCAAGCTGGGCGAGCCGCAGTTCGAGGGCCAGACCAAGACCAAGCTGGGCAACACCGAGGCCAAGACCTTCGTGCAGCGCGTGGTCTCGGAGCAGCTCACCGACTGGTTCGACGCGCACCCGAACGAGGCGAAGGAGATCATCCGCAAGGCGATCCAGGCCTCGCAGGCCCGCATCGCCGCCCGCAAGGCGCGCGAGGCCACCCGACGCAAGGGCCTGCTCGAGTCGGGCGGCATGCCCGGCAAGCTGAGCGACTGCCAGAGCCGCAACCCCTCCGAGTGCGAGATCTTCATCGTCGAGGGAGACTCCGCCGGAGGCTCCGCGAAGCAGGGTCGCGAGCCGTACAACCAGGCGATCATGCCCATCCGCGGCAAGATCCTGAACGTCGAGCGCGTGCGGCTCGACCGTGCCCTGTCGAACCAGGAGGTCCAGGGCCTCATCACCGCGTTCGGCGCGGGCATGGGCGAGGACTTCGACATCTCGAAGGCGCGCTATCACAAGATCGTGCTGATGGCCGATGCCGACGTCGACGGCCAGCACATCCGCACGCTGCTGCTCACCCTGCTGTTCCGCTACATGCGCCCGCTGATCGAGGCCGGCTACGTGTACCTCGCGCAGCCGCCGCTGTACAAGATCAAGTGGTCGAACTCCCCGCACGAGTACGTGTACACGGACCGTGAGCGCGACGCCCTGATGGCGGACGGGCTCGCGAACGGCAAGAAGATCCCCAAGGAGAACGGCGTCCAGCGCTACAAGGGTCTGGGCGAGATGGACCACGAGGAGCTCCGCGTCACCACGATGGACCCGGCGACGCGCACCCTTCTCCAGGTCTCCATGGACGACGCGGCCCAGGCCGACGAGATCTTCTCCGTGCTGATGGGCGAGGACGTCGAGTCCCGCCGCAGCTTCATCCAGCGCAACGCGAAGGACGTGAGGTTCCTTGACATCTGAGACTGGCGACACCGTGGAGCACGGTCGGATCGAGGCGGTCGACCTCAACACCGAGATGCAGCGGTCCTACCTGGACTACGCGATGTCGGTCATCGTCGGCCGTGCCCTGCCGGAGGTCCGCGACGGCCTCAAGCCCGTGCATCGTCGCGTCCTGTACGCGATGTTCGACGGCGGCTACCGCCCGGACCGCGCCTTCTCGAAGTGCTCGCGCGTCGTCGGCGACGTCATGGGCAAGTACCACCCGCACGGCGACAGCGCGATCTACGACACGATCGTCCGCATGGTGCAGCCGTGGTCGCTGCGCTACCCGCTGATCACCGGCCAGGGGAACTTCGGCTCCGCCGGCAACGACGGCGCCGCGGCCTCGCGGTACACCGAGTGCAAGATGGCCCCGCTCGCCATGGAGATGGTGCGGGACATCGACAAGGACACCGTCGACTTCGAGGACAACTACGACGGCCGCGAGCAGGAGCCCACGATCCTGCCGTCGCGCTTCCCGAACCTGCTGGTCAACGGCTCCGCGGGGATCGCGGTCGGCATGGCGACCAACATCCCTCCGCACAACCTGCGCGAGGTCGCCGAGGGTGTCCAGTGGCACCTCGACCACCCGGACGCGAGCCGCGAGGAGCTGCTCGAGGCGCTCATCGAGCGCATCCCGGGTCCGGACTTCCCCACGGGCGCGACCATCCTGGGCCGCAAGGGCATCGAGGACGCCTACCGCACCGGTCGCGGCCTCATCACCATGCGCGCGGTGGTGAACATCGAGGAGATCCAGGGCCGCATGTGCCTGGTGATCACCGAGCTGCCGTACCAGGTCAACCCGGACAACCTCGCGATCAAGATCGCCGACCTGGTCAAGGACGGCAAGGTCTCCGGCATCGCCGACATCCGCGACCAGACCTCCGGCCGCACCGGCCAGCGCCTCGAGGTGGTGCTCAAGCGCGACGCCGTCGCGAAGGTGGTGCTGAACAACCTCTACAAACACACGCAGCTGCAGGAGACGTTCGGGGCGAACATGCTCGCGATCGTCGACGGCGTGCCGCGCACCCTGTCGCTCGACGGCTTCATCCGCTACTGGACCGCGCACCAGCTCGAGGTCATCCAGCGGCGCACCGCGTACCGCCTGCGCGAGGCCGAGCGCGAGGCGCACATCCTGCAGGGCTACCTCAAGGCGCTCGACGCGCTCGACGAGGTCATCGCCCTGATCCGCCGCTCGCCCACCGTGGACGAGGCCCGCGCGGGACTGATGGAGCTGCTCGACGTCGACGAGGTCCAGGCGACCGCGATCCTGAACCTCCAGCTGCGCCGGCTCGCGGCCCTGGAGCGCCAGAAGATCACCGACGACTACAACGCGCTCATGACGGAGATCGCGGACCTCAAGGACATCCTCGCCAAGGATGCGCGCCAGCGCACGATCATCTCCGACGAGCTCGCCGAGATCGTCCGCCGGTACGGCGACGACCGCCGCACGGAGATCAGCCCCTTCGAGGGCGATGTCTCGATGGAGGACCTCATCGCCGAGGAGGAGGTGGTGGTCACCATCACCCGCGGCGGCTACGTCAAGCGCACCCGCTCGGACCAATACCGCGCCCAGAAGCGCGGCGGCAAGGGCGTGCGCGGCGCGACCCTGCGCAGCGACGACGCGGTCGAGCACTTCTTCGTCACCACCACCCACCACTGGCTGCTGTTCTTCACCAACCTGGGTCGCGTCTACCGCGCGAAGGCGTACGAGCTGCCCGAGGGCGGCCGCGACTCCAAGGGCCAGCACGTCGCGAACCTGCTCGCGTTCCAGCCGGGCGAGGAGATCGCCCAGGTCCTCGACCTGCGCACCTACGACGACAAGCCCTACCTGGTGCTCGCGACCAAGCGCGGCCTGGTGAAGAAGACGGAGCTGAGCTCCTACGACTCCAACCGCTCCGGCGGCCTCATCGCGATCAACCTGCGCGAGGTCGAGGGCGAGGACGGCGAGGCCCGGCCCGACGAGCTGGTCTCGGCGCGCCTGGTCGCACCCGAGGACCGGCTCATGCTGGTCTCGCGCAAGGGCCAGTCGCTCACCTTCGAGGCGTCGGACGATGCGCTACGCCCCATGGGCCGCGCGACCTCCGGCGTCAAGGGCATGAGCTTCCGCGACGACGACGAGCTGCTCGCGCTCGACGTGGTCACCGAGGGCTCCTACTCGTTCGTGGTCACCGAGGGCGGGTACGCCAAGCGCACCGCCGTCGACGAGTACCGGGTCCAGGGCCGCGGCGGCCTGGGCATCAAGGTCGCGAAGCTCGCGGAGGAGCGCGGCGACCTGGTCGGCGCGCTGCTGGTCGAGGACAACGACGAGGTGCTCGTGATCATGGAGGGCGGCAAGGTCATGCGCTCGTCCGTGGGTGAGGTGCCGGCCAAGGGCCGCGACACCATGGGCGTGATCTTCGCCAAGCCCGGCAAGGGCGACCGCATCATCGGCATCGCGCGCAACGTCGAGCGCAACCTCGACGGCGACGAGCCCCTCGAGGGCGAGGCGGGGCCGGAGCCGGAGGCCCAGGCCGGCGAGTAGCCGTCGCAACGTCTCGAACCCGACGCCGCATCGTCCCTCCCGGGACGGTGCGGCGTCGGCATTCGCCCCGGGTTCGGCGCGCTCATGAAGCGATTCGTGTCGATGTAGGGTCGCTCAGCCGCCCCATGAAGAGATTCGTGCCCCAGCGATTCGACACCCGCCGTTCACCCGGGTGCGCCACACTGACCCCATGAGCGACCAGCCGACACTGCCGTCGATCGCCGATGCCGAGGGCGTCGCGCCCATCCCGCGGAAGCGGGTGTGGGCCTGGGCGCTGTGGGACTGGGCCACCCAGCCGTTCAACACCGTCATCATCACGTTCGTGTTCACGGCGCTGTACCTGACCAAGGACAGCTTCATCGACCCGGAGATCGCGGCCCTGGGCAAGGGCGCTCCCGAGTACGACGCCGCGATCGACCAGCTCACCTCCGGCCTGGGATGGGGCCTCACCGCGGGCGGCATCCTCATCGCGGTGCTGGCGCCGGTGCTCGGCCAGCGCGCCGACGCGACGGGTCGCCGCAAGGCGTGGCTGGGGTGGATGACCCTGCTGCTCGTCGGCGCGATGCTCGGCCTCTACTTCGTCGAGGCGTCGCCCGACTTCTTCTGGCTCGGCGTAGGCCTCATCGCGTTCGGAGCGATCGTCGGCGAGGTCGCCGGCGTGAACTACAACGCGATGATCGTCGAGGTCTCCACGCCGTCCACCATGGGCCGCGTCTCCGGCCTGGGCTGGGGCCTCGGATACATGGGCGGGATCGTCGCGCTCGTGATCGTGGTGGTGCTCGACCTGTTCGACTGGTTCGGCATGGACACCTCGAACGGGATGGCCTACCGCCTGATCGCGGTCGGGTGCGCGGTGTGGACGGTCGCGTTCGCGTGGCCGCTGTTCGTGCACGTCCCGGAGGCGAAGGCGTCGGAGCGTCCCCGGGTGGGCCTGATCCAGGGCTACGCGGTGCTGTGGTCCGACCTGCGCGAGCTGTGGCGCGACGCGCGCGGGACGCTGTGGTTCCTGCTCTCGAGCGCGGTGTACCGGGACGGCCTCGCGGGCGTCTTCACCTTCGGCGCGGTCATCGCGGCCGTCGCGTTCGACTTCTCGGACCAGGAGGTGATCATCTTCGGCATCGCGGCCAACCTGATCGCCGGCCTGTCCACCATCGTCGCCGGGCGCTTCGACGACCGCCTCGGCCCCCGCATCGTCATCCTCGCCGCGCTCGGCACCATCGTGGTCTCCGGCATCGTCATCGTGATCCTCCACACGACCGGCGCGTGGGTGTTCTGGCTCTTCGGGCTCCTCCTCAGCGCCTGCGTCGGCCCCGCGCAGGCGGCGTCGCGCTCGCTGCTCGCGCGCGTGGCCCCGTCCGGCCGCGAGGCCGAGGTCTTCGGCCTCTACGCCACCACCGGCCGCGCCGCATCGTTCATGGCGCCCGCGATGTGGGCCGGCACCATCGCGCTGCTCGGCGGCACCATCTGGGGAACGCTCGGCGTGATCGCGGTGGTCGCGGCGGGCATGGTGCTGCTGATGTTCGTGCGCACCCCGGCGGACAAGGGCGCGCGCGTCGACGCCTGACCCGCTCGCCACCCCCGAACTGCTCCGCACGGATCTGCGGGCGACGCGCCGACGCCGCACCGTCCCGGGGAGGGACGATGCGGCGTGACGGTTCGAGATCCGTGCGGCGTCAGATGAACAGCGTCGTGCCGCTCTCGTTCGCCTCGCCCAGGAAGGTCGCGACGCCCGCGAGCTCGACGCCGTCGAGCAGGTCGGACTGCGACATCCCCAGCAGATCCATGGTCATGGTGCAGCCGAGCAGGCGGGCGCCCCCGTCCTGGGCCGACTTGATCAGCTCGGGCAGCGACGGGACGTCGTTCTGCTTCATGACGTTCTTGATCATCGCGGTGCCCGCGCCGGCCATGTGCATCTGCGACAGGGTCAGCTTCTCGGCGCCGCGCGGCATCATGGCGCCGAACATCTTGTCCATCATCTTCTTCTCGCGCTTGGGCGGGTCCGTCTTGCGCAGCGCGTTGAGGCCCCAGAAGGTGAAGAACATCGAGACCTCGTCGCCCATCGCGACCGCGCCGTTGGCGATGATGAACGCCGCGAGCACCTTGTCGAGGTCGCCGCTGAAGACGACCATCGAGGTCTTGTTCGCTCCCGAGGACGTCGCGCCGGTGCGGACCGGCTCGACGCCGCCCTTGCGGAAGGTTCCGACGAAGCCCGGGCCCTTCGGCTCGAGCGCCACCAGGGTGTGGCCGTTCTTCGAGGCCCAGGCGGGACCGTCGAGCGCGAAGCCCGGGTCGGAGACGGTCACGCGGATCTCGTCGCCCGCGTTCGCCTCCTTCATCGCGTTCGCGAGGCGCATGATCGGGCCGGGGCACGCCAGGCCGGTGCAGTCGAGGTCCTGGACCTGGCCGGTGGCCGCCGCGACCGCCGAGGCGACCGAGACCTTCTCCGCGTAGTTCTCCATCGGGGGCTGCGCGGTGTACTGGTCGGCCGGGTTGTCGTGGACGTGGCCGAACGTGGTCGAGCCGCCCGACAGCGTCGCGACGTCGGTGAACCCGTTCTGCACCAGGATCCGGTGGGCGAGGTAGGAGCGGAAGCCCACGGCGCAGTACAGGCGGATCGGCTGGTCCTTGTCCTCCCAGCCCTTCACCGCCTCGCGGAACGTGGCCAGCGGGACGTTCTCCGCGCCGGGGAGGTGGTGGATGCCGTACTCCTCGGGGGTGCGGACGTCGACCAGGCGGGCGCCGTCGGCGAGCGGCCACTCCTCCGGGTACCAGAGGGTGAAGTCGCCGCGGATGGTGTTCGAGGCCACGAAGCCGGCCATGTTGACCGGGTCCTTCGCGGAGCCGAACGGCGGCGCGTAGGCGAGCTCCTGCTCCTCGAGGTCGAACACGGTCATGCCGGCGCGGATCGCCATGGCGAACAGGTCGAGGCGCTTGTCGACGCCGTCGAAGCCGCAGGCCTGGGCGCCGTAGATGGTGCCGTCGGTCGGGGAGAACAGCACCTTGATGTGCATCATCGCGGTGCCGGGGTAGTAGCCGGCGTGGCCCGAGGGGTGCACGTGGACCACGCGGTGCTCGACGCCCGCGGCGTCCAGCTGGCGCTTGGTCGCGCCGGTGCCGCCGGCGACCATGTCGAACACCTTGACGATGCTGGTGCCCTGGGTGCTCTTGTACTCGGTCTCGCGGCCGCAGATGTTCTCGGCGGCGACGCGGGCCTGACGGTTGGCCGGGCCGGCGAGCGGCGCGAGGTACGCGCCGGGGAGCACCGGGTGGGGGGTCTCGACGGCGTCGCCCGCGGCGTAGATGTCGGGGTCGGAGGTCTGCATGTGCAGGTCGACCTTGATACCGCCGCGGTCGCCCAGCTCCAGGCCGGCCGCCTTGACCAGCTCCACGGCGGGCTTCACGCCCGCGGCGAGGATCACCAGGTCGGCCTTGAGGACGGTGCCGGAGTTGAGCTCGACGCTGACCCGCTCGTCGCCGTCCTTGTCCGACAGCGGCTGGAAGGCCGCCGCTGCGGTCGAGAGGTGCAGTCCGATGCCCCGCATGCGCAGGTGCTGCTCGACGGGGGTCGCGATCTCGTGGTCGACGGGCGGCAGGATCTGGTCGGAGAGCTCGACCACCTCGACGCGCACGCCGCGGTGGTGGAGGTTCTCCGCCATCTCGAGGCCGATGTAGCCGGCGCCCACCACGACCGCGGTCACGGTGCCGCGCTTGCCGTTCTTCTGGGCGGCGACCGCGGTGTCGAGGCGGTGCTTGATGCGGTCCATGTCGCCGATCCGGCGCAGCACCTCGACCGCGGGGTGGTCGATGCCGGGCAGCGGCGGGCGGACGGCCTCCGCGCCCATGCACAGCGCGAGCTTGTCGTAGGTCTCGGTGTACTCCTTGCCGGAGTCGACCTCGCGGACGGTCACCGTCTTCTTCTTGCGGTCGATCGCGACCACCTCGGTGGCGATGCGCACGTCGATGTTGAGCGACTCGCGCAGGCTCTCGGGCGTCTGCAGCAGCAGGCGCGACCGCTCCGAGATGACCTCTCCCACGTGGTACGGCAGGCCGCAGTTCGCGAACGACACGTGGTGGCCGCGCTCGAAGACGACGATCTCGGCGGACTCGTCGAGACGACGCGCCCGTGCCGCGGTGGATGCTCCGGCGGCGACACCGCCGACGACGACCAGCTTCATGATGCCTCCTGGGGTATGGGATCTGAGCACGACGATATCCCCCGGGGTATCTCCCGGCGCGGGTCCAAGGTCACGTTCAACCCGCTATCGCCGTTCGTTGGACAGGTACCGATCTGCAGGGACGATGCGGCGGCGGGCGGGTGCCCGGCGCCTCGCCTTCCATCCTGGTGCGCCGGGCATCGTCCCGCGACCGGACGCCATCATTTGAATCAATCAAAAGAAGGGGCTAGGCTTCCACCCATGTCCTCCACCGACGCGCGCGCCCTCCTCAGGGAGGCGTCCCTGCGCGTCACCGAGCCCCGCGTCGCCGTGGTCGAGGCGCTCGAGGGCCACCCGCACGGCTCGGCCGACGAGCTCTACTCCGCCGTCGCGCGGGTCCTGCCCACCACCTCGAAGCAGGCCGTCTACAACGTGCTCCACGACCTCGCGGACCACGGCCTCGCCCGCCGCATCGAGCCCGGCGACCACCCCGCGCGCTACGAGCTGCGCGTGGGCGACAACCACCACCACGTGGTGTGCCGCGGCTGCGGCGTGATCGCCGACGTCGACTGCGTCGTCGGTCACGCGCCCTGCCTCACCCCCAGCGTCGATCACGGCTTCGCCGTGGTCGAGGCGGAGGTCGTCTTCTGGGGCCTGTGCCAGGCGTGCACCCGTGCACGTGAGGCCACCCCCGAGCCGTCGCCCGCCATCTGAACGTCCCCCGCCACCTACCGCAAGCTAAGGAGCGCTCCCATGTCGGAGAAGTTCACCACCACCAACTCCGGGGCACCGGTCGCCTCGGACCAGCACTCGCTGACCGTCGGCAACAACGGCGTCACCGCGCTGACCGACCACTATCTGGTCGAGAAGCTCGCGCAGTTCAACCGTGAGCGCGTCCCGGAGCGCGTGGTCCACGCCAAGGGCGGCGGCGCCTTCGGCACGTTCACCACCACCAACCCGGAGATCGCGAAGTACACCCGCGCGGCGCTGTTCCAGGACGGCGTGCAGACCGAGATGCTCGCACGCTTCTCCTCGGTGGCCGGCGAGCACGGATCGCCCGACACCTGGCGCGACCCCCGCGGCTTCGCGCTGAAGTTCTACACGACCGAGGGCAACTACGACCTCGTGGGCAACAACACCCCCGTGTTCTTCATCCGCGACGGCATCAAGTTCCCCGACTTCATCCGCTCGCAGAAGCGCCTGCCGGGCTCGCACATGCGCGACAACGACATGCAGTGGGACTTCTGGACGCTCCAGCCCGAGTCGGCGCACCAGGTGACCTGGCTCATGGGCGAGCGCGGCCTGCCCCGCTCGTGGCGCGAGATGCAGGGCTACGGCTCGCACACCTACCAGTGGATCAACGCCGAGGGCGAGCGCTTCTGGGTGAAGTACCACTTCAAGAGCCAGCAGGGCGTGCACGGCCTCACCATCGAGGAGGCCGGCCAGCTCGCGGGCTCGGACGGCGACCACCACATCCGCGACCTCTACGAGCACATCGAGGCCGGCGACTTCCCGCGCTGGGACCTGTTCGTGCAGATCATGCCCTACGAGGACGCGAAGACCTACCGCTTCAACCCGTTCGACCTCACCAAGGTGTGGCCGCACGGCGACTACCCGCTGATCCCGGTGGGCGTGATGGAGCTCAACAAGAACCCCGAGAACTACTTCGCGCAGATCGAGCAGGCGACGTTCGCCCCGTCGAACTTCGTCCCCGGCATCGGCGCCTCGCCCGACAAGATGCTGATGGCGCGCATCTTCTCCTACGCCGACGCGCACCGCTACCGCGTGGGCACCAACCACGCCGACCTGCCCGTGAACTCGCCGCACGCCGCGGACGCCAACGGTCACTCGTACGCGAAGGACGGCGCGATGCGCTACTCGTTCGCCTCGGCCTCGACCCCGGTCTACGCCCCCAACTCGGTGGGCGGCGCGCACGCCGACGCCGAGCGTGCGGGTGACGCGGGGAACTGGGAGTCGGACGGCGAGCTGGTCCGCGCCGCCGCCACCCTGCACGCCGAGGACGACGACTTCGGTCAGGCCGGCACCATGTACCGCGAGGTGTTCGACGACGCGGGCAAGGCCCACATCCTCGAGCAGATCACCGGCCACGTCGGTGCGGTGAAGTCGGACGAGATCCGCGAGCGCGCGATCCAGTACTGGACCAACGTCGACGCCGACCTGGGTGCGAAGCTGCGGGCTAACCTTGCCGCCGAGGGCGCGCCCGTCGAGGCCGGCGAGCCCGGCACCGGCGTCGAGCCCGTGACGGTCTGATCGCTCCCTGAGCATCCGGAGGCCCGGTCACCGCGAGGTGGCCGGGCCTCCGTGCCGTCCGGGCCCGCGGCGCGGGCCCCCGCGGGCCCTGCGCGGCTCCC